>DATLGL010000060.1:0-286821 GCA_035540495.1 Acidimicrobiales bacterium
GCCCGCACGTCCGCGGCCACCCACCACACCACCGACCACCCCACTGACCCCAGCCTGCCCTTCTGACGTCGGCAGGCGGGGTCGGGGCGTGGCGCTGCCCTGGATGCTTCCGGTTAGCGGACGACGTCGATGCCCCGGGCAGCGCCGACGGCCACGGCGACCGCCCACACGACCAGGCCGCCGGCCATCCAGCCCAGGACACGACCCCGGCGGGCGCCCGTGGCGAGTGCGGCGACCGCCGCAACGTGGGTGCCCGTCGAGATGGGGGCGATGAGCGCGAGCCCCGGTACGCCCCACCGCTGGGCGAGCCGGCGCGCGCGCTCGGCTCGGCGACTCGGGGGCGTCGCTTCGGGCTCGCGCCGGCGCCGGCGTCGCCACCACCGCAAGAGCCGATCGCCGGCGACGACGACCAACGCCACGGTGGTGAGGTTGCCGAGGAACGCGACCGCCGCGACCGGCGCCGCCGGCATGCCCGCGAGGACCGCCGCCGGGATGACGACGAGCACCTCGATCACTGGCGTCGCGGCGGCGAGGAAGACCAGCAGGTACGACCACCAGCTACCGGCGTCGAAGGTCACGTCCACGGCCGTTCCGCCGTGACGTTGCCGCCCCGGGGCAGGAAACTCTCGGAGGAAGGGGTCACAGCCGTTCGCCGGCCTCCATGCGGACGTCGAGCCGGCTGCCGGGCGGGGCGAGCGGGCAGCTCCACCGCGGGTCGTGCGCGCATGAGGGGTGATAGGCGAAGTTGAAGTCCAGCACCAGGTCGCCTGATCCGGTCGACCCCAGGTCCGCGCCCTTGACGGTGTCCAGCAGGTACCGGCCGCCGCCGTAGGTCGTGTCGCCGGCGGTCGCGTCGCGAAACGGCAGGAACAGCCCGCCGCCGTACCCCTCCAGCCCAGCCAGTACACGTCCAGCGCGCCCCAAGGCAGCTCGACCCGGCCGCAGCGGCGGAACTGCACGACCGCGCCGGTCGACGTGCCCACGTCGAAGACGGCACCCTCGACCTCGGTGTCCAACGCGGCGACGACGGCGAACGAGGGGTCGTAGTCGAAGCAGCGCAGCCCCCCGAATCCGGCTCGGGCGTCCGCAGGCAGCGGCGACTGGGGATGGTGGCTGAACAGCTGGCTGCGGACCGCTCGCCAGTGCTCGTGCGCGCCATGCGGGCCGGCAGGGAGACGATCACGGACCTCTGCGTACAGCTGCGCGATCCGGCGGCGCCAGTCCAGCAACGCCAGCACATCGTCCACGTCAGACCTCCTGACGGGTGGGCGCCACCGGCGCCTCGACCGACGGCCGCACCCGCAGGCGTCCTTCGGCGATCGCTGCGCCCAGGAACACGACGGCGGCGCCGACGAAGATGTTCCACGTCAGGGGATCGTTTTGCACCAGGACCCCCAAGAACACGGCGACGATGGGGATCAAGTACGTCACCATCGACGCGCTGGTTGCCCCGACGTCGGTGATCAACCGGAAGTACAGCAGGTAGGCCAATCCGGTGCCCACCGCGCCCAGGACCACAACGCTGCCCAGCACCAGCGGGTCGGTAGACACCGGCGACCACGCGACGAATGGGGCCGCGAGGATCATCACGGCCGCACCGACGGACAGCTGGGCGGCCGAGAGGGACAGCGGTGCGAGGCCACGATGGGCCAGGAACCTGCGGGTGTAGACGAAGGCCACCCCGTAGCAGGCCGCAGCTGCGAGGCACGCCAGCTGTCCGGAGACGGCATTGACCCGCCCGTCGGTATTCCACGGGCCGACCACCACCACCACGCCGACGAACCCCAGCACCAGGCCGAGGGTGCGCTGCGGCGACCAGCGCTCCTCGGGAAGCGCGGCCAGCGCAACCGCCAGCGTGAACAGCGGCGTCGACCCGTTGAGGATGCCCGCCATCCCGGACGTGACCCGCTGCTCCCCCCAGGCGAACAGGAAGAAGGGGATGATGTTCGCCACCACGCTCATCACGGCGAGGTGCCCCCACACGGCGCGCTGGCGCGGCAGGCGGATGTCGCTCAACGCGACAATGACCAGCAGCACCGCGGACGCCGCGACCAGCCGGCCGAGCACCACCTGCGTCGGCGTCAGCTCCTCGACAGCGATCTTGATCAGCAGGAAGCTCGAGCCCCAGATCAACGCGAGCAGCGACAGCCGTCCCATGCTGGCGCGGGTCACGCGGCCACCACCGCGTCCGCGAGCCAGCGATCGACCGCCCCGGCCACCTCGGCGTACACCTCGGCTGGTGTGCGTCCGGCCCGCCGAGGGACGGCGAAGACGTGGTCAGCGTCGTCGACGACGTGCACGGCGACCGGCACCGTCAGCCGCGCGCGGTGGGCAGCAAAGACGTCGTCGGGAAACAGCCGGTCTCGCGAACCGTGGACGAACAGCACCGGTACGGCGAGGTCAGGCCAGTGGTCCACTCGTGGCCCGCCTCGCCCCGCCGAGGCAACCAGGGGGTAGTTGAGCAGCGCCAGGCCCGCCAGTGGCTCGCCCTGGGCTGACAGCAGGCTGGCCATCCGACCGCCCATGGAGCGCCCGCCCGCGACCAGCGGGCGGCCGGGATAGGCGTCGCGGACCCAGCCGAGCACATCGCGATAGGCGGTCAGCAGGCGGCCTGTCGCGTCCGGCGACCGTCGGCCTGCCTCGGCGTACCCGAAGTTGAACGTGACCACCACGTGTCCCGTCGCAGCGACAGCGGCCGCGACCCCCCGGTGGACGTGGTGGTCCAGACGCGACCCGGCCCCGTGCGCCAGCACGATCACGTGCCCGTCCGGCGGTCCGGCGGCGAAGACCTCTGCGGACGTGTCGACGACCGACTGCGGCGGTGCGAGCGGGATGCGGTGCGAGGTGGGATCGATCGTCAACGGTTCTCCGGCGCTGGGGGCCCGCCGATGGTAGCCGCGGACGGTAGCGTTCCCAGCGTGAGGGGATTGCGCAGTGCGGGCCGTGTGGGGACCGCCGCGATCATGCTGGTGGCGGTCTACGTCCTGGCGACCGCCGGCCAGGTGCTGCTCGCGGCGCGCAACGACGACCGTGGTCCCGCCGACGCCATCATCGTGCTCGGTGCGGCGCAGTACGACGGCCGCCCGTCGCCGGCCCTGCAGGACCGCCTCGACCACGCCATCGCGCTGTACCGGGACGGCAAGGCCCCGGTGGTGTGGGTCACCGGAGGACGCAAGGCGGGCGACCGGTTCACCGAGGCGTCCGCCTCGTCGCGGTACCTGATCCGCAACGGCATCCCCAACGACGCGCTGGAGCTCGAGGTGCAGGGCGGCAACTCCTACGAGTCGCTGTCCGCTGCCGCGCGGTATCTGCGCGACCGCGACCAGCGCAACGTGCTGCTGGTCAGCGATCCGTGGCATGCGTACCGGATCCAGGCGATCGCCCGTGAGGTCGGGCTGCGGCCGAGGTTCTCCGCAGCCGGCCCTCGCGGCGTGACCGGGGACACGCTGCGGCGCGTGACCTACGAGACCGTGGCGGTGTCGGTCGGGCGGATCATCGGCTACCGCCGGCTGACCGGTCTCGGGCAGCGATGGGGCTCTCCGCTGACGGTCTCCTTGAGATGACAAAGGAGAACACGCTGCCCCCGTCCGGTCCCGGTGCGACGTCGAGGCGACCGCCGTTGCGCTCAGCGATCCGTGCGCACAGCGCGAGGCCCAGGCCCCCCTCGGCTGCGATCCGGTGGGCGGACGTGGTCAGCAGGCGGTCGCGCTCTTCCGGGGAGACCCCGATGCCGTTGTCCGACACGCAGATCTCCCACCCTTCGGGACGCTCCGCAGCGGCGATGCGAACCGTCGGCGTCCGCCCCGGCGGGACGAACTTGATCGCATTGCTGATCAGGTTCTGCATGACCTGCGTCAGCTGGGTGCGGTTGTAGCGAACGACCGGCAAGGGCTGCGCCTGCACGTCGGCACCGCGCTCGGCGATCGTGGCCTCCAGGGCGAGCAGAACCTCCGCCGTGACCTCGCTCAACGGCACGTCCTCGGCGGTCGCGTCCGCACCGGCCCGTGCGTAGGCCAGCATGCCGTCGATCAGCCGTTGCATGCGCTCGACGCCACGCTCGATCGCGCCCGTGATCTGCTGGACCTCCGGGTCGCTGTCGGGGGTGGTGTGCTCCCGCAGCAGCTGGCTGTACCCGGCGATGACGCGAAGCGGCTCGGCGAGATCGTGCGACGCCATCGCCGCCAGGTCGGCCAGGTCGGTATTGGACCGCTGCAGCTCCTCGGCCTGGCGTTGCAGCAATGTCGCTGCCGCCTCCCGCTCGGCAGCCACCACTGCGAGCTCGTCAGCCTGGCGGCGCAGCAGCCGGTTTGCCCGCGACAGCTCGAGAAAGGCCTGCACCTTCGATCGCAGCAGCACCGGGTCGAACGGTTTGCTGACGAAGTCGACGGCGCCGGCCGAGTACCCACGTAGCGCCGTCTGCGAGCCCGTCGTGGCGGTGAGGAAGATCAGCGGCACGTGGCGGGTGCGCTCGCGCTGCTTGATCAGCTCCGCCACCTCGAAACCGTCCAGGCCGGGCAGCTGGACGTCAAGCAGGATGACGTCGAACTCCTCGACCAGCAGCCGCTGCAGCGCCTCCTCGCCCGACTCGGCGACGGTGATCTCGCAATCCAGCGCCTCCAGCAGCGCCTGCAGCGCCATGAGGTTGCTCGGCCGGTCGTCGACGAGCAGGACGCGTTGTGGCTCGGTCATGTCAGCCCCTACCGGGACAGCCACATCCGCATCAGGGACACGAGCTGGTCGATCTCGACCGGCTTCGTGATGTAGTCCGAGGCGCCCGAGGCGATGCTCTTCTCACGGTCGCCGGTCATCGCCTTCGCCGTCAGGGAGATGATCGGCAGGCGCTGGAACTGCGGCATGCTGCGGATGGCGCGACAGGTCTCGTAGCCGTCCATCTCCGGCATCATGATGTCCATCAGCACGAGGTCGACGTCGGTGTTGCGCAGCAGCACGTCGATGCCCTTCTTGCCGTTCTCCGCGAACAGCACCTCCATGCCGTAGCTCTCCAGCGCGCTGGTCAGGGCGAACACGTTGCGCACGTCGTCGTCGACGACCAGGATCTTGCGGCCTTCCAGGGTGCTGTCCGCGGTGCGGCTGCGTTCGGCGGGCAGCGGCTGCGGTCGGCGGATCGGCATGGAACGCGCCGACTCGACCGTCGCGGTGGACGTGAGGAAGGGCACCTGTTCGTCCTCATCCGCCGACGGGACCTCGATGATCGGCTCGACGGCCTCCAGCTCTGACGGGACGTACAGGGTGAAGGTGCTTCCCCGGCCCAGCTCGCTCTCGACCCGGATCTCGCCGCCCAGCAGCCGGGCGATCTCCCGGCTGATCGACAGGCCAAGCCCGGTACCGCCGTACCGGCGGCTGGTGGTGCCGTCCTCCTGCTGGAAGGCCTCGAAGATCAGCTGCAGCTTGTCTTCGGCAACCCCGATACCGGTGTCGCTGACGGAGAACTCCAGCACCTTCTCGGCCTCGTTGAGGATCGGGTTGCGGAACTGCTCGTCGGGGTTCGCCAGGCCGATGCACAGCGTCACGCCCCCCTGCTCGGTGAACTTGAAGGCGTTGGACAGCAAGTTGCGCAGGATCTGCTGCAGCCGCTGGCCGTCGGTGGTGATCTGGTCAGGGACGTCGTCGGAGAGCTCGATGGTGAACGACAGGTCCTTCTCCTCCGCGACGGGGCGGAAGGTGCGCTCGACGTAGTCCAGCAGCTCGCCGGGCTCCACCCGCGCGGGTGCGATGTCCATCTTCCCGGCCTCGACCTTGGACAGGTCCAGGATGTCGTTGATCAGCTCCAGCAGGTCGCTGCCGGCGGCGTAGATCGTGTTCGCGAACTCGATCTGCTGGGGGGTGAGGTTCTGGTCGACGTTGTCGGCCAGCAGCTTGGTGAGGATCAGCAGACTGTTGAGCGGCGTCCGCAGCTCGTGGGACATGTTGGCCAGGAACTCTGACTTGTAGCGAGACGACAAGGCGAGTTGCTCGGCCTTCTCCTCCACGCCTCGTCGGGCCAGTTCGATCTCGCGGTTCTTGAGCTCGATGTCGCGGTTCTGCTCCGACAGCAGCGCCGCCTTCTCCTGCAGCTCGGCGTTGGTCTTGCGCAGCTCGTCTTGCTGTGTCTGCAGCTCGCGCGACTGGCTTTGCAGCTCCTGGGTCAACCGCTGCGACTGCTCGAGCAGCTCCTCGGTGCGCATGTTCGCCAGGATCGTGTTCAACACGATGCCGATGGTCTCCATGGTCTGGTCCAGGAACGTGCGCTCGGTGTCGGTGAACGGGCGCAGCGACGCCAGCTCGATGACCGCCAGCACCTGCTCTTCGAACAGCACCGGCAGCACCACGACGTTGACAGGAGCCGATGCGACGAGCCCGGAGGTGATCTGCAGCTGCTCGGCTCGGGCGTCGGAGATCAGGATCGGCTTGCCCTCGACCGCTGCCTGCCCGACGAGCCCCTCACCGAGCTTGAACGTGTCGGAGACCCCGTCGGTCGACGTGTAGCCGTAGCTCGCGATCAGTCGCAGGCGCGGATCTGTGTCAGTGGGGTCGAGCATGAAGAAGGCGCCGAGCTGCGCGGACGCGACGGGCGTCACCTCGGACATGATCAGCCGCGACACCGTGCCCAGGTCCCGCTGGCCCTGCAGCATCGAGGAGATCTTGGCGAGGTTGGTCTTGAGCCAGTCCTGCTCCGCATTGCGCTGCGTGGTGTCACGCAGGTTCGCGATCATCTGGTTGATGTTGTCCTTGAGCTCGGCGACCTCGCCCTCGGCCTGCACGGTGATGGACCGGGTCAGGTCGCCCTGGGTCACCGCCGTGGACACCTCGGCGATGGCACGCAGCTGTGTGGTCAGCGTGCGGGCCAGCTGGTTGACGTTGTGGGTCAGGTCCTTCCAGGTGCCGGCGACACCGGGCACCTCCGCCTGACCGCCCAGCTTGCCCTCCGTGCCGACCTCCTTGGCGACACGGGTCACCTCGTCGGCGAACGAAGACAGCTGGTCCACCATCGTGTTGATGGTGTTCTTCAGCTCCAGGATCTCCCCGCGCGCGTCCACGGTGATCTTCTGGCTCAGGTCACCCTTGGCCACCGCGGTCGTCACCTGCGCGATGTTGCGGACCTGGTTCGTCAGGTTGCCGGCCAGCTGGTTGACGTTCTCCGTCAGGTCACGCCACGTCCCGGAGACGCCGGGCACCGCCGCCTGACCGCCCAGCTTCCCCTCCGTGCCGACCTCGCGGGCCACACGAGTCACCTCGTCGGCGAACGACGACAGCTGGTCGACCATCGCGTTGATGGTGTTCTTCAGCTCCAGGATCTCCCCGCGCGCGTCCACGGTGATCTTCTGGCTCAGGTCACCCTTGGCCACCGCGGTCGTCACCTGCGCGATGTTGCGGACCTGGCTGGTCAGGTTGCCGGCCATGTTGTTGACGTTCTCGGTCAAGCGCTTCCAGGTGCCCGAGACCCCCTCCACCTCGGCCTGACCGCCCAGGCGGCCTTCAGTGCCGACCTCCTTGGCGACGCGCGTCACCTCGTCGGCGAACGACGACAGCTGGTCGACCATCGTGTTCAGCGTGTTCTTCAGCTCGAGGATCTCGCCCCGCACGTCGACGGTGATCTTCTGCGTGAGGTCGCCGCGCGCCACTGCAGTGGCGACGTCGGCGATGTTCCGCACCTGATCGGTCAGGTTCGACGCCATCGAGTTGACCGAGTCAGTCAGGTCCTTCCACGTACCAGAGACACCTTCGACCCGCGCCTGGCCGCCGAGCTTCCCTTCGGTACCGACTTCACGAGCGACCCGCGTGACCTCGTCGGCGAACGCGCGGAGGGTGTCGGTCATCGAGTTGATGGTGTCGGCGAGCACCGCCACCTCGCCTCGGGCCTCGACGGTGATCTTCTGGTTCAGGTCGCCGCGGGCCACGGCCGTCGTGACCGAGGCGATCGAGCGCACCTGGTTCGTCAGGTTCGAGGCCATGAAGTTGACGTTGTCGGTCAGGTCCTTCCACGTGCCCGACACACCCTCGACCCGCGCCTGACCGCCGAGGATGCCCTCGGTTCCCACCTCGCGGGCCACCCGCGTCACCTCGTCGGCGAACGACGACAGCTGATCGACCATCGTGTTCATCGTCTGCTTCAGCTGGAGGACCTCGCCCTGCACGTCGGCCGTGATCTTCTGGCTCAGATCGCCGCGCGCGACGGCCGTCGCGACGTCGGCGATGTCGCGGACCTGGCTGGTGAGGTTCGACGCCATCGAATTGACGTTGTCGGTCAGGTCCTTCCACGTGCCCGACACACCCTCGACCCGCGCCTGACCGCCGAGCTTGCCCTCCGTTCCCACCTCGCGGGCCACCCGCGTCACCTCGTCGGCGAACGACGACAGCTGATCGACCATCGTGTTCATCGTCTGCTTCAGCTCGAGGATCTCGCCCTGCACCTCGACCGTGATCTTCTGCGTCAGGTCACCCCGGGAGATGGCGGTGGTCACCGCGGCGATGTCGCGGACCTGACTCGTCAGGTTCGACGCCATGGAGTTCACCGAGTCCGTGAGGTCCTTCCACGTGCCCGCCACGCCCTCGACCCGCGCCTGACCGCCGAGCTTGCCCTCCGTTCCCACCTCCCGCGCGACGCGCGTGACCTCGGCCGCGAACGACCGCAGGGTGTCGGTCATCGAGTTGATGGTGTCGGCGAGCGCTGCGACCTCGCCCTTGGCCTCGACGGTGATCTTCTTCGACAGGTCGCCGTTGGCGACCGCCGACGACACCTGCGCGATGTTGCGCACCTGGCTCGTCAGGTTGGTGGCCATCGAGTTCACGGACTCGGTGAGGTCGCGCCACGTGCCGGAGACGCCCTTCACCTGGGCCTGGCCGCCGAGGATCCCTTCCGTGCCGACCTCACGGGCGACGCGGGTGACCTCCTCCGCGAACGACGACAGCTGGTCGACCATCGTGTTGAGGGTGTTCTTGAGGCCGAGGATCTCGCCTCGCGCGTCCGCCGTGATCTTCTGGGTGAGGTCGCCCTGGGCGACGGCGGTGGTTACCTCGGCGATGTTGCGCACCTGATCGGTGAGGTTCGACGCCATCGAGTTCACCGACTCGGTGAGATCCCGCCACGTCCCGGAGACACCCTTCACCTGAGCCTGCCCGCCCAGCTTCCCCTCGGTTCCGACCTCCCGAGCGACCCGGGTGACCTCGGCCGAGAACGACGACAGCTGGTCGACCATGGCGTTCACGCGGTTGCCGATGCGGAGGAACTCGCCGCGCACCGGCTGGCCGTCGATCGTCAGCGCCACCTTCTGCGACAGGTCGCCCTTGGCCACCGCTTCGATGACGCGGGCGACCTCGATCGTCGGGCGCGACAGATCGTCGATGAGCCCGTTGACCGACCGGCCGAAGTCGGCCCACGACCCGCGCTGGGCGCCGACGTCGAACCGCTCCATCATCCGGCCTTCTCGGCCCACCACCTTGGCGACGCGAGCCATCTCCTTCGCGTTCTGGGCGTTCGCCTCCATCAACTCGTTGAACGCTGCGTTCAGCTGGCCGACGAGCGACGAGCGCCGCGTGGGCAGGCGCGCCGAGAAGTCGCCGTCTCGTGCTGCCTTGAGGGCGGCGAGCAGGTCCCGGAGGCTCTCCTCGTCGGCGACGGCGGTTGCTGCCCCCTTCGCAGCACCTCCCGTGGCCGACGTCGATGCCTGCGAAGTGCTCCCCGACGAGGGCTTGGTCGCGGCCATGTTCGCTCCCTGGTATGACGAAGGGTGCCGGGGACTGTACAAGTAGCGGTGATGTCCATAGCCCTCGCCGCAGGGTCCCTTCCTCCCGAATGACGCGTTCCGCCCAACTCCTCCGCACCGTCGTCGTCGACGACTCCACCGACCTTCGCGACCTGCTGCGCATCGCGCTCACCCGGTCGGGGCGCTTCGACGTGGTCGGCGAGGCCGCCGACGCCACGACCGGCGTCGACGTCGTGCGGACCACGCGCCCGGAGCTCCTGCTCCTCGATCTCGGGATGCCGGGCATCGGCGGCCTCGATGCCCTCCCGCTCGTGCGCGCGGCTTCCCCCGAGACCACCGTCGTCGTCATCAGCGGCTATCCCCGCGACGGGCTCGAGCAGCACGTGTCGGCGCGAGGCGCAGCCGGCTACGTGGAGAAGGGGCTGTCGGTCAAGGCCCTCGTCGACCAGATCATCGCCACCGCCGGCGTGCTGCAACTCGTCACCAGCGCGCTCGCCGAGGAGCGCACGGAGCTCGATCAAGACCTTCGGAGCGGTTCGAGGGCGCGGCGCTTCGTGTCGGAGGCGATGGAGCGATGGGACTGCGCCGGTGCGCTCGACACGGTGCAGCTCCTGGTGTCGGAGCTGGTGACGAACGCGGTCGTGCACGCGGGTTCGCGACCGAACGTGGCGGTGCTGCTGCTCCCCCACGCCGTCCGGGTGGAGGTGGCCGACCAGGCACCGGAAGGTCTACGGCCTCGCGACGCGACGGATGCCGACGAGAGCGGGCGGGGGCTGTTCCTGCTCGACGAGCTGTCGTCGGCGTGGGGCGTCGACACCTCCGACGACGGCAAGACCGTGTGGTTCGAGGTGCCCCGCTTCGACGGGTAGCTAACCCACTGCGGCGACCGGCTCCTCCGGCGCCGGTTCGACTGCGGGGCCGTTCGTCCTCAACACGACGACGGCCAGCGCAGCGAGGACGATCGCCATGCCTGTCACCTGCAGCGCGGTGATGGCTTCGCCGAGGAAGACCGCGGCGCTGATGACCGCCACCACCGGCACCGCAAGGGTCAGCAGCGACATCACCGAGAGGTCGATGTGGTCGTGGGCCCAGCTCACGAGGAGGTGACCGACACCGCCCGAGCCGAGCGCCAGCAGCGAGATCCACGCCCACCCCTCGACGCCACCGGGCTCGAGCCGGTGGTTCGTGAGCAGTGCGAGCGGCGCGACGGCGAGCGTGGCGACGATCATCATCCCGGCCAGGAACTCGAACGCGGTGAGATGCCGCCTGACCTGCTTCGACGCGACGAAGTACCAGGTCCAGGCGAACAACGCTCCGAGCGCGAGCATGTCGCCGCGAAGGCTCCACACCGGCGTGCCGGACGATGCGTACATGACCACGACGACGCCGAGGATGGCCGTCAAGGTGAGCCCGATCGCCGACGGGGTCACCTTCTCGCCGAAGAGCCGTCCGACGACGAGCAGCAGCAGCGCCGGCTGGAGCGCACCGATGACCGTGGCGTTGGCGACGGTGGTGTCCTTCAGCGCGCTGAAGAACAGCACGATGTCGAGCGCGAACGCGAGACCACCCGGGAGGCACAACCACAACAGCCTTCGCGTGACGCGGCCACCGCGAGCGACGAACACCGCGACCGTGGCGAGGGCCCCGATCCACAACCGGTGGAAGCCCAGCGTGAGCCCGTCGACGTCGTCGACGAGCTTCGCGACGACGGCGACGCCTCCCCAGATGGTGACGGCGAGCAGCACGGCGAGCGACCCTGCGAGAGGCCGCTTCGCTCCAGCCGGTGTCATGACGAGCGGGGCTTCGGGCGCCAGAAGATCGCGAGCACGACAAGGCCCAACACCACGCCCCCTGCTCCGATTCCGAGACCGGTGACGGGATCGACCCCGATGCCGGCGAGCTCGTCGAGCGACCACTCGCCCCCACCCAACGCCGCGAGCGCCAGGGACGCGACGAGGATCATCGCGACGTACTCGTAGCCCTCACCGGGCCTGAAGATGAAGAACCCGTTGCGGATGTGGTTGGCGACCAGTGCGACCGTCATCGTGCCGGCCACGGCGGCGGCGGCGAGCGGCGTGAGCAAGCCGACGACCAACGCCACGCCCGCTCCGAGCTCGGTGATCGACGCGAGCCACGCCTGCGCCTTCGGCGCGCGGAAACCGATCGACCCGAACCACCGGGCAGTGCCCGCAATCTTCCCGCCGCCCCACACGTGGTTCCACCCGTGGGCGAGCATCGTCACCCCGAGGGTCATCCGCAGGAGCAGCGCCGCGATCGCGACCGCGGTCTCGAGGTCGCTCATCCGGCGTGTCGGTTGATGCGCGCCGCGAGCTCACGGCAGCGATCGGTGATGCCGCCTTCGGAGTGGCTCACGATGTCGATCGTCACCCGGTTCCACGAGTTCGACCAGTCGGGATGGTGGTCGAGCCGCTCGGCCTCGAGAGCAACGGCCGTCATGAACGCGAAGGCTTGACGGAAGTCCGAGAACGTGAACTCCCGGTGGAGCCGCCCGTCGACGACCGTCCAGCCGTCAGGCGAGGAGTCGTTCACAGGCGTCGTCGTCGTAGGTGGAGAAGAAGGCGGTCAGCTCGTCGAGCATCTGGTCGAACGAAACCGCGGCGAACAGCACCGGCTGGTAGTGGGTGATGTCGTAGTCCTGCACCGCCATCGCGTGGAGATCCCACTCGCGTATGTCGGCGTCGCGGAACACGTCGATCTCGCCGTACGACGACAGGAGCCCGGCGCCGTAGGCCTTCACCTCGCCGTCCTCGTGGAGCACGCCGAACTCGAGGGTGAACCAGAACACGCGGCTGAAGGCGTCGAGCGCACGCGGCGTCGTGGCCCGCTCCGACGCATGACCTGCGACCTCGTAGAGGTCGGCGAACGCCTGGCTCCCGAGAGTGTTGGCATGGCCGATGATCTCGTGGACGATGTCGGGCTCCGGTGTGTAGAAGGGCACCGAGTGGTGGCGGATGTACTGGGTCGAAAGGAACGTCCGCCGCGCGAGTGAGCCGTAGAACTGGCGTGTCGGGACGAGCCCTGGCACGGGGTGGATGTGGAACCCGGTGAGGCCGTGCACCCGTTCGTCGACCTCGCGCAGCTGCGGCACCCGGTCGCTCGGAAGCACGACGTTCGCGGCGCCGCGCAGGTACTCCGCGCAGGCGTACCGCTGGTGCTTCAC
This sequence comes from Acidimicrobiales bacterium, assembly GCA_035540495.1. Lineage (GTDB taxonomy): Bacteria > Actinomycetota > Acidimicrobiia > Acidimicrobiales > CADCTF01 > DASVEG01. The sequence goes on from DATLGL010000060.1 coordinate 12,886, forward strand.
CGCGAGCTCGCTCGACACGACGCGCCAGACCTCGTCCTCCTCCGGCGTGTAGTCGACGTCCGGGATCGGGTCACCGCTCACGTACGCAGCGCCCACGGCGGCGATGCGGGCTCGCCGATCGCGGTAGGCAGGGTCGCTGAAGCCCGGGTGGTCCTCGGGCAGCTCCATCGTCATCGCGGACGGTCGTCGACGAGCGCGCCGTCCCAGAGCTCCTTGAAGCGCTCGAGGTCTTCGGCCGGCTCGGTGATCGAACGGACGGGGTCGCGGTCGGCGAGGTGAGCCCGGGCGTAGAGCCTCGCCACGAGCGCCTTCCGGTCGCCCGCTCCGACCGACGCCTCCCACCCGGCGTGCTCGAGGAGCAGGGCCGCGGCGTACACGTCGATCATCAGCTGGCACAGCGGGTAGAGGCGCGCCTCCGCGACGACTGGGTCGAGGGTGCGCCACTGCTCGATGACCGCCTCGACCTCGTCGATCCGGCGCCGCACGAGGTCGACGGTTTCCGGATCGTTGTCGGGAGCCTTCGCCACCGCATCACGCACCCGCTGGAGGAACGCGACGTGCGCGTCTTCCCGCACGATCCCCCGCCGGACGTCGAGGCAGAGGATGTTGTCGGCGCCCTCCCAGATCGTGTTCACCTGCGCGTCGCGCAGGAGGCGCGCGACGGGCCACTGCTCGATGTAGCCGTTGCCGCCGTGGACCTCGATCGCATCGCTCGCCGCGGTGATGCCGAGGCGTGCGGCCCGGAGCTTGATCAGCGGTGCGCCGATTCGGAGCTTGACGCCGGCGTGGCCCTCGAACACGAGCGCCTGGGCCGCTTCGACCTCGACGATGAGCTCGGCCAGCTTCCGTTGCATCAACGGCTGCTCGGCGAGCGGACGCCCGAACGCCTCGCGGGCACGGGCGTACGACATCGCCTCGACGAGCGCACGGCGGGCGACGCCAAGCCCCATCATCGCGATGCCGAGGCGCGAGCCGTTCGTCATCTCCATCATCCTGGTCAGGCCTCGACCGTCCGACGTCTGGCCTTCGGCGGCAGAGCCGCTGCGCGCGCTCGCCGCTCCCGGTGCGGGTGCGAGGAGGAACGCTTCGGCGTCGACGAACTCGACCTCCGCCGACGCGACGGCGTTCGTGCCCAGCTTGTCCTTGAGGCGCCGGATGCGGACACCGTTGCGCGACCCGTCGCGCCGATCCCACAGCACCAGGAACGGCGCGATGCCTCTCGCGTTGTCGGCTGCGCCCGCGGGCTTGGCCAGCACGACGAACGCGGAGCCGTTCGCGTTCGACGCGAACCACTTGAAGCCGTTGAGCCGCCATGCGTCGCCGTCCGGTTCGGCCGTGGTCTCGAGCATCGCGAGGTCGGATCCGCCGGTGCGCTCGGTCAGCATCTGCGACGCCTCCCCCGCCAGAGGATCTCCGGTCATGAGCTCGCGCACCCGCGCCCTTATGTCGTCGGGCGCGAACTCCTCGACGAGGCGCACGACCATGTCGCCGCCTGTGCCGAGCGCGCAGAACATGCCGATCTCGGCCTGGCTGAGCATGTAGGTCCACGCGGCGTTCAGCGGCGTCGGGTTGACGCCCGCTTTGCGCGCTTCCTCCCGGAACGCGCCGCCGAAGCCGTTCGCCAGCAGTTCCCGCTTCGACTCCTCGAACGACGGCGGCATGACGATGCGGCTGATGTCGCGGCCCCACCGGTCGTACTTCTCGAGCTTCGGTGGGTTCTTGTCGGTGATCTCGGCCCGCTCCGCGATCGGGCCGCCCATCAACGCACCGATGCGGTCGAGGTGCGCCTCGGCCCAGGCGAGGCCCTCGTCGCCGAGGTAGCGGCGCATGAGGCTCTGCAGTGTGGGGTCGGCCCGGTACCAGTTGAGGCCCTGGGCGCCGGCGTAGCGCTCGGTTGCGTAGCGCCGCGCCTTGTCGGGCGTGCTGAACGGGAGGGCGTCGACGGCTTCCGGAAGGTACGACGTCACCCTCGAGACGTTACCGAGCGGCTGCGTGCCGCGGCTCGGCGAGCGGGTTGCTCAGGCCGTGATGGCGCTCTGGCGGCGGCGGCGCCGTGCGATCTCGGCAGCGATCGCCTGCTGGTCGCGCATCGCGAGCTGGCGGATCAGCGGACGGAGCTCGGCGACGATCCGCTCGACCTCGTCTCGGTCCGGATGCCAATGTCGCAGTCGTTCGTCCATCGCAGGCCTCCCCCACGTGTCCCACTGTGAGTATCGGCGTCTCACGCCGTTCATTGGATGACCATCGGGCCGATCTGGGCGAAATGACGCGAACGGACTAGTCGGGATCGACCACCGCCCCGTGCAAGCCGGGCTAGCCCGGTCGGATGGTTTCCGGAAATGGCCCGCACGAGTGGTTGCACAAGCGCGGCGGCCCGAGTGCACTGTCCGGGTGAGCTCTGGGGCAACGGCGGACACTCGAGAAGCGGGAAGCGGGGTCGACGTGCGCGACGAACCGCAGGTGTGGGCGCACCCTGTGGAGCCGGAGCCCGAAGCCGACGCGATGACCGCGATCGTCGCCCACGGATTGCTCGGCAACCTCGCGGTGATTCGGGGTGCGGCCCGCCTCCTGCAGTCCGAGCGTCAGCTCGGTACGGAGGAACGAGACCGTCTCTTCACGATGCTGGACGCCCAGGTCGATCTCATGCAGGGCGTCCTCACCGATCTGGTTCGAGGTCTCCCCTCACAGGCGCTCGCCGCTCTCGACGACCTCCGGCGCCGCTGACCCGCGCAACAGCCCGCTCACGCGCTGACGGGTGACGCCGAAGAGGCGGGCGATCTGCTCCATGCTGAGCCCTTCCTCGTGGAGGGCACGCGCCAGCGTGCGGCGCAGCAGGCCGCCGGACACGTAGAGCTCGTCGAGGTTCTCGCCGATGAGATCGATGATCGTCGGCCGCTCCTCCTCCCGCACGATCTCGCCCCAGGTGCGGCCGGCGTCTCGCTGGGCGGCAAGACGCTCTGCTCGATCGATCGCCTGCTCGATCCGCTCGCCACTTCGCCGCAGCGCATCAGACAGCTGGCGCAGCGACTCGACCACATGGTCACCCATGCGGCGGGGGTACCCCCCTTGCGGACCCCGGGAACGGAGAACTCAGCCCGGCGGCCAGAAACCTGCGAGCGGACCGGCCTCGGGCCCGCGGCTCGCATAGGCGCTCATCCGCTCCTCGCCGTCGTCATCGAGAAGGGGCACGACGTCGAAGATCGTGGCGTGCCCGGCACCGCGCAGAGCCAGATCGGGCTCGGTGCCTCGCGTGGGCAGGTGCGATGTGAGCAGGAGGACGGGCCCGAGGCCATTCGCCTTCAGCACGCTCGCCCTCCCGACGGCGCGCCAGGCCGCTTCGACCCGGGCGAGACCGCTCGGGACGACGGTGAAGGCGCCGTTCACGTCGACCGACCAGGGCGCCCCGGTCGCGTCGCGGACGACGAAGTCGACGGTCAGCCCCAGCCCACGGGGCTTCTTCGCACGCGCCTCGATCGTGAAGCCGGCCCGTTCGAGCGCCGCCTCCGCGAGGGCGGTGATCGGCTTCCCCTCCTCGAGGGCCCGCCGATACGCGGCCGGACCCGATGGCTGCACCGCCTGTGCATCGACTGACGCCAGCCGCTCACGGGCGATCTCCACGTACGCCGGGTCGAGGTCGTACCCGACGCCCCTCCGGCCGGTTCGGGCGGCCGCGACGAGCGTCGAGCCCGACCCGAGGAAGGGGTCGAGCACGAGGTCGCCCTCGTAGGTGTAGAGGTGGATCAGGCGTTCGGGCAGCTCGACCGGGAACGGCGCGGGATGCTGCACCCGGCGAGCGGACTCGGGCGCGATCCGCCACACGTCGAGCGTCGCGTCGAGGAACTCGTCGTTCGTCAGCGTCGGTGTCGAAGGAAGATCCGCGTCACGTCGAGCAGCCGTGGGGCGCGCCCGATCGAAGCGGCCCTTGCTCGCGACGACGATGCGTTCGGTCAGATCTCGCAGGACCGGGTTGGCCGGGCTGCGGAACGAGCCCCACGCGCACGATCCCGACGCGCCCTCCGCCTTCTGCCACACGATCTCGCCGCGGAGCAACAGCCCGAGGTCGTCCTGCAGGATCGTGATGACGTCGGCGGCGAGGCTGCGATACGGCTTGCGGCCGAGGTTGGCGACGTTGACGGCGATGCGCCCGCCGGGCTCGAGCACACGGCGGCACTCGGCGAAGACGTCCCGGAGCATGGCGAGGAACTCGACGTACGAGCCCGGAACGCCGCCCTCGCCGAGGGCTTCTTCGTAGGCCTTGCCGGCGAAGTACGGCGGAGACGTCACGACGAGCGCGACGCTCGCGTCGGGGAGATCCATCGAGCGGGCGTCACCGACCCGGCACGTGTCGCCGAGGTCGAAGGCCGGTGCGAGCGTGTCGTCGCTCGAGAGCTGCGCTGGGGTGAACCTGCCGTAGAACCCGGACGCATCGTGCGCCTCGCGGCGGCCCGCGCCGAAGGCCGAGGTCTCGGTTCCCACCCGGGGAACGGTACCGGGCGGAGCCCACCTGAACGTGGACGTCAGAGGGTCGCGAGGTGGCTGCGCTCGTTCCACGAAACGAGCGACGCGCTCGACTCCGTGACCCGGAGGCGGGTGATCGCCGCGACGTCGAGGAACATGCGCCACGACACCTCGTCGCCAACGCCGAGGGCCCACGCGGCCGCTGCCTTGATCGGTGAGACGTGGCTCACCACGACGACGTCGTCGTCGATGGCCCGCACCCGCAGTTCCTCGCACGACTCGCGGACCCGTCGGCCCAGGGCGAGGAGCGACTCACCGCCTGGCGGGGCGAACGCCGGATCGCTGCGCCACCTGGCCCACAGCTCTGGCGGCACCTCCGCAAGGGGCTTGCCGTCGAGCTCGCCGTAGTCGAGCTCGATCCACCGTTCGTCGACGATGTGGTCCGGCGAGATGAACGAGGCGGTCTCGACCGCCCTCACCAGCGGGCTCGACACCACGAGTGGCGTGCGCCCCCCGACGGCTGCTGCGACGGACGCCGCGGCGGCCTGTGCCTGGCGGCGGCCGAGCTCGGTGAGCCTCGCGTCGATGCGGCCCTGCAGCCGTCCGCCGGCGTTGACCTCCGTCTGGCCGTGGCGGACCAGGATCAGCACGCGCTCACGGCTGGGGCTCGACGTCGCGCAGGTCGCGCAGGTCGCGGCCGAGGCGGCCGGTCCGGACGAACAGCTCGCGGCGCGCCGGCTCCCCGAGCCGGAAGCGGCCGTGCACCCAGACGAGGGCGAGAAGCCCGGCGAGCTCCTGGACGCCGAGCAGCAGCAACGGGCGACCGAGGCTCGGGATCCCGTCGCCTTCGAATCCCCCGCCGATGATCGGCCACCAGAAGGTGCCGGTGCGGGTCCACATCCCGTCGAGCACGAGGTGGCAGAACACCCCGATCGGGAGCGCGAGCAGCTGGCGCCGGAGGTGACGGCGGCCGCGGGTGGCCAGCATCACGACGACGAGCAGCGTCACCGCGGCGATCAGCGTGTGGAACATGCGAGCACCACCGAACGGCGCGTCGACAAGATCGGGGAGGATCGCGCCGAGCATCACCAGGCGGTAGTCGATCGCGGTGTCGCGGAAGACGCTCCAGACGAGCACGAACGCGAGCCCGGCGAACCACAGGAGCATCGGTGCCTCAGCTGGTGCGCACGAGGATCCGCCCGCACTGCTCGCAGTGGAACAGCGTGTCCGGCGGTTGGTGGCGGATGCGATCGAGCTCGGTCGCAGGCAGGGTCAGGTGGCAGCCTGAGCACCGGTTGCCGTCGAGCCTGGCCGCGCCGATCCCGCCGAGCCGGGCGCGCAGCTTCTCGTACGTCGCCGCGAGCTCAGCCGGCACCTTCTCGGCTGCCCCCGCTCGTGCGTGCTGCTCCGCTTCGATCTCGCCGTCGATCTCCGCTTCAGCCGCGGCGATCTTCTCGTGCAAGGCAGCGGCGCTGTCGTCGAGCGCGGCGAGCTGCGCGTCGTAACCCTCGATCTCGGCGTCGAGCGGCTCCCGCTCGTCCATGGCGGCGAGCGCCTCGTCCTCGAACGCCGACACTCGCTGCCGGATGGAGTCGACCTCGCCCTGCATCGCCTGGAGATCGCGGGAGGCAGTCACCGCCCCGGAGCGCATCCGGCTGTCGATCTCGCCGATCCGCTTCTCCGCCGCGGCGATCTCCTGTTCGGCGTGCTCCTGCCGCGCTGCGACCTCGTCGCGCCGCCCGGCGACGTCGTTCCTGGTGGCCTCGATGGCTGCCCGCCGCTGGTGGAGCTCCGTCAGCTCCGCCTTCTCCGGCAGCGTCGCCTTGCGGTGCCGGAGCTGGTCGATCCGGAGGTCGTGATCCTGGACGTCGAGAAGGTCTTCGAGTGCGCTCATTCGCCGCCGGAGTCTGCCTGATCTGACGATGGCTTCTCCGGCTTGTCGGGCTTCTCGTTCGAGGTCGTGGCCTCGGGCGGCGTCGAAGACGGCGTGCGCCGCGAGGTCGGCTTCTTGGTCGTGGACGAGCCGCCCGTCACCTGCTTCGGCGGCTTGATGGAGGTCGGCTTGCCGAACTCGTCGAGGTTCGGAGGCGGGAACTTCAGGGCCGGCTGGCCCTTGAGTGCCTCGGTCATGAAGGCGTTCCAGGTGCGGGCGGGGTACGAGCCGCCGGTCACGCGGATGCCGCCCACGCTCTTCATCTCGTCCTGCTTGTTCGGGTTGCCCATCCACACCGCGGTGGCGAGCTGCGGCGTGTAGCCGACGAACCAGGCGTCCCGCCACTCCTGCGAGGTCCCGGTCTTGCCAGCGACCTCCCGGCCGGGCAGGCGGGCACGGGTTCCGGTGCCGGAGTTCACGACGTGCTGCAGCGTCCAGGTGGCCGCGCGTGCGACGTTGGGCTCGACGACACGTTCGCCCTCGTTCTTGCGCTCGTAGACCACCTTGCCGTCGCGGTCGAGGACCCGCTGGATGAAGTACGGCTTGTGGCGGACCCCGTCGTTGGCGATCGTGGCGTACGCCGATGCCATCTGGAGCGGGGTCGCCTCCTTGGCGCCGAGGCTCATGCTCACGACCGGCTCGTTCACCTTGTCGAGGCCGAGCCGGTTGGCCATGTCCTTCACCTTCGTGAGCGACTTGATGGGGTCGTCGGCGAGCGAGAGCCCGAGGCGGATGTAGGCGCAGTTCAGCGACTGGGCGGTGGCCTTGTAGAGGGGCCCGTTGCTCCCCTTGCTGCCTTCGTAGTTCCCCGGCTCGTACGGATCGGGGATGAGGCCCTTGATGCCGGTGACCTTGCACGGCTCGCTGCCGGCGATCGTGTCGTTGGGGCTCATGCCCTCCTCGAGCGCGGCGAGGAGCACGATCGCCTTGAACGACGACCCGGGCTGGCGGCCGCTGCCTCCTCGGCCGGTGACGAGGTTGTACTTCGCCTCTTCGAAGTTGAGGTTCGACACCATCGCCCGCACCGCGCCTGTCGACGGCTCGACCGACGCCAGCGCGCCGACGAAGCGCCCGTTGGTGTTCGGGATCTGGGTGTTGACGGCCTTCTGGGCCGCCTCCTGCAGCCGAGGGTCGAACGTCGTCTCGATGCGGAGACCACCGCGGAAGATCGCGTTGAACCGGTCTTCGTAGGTGCCGCCGAGGTTGTACTGCGGATCGTCGAGCAGCGCCTGCTTGACCTCTTCGACGAAGTAGTCGTCGCGGGTCTGGAGCGGCTTCTTGCGCTGGCCTTCCGGCACCGGGATGCCCCGGAGGAACTCTGCCTCCTGCTGCGTGATGTGCCCCTTGACGACCATGCGCTGCAACGCGAAGTTCCGGCGTGCAGCGGCGCGCTCCCGCATCTCCTGGCCGCGGTCCCCGTTACGGAACGGGTCGTAGTTCGACGGGTTCTGGATGATCCCGGCGAGGAACGCGCCCTGCTCGATCGTCAGGTCCTTCGCCTGCACGCCCCAGTACGTCTCCGCGGCCGCCTGGACGCCGTACGCGCCGTTTCCGAAGTACACGGTGTTCAGGTACGCCTCGAGGATCTCCTCCTTCGTCATCTGCTCCTCGAGCCGGATGGCGTACACCGCCTCCTTCACCTTGCGCTCGAGGTTCTTCTCCGGGCTGAGCAGCGACTGCTTCACGAGCTGCTGGGTGATCGTCGATCCGCCCTGGCGGACCGAGCCCGCCTCGGCGTTGGTGATCGCGGCGCGGAGGATCGAGCGCACGTTCACCCCGTCGTGCTGGAAGAAGGAGTCGTCCTCCACCGCGAGCACCGCGTTGACCACGTGCTCCGGGATCTGGTCGAGCGGGATCGGTGAGCGGTTCTCGTCGTGGTGGAGCACGGCAAGGACGCCTCCGCTGCGGTCGTAGACGACCGACCGCAGGGACAGCTGGTTCAACTCGAGCTGCGTCGGTTCTGCGCTGCTCTCGGCGGAGGCGAGGATGGCCTTCGCCGGGCGCGACGCCAGGAGGAGACCGGAGGCGAGCCCCAGCGCTGCCAAGAACGAGGTGAAGACCCAACGCGCGAGAACGCGACCGGTTGCACCGGCACCATGCACACGCACGCTCGCACGGTACCCCGCCATCCCCCGCGACTAGCACTCGCCCGGGTTGCGTCAGCACCGACGGTGGTGGGTACGTACGCCGGCGGTATGGGATCGCGCACCGACACGGTGCTCGGCGGCCGGTACCGGCTGGGAGACGTGCTCGGTCGGGGCGGTATGGCCGAGGTGTACGACGGCTTCGATGAACGGCTCCACCGGTCGGTGGCCATCAAGGTGCTACGGCCGGAGATGGCCGCTCGAACCGACGTCCGCCGCCGGTTCGAAGCGGAGGCACGAGCGGCGGCGAACCTCTCGCACCCGAACGTGGTCGCGGTGTTCGACACCGGCGAGGACGAGACGGGCGACGGGAGCTTCGCGTGGATCGTGATGGAGCGACTTCCCGGCGAGACCCTCGCCGACCGCATGGGCGAGCCGCTCGACGTCGACTGGGTGATCCGCGTCGCGGGCGACGTGCTCGGCGCCCTCGAGGCCGCTCACGCGGCCGGGATCATCCATCGCGACATCAAGCCGGGCAACATCCTCCTCGGCGCCGACGGGTGCGCCAAGGTGGCCGACTTCGGCATCGCGAAGAGCCTCGAGGTCACCGACGACGCCACCCACACCGGGCAGCTCATCGGCACGCCCGCGTACCTCGCGCCGGAGCGGATCGACGGCCGCTCGGCGACACGTGCATCCGACATCTACGCCGTCGGCGTCGTGCTCTACGAGGCGCTCGCCGGGCGGAAGCCGTTCCGCGGCACGACGCCGATCAGCGTCGCCTACGCGGTCCATCATGCGCCGGTCGAGCCGCTCACCGAGGTGCGCCCCGACATACCTGCCCACGTGGCGGCTGCGATCCATCGTGCGATGGATCGCAACCCGGAGCGCCGGTTCGACAACGCGGCCGAGTTGGCCCGCGCGCTGCGGTCGGGGACCAGCGGCGTCCCGTCGGACGCGACGGTGCTCACGGCGCCGGTCGACGCCACCATGGTCCTCGACGAAGCGCCGACGGCGATCCCGCCTCCTCGCGGCGCCGGGAACGTCGCCCGTCGCGCCGTCGTCGGGCTCGTCGTCGCCCTGCTCGCGCTCATGGTCCTCGGGATGTCGCTGTCGCGCAGCGACGGCCCGGCCGACTCGACCGACACGAACGACACGACGGCGACCCGTGATGGCGCGGTGGTCACCACGGCTCCGCCGCCTCCGCCGACGGAGCCCGCGCCGGCGGCCGGCGAGGGGTCGCGCAAGGGGAAGAGCAAGGACAAGAAGGGCGGCGACGACGACGATTAGGCGTTGGTGCCCGCAGCAGCGCCGTCCGACTCGCGGTCGGCGGCCTCGATCGCTGCTTCGGTCACCACGACGAGGAGCGGGACGAGGAGCAGCAGCGTGGCGCCACCGGCGATGAGGAACACGCCTCGCACGCCGAGCAGCTCGCCCAGCGCCCCACCGACCGCTGCGCCGATCGGCATCGTCCCCCACCCGAGGAGCCGGTACGTCGCGTTGGCCCGACCGAGAAGCTCGTCGGGGATGATCCGCTGGCGCAACGAGACCGTCACCACGTTCCACCCGACCACGAAGATGCCGCTGACGATGCTCGACGCTGCGACGGCGGCGACGTTCACGAACAGCCCGGGAACGAGGAGCCCGATGCCGGCAGCGAAGAGCGCGATCTGCAGGACCCGCGCTCTGCCGAGGGCCTTCTCGAGAGGCGGAGCTACGAAGGAGCCGAGGAAGCCGCCGATGGCGAAGGTCGTGAAGAGCAGGCCGACGCCGACGTCGGAGAGCCCGAGCCCGCTCCTCGAGACGGCGTAGAGCACGAAGACCGACTGCGTCGCCATCGACAGCAGGTTCTGCGCGCCCAGGAGGAGCGCGAGCGTCCGCAGGAGGCGATGCCGCCACAGGTACGCGAGACCTTCGGCGATGTCGGTGCGTATTCGGCTCGGCGGTCCCGAGCGGGCGCTGCGGTAGTCGCCGCCGAGCAGGACGAGGGCCGATGCAGCGACGGCGTACAGCGCGGCGCTGCTGCCGACCGCGAGAGCGACCGAGATCGTGACGAGGAGGCCGCCCAGAGGCGGACCGACGAACTGGTTCGTCACGAGTTCGGCCGCGAACAACCGGCCGTTGGCTCGTGAGAGGTGGTCCTTCTCGACCACCGCCGGCATCAACGTCTGGGCCGACGTGTCGAACAGCACCTCGGCAACGCCGAGAGCGAGGGCGACGACGTAGAGCAGCGCGATCGACGCCGCGTCGAAGGCGACCGCTGCGGCGAGGGCCCCGAGGAGCAGCGTGCGCGCCACGTTGCAGCGGACCATCGTGCGGCGCCGGTCGAGGCGATCGGCCAAGGCGCCGGCGGGCAGCGCGAGCACGAGCCACGGGAGCCTCGCCGCGAGCGCAACGCCCGAGATGAGCGCGGGTGACCGGGTCAGGCGGACGGCGAGGAGCGCGATGGCGACCTGGAACACTCCGTCGCCGAGGTTGGCTACAGCGGACGACGTCCAGACCTTCCAGTAGCGCCCGCCGAGGCCCTGAGGAGCAGCTTCCACCACCGACTCAGCATGGTCGGTGGACGGCTCAGTTCCGGCGATCGCCCGTCGTTCGACCGTCGAGCGCTTCTATCACGGCTTCGCGGGCGTCGAGGAGCGCCTCGCGCACCAGCCGCACCCGCTCAGCGTCGAGCCGGTGGCGTCGCGCGGCGGCAACGACGTCGGTGACGAACGACTCGAGGTCGTCGCGCAACGCGCGGAACACGTCCTTCAGCTCGCCTCGGTCGGCTCCGTTGCGGGCGTCCACCCATTCGGCGCGAACGGCTTCTCGGGTCGATCTCGCCGCGTCGCGCGCCTCTCGTGCGATGTCGCGTCCGGCCCGGCCCGCTTCCCGCGTGACCCGTCGCTCCTCGCGCCGTACGTCGCGGATCGCGTCCTTCAGCTCGCGGCGCAGGTCGCGCACGCCCGCTCGCACGTCGTCACGGATCTCGCGCGCCAGTGCCCGTGCCGACTGCACCGCGTCGGCGACGATCGCGTCGATCTCCTCCCGGCGGGCGTCGAGCTCGTCCTTGCCCGCGGCCGTGAGCTTGTAGACCTTCTTGCCCTGGACGACGTCGTGCTCGACCAGCCCGTCTTCCTCGAGGGCGGCCAGGCGCGGGTAGATCGTCCCCGCGGACGGGGTGTACATCCCCATGAACCGGTCTTCAAGGGCGCGGATGACCTCGTAGCCGTGCTTCGGCTCCTCGTCGAGGAGATGCAGCAGGTAGAGCCGAAGGGCGCCGTGACCGAAGACGCGGCTCATGTCTCGCCGCCTGCCGGACCCGGGCCCAGCGCGCCGGCCCTCGCCGCCGACAGCTCCTTGCGAAGCAGCGCCACGTCGCCGGACATCGTGCGCACGGACACTCGCGGCCCGCCGCCGGACCCGATGGAGCCCGCCAGGCGTCGCTTCGAGCTGGTTCCCAGCACCGCGAACGCCGAGTCGAGGTGGCCGCTGACGGTCGTGACGTCGAGGTCGAGGGCCGCGTCTTCGGGCAGGCGCATGACGACGTCGCCGGAGACCGTCGTCAGTGAGGATGCCGGTGCGCCGCCGATGTCGAAGGTCAGGTCGCCCGAGACCGCTCGGGCCGTGAGCTCGTCGAGCCGGCCCGTGACCGTGCAGTGACCGGAGACGGTGTTCAGGTCGAGGTGCCCGTCGACCGACTCGCCCTGGATCTCACCCGAGACCGTCCGCAGCGTGAGGGAACCCGCGACATCGGTCGCGGTGACGGCGCCTGACACCGTGTTGATGCTCACACCGTCGCGCAGCCCTGCGACGAAGACGTCGCCGCTGACGGTGCGGATCACCGTCGGCGTGTCCGCAGGCACGGTCACCGTCACGACCGCCTGCGCCCGCTTCATCACCGACCCGATCCAGCGTTCGGGCTCGTGTGCGACGGTGAGGACCCCGCCGTCGATCTCGACCACCGCGGCGGGGCCGTCGACCACCTCGACGTGCACCTGCGCCGGGCCGACGGCTGCGGTCACCGCAACCTCCCCGTCGATGGTGCGAACATGCGCTTCGACGACACGCGGCAACTCGCACCGGATGTCGTCCCCCTCCCATCGCGTCATGCGGTCACGATATATCGCGTCTCTCGCGCCGTCGAGGGTTGGTAAGAGTGACATCGGTGACACCGGTCGAGGCCCTGCAACGCATCGCCTTCCTGCTCGAGCGAGGGCGCGAGCCGACGTATCGGGTGCGAGCGTTCCGCGGCGCGGCGGCAACCGTCGAAGCGCTCGCCACCGGCGAGCTCGAGGCGCGCATAGCAGCCGGCACCTTGCGCGAGCTCGCAGGCATCGGCGAGGTCACGGAGAAGGTGATCCTCGAGGCGGCTCGAGGCGAGACACCGGGCTACCTGACGAAGCTCGAGACGGAGCACGGCGAGCCCATGTCGGGCGGTGGCGAGCACATACGAGCACTGCTTCGAGGCGACTGCCACACCCACTCCGACTGGTCGGACGGCGGCAGTCCGATCCGCGAGATGGCCGAGGCGGCGACCGCGCTCGGGCACGAGTACATGGTGCTGACCGACCACTCCGGCCGGCTCACGATCGCGAAGGGACTCGACCGCGACCGGCTCATGGCCCAACTCGACGTCGTGGCTCGCCTCAACCAGGAGCTCGCGCCGTTCCGCATCCTCACCGGGATGGAGGTCGACATCCTCGAGGACGGAACGCTCGACATGGGTCACGAGGTGCTCTCGCAGCTCGACGTCGTCGTCGGGAGCGTGCACTCGAAGCTGCGCATGGAGGCACCGGCGATGACCCAGCGGATGATCACCGCGCTCACCGATCCCGACCTCGACATCCTCGGTCACTGCACCGGCCGCATCGTCGTGGGGCGAGGACGCCCGGAGTCGACGTTCGATCCTGAGCTCGTGTTCGCCGTCGCAGCCCGCTTCGACAAGGCGATCGAGATCAACTCGCGCCCGGAGCGCCTCGACCCTCCGATCCGCCTGCTGCAGATGGTCGTCGCCGCGGGCTGCAAGGTGTCGATTGACACCGACGCGCACGCTCCGGGACAGCTCGACTGGCTCGACCACGGGTGCGCTCGCGCAGCGGAGTGCGACGTGCCGGTCGAGTCGATCGTGAACACGATGGGCGCCGACGAGCTGCTCGCGTGGGCGCGCAGCCACGACGACTGACCGCACGCACCGACCGAGGCCGGTCTGGGCCGAACGACGTTTGCTCTCGGCCGCTGCGGGAACACGTCTGCGCCAGGAGGTAATCACCATGGGTATCGGAGTGAGTGTGTTCCTGCTGGCGATCGGGGCGATCCTCGCGTTCGCGGTCGACGTGTCGACGCAGGGGCTCGATCTGAACACCGTCGGCGTGATCCTGATGATCGTCGGCGTCATCGGTCTGCTGACCTCGTTCATGTTCTGGGACCGGCTCGGCTTCGGGGGTGCAGGCAGCTACCGGCGGACCGTGGTTCGTGACCACGACTACGTCGACGACGAGCCCGTCGTCACCCGGCGCGGCCGCACCATCCGCGAGCGCCGCGTCGTCGAAGACGGCTTCTAGCCGCTCGGCGGGCCAACTGCGGTCGGTCGGCGATCGCTGCGGGTAACGCCTCGACATGGCGCGACCTGCAGCGATCGTGACGGGCTCCGATTCCGGCATCGGGAAAGCGACGGCAGTCGCCTTCGCCGAGGCCGGTTACGACGTCGGGATCACCTGGCACACCGACGAGGAGGGTGCGCGACGCACCGCCGCCGAGGCCGAAGCGGCGGGCGCGGCGACGGTGGTGCGCCGGCTCGACCTGGGCACCGACGTCGGCAGCGCCGCGCCGCTCGTCGAGGAGATGGTCTCCGAGCTCGGGCAAGTGGACGCGTTCGTGAACAACGCCGGAACGGGCACCAGCACGCCCTTCCTCGACATGGCGCTCCCCGACTGGCGCCACGTGCTGGAGGTCGATCTCACCGGCCCGTTCGTCTGCGGGCAGGCGGCGGCGAAGCTGATGCGAGAGAGCGGCGGAGGCGTGATCGTCAACGTGACGTCCGTGCACGAGCACGTCCCGCTCCGCGGCTCGGCGCCGTACTGCGCGGCCAAGGGCGGACTGGGGCTCTTGACCAAGGTCATGGCCCTCGAGCTCGCGGAGCACGGCATCCGCGTCGTGTCGGTCGCGCCGGGCGAGATCGCCACCCCGATGACGGGTCAGGAGGAAGAGGATCCGCACGGGAAGGAGCGTCCAGGCATCCCGATGAACCGGCCGGGCGATGCCCGGGAGATCGCCTCGATGATCCGGTGGCTCGCATCCGACGAAGCCACCTACGTCACCGGCACGTCGTTCGTCGTCGACGGCGGCATGTTGCTGATGGCTGCGGTGGCGAACCAACAGCGGAGCTGACGCCAGCGGCCCTCCCGTCCGGCTGACTAGTCATGCCGGGTCATTCTGCAAATGGCCCCGGCTCGCCGGCAGGGTGACGGCTCGGTTCCGGGGAACCTCCGAGCAGATGCGTGGTTCTGACCTCCTCGAAGCCGTTCGATCGTTCCCCGCCGATCTGCGCGCGGGGATCGCGTTCGACTGGGCGTGGCTGCGCCGAACCACCCGGTCGCGCGCCACAGCCGCCTGTGGAGATGCACGTGTCGCCGCAGCCGGTGCGCTCGTCGTCTGCGGTGCGGTCGCTGAGGTCGTGGCGGCTCCGCTGAGCCCAGCGACGTCGCTGGCGGGGTTCGTGCCCGAGACCGTTGCCGCGACGACGGATCCGGTGGGCGCACCAGGCAGCACCCTTCCCGGCCGCGAAGGAGCGGAGGACTCCGCTCGTCTCCTCACCTCGTCAGTCGGGCTCCCGCTCGCCGGCGACGACTGGCGCATCCACCTGGGGCACCTCGCCGGCACGGCGCGAGACCACTGCCCGCCTCACCGACTCGAGGTGTCGTGGACGCGGCCGGTCGGCGACTTCGAGCTCGGCGGCCACGTCGAGCCGCTCGGCCCGCCGCCCACCATGCGCACGACTCGCGTGAACGGCATCGTCACCTGCCGCGGGTCGCAGTACGCGTACCTCGGATTCGAGGCCGCCTTCGAGGCGGGCCGGTGGTGGCTCACACCGGTGCCAGCCCTCGTCCACGAAGACGACGAGGAGCTGCTGCCGGGCGAGGAGGACCAGGTCGGCGCGACGCCGCTTGCCGCAGATGGCGCGGCGACCGGTGCCGGGCTCCCGGATGCGTCGTCGTGGAGGGACCTCGCGATCGAGCCGCTCGCGCCTCACGTCCCCCAGATGACGTGTGACCCGACGGCGAAGCCTGGGGTGCTCGGCTTCCGCGACATCCTCCTCACGACCTATCCGTTCACGAGGAACCTCGGGATCGGTCGGATGTGCGACGCGCCGGGGGCGTCCGAGCACAAGGAGGGCCGAGCCTTCGACTGGGGCGTACGCGTCGACGTGCCCGCCGAGCGGGCCGCGGCCGACGAAGTGATCTCGTGGCTGCTCGCTTCGGACGCCGCCGGGAACCCGTACGCCATCGCCAGGCGAACCGGACTCATGTACGTCATCTGGGACGGTCGCATCTGGTCGGCCGAACGCGCCACCGAGGGCTGGCGGTCGTATGTCGGTGTGAGCGAGCACCGCGACCACGTGCACTTCAGCTTCTCGTGGGCCGGTGCCCGTGGTGAGACGAGCTTCTGGACGGGGGACCAGCGGAAGCGGCTGCGCGACAACGCGCCCGACCTCCCGCTCGTGCTCGTGCCCCCGCCCGTGATCGGGGTGCCGGTGCTGCCGGGCCTCCCGCTGCCTCCCGCAGCGCCGGCACCCCAAGGGCCCGAGGCGCAGGCAGGAGAGCCGCCGCCGTCGACGACGACCACCACCGCTCGCCCGGCGCCTGCCCCGTCGACCAGCACGTCGACGACGTCGACGAGCACGACGACGACCGCGCCACGGGCCGCGCCGGTGACCTCACCGCCGCTGCCGCTCGTCGGCGACGGGGGGTCGACCGGACTGTCGACCTTCGGCGGCTAGGAACCCGGAGTCAGCCGCCAGCGAGGCGCTCGCGCGCCTTGCGCGAACGCTCGAGCAGGTGCGCGGGAACACGACTGGACGCGCCGCCGGCGGCTGCTCCCCCGCCGTCGCCCTCGCCGCCGCCCGACGCCTCGGCGGGCGCCTCGACGACCTTCGGCCGCAGGCGCTCCTCTTCACGCAGCTTCTTGAACTGCTCCCAGTCCTTCGCCCGGACCAGGTTGGCCTGCGAGACCGACCCGACCCAGCGGCCGTTCGCGAACTCGACCCAGTAGCGCTTCCATGTCAGGCCGGTGCCCATCTTCACCCGACCGGCCGTGCCCTCGGGAACGCCGCGGATGTCCTGGGTGACGATCACCCGCTCCCCGGTCTTGTAGGGCTTCGTCTGGAGATCGGTAGGTGCTGCGGGTGCTGCGGCCATGGCGAGGACGGAGATTACCGGCGGGGTTCCCGCCGACGCAGATCGGCGCGAGCTCTCAGCGGCAGCCGCAGGCGCCGCCGCAGCAGCCACCACCGGCACTGCCGGGTGCTCCGTCGAAGGCGTCGGACGACGTCGACGAGCGCGACGATGCGAACATCGAGATGAGGCGCTTCACCCTGCCGTGACCGTCGGGGCAGGTCGGCATGTCGGCCTCCGCGACCGGGCGGCGCTCCTCGAAGAGACGATCGCAGTCGAGGCAGCGATACTCGTAGAGCGGCACGAGGCGCAGCGTACCTCCGCCCCGATCCGACGGAATTAGTTGAACGTACAACTTGTTGGGATGGGTATGACGACCATCGAGCTGGGCCTCGACACCTTCGGCGACGTGACGGTGACGCCCGAGGGGACTGCGCTGACGCAGCCCGAGGTGATCCGCAACGTCGTCGAGGAAGGCGTGCTGGCCGATCGCCTCGGCCTCGACTTCATCGGCCTCGGTGAGCACCATCGGGACGACTTCGCCATCTCCGCTCCCGACGTCGTGCTCGCGGCGATCGCGGCCCGCACCGAGCGGATCCGGCTCGGCTCCGCGGTCACCGTGTTGTCATCTGACGACCCGGTTCGGGTGTTCCAGCGGTTCGCGACGCTCGACGCCCTGTCGAACGGGCGGGCCGAGGTGATCCTCGGGCGAGGCTCGTTCACCGAGTCGTTCCCGCTCTTCGGTTACGACCTGTCGCAGTACGAGCAGCTGTTCGAGGAGAAGCTCGACCTGTTCTCCGACCTCCTCACGGAGCAACCCGTCACGTGGTCGGGTGAGACGCGGGCGCCGCTCGAGAACCAGCGCGTGTACCCGTCGACGGCATCCGGGCTTCGCACGTGGGTCGGCGTCGGCGGCAGCCCGGAGTCGGTGGTGCGAGCGGCGCGTTACGGCCTTCCCTTGATGCTGGCGATCATCGGCGGCGATCCGCTGCGCTTCGCGCCGTTCGTCGACCTCTACCGCCGCGCGCTCGACCAGCTCGAGCGGCCCCAGCTGCCGATCGGCATCCACAGCCCGGGCCACGTTGCCGAGACCGACGAGCAGGCGCTCGAGGAACTGTGGCCCCACTACCGGGTGATGCACGCCCGCATCGGACGCGACCGCGGCTGGCCGCCGATCACTCGCGAGCAGTTCGAGCAGTCGGCAGCCTCGAACGGCGCGCTCGTCGCGGGATCACCGAAGACGGTGGCGAAGAAGATCGTCAGGGCGATGTCGGGCCTCGGCGCGACTCGCTTCGACATGAAGTACAGCGCCGGGACGCTCCCCCACGAGACGATGATGCGCAGCATCGAGCTGTACGCCACGGAGGTCGTCCCGCTCGTGCGCGAGCAGATGCGCCGAACTTCGGCAGCCTGACGGCCGTCGGCCGGGAAGGGGCGGCCGGCTCAGCCTCAGCTGGCGATGCGGTGGAGCTCCTCGATCGAGGTCAAGCCCCGCGCGGCCTTGAGGACGCCATCGCGGTTCAGCGTGGTCATGCCTTCGGCCACTGCCACCCGCTCGACCTCCGGCGGTGGTGCCCACTCCGCGATCGCCTCGGCGACGCGGTCGGTGATGGCCATCACCTCGTGGATCGCGAACCGCCCCGAGTAGCCGGCGTTCCCGCACGCGTTGCACCCGACCGGGCTGAAGAACCCGAGGTGGTCGCCTTCGCGATCCGCCTCCGTCCACCCCAGGCGAGCGAGAACGGCGTCAGGGACCTTCGTCGGGCGCCGGCACTTGTCGCACAGCCGGCGGGCGAGGCGCTGCGCGAGCACGCATTGCACGGCGGATGTGACCAGGAACGGCTCGACCCCGATCTTCACCAACCGGGCCGGGGTCGCCGCCGCGCTCTTCGTGTGGAGCGACGTGAGCACCAGGTGACCGGTCAGCGCAGCGTCGATGGTGAGCCGCGCCGTGTCCTGATCACGGATCTCGCCCACGAGCAGGATGTCGGGGTCGGCCCGCAGCAGCGACCGGAGAGCTGATGCGAACGTCACTCCCGCCTTCGGCTCGACCTGGAGCTGCTTGATGCCGTCGAGCTCGTACTCCACGGGGTCTTCGACCGTGATGATGTTGCGTTCGGGATCGTGGAGATCGCGGAGCGTCGCGTAGAGCGTCGTCGACTTCCCCGATCCGGTGGGCCCGGTGACGAGAACGGCGCCGCTCGACTGGCGGTAGCACCGCTGGTAGGTCGCGAGGGTGGCGGGGCGGAAGTCCAGCTCGTTGATGTCGACGACGCCGCCGCTCTTGTCGAGGAGGCGGATCACGATGGCCTCGCCGTTGGTCGTGGGGAAGCTGACGGCGCGCATGTCGACGCGCCGGCCGTCGACCGTCATCGACGCTCGACCGTCCTGCGGGGCGCGGCGGTCGGCGATGTCCATCTCCGTGAGGATCTTCGTCCGGCTGACCACGCGCTGACGGAGCCGCTCCGGCACCGACATGACGTCTCGGAGGACGCCATCGACACGGAACCGGATCCGGAGGTCGTTGCGGGTGGGCTCGATGTGGATGTCGGAGGCGCCGTCGTGCACGGCTCGAGCGATGAGCTCGTTCACGAACCGGATGACGGGCGCCTCGTCGTCCTCTCGGCGCGCTTCGACCCGCACGACGAGCTCGGCCCGGAGCTCGTCCGACGCCGCGGCGAGGGCGACCTCCGCGTCGCCGCCGCTGCGGAAGACGAGATCGATCGCCCGCGCGATCTGCGAAGGAACGGCCATGAGCGGCACGACGTCGACGCGCACGAGGGTTCGGATGTCGTCGAGCGCGAACACGTCGGCGGGGTTCGCCATGGCGACCAGCAGGCGCTCACCATCCCATCCGATGCCGATGGCGTTGAGGCGCCTCGCGAAGTGCTCCTTCAGCGCGCGGCTCGCCTCCGCGTCGATGGCGAAGTCGTCGAGGTCGACGAAGCGCAGGCCGACGTTGTCGGCCAGCACTAGTACGAGCTGGACCTCCGTGATGGCGCCCCGCCGGACGAGCGCCTCGCCCAACCGCTCGCGAGTCGCGAGCTGCTCCTCGACCGCGAGGGCGAGCTCCTCCGCGGTGACGAGTCCCCGCTCCAGCAACCTGTCGCCCAACCGCCGACGCGCGGGGCGCACCGTCGCGCCGGAGTCGAGAGGATCGGTGAGCATCGGCCGCACAACCTCCATCATCGGGAACCGGCCCAGCGACCGGCGACTTGAACAACGGGCAAGCTGCTGAAGGAACTGCTCGCCGCTGCCCCGAGGTCGTCAGGGCCGCACGTGCTCTGGTCGTGATGGTGCTGCGCAGCGATGCGACTCCCGGCCGGACTAGCCCGGACGGTGCCACATGCATCGACACCGCGAGCTCCGCACTTGAGGCGCGACTCGCGCCAGCCCCGCCGGAAGGTCGTGGGCGCGGAGGGACTCGAACCCCCGACTCCCTCCTTGTAAGGGAGGTGCTCTAGCCAACTGAGCTACGCGCCCGCAGCGCACAAGGCTACCGGCGGGTCTACGGACGACCCACCGCTGCGCTCAGTGCGGGTGCGAGAGTGCCCTTCTGGTGGACGTCGATCCCGTTGTCGAGGCCCAGCCAGTCGGCGACCAGAGCAAGCTCACCGGCGAGAGCCTCCGACGCACGTGCTGGGTCCGCGCCCGGTTCGACCCACGACGAGAACACCCGCAGCACCTTCGCCGCGCGATCCGCCTTCAGGTCGACCCGCGCCACCAGCTGGTCGTCGAGCAGGAAGGGCAGGACGTAGTAGCCGTAGATCCGCTTCGGTTCCGGGACGTAGATCTCGATGCGGTAGTGGAAGCCGAACATGCGCTCCGTGCGGGGCCGGTGCCAGACCACGGGGTCGAACGGGTTGAGCAACGCGGCGCCCTCGGGAGCGCACTTCGGTACCTTCACCGCAGGCCACACGAACGCAGGCTGGTCCCACCCCTCGACCTCCACCTGCTGCGCCTCGCCCGAGACGACGAGGTCGTGGAGGATCCGCTTCACCGGCGTGAGCTTGAGGCGGAAGTAGTCGGCGATGTCGTCCGTCGTCCCGACACCCAGCGCACGCAGCGAGTGCACCACCAGCTGGCGCTTCGCCTCGTACTCGTCGACCGCCGGTGCGTCGAAGTGCTCGGTCGGGATGACCCGCTCCGCGAGGTCGTACAGGCGCTCGAAGCCGCGCCGTCCGGCGACCGCGACACGTCCTCCACCGAAGTGGTACTCGAGCGCCTGCTTCCCGAACGACCGGTTCCACCACGACCCCGCGCGCCGCGGCCCCGGATCGTTCAGCTCACCTGCGGCGAGCGGTCCCCGCTCTCGGACCTCGTCGAGCACGCGATCCGCGTACGCCAGACGCTCGGCGTCCCAATAGCGGTGCCAGTCGGCGTCGTGCAGGCGCCGGCGCCACTCGTGCAGCGGCCAGTACTCCACCGGGAGCAGCGACGCCACGTGCGACCAGCCTTCGTAGAGGCGACGATCTCGCGAGACCAGCCGGTCGAGGATCGTTCGGTCGTACGGGCCCAGGCGGGAGAACGGCGGGACCTCGTGCGCGCGCACGAGCACGTTGACCGAGTCGATCTGCAGGAGCCCCTGGCGGCGCACGAGCTCGAGCACCGTCTTCGCCGTCGGTCGACCCGTGCCACGACGCCGCAGCGCGCCTCGTGGCATGCCCTGCGCCGCGAGTGCGACCCATCGAGCCTCGGCCGCCGACATCGACTCCATCGCAGACGGACGCTACGTGGGCCGCGCCTTCGCTGCGATCGACCGGCGAGGAACGGGGGCTCGCTCGAACGTCACCCCCGTCCCTCCTACCGGTGTCCGGAGCGAGGAAGCTCCGAGATGATCAGGCCGTCTGTGCGACCTGCGGGTTCTTCGGCGGACGTCCGCGCTTGCGCTTGAACGCGAGGATCTTCCCGTTCAAGAACAGCTGGCCGCCCCACACGCCCCACGGCTCGCGCCGTGCCAGCGCGCCCTCGAGGCACGCTTCCATCAACGGGCAGAGCTGGCAGATCTGCTTCGCCCGAGCGATGTCGTCGATCTGCTCGGAGAAGAACAGGGCCGTCATCGACCCCACTCCGTCCTTGCAGCGAGCCAATGACCAATCGGTACTTGGCTCCTGGTCGTCATTGACCTCAAACAGTTCGGCGAGCATCTCGCCACTCCCCCTTGTGCTTGTACCGGGGTTTCCTCTGACATTCCGATTTCCGGAGAAACAAAAAGGCCGCTGGCTTGTGCCAGCGGCCTTCGGGCCTTCTCGGAAGAAGTGGTCTGGTCTAGCCAGAACTTCCTCCAAGACCCTCGGGCCGCAGCTTGGTGGCGCCGTTGGAACCCATGCCGTTGGACACATGGGTGCCGTTGGAACCACCGAAGACGCCTGCCTGCGGACGCTTCGCGGCTGCGCGCATGGCGTAACCCGCATCGGCCTTGGCAGCGGCAATCGCAGTGGCCGGGATCCCGCAGGCGCGCGCGTCTGCCCAGATGGCGCCGGTCGGCGTCGTCGTGGGCAGGGTGGTCAGCACGCTCGCGGTACCTCCGTGATCGGTGCCAGGGGACTTCCCGGGCCCTGGTATCCGACCATGTATGAGAAATGCCGTCAACCGAATTTCGAGAAACTTCAGGAACGGCGCTCGGCGAGCAACGCGTCGAGCAGTTCCGGGGTCGCGGCGGCGGCCGGCGTACGCCGTCCGGCGTGCTCGCGGACGACGAGATCTCGGCCCTCGACGTCGATCACCGATGCTCCGGCCTCGATGCAGACGAGCATCCCACCGAGGTAGTCCCACGGCCCGTGCGCGTTCTTGCTGCAGTCGACCCATGCGTCGGCGATGCCGGTCGCGACGGCACAGAGATCGAGCGCCGCTGCGCCAAGGGCCCGGAACTGCTTCCACCCGTAGTTGTGGGTCGGGTAGCCGGACGTCAGAACGATCGACTCGCGCAGCGCCCGTCGTTCGGACGGACGGATCGTCCGCCGGCCGTCCCCGTCGTCGCGCCACGCTCCTTCGCCGCGGACCGCGCCGAAGGCCTGCCCCGTCGCCTGGTTCACGACGTAGCTGGCGAGGGCGCCGTCGCTATCGAGCGCGCAGAGGCTGGACGCGAACCAGGGGACGCCACGAGACGCGTTCGTGGAACCATCGACCGGGTCGAGGACGACGATGATCTCGGCCTCCCCGTTGGTGATCTCGGACTCCTCCGAGAGCACGCCGAAGCCGGCACCGTGAAGCACGCGCAACGCCGCCTCGTCGGCCGCCAGATCGCTGAAGTACTGCCCGGGGCGCGTGCCTGCCGGCCCCCAGTCGTTGAGGTCGTCGAGCGATGATCGGATCGCCTTCGCAGCGTCGATCAGGACGTCGAGCACGTCGGCACCGGCCACTGCGGAAGACATGGTCGCCGACGCTATCGGGGCTACCGTCGCCAGCGACATGGCCCTCCGTCCCGCCACGCTCGACGACGTCGACGAGATCGCCGCGTTGATCCGCGAGCTGGCCGAGTACGAGAAGGCGCCTGAGGCGGTCGAGTTCGACGTCGAGACCCTGGCCGAGCACCTCTTCGGAGACGATCCCGCGGCCCATGTGGTGCTGGCGGTCGACGACGACACCGACGCCGTCGCCGGCTTCGCCCTCTACTTCCGCACGTTCTCGACGTGGCTCGGCCGGCCTGGCATCTGGCTCGAAGACCTGTTCGTGCGTCCCTCGCATCGAGGACGCGGACATGGCGCCGCGCTGCTCATGCACCTCCGGTCGCTCACGGACGATCGCATCGAATGGGCCGTCCTCGACTGGAACCAGCCGGCGATCGACTTCTACGAGTCGCTGGGTGCGCGGCCGGTCGCCGGTTGGACCCGCTACCGCTGGACCTAAGCTCCCTCGCCGCAATGGCCGTCATCGACACCGCCGGGTACGTCGCGGAGCTCAAGGACCACGCCACCGATCACGGCTTCCACGTCCACGACGAGCGCCACCTCGTCGAGACCTACTCGCTCCGGCAGTCGTGGGAAGTCGACCTCCACCCGGAGGAAGGGTGCGGTGGGCCGCTCGACCTGCACCTCGCGCTCGACGTCGACCCGCGAGTGCTGCTCGCGTTCGAAGACCTCGTGCTCGGCCTGCCGGACGACGAGGACCCGCCGGACGACTTCCACTTCCCGCTCACCTTCACGTGGGCGCTGCCACCGCTCCCCAACGGGCCCGACCTCCTGCAGCTGGCCCTCGAGCTCGCAGGCATCGGCGGCGTCGACCTCCCGCTCGAGGTCTCGGGCATCGACGCCTTCCCGTCTGCCACCGACGCGCCCGAGCGGCGCATCACCGTCATCGCCCGCCAGCAGGTCTCGTTGGCACGCGTCCTCGGAGGCGAGGAACTGCTGTGCGAGGTGTTCGACCGATGCCTCGCCGTGAGCCAGTACCTCCTGGAGCGTTCTCCGGCGTGGCTCGGAGAGGGCTGATCCAAGAAGCTGCGGTCGCTCTGAACCTTCGGCCGGAACTGCCACACTGCTGCCCCATGTCACGGCGGCCGTTCAACTTCCTCGTCATCCTCCTCGCACTCGTTGCGGGGCTCGTCGTCGCACCATCACCCGCAGGCGCGGCAACAGCGACGCAGCTGACGGTCGATCGCGAGGTCGCAACCGTCATCGAACAGACCGTCACGCTCCGGGCGACGGTGTCGGTCGACGGCGCGCCCGCGCCAGACGGCACCACGGTCGAGTTCTTCCAGTCGCGCGGCGACGGCGCCCTGTACACGGGCGCGCTCTTCTTCGGGATGGCAGCTGCACCCGGAGGCGGGTACCGGCTGGCCGGTGACGACGGGCGGGTGCTCGCTCGAGGTGGCGCCGCGCATCAGGGAGACGCGCGCGGCACTGCGACCGACACCGTGTTCGGGATCGTGAACCGTCCGGGTGGCGGCTACTACCTCTACGACGCGAGTGGGCGGGTGTACCCCTACGGCGGCGCACCGTTCCTGGGGGACCTCTCCGGCCTGCGCCTCAACCACGAGGTCACGGGCATGGCGGTCACGCCGACGGGCAACGGCTACTGGCTCGTCTCCGCTGACGGTGGGGTCTTCACCTTCGGCGACGCAGGTTTCTACGGCAGCGTCGGGCACCTTCGCCTCGCGCCGGAGGTCACCGTGATGGGCATCGTCGCGAACCCTGGCGGTGGCGGATACTGGCTCTACACGGACGACGGTCGGGTGTTCGCCTTCGGTTCCGCGCCGTTCCACGGGTCGGCTCAGGGCAAGGACGTCGCGTCGATGGCGGCGACGTCGGCCGGTAACGGGTACCGCCTCGTGACGTTCGACGGCGAAGTCATCACCTTCGGCAACGCCCCCGACCACGGCGACCTCGTAGACGTCGAGATCGCCGACTCCATCTCGGCCATCGAGACCTCGCCCTCGGGCGGTTACTGGTTGCTCGACGTCGTCGGCCGGGTCTACGGGTTCGGGAACGCCCCATATGGAGGCGACGCGTTCAGCGCCACCACGGTGGGCGGGGTAGCCACCCTCGAGGTGAGCAGCTACCTCAGCGGCCAGACCTTCGTCCGCGCGCTGCCCCTCGTGCCCGGAGGCGCTCAGTCGCCTGCCGTGGTGATCACGTGGAAGGACCCGGCGAACAAGGGCTACTGGATGGTCGCCCGCGACGGCGGCATCTTCAGCTTCGGCAGCAGCGAGTTCAAGGGATCCGCAGGCAACCTCAGGCTCAACCAGCCGATCGTGGGGATGACGGCCACACCGTCCGGGGAGGGATACTGGTTCGTCGCCGCCGACGGCGGCGTCTTCTCCTACGGCGACGCCCGATTCCTCGGGTCGACCGGCAACCTCAAGCTCAACCGACCGATCATCGGCATGGCGTCGACACCGACCGGCGCCGGCTACTGGCTGGTCGCGAGCGACGGCGGCGTGTTCACCTTCGGCGATGCCTCCTTCAAGGGTTCCACCGGCGACCTCCGCCTCGTGGCGCCGATCGTCGGCATCACACCGACGCCGACCGGACAGGGCTACTGGTTCGTAGGCGCCGACGGCGGCATCTTCGCCTTCGGCGATGCGCGGTACTTCGGGTCGATGGGCGGCAAGCCCCTGAACCAGCCGATCGTTGGCATGGCCGCGACGCCGACCGGACGCGGCTACTGGCTGGTCGCGCGCGACGGCGGCATCTTCGCCTTCGGCGACGCCGCCTTCTTCGGCTCGACCGGCAACATCCGACTCAACCAGCCGATCGTCGGCATGACGGCGTCAGCGTCCGGCGACGGCTACTGGTTCGTCGCCGCCGACGGCGGCATCTTCAGCTTCGGGGACGCGAAGTTCTTCGGGTCGACGGGCAACATCCGTCTCAATCAGCCGATCGTCGGCATGGCCGCCGGGCCGCTGTTCTGACCTGTTCGCTGTGGTTCGGCCGGTTTTCGGTCGGCCGCAGCGGAACCTGGGGTTGAACGTCGGAAACCTGG
Source organism: Acidimicrobiales bacterium (assembly GCA_035540495.1). Lineage (GTDB taxonomy): Bacteria > Actinomycetota > Acidimicrobiia > Acidimicrobiales > CADCTF01 > DASVEG01. The sequence continues at coordinate 39,156 of DATLGL010000060.1, forward strand.
GTACGTCAGGCCTCAGCAGGGTCCATCAGGCGGGCGAAACCAGGAGTGTTCGGTGGCTTCGTTCTTCGTCTCCGAGTCGGGCCAGTTGTTGGAAGCCGCCAAGCGCGCCGCGCTCGACGCGGTGGCCGGCTATTCGAACGTGACGCCGTACACGATCGGCATCGCGGTGCAGGCGGCCGCCGGAGTGCTCCAGGCAGGGGCGCGAGCCGGCATCCGTGAGCACGTCGGCGCTACGCACGTCGCACCGGAGCCGATCGCCGGCAGCGGACCGGTTGCGATCGACGTCCAGTCGGTCGAGGTCACGCCTCGGCTGCGTGCCCTCGAGTCGGTGGCCCGTGCGGCGGTCGCGATGCACCGCCCGCACGACGTGGAGGCCACGTGCGTCCTGTGCGAAGCCCTTGTGCACCTCGAAGACCTGGAAGCAGCGGGCTGACCTGCTGACGGTGTAGGCAGCACCCCCGCACCGACGGGGGGCACCTCCCTGGCGTATGTCCCGTGCCATCTGCACGCTTGGACTCGTGACCCCCGGGGTGTGGTACCGCGCACGAGCGCAGATCCTCTCTGGCATCAGGGGCTTGGTCGTCCTCGTCCTCCTGGTCGGAGTCTCGTCCGGCGTGGTACTCGCCAGTGCGGCCGGAGCGCGGCGCACGTCGACCGCGTTCGATCGCATGGTGGCCGTCACGAACGCGCCAGAGGTCCTCGTGAGCCCTAACGGCGACGGAACCGGCATGACCGGCTTCTACGACGAGATCGCGTCGATCCCCGGTGTCCGTGAGGTCGGCGTCCTCCGCGGCATACCGCTGATGTTCACCGCAGGAGACCACGCAGGTTCCATGGTGGCGGGCGCGACGGTCGCGCCGGTCGACCACCGGTTCGCGGTCACCGTCGGCGCCCCGAAGGTGCTCGACGGCCGCATGTGGGATCCGCAGGCCGAGGACGAACTCGTCGTCAACCGCTTCTTCGCCGAGACGTACGGCGTGAGCGTCGGAGACCGCATCAGCTTCGAGATCCCGTCGTTCGACGGATCTGCGCCCGCAGTTCCCGCGGTCCTCGACATCGTGGGTGTGGTGGTGACCGCGCAGGAGGTGATCCCGTTCACGGACCTCGACGGCTTGCCGGCCGGCTTGCTGTCGCCGGCCATCGTCTCCCGGTTGTCGGAGGCGCACAACGGTTTCGAGGGCGCCGCGATCGACCTCGACGACCCACGCCGGGCGGCAGAGGTGACCGAAGTGATCTCGAGCCTCGCGCAGAAGCATGGTGACGAGTTCCCGGAGGGCGTGTTCACGGTCGACCTCGCGAGCAACGTTGAACAGGTGAAGCACTCGATCCGCCCGCTCACGGTGGCACTGGCGATGTTCGCCGCGGTGCTCGCTGCGGTGGTGGTGATCGTCGTGGGCCAGTCGATCCGCCGCCACGTCCGCCCGTCGCGCGCCGACGTCACGTCGCTCGACGCGCTCGGGTTCCGGCGGTCCGAACGCCGGCAGGTGCTGGTCGTGCGCGGGGCGATGCTGGGCGCGGCGGCCGCGGTCGTGAGCCTTGGCACTGCCATCGTGATGTCACCGATGTTCCCCGTCGGCCCGGCGCGGGTTGCGGAGCCCGACGAGGGGCTTGCGGCCGACCTGACGATCCTCCTGCCAGGAGCGGTCGCGGTCGCGCTCTTCTGCGTCGTCGCTGCGGCCACGGCAGGCGACGGTCGCGCGATCGACGACGTGCGGCTTCCGGCGTCGCTCGCGAACCTCAAGCTGTCGCCGGCCGCGTCGGCAGGTCTTCGCGCCGCGTGGCCGCGCGGCTCCGGCGGTGCGGGAGCGGTGGCTGCCACGGTGGCCGGCGTGGTCGCTGTGCTCGCGGCCGCGACGTTCGGCGCGAGCCTTTCGGACCTCGTCGACCGTCCGCTCCGTTACGGCCAGTCGTGGGACGTGATGGTCGACGGGCAGTTCGGCCCGGCACCGCTGGGGCTCGTGATGGAGCGAGTGGGTGCAGACCCAGGTGTTACCGCTATCGCTGCCGGCAACTACGGCGAGGCGGTCATCGGCCGGGAGCGGGTGCCGGCGATCTCTTGGAGCACCCTCCGCGGTGACCTCGACCTCGTGGCGGTCGACGGCCGAACCGCCACCGATCACGACGAGATCGCGCTCGGCGGCGAGACGCTCGATCGACTCGGGCTGACGATCGGCGACAGCGTCGATGTCGACCTCGGCGACGGAGCGCGCTCGCTCCGCATCGTCGGCGAGGTCGTGTTCCCCCGCCTCGGCCTCGGCAGCTTCGGCGCGACCGGGCTAGGCGTCGGCGCGCAGCTGCACACCGACGCCATGCCCCCGCTTTCGGTCCCGCCGTCGGAGGGTGAGCTCGCGGCCGCGTTCGTTCATGACGGCGCGCTCCGCAACTTCGTCGCCATCGACGTGGCAGACGAGGCTCGGTCCGACATCCAGGCGACGTTGAACGAGGTCGCGGAGGTCGGAACGGAGATGTTCGGTGAGGCGTTCCCGATCCGGACGACGCAGCGCCCGACGACCATCGCGGATCTCGATCGCGTCCGCGCTGTCCCGGTGATCCTGGCCCTGGCGCTCGCCGTCCTCGCTGCGGCCACGCTGGGCCACAGCCTCGCGTCGTCGTTGCGGCGCCGGCGACGTGAGCTGGCGATCATGTCCTCGCTCGGGTTCGAGCGTCGACAGCTCGCCGCCACCGTGACCTGGCACGCTGCCGCGGTCGGCATCTTCGCCGTCGTCTGCGCGACACCCGTGGGTGCCGCGGCCGGTCGCACCGCCTGGCGGGCGTTCGCCGATCAGTTCTACGTGCCAGCGGATCCCGTCACGCCGATGCCGGCCTTCGCGCTCGTGGCCGTGGCAACGGTGGCTGTCGCGGTGGTGATCGCGGCGCCGTTCGCTATCGGCGCCGCGCGCACCCGGCCCGCACTGGTGCTGCGCGCGGAGTAGCCACCAGCGAGACAAAGATGGGCCGCATGGGCGGAGCCGTCGACCACCTGATCGCTGCGCTCCCCGAAGGCTCCGTCGTGGTCGATCCCGACATCGTCGAGGGCTACCGCTTCGACCGCGCGATGACGGTGGTGCCAGGCAAGCCGCTCGCGGTCGTCCGACCGACCTCGACGAGCGAGGTCCAAGCCGTGGTGTCGATCGCCTCCCGGCACCGGATCCCGCTGGTCACCCGCGGCGCAGGCTCGGGGCTCTCCGGCGGTGCCAGCGCGATCGACGGGTGCATCACGCTGTCGACGGAGCGGATGCGTTCGGTGGCGATCGACCGCGCGGCGATGACCGCGACGGTCCAGCCTGGACTGTTGAACGCTGAGCTCAAGGCCGCCGCACGAGCGGAAGGGCTCTGGTACCCACCCGACCCGTCGTCGTTCGAGATCTGCTCGATCGGCGGCAACCTGGCGACGAACGCCGGCGGCCTCTGCTGCGTGAAGTACGGCGTCACCACCGACTACGTCCTGGGCATCGAGGTCGTGCTCGCCGACGGACGGGTCCTCCGCCTCGGCGGTCGCACGGTGAAGGACGTCGCCGGCTACGACCTGAAGCGGCTGTTCGTGGGTTCGGAGGGAACGCTCGGTGTCATCACCGAAGCGACACTGAGGCTGCGCCCGCTGCCCCCGACGCCGACGACGGTGGCAGCCACCTTCGCCGATGTCGTCGACGCCGGTCACGCGGTGACGGCGATCGCGTCGACGATCCGGCCGAGCGCGCTCGAGCTCATGGACGCAGCGTCGATCGCTGCCGTCGAGCGGGTGAAGCCGATGGGCTTCGACTCCTCCGTCGGCGCGCTCCTCATCGGACAGACCGACGGCCCGCCGCACGAGGCGGACCTCGTCGCCTCCGCGTGCCGCGACGCAGGCGCGCTCGACGTGATCGTGAGCGACGACGAGGTCGAAGGTGAGCTCCTCATGGCGGCCCGGCGGATGGTGATCCCGTGCGTCGAGAAGCTCGGCGCGGTCCTGATCGAGGACGTCGGCGTGCCGATCCCGCGCGTGCCAGAGCTCGTCTCGGCAGTGGCTGCGATCGCCGAGAAGCACGACGTGCTCGTCCCCGTGATCGGCCACGCGGGCGACGGCAACTTCCATCCGCTCGTGTCGTTCGACCCGTCCGATGACGACGCCAGAGCTCGGGCTGCGCGCGCCTTCGACGAGATCATGGACGCTGCGCTCGTGCTCGGAGGCACCGTCACCGGTGAGCACGGCGTCGGATCGTTGAAGGCGAGGCATCTGGTCGAGCAGCTCGGTCCCGACGTCGTCGACATCACGCGTCGCATCAAGGCCGCGCTCGACCCGGAGGGCATCCTCAACCCCGGCAAGTGGATCTAGCTTCTTCCGCCATGGCCGAGAAGCTCGAGATCTCCCGCGACATCGCAGCGTCGCCCGACGAGGTGTACGCCGCCATCTCCGACATCACGCGCATGGGCGAGTGGTCGGAGGAGTGCTACTCGTGCGAGTGGCAGGAGGGCCACGACAGCCCCGTCGTCGGTGCGGTCTTCGACGGCCACAACCGCAACGGCGACAAGGAGTGGACGACGCAGGCGAAGATCATCGAGGCCGACCCGGGGCGCGCGTTCGCGTTCGAGTGCTCGATGATGGACTTCCACTACTCCACGTGGGGCTACCGCATCGAGCCGACCGACACCGGGTGCCGAGTGACGGAGTGGAACGAGAACCTCCTGCCCGAGTCGGCCGTCGAGCTGAGCAAGCAGATCTCGGGGATCGACGACCGCACCGAGCGCAACCGTCAGACCATGAGCACCACGCTCGAGCGTCTCGCTGCCGCGCTCGAGAAGAAGTAGCCCTCGGTCATCCCAGTCGGCCGGTCGTCACGACAACCCTTCGACGATCAGCACCACCCCGAAGACGACGAATGACGCCGCCGCGCCGTAGCGAACCGCGCGCTCCGGCAGGCGCTTCCCGAGGACGGAGCCGACCGCGATGGCGAGAGCATCGGCCGCCACCATCCCGAGGGTCGAGCCGGCCCACGTGCCGAACAGGCCCTCACGGGTCGCGAGCGTGATCGTGGCGAGCATCGTCTTGTCGCCGAGCTCGGCCAGGAAGAAGGCGACCGCCGCCGCCCACACCGCAGACTTCGCGCTGCGTTCGGCACGCGCGGCTTCGTCGTCGTCGAGCTTGTCGCCGCGGAGCGTCCATGCCGCGAACCCCAGGAACGCCACGCCCGCCACGACGTTGATGGCGTGCGTGGGCATCGCCGCTCCGAGCACGGCGCCGACGAGCACCGAGACGGCATGCACGACCGCGGTCGCCAGGGTGATGCCGATGAGGATCGGGAGCGGCCGGTACCGGGTTGCGAACGCCAGGGCCATGAGCTGGCTCTTGTCGCCCAGCTCGGCGACGAAGATCACGGCGAAGCTCAGCAGAAAGGCGCTCACGACGGTTCCTCCACGGGTGCTGCCCGGAGGAGAACGGGAACGCCTCGACCGGGCATCGATCGACGATGCCGGTCGAAGGTCTTGCCCACCTGCTCGCGCAGGCCCGGGGACCGGGGCTCATCACCCAGCGTGTCGATCACCCGGCGGGAGGGCTACTCCCCTTCGCCGGTTCCATCGTATCGCCGATGGCAGTAGTAGGCCCGGTGGGGATCGAACCCACGACCCAGGGATTATGAGTCCCCTGCTCTGACCACTGAGCTACGGGCCCGAGTCGTGGGTTCCAGAAATCGAACCCTGAACCTATTGGCGCTCCGGGGGTGGGGCTCGAACCCACGACAAACGGATTAACAGTCCGTCGCTCTGCCAACTGAGCTACCCCGGAATGGCAGGAGTCGAAGATAGCAGCGCCCTCGTGAGACCCATGACCGCGCGGTGCGTCCGCGAGCATGCATACGTGACGCGAGGACATCCGTGCTCGTGTTTGTTGTGGCGGATCGAGACGTCAGGTACGGCGCGGTACGGCTTGGTGAACTGGCTCGTCGGGATGCCGAGTACCCCCGACCAGAACGTCGTGGACTCGTCGAGGTCGAGCCCCTCGTGCAGGTACAGGCGGCACCGCAGGCGCGACTCGTCGATGTCGAAGAACGACCGAAGCCAGCGGAGGAAGAACGACATCATCGCGGGATCGCTGTTCGCGAAGAGGACCATCGCCTTCGTCTTGCCGCCCTCGCCCGCGTACAGCGCTGCTCCCGCGGCGAGGAAGGCCTGCTCGGACAGCTCCCCCATCCGCTCGAGGCCGAGCGCGTTCATCTCGTCGATCTCCGCGAGCTTCCGCTCTCGAAGCCGGTTCGACCGAGGTGGGCCCGGAGTCCGGCGCCGCACCTCGACGCCCAGATCACGCACCCACAGCGACACCGACGACTTCGAGACGCCCAACTCCTGCGCGATGTCGGCGAGCGGCATGCCCTGGAGCCGCAGCTCGCGCGCCCGCTCCTGCTGTGCAACCTTGCCCCGATAGCCCATAGCACATCCTATCGAACATGTGTTCGATGGTCAACGGAGGGCGCTGGGGGTAGACACGTCTGCATGAAGTTTCGACTCGGGGTTCTGATCGGATTCGGCGCTGGCTACTACCTCGGTGCGATGGCCGGGCGCGAGCGCTACGAGCAGATGAACAAGATGATCAAGAAGGTCAAGCGCTCCGACGCGTTCGAGGAGGCGGCTGACAAGGCCAAGGCCGCGGTCGACCTCGGCGTCGAGCGGGCCAAGGACATCGTCGACTCGAAGACCTCGTCGACGCCGTCGACCAACGGCGGCGGCATCAAGGTCGACAGAGACGACCTGCAGGGATCACCGACGCCCTACTAGGCGCCCCGCCGCGCTCGAGCTACTCGGCGTCGAGGTAGTCGCGAAGACGCTGGCTGCGGATCGGATGCCGCAACTTGGCCAGCGTCTTCGCTTCGATCTGACGGATCCGCTCGCGGGTCACACCGAACTCCTTGCCGACCTCTTCGAGCGTTCGCATCTGTCCGTCGTCGAGGCCGAAGCGGAGGCGGATGACCTCCTGCTCACGCTCCGAGAGCTGTTGCAGGACCTCCTTCACCGCCTCGTTGAGCATCGTGCGGGCGGCGGCGTCGGCAGGAACGACCGCGTCACGATCCTCGATCACGTCGGAGAGCGAGAAGTCGTCCTCGTCGCCGACGGGCTGATCGAGCGAGGTCGTGTCCTCGTTGATCCGGAGGCATTCGCGAACGCGGTCTTCGGTCATGTCGACCCGCTTCGCGAGCTCCTCGAGCGTGGGCTCACGACCCAGCTCCTGGAGCATCTGGCGCTGCACGCGTGAGACCTTGTTGATCGTCTCCATCATGTGCACCGGGATACGGATCGTCCGAGCCTGATCGGCGATGGCGCGAGTGATGGCCTGACGGATCCACCACGTCGCGTACGTCGAGAACTTGAAGCCCTTGGTGTGGTCGAACTTCTCGACCGCTCGCATCAGCCCGAGGTTCCCCTCCTGGATCAGATCGAGGAACTGCATCGGACGCGACCGGTACCGCTTGGCGATCGACACGACGAGGCGCAGGTTCGCGTTGATCAGCGACTGCGACGCGTCTTCGCCGTCCTTGATGTCGCGGCGCAGACGCAGCCGATCGGTCGACGGGATCTCGTCGACGCTGCCGAACTTCTCCACCAGCTCGGCCTGCTCGAGCTGTGCTGCGAGGCCGCGCTGGATGCGCTCGGCCAGCCACACCTCCTCCTCCGCGGTGAGGAGCGGCACGCGGCCGATCTCGCGCATGTACATGCGGACGAAGTCGGTCGACCATCCGCGATCGTCGTCGGACGACGGCGCAACGCGCTTCGCCTTGACCGGGGCGCGAGCAGGCGCGGGCTTCACCGGGACGGCGTCCGCGACGGCGACGTCGTCGATGCCTTCGGGGACGGGTGCGTCGTCGACTCCCGCAGCGGCCGCAGCGTCGACCGTGGCCAGCACCTCGACGGCTTCGGCCAGCGCGGCCTCGGCCTCGGCCGGCGACGGCTCGTCTTCGACGTAGGCGATGCCTTCGGCCTCGACCCGCTTCACCACTGCGGTGATCAGATCGGGGGTGAGCTCGACCGACTTCAAGACGAGCATGAGGTCGTCGGGCGTGAGCGACCCGTGCGCGCGAGCAGCGGCGAGGAGCGTGCGGAACTCCTCCGCAGGCACCCCGGCAGGGATCGAGTGGTCGTCGCCATCGCCTGAAGAGGCGAGCGCGCGGCTGCTCTCGGTCACTCCCCCTCCTGCCGAAACTGCACGAGCCAGGCTACCAACTGCTCTGCCGCTGCGGTTTCTGTCGCCGGCTCGAGCAGGTGCGCGATGGTGCGACCGAGCCATGTGATCGTCGGCGCGAAGTCGTCCCACGCACCGGTGCGCGCCTCGGCTCGAAGGTCGTCCAGCGCCCGCGTCGCAGCGAGATGGACGAGACGGCGGACGACGTCGTCGGCATCGACCTCGAGCACGTCCTCGACGACGAGACGCTGCAACAGATCGGCGGCGTCGGGAGGCGCAGCGGCGATCGCGTCGCTCAACGTCTCGGCGTCGCACAGCGCCTCGAACGCCGCGAGGTTCACCTCGTCGCCGAACAGCACCGCCTCGAGTCGCGCCGCCACCGACTCCGGGCGGTGCACCGCCAGCCGCAACGCCTCGACCTCCGGTCCGCCGCTGACACGCACCGGCGGGCGTTCGCTCAGCACCACAGGTGCCCGCCCGCGCGCGATCGCCTTCTGCAGCGACTCCCGCAGCCGCTGCGGCTCCATGCGGCACGCATCGGCGACGCGCATGAGGTACTGGTCGCGGACGAACTCCTTCGGGTGCTCCGCGACGACGGCGAGTGCGGCCTCGGCCGCTCGTCCTCGTCCTTCGGGCGAGCGCAGATCGGCCGACGACAGCACCCGATCGAGGCGGAACTCCAGGAACGGCTGCGCGTCCTTCACCGCCCGGCGAAGGGCTTCGGGATCCGAACGAGCGAGGTCGGCGGGATCTGCTCCTGGAGGAAGTGCCGCCACGGCCACGTCGACCTCGTAGCGCTGCTCCCACTCGTAGAACCGCGAGGCTGCGGACTGGCCGGCGGCGTCCGCGTCGTACGCGAGCACGATGCGAGGAGCGAAGTTCTTCAACAGGCGGAAGTGCTCGTCGGCCAGCGCCGTGCCGCACGTGGCGACGGCTCGTGGCACCTCGGCCTCGAAGAACGCGATCACGTCGGTGTAGCCCTCGCAGACGATGATCTCGTCGTTGCGTGCCGCGTCGTCCTTCGCCCAGTTCAGCGCGTAGAGGATGCGGCTCTTCGAATAGAGCTTGGTCTCCGGGCTGTTCTTGTACTTGGACCCTTCGGCTCCGGGCAGGACACGGCCGCCGAACGCGACCGGCCGACCGGCCGGGTCGAAGATCGGGAACATCACCCGGGCCCGGAACGTGTCCTGCTTGCGTCCCGCCTTGTTCACGAACCCCAGGCCGGTGTCGGTGAGCACGTCGGCCGGCACGCCGAGCGACCGGCTCAGCGCGTCCCACTCGTCGGGCGCCCACCCGATGCGGAACCGCTCGACGACCGCGCGGTCATAGCCCCTCGAGCGCAGGTACCCGCGAGCCTGGCCCGCGTCCTTCGAGGTGAGCAGCTGCTCGTGGTAGTACGCGACCGCCCGCTCCATCGCCTCGTACAGGACCGTCTTGCGCTGACGCTCCTGCCCCGCCTTCTCGTTGTCGTAGCGGAGCTGGATGCCGTAGCGGCCGGCGAGCAGCTCGACGGCTCCGACGAAGTCGAGGTGGTGGGTGTGCTCGACGAATCGGATGATGTCGCCACTCGCCTGGCAGCCGAAGCAGTAGTAGAGCTTCTCCTCGGCGTTGATCCCGAACGACGGCGTCTTCTCGGCGTGGAACGGGCACAGGCCTTGATAGCGGCGGCCCACCTTCTTCAGAGCGATCTGCTCGCTCGCGACCTGGACGAAATCAGCGGCAGCCTTCACCCGCTCGATGTCCTCGTCGACGATGCCCATCGGCCCTCCGCGCCCTTTCGTCGACCGTACCAGCGACCAGAGACACCGTCGGCGGCGGGGCACGCACCGTCTGCGTTTGCCGAACCGCGCCGGAGCCTGGGTAAATAGGAGCTGTGGACCTGCAAACGGCGGCTGCGCGTCTCGGTGTGCATTACCAGACCGCCTACCGCTGGGTCCGTGACGGTTCGCTGCCCGCGATGAAGCGCGGCACGACCTACGAGATCTCCGAAGGCGACCTCGAGGAGTTCCGTCAGCGGCGCGAGGCTCCCGTGCCGCCACCTCGCCGCACGATCGTCCGCAGCTGGGAGCATCACGTCGACCGCCTCTACGAGGAGCTCGCCGTCGGCGACGAGCTCGGCGCCCGAGCGGTCGTCGACCGCCTCTACGAAGGCGGCATCGAGCTGCTCGAACTGTGTGAGCAGCTCTTCACGCCGGTGCTGGTGCGGGTCGGTCAGGAGTGGGCGAACGGCACGTTGTCGGTCGCCGAGGAGCATCGCGCGTCGGCGATCTGCGAGCGGCTGCTCGCTCGCCTCGCCGTTCACCCCCGCGGACGTCCACGGGGCGTCGCGGTCGTCGCCACGGCGACCGGCGAGGAGCACAGCCTCCCTGCCGCCATGGCGGCGCTCGCGCTGCGCAGCGACCGGTGGCAGGTCCACCACCTCGGCACCCAGGTCCCGACCGACGACCTCATCGACCTCGTGCGTGTCCTCGACGCCGACCTCGTGGTGTTGTCGTCAGCGAACGTCGATGCCCGTGAGGCAACGTCCCACGCGGCGGAGCGCGTCCGTTCCTCGACTCGCTCCGACGTCATCATGGGCAAGCCAGGCGACACGCTTCGCGGCCTGCTCGACGCGGCGCGGTCGGTGACTCGCGCCGCATCCCGCGCCTGAACAGCCTCTACGCCGTCGAGCTCGCCTCGCCGAGCACCGCCTGTGCCGCCGCGAGGCGCGCGACCGGGATGCGGAAGGGCGAGCACGACACGTAGTCGAGACCTGCTTGATAGAAGAACGAGATCGACGCCGGATCGCCGCCGTGCTCGCCGCACACGCCGAGCTTGATGTCGGGCTTCGTCTGACGCCCCCGCTCGACCGCCAGCTTCACGAGCTCGCCGACACCGAGGTAGTCGATCGTCTCGAACGGGTTGGTGCGCAGCAGCCCCTGCTCGACGTAACTCGTCATGATGCGGCCCTCGATGTCGTCCCGCGAGAACCCGAGCGTCATCTGCGTGAGGTCGTTCGTGCCGAACGAGAAGAAGTCGGCGAACTCCGCCAGGCCGTCGGCGCGAATCGCTGCGCGGGGCACCTCGATCATCGTGCCGATGGTGATGTCGAGCTTGCTCGCCGCGTTGTTGCCCTCGACCGCGGCGGCGATCGCCTCCTCGACCCAACCGCGCGCCAGGGCCATCTCCTCGCGCGAGATCGTGAGGGGGATCATCACCTCGACCTTCGGCTTGCCCTTCTTCGCGAGACGTTCGACGGCCGCCTCGACCAGCGCCCGTACCTGCATGGCGTAGAGGCCGGGCTTCACGACGCCGAGGCGGACACCCCGCGTGCCGAGCATCGGGTTGACCTCCTGCCACTCGCGGGCAGCGGCGAGGAGCGTCGTCTCCTCCTCCGACAGGCCGTGCACCGCCTGCTTGACCACGAGCTCCTCGACGTTCGGGAGGAACTCGTGCAGTGGCGGGTCGAGGAGGCGGACCGTCACCGGCAGCCCGTCCATCGCGTCGAGGATCTCGTAGAAGTCGGACTTCTGCGCCGCGAGGAGCTTCTCCAGCGCGGCCTCCTCGGCCTCCACGGTGCTCGCGAGGATCATCTCCCGCACGATCGGCAGCCGGTCGTCGCCGAGGAACATGTGCTCCGTGCGGCACAGGCCGATGCCTTCGGCGCCGAACTGCCGCGCTCGTGCCGCGTCCGGGCCGTTGTCGGCGTTCGCCCGCACCGCCAGCTTCCCGCGCCGGACGTCGTCGGCCCATCCGAGCATGACGTCGAGCTGTTCGGACGCCTCCGCCGCCTTCAGCGGGACCTCGCCGATCACGACGGCGCCGGTCGTGCCGCTGAGGGAGATGACGTCGCCCTCGGACACGAGCGTCCCGTCGACCGTGAAGGCCTTGCCGCGGATCCGTACCTGCTCCGCGCCGACGACGGCGGGCTTGCCCCAACCGCGGGCGACCACCGCGGCGTGGCTGACGAGGCCGCCGCGGGCGGTGAGGATGCCCTCGGCCGCGATCATGCCGTGCACGTCTTCGGGGGAGGTCTCGTTGCGGACGAGGATGACCTTCTCGCCTCGATCGGCGGCGTCGGCGGCTTCGTCGGCGGTGAAGTACACCCGACCGACGGCAGCCCCCGGAGATGCGGCAAGACCGCGCGTGATGACCGTCAGCGTCGACTCCGCGACGGCGAAGTCGGGATGGAGCAGCTGCTCGACGTGCTCCCCCGTCACCCGCAGCAGCGCCTCCTGACGAGACAGCTTGATCTTCTTGTCGATCTTGTTCGACGTCGCATGCTTGCCCGTCATGTCGAGGGCCATGCGCACCGCTGCGCGACCGGTCCGCTTGCCGACGCGGGTCTGCAGCATCCACAGCTTGCCCTGGTCGATCGTGAACTCGGTGTCGCACATGTCGCGGTAGTGGAGCTCGAGGCGCTCGAAGATCGCCATCAACTCCTTGTAGATCTTCGGGAACTTCCGCTCGAGCGCCTCGAGTGGCTCGGTGTTGCGGATGCCGGCCACGACGTCTTCGCCCTGGGCGTTGATGAGGAAGTCGCCGTACGGCTTGGAGTTGTCGCCGGTGGACGCATCGCGGGTGAAGCCGACCCCGGTGCCGCTGTTCTCGTCGCGGTTGCCGAACACCATCGCCTGGACGTTGACAGCGGTGCCCAGCTCGTGGCTGATCTTCTCCCGGTTGCGGTACGCGATCGCGCGAGGGCCGTTCCACGATCGGAAGACCGCTTCGATGGCGCCCCGCAGCTGGGCCAGCGGCTCCTGCGGGAACGGCGCGCTCGTGTGGGACGCCACGATCTGCTTGTAGCGATCGCACAGCCGGCGCAGCGTGTCTGGCGTGATGTCGGAGTCGGCGGTGACGCCGTCCCACTCCTTCGCGTGCTCGAGCAGGCGGTCGAACTCCTCGCCGTCGATGCCGAGCACGATCCGCCCGTACATGCTGATGAAGCGTCGGTAGGAGTCGTACGCGAACCGCTCGTCGCTCGTCTGCTTGGCGAGTCCCTCGACCGACTCGTCGTTGAGCCCGAGGTTGAGGACCGTGTCCATCATCCCGGGCATCGAGAACTTCGCACCGGAACGGACGCTCACGAGCAACGGGTCGCCCGGGTCACCGAGGCGCTTGCCCATCTGCTTCTCGAGCTTCGCGACCGCCTTCTCGATCTCCTTGTCGAGGCCGGCCGGCCACCCCGCGTGCATGTACTCGCGGCAGGCGTCGGTGGAGATCGTGAACCCCGGAGGTACGGGCAGCTGCAGCACGGACGTCATCTCCGCGAGATTCGCTCCCTTCCCGCCGAGGAGATCCTTCAGCGACATCGGGGGCTTCCGGTGCTTGTGGTCGAAGGCGTACACGTACGTCACAGCGGTCGAGGTTAGAGCCCTCGTGGTGGCACGCTCGTGACGTGGCCGGACCGGAGCTGCTCGTTCTCGCCAAGCACGCCGCGCCTGCGGTCGACCCCGATCTCCCCGCTGCGCAGTGGCCGTTGTCGGAAGCGGGCCGTGGAGGTGCGGAGCGGCTCGCCGAGCGGCTGCGTCCACTCGCCATCGACCTCGTCGCGTCCAGCGTCGAGCGCAAGGCGGCCGAGACCGCGTCGGCCGTGGCCCGGGTGCTGGATGTCACGTTCCAGACCGCGCACGACCTGCACGAGCACGAACGGCCCTACGAGCCGGATCGGTCGAGGTTCGAGCAGAACATGGCTCGGTTCTTCGAAGATCCCTCGGCGCACCGACCCGTCGAGCGGAGGTTCACCACCGCACTCGACGCGCTCGTGCGGGCCCACCGCTCGCTGCGGCTCGTCGTCGTGGCGCACGGCACCGTGCTCTCCCTGCACCTCGCCGCCCGCTACGGCCTCGACGCTGCGAGCACGTGGTCGTCGCTCGGGATGCCGTCGTACGTGGTGGTCGAGCTCAGGACGAAGACCGTGGTCGACGTCGTTCGCGAGGTGTGATCAGGACCGATCTGCGTCGAGCTGCTTCACGAGGCGCTTCGGCGCGATCAGCCGGTAGCTCGTCACCACGAGCTCCTCGATCTCGTTCCAGTCCGGCTTCTTGCCGAACTGCATCGTGAGCCAGCCGAACCGACCGACGTACGCGGCGGGGGCGAAGCGGCCCGCTGGATCCGCGAGCAGCGCGTCCTTCTCACCAGGGTCCGCCTTGAACGTCATCGCCTCGTTGCCGGGGAACAGGAAGATCTTCTTGTTGACCCGGAAATTCAGGTCGTCGCCCCACGTGATCTCCTCCGTGGCCTCGGGCAACGCCAGCGCGATGCCCCGCAGCCGGTCGACGCTCGGGCCCTCCTGCGGCACGCGGCTACTCCTCGACCGGCTCCGCGCCAGTGACCGTTTCGACGTAGAGCGCGACGGCTTCGATCTCCGCGTCCGTGAGTCGTCCCTCGAACGACGGCATGTTGGGCGGCGCGCCGTTGCGCACGAACTGCTCGACCTTGAGCGCATTCGGCTTGGCGTCGTCGAAGTTCACGCCCACCCCGCCGGTGGCGCCCGCATCGGCGAGCGTGTGGCACGCGCCGCAGCCGGCCTTGGTGAACACGGCCTTCCCGTCGGCGACCGACGACTGCGCGGCGTCGTCGTTGCCGCACGCCCCGGTAGTGATCGCCACGGCCACGGCGAGCGCAGCCGCCGTGCCCCAGCGGCGGCTCATCAGAGCGCGAGCCGATCCTTGACCCGATCGACGATCTCTGCGATCGGCACGCGCTCCTGCGCGAGCGAGTCGCGATCGCGGATGGTGACGGCGTTGTCTTCGAGCGAATCGAAGTCGACGGTGACGCACAAGGGCGTGCCGATCTCGTCCTGCCGTCGGTACCGACGCCCGATCGCCTGCGTCTGGTCGTAATCGCACATGACGTGCGGCTGCAGCGCCCGGAGCACCTCTCGCGCGGTCGGGATCAGCTGGTCGTTCTTCGACAGCGGCAACACCGCGACCTGGTACGGGGCGATACGGGGGTGCAGACGGAGAACCGTGCGCTTCTCGCCGTTGACCTCGTCCTCGTCGTAGCCAGCGAGGAGGAAGGCCATCATCGTTCGCGTCGCGCCTGCGGCGGGCTCGATGACGTGCGGGGTGTAGCGCTCGTTCGTGGCCTGGTCGAAGTACTCGAGCGGCTGGCCCGAGAACTCGCTGTGCTTCTTGAGGTCGAAGTCGGTGCGGTTCGCGATGCCTTCGAGCTCGCCCCACCCCCACGGGAACATGAACTCCACGTCGCTGGTGCCGGCGGAGTAGTGCGACAGCTCGTCGGGGTCGTGCGGACGGAGTCGGAGCTGGTCGGCCGGGATCCCGTGCTCGACGTACCAGTTGAACCTCTCCTCGCACCAGTACTCGAACCACTTCGCGCCCTCGTCGGGCGGCACGAAGTACTCCATCTCCATCTGCTCGAACTCGCGGGTCCGGAAGACGAAGTTGCCCGGCGTGATCTCGTTGCGGAACGACTTGCCGATCTGCGCGATCCCGAACGGCGGCTTCTTCCGCGACGTCTGCAACACGTTGGCGAAGTTGATGAACATGCCCTGCGCGGTTTCCGGCCGCAGGTACGCCACCGACGACGAGTCTTCAACCGGACCGACGTTCGTCTTGAACATCAGGTTGAAGTTGCGCGGCTCGGTGAGTGTCCCCTTGTTGCCGCAGTTCGGGCACACGTCGAGGTTCTTCAGGTGGTCGGCGCGGAAGCGTTCCTTGCAGTTGCGGCAGTCGACGAGCGGGTCGGTGAAGACGTCGAGATGGCCCGACGCCTCCCAGATCCGCGACGGGCCGAGGATCGCGGCGTCGAGGCCGACGACGTCATCGCGGAGCTGGACCATCGAGCGCCACCACGCGTTCTTCACGTTGCGGAGCATCAGCGAGCCCAGCGGCCCGTAGTCGTACGTGCTCCGGAAACCGCCGTAGATCTCCGCCGACGGGAACACGAAGCCCCGTCGCTTGCAGAGGTTCACGACAGCATCCATCACGTCCGGCATGGAACGAGGCTAGTGGTGAGCGGCTCGCGCGAGGTTCGGAAAATCGCGCCACGGGTACATGCCCAACAACGCTTCGTGACGACATCTCCCCAGGAGGAACCCCATGGGACTCGTGATCCTGCTTCTGCTTCTCGCCCTGCTCTTCGGTGGCGTCGGCCTCGCTGTCGAGGGCCTCAAGTGGCTCCTCATCGTTGCTCTCGTGCTGCTCGTCGTGAGCTTCTTCACCGGGTACCGGGGCCGCACCACCGTCTGACCAGCGCTCCTTCCGGGGAGCGCGATCACTGCGACCAGTGGGCGTTGGACGCCGCCTTGAGCCTTCGTTCGAGGTGGTGCTCCAGCGCCCTCGTCGCGAGATGATCCACCTCCGCCGTCACCTCTGAGGCCGGCCTGGCCAGCGCTCGACCGAGCTGCCCGCCGAGGATCTCCCGCATCACCTCGAGCGCACCGGGCGACATCGCCGACCCTCGACGACACGAGCGACAGAGCGCACCGCCCTGTTCGAGGTCGAACGCGACGAGCGCGATCTCGTCGCCCTCCGCGCCGCATCCGGCGCAGGCGTCGAGCACCGGGTGGAAGCCCTCCTGCGACAGGAGCTTCCAGTAGAAGCCGGCGACGATCAGCGGACTGTCCTCCTTCGCCAGCTGTCGCAACGCACCGACCAGCATCCGGTACAGGTGAGGGTTCGGCTCCCCCTCCTGGGCCATCTGGTCGACGGCCTCGAGCAGCGCTCCCGCTCGTGCGACCCGATGGAGATCTTCACGCACGGCCCGGAACGTATCGATCGTCTCCGCCTGGGTGATCGTGTCGAGCTCGCGTCCTTCGTACAGCTGGAGCAACACGTGCGTCATCGGTTCCAGACGACCGCCGAAGCGCGACTTGGTCTTTCGGACGCCCTTGGCGACGGCCCGAACCTTGCCGCGCCCTTCGGTGACGATCGAGACGATCTTGTCGGCCTCACCGAGGCGGTACGTCCGCAGGACGACGCCCTGCTCGCGGTAGATCGTCACGAGTCCTCGTCGACGCCTCCGAAGCGGCGGGTGCGACGCTGGAACTCACGCACCGCCTCGAACAGGTGCTCGCGGCGGAAGTCGGGCCAAAGGACATCGGTGAAGACGAGCTCGCTGTAGGCCAGCTCCCAGAGAAGGAAGTTCGAGATGCGGAACTCACCCGACGTCCGCACGACCAGGTCGGGATCGGGCATGCCCGGGACGTAGAGGTTCTCCCGGATCGCCTTCTCGTCGATCTTCGACGCTGGCGTGCCCTTCTCGACCAGCTGGCGGACCGCGTCGACGATCTCGGCCCGGCCGCCGTAGTTGAACGCGATCACGAGCGTCATCTTCTTGTTGCCCGCCGTCAGCTCGATCGCTTCGTCCATCCGGCGCAGCAGGCGCTTCGGCACCCGCCAGTCGCGCCGGCCCGCGAACTGGATGCGCACACCGCGCTCGTGGAGCTCGTCGCGACGGTCGACGAGGATGTGCTCGTTGAAGTTCATGAGGAAGCGGACCTCGTCTTGCGGTCGCCTCCAGTTCTCCGTCGAGAACGCGTACACCGTCAGCCACTCGAGACCCAGCTGCAGCGCGCCTTCCACCGCGTCGAACAGCGCGTCCTCGCCCGCCGCGTGGCCGTCGGTGCGCTTCAGGCCTCGACGAGTGGCCCACCGACCGTTGCCGTCCATGACGCACCCGACGTGGCGCGGGATGTTCGTCGGGTCGACACCCTCGGGCAGCGAAGCGGACGTTCTGGCCACCGCCGGACGGTAGCGCGGAGGGGTGGTCAACTCGTTCCTCGGGTACATCCCGTTCATGTTGAGGAAGGTGCTCGGCCCGCTCGCGCGCCGGTGGGCGTGGGTCGAGACGGCGCTGAGGATGCAGGAGCGCTTCAGCGAGGTCCACGGCGGCTACCTCGCGGCCGCGATCACCTTCGCGTCGTTCACCTCGTTGTTCCCCCTCTTGCTGGTAGCGACGGCCGTCGTCGGCTGGCTCTCGTTCAAGAACGTCGACGTCGCGGGGGCCATCATCGGCCGGCTCGGGCTGCCTGCTGACGGCGACGCTTCGCGGGCGATCCTCGACGCGATCTCCACCGCCGAGACGAGCCGCCGCGTCGCCGCGCCCATAGGTGTCGCGGGCCTGTTGTGGTCGGGTCTCGGTGTCGTGGCCGCGATCCAGTACGCCTTCGACAACGTGTGGCAGGTCTCCGGTCGCGGCATCAAGGACAAGCTGCGGGGCCTGCTCTGGCTCGTGGGCAGTGGATCGCTGTTCGTCGCGTCGTTCGCCCTGACCGCGATCCTCAACTTCGTGCCCCTGCTCGCGCCGCTGACGATCTTCGTCGGCGTGGTCGTCGGGGTCGGGATCTGGCTGTGGACGTTCTCGTCCTTGACCAACGTCGCGACGTCATGGCGATCCCACCTCCCGGGCGCCTTGTTCGGCGCCGTGGGATTCGAGATCCTCAAGGCCGTCGGCTCGGTCTACGTGCCTCGCGCCGTGGGTTCGTCATCTGCGCTCTACGGGTCGCTCGGCGTCGTGTTCGCGATGCTCGCGTGGCTGTTCTTCTTCGGACGCCTCGCGGTCTACGCCTCGGTGCTCAACGTGATCCGATGGGAGGAGGAGCACGGCACGGTGACCGTCGAGATCGAGCTCCCCAACCACCCCGACGTCGTGGCGGTGGAGGCCACCCGCGCGGGCGAAGCGAAGCTCACGGTTTCCTAGGCTCGCTCCAGGTCGCTCCGCCCCCTCCTGCTCGGTGGCGTTCCGCTACGCGAGGAACTCGCGCAGCGAGCGCTGGACTCCGTTGCGGCGTACGCCCGACGGTCGCAGGTCTACGGCGGGCTCGTCGCCGTCGCGTTGGGTGTCGGTGAGGTCGACGACGGGACGGCGGACGAGGTGGGTGATCTCGTTGGTGAGGTCGACGAGCGCTCGTCGGTGCGACATGAGGACGTCGGCCCAACCGAGAGGCGCGGCCTTGACGAGCTGCTGGAGGGTCGGCTCACCATCGACACCGAGCTCGACCGCAGCCTCGCGAGCGGCGATGGCGCGGTGCAGCTCGAGCGCGCTGATCGAGTGGTAGATGCCGTCGCAATCGACGTCGGCGTCGCCTGCGACGAGGTGATCGGCGAGCCGATCAAGAGCCACCCTCTCCCGCCAGAGCAGCCCCGACAGCTCGCGCAACGACGACTGCACCTCGAGCCCCTCCGGCGGTGCGCCTGACGTCACGCCAGTACTGATCGGCCGTGCCTGACGGAATGTGAGGAAACGGTCAAGCACACCGTCCGTCGGAGAATCCGCAGGTCGGGCGGCATGACTAGTCATCCAGGGCTGGGCATTCCATGGCTGCTGCTCTGTCCGAAATGACACGTGCGGGCTCTACCGCCCGACACGGAATGTCCGGATGATGCGTATCCGTGACCAACATCTCAACGCTCTCGTCGTCGGCTGCTCCGGCGTCCGCTCTGGAGGACGCGCTCGTTCGAGAGCACCTTCCCCTCGTCCGGCGGGCCGTCGCAGATCTGTCGGCGCGCATGCCGCGCCACGCTCCCCGCGACGACCTCATGTCGGCCGGCATGGTGGGGCTCGCCCAGGCCGCTCGCAATTACGACGAGTCGCGAGGTGTCCCGTTCCACCGCTACGCCGCCACCCGGATCAAGGGCGCGCTTCTCGATGAGCTGCGTACGCACGACTGGGCGAGCCGTCCGGTGCGGGCCAAGGCCCGGCACATGGAGGTCACCAACGAGAAGCTCACGGCGAGGTTCGGGCGCACCCCGACCGCGGACGAGCTCGCCGACGAGATGGGCGTCGAGAAGAGCACGATCGACGGCCTGAACCAGGACCTCCACCGTGCGACGGTCCTGAACTACGAGGCGATGGTGCAGAGCGGCGAGAGCGACAGCGTGCTGCTCGTCGACGACCACGATCCCGAGGGCGACCTGCTCGATCGCGAACGCAACGCCTACCTGGTTGATGCGGTCAAGGCTCTTCCCGAGCGGCTGCAGACGGTCGTCCTCGGCTACTTCTTCGAGGATCGCTCGATGCAGGAGATCGGCGCCGAGCTCGGCGTGAGCGAGTCGCGTGTCTCGCAGCTGCGGGCGGAAGCACTCGATCTCCTCCGCGACGGGATGAACGCCCAGCTCGACCCGTCGCTGCTGGAGGCGCCCGCCCGTCCCACGGGACGCGTGGCGCGGCGCAAGGCCGCCTACTACGAGGCGATCGCCAACTCCAGCACTCCGCGCGAGCGCCTCGATTCGAAGCCTCGCACCCGCGCCTAGCGACGGTCCCTTTCGGTCGCGGCTCGCGACCGATACCGTGATCCGTCCGATGTCGAGCGCGCTGGGATCCTCGTGACGTCCGAGGTGACCCGCGCGCTCGGGCGCGTCGTGGCGGAGTTGCCCGGTGGCGGCGAAGTGCGGCCCGGCCAGGAGCAGATGGCGCTCGAGGTCGCCGCGGCCATCGAGACCCGGCGGCACCTGATCGTCCAGGCCGGCACCGGCACCGGCAAGTCGCTCGGCTACCTCGTCCCTGCGCTGCTCTCGGGTTCGAAGGTCGTGGTCGCGACCGCCACCAAGGCCCTGCAAGACCAGCTCGCTACGAAGGACCTGCCGTTCCTCAAGGAGCACCTCGGACACGACTTCGAGTTCGCGGTGGTGAAAGGGCGATCGAACTACCTGTGCCGCCAGCGGGCACTCGAGGTGGCGGGCGGACCGGACGGGCAGCTGGCGTTGGAAGACAGCGACGGCGAGTCCGTGGCCGCCGATGCGCTCGGTGCGCTCAGCCGGCAGGTGATGCGGCTGCTCCAGTGGGCGGTGACCTCCCCCACCGGCGACCGCAGCGAGCTCGACTTCGAGCCGTCGCCACGGGCGTGGGCTCAGGTGTCGGTGAACGCGATGGAGTGCCCGGGCGCCGCCAGATGCCCATCGGGGGAGGCCTGCTTCGCCGAGGCTGCTCGCCAACGGGCCGAGCAGGCCGACGTCGTCGTCGCGAACACCCACCTCTACGGAACCCACCTCGCGAGCGGCGGCCACGTGCTGCCCGAACACGATGTGGTCATCTTCGACGAGGCCCACGAGCTCGAGGACGTGGCGTCGTCGTCACTCGGCCTCGAGCTCGGCGCCGGTCGCTTCCGGGCGCTCGCCCGCAACGCCCGGTCGCTGCTCGACGCGACGGAGGCGCCGCTGCTCGAAGACGTCGAGCGGGTCGGAGACCGGTGGGAAGACGCGCTCCGTCCGCTGCACGGCAAGCGCCTCCCGTCCGGTGTCGGCGCCGACCTCGGCGACGTCGCCACGTTGGCGGCCGAGCGGGTGCGGGCCGCGACCGAAGCGATCCGCAAGTCGGAAGCTGATGAAGCCCGCCGTGCACGCGCGCTGCAGGCGGCAGGTCACCTCGCCGGTGATCTCGCGTTCCTGCAGACCCTCCCCGACTCTTATGTCACCTGGGTCGAGGGGTCGCCTCACGCGCCGTACCTGAAGACGAGTCCGATCGAGGTCGGCCCGCTCCTCAACGAGAAGCTGTGGGGCGAGGTGACCGCGATCCTCACGAGCGCGACGATCCCGCCGCTGCTCGCAGAGAGGATCGGCCTCGACGACGGCTCGTACACGCAGCTCGACGTCGGCAGTCCCTTCGACTACGGGGCGAACGGCCTCCTCTACTGCGCGGCCCATCTCCCCGATCCACGCTCGCCCGAGTACGAATCGGCGATGCACGAGGAGCTGGAGGCGCTGATCCGGGCGGCTCACGGACGCACACTCGCGCTCTTCACGAGTTGGCGAGCGATGCAGGCTGCGGCCGACGCGATCTCGCCGCGGGTGCCGTTCCGGGTGCTCACGCAGTCCGACCTCCCGAAGCCGGCGCTGGTGGAGGCGTTCGCGACCGACGCCGAGACGTGTCTCTTCGCGACGATGGGCTTCTGGCAGGGGGTCGACGTGCCGGGCGAGTCGCTGTCGCTCGTCACGATCGACCGGCTTCCGTTCCCCCGCCCCGACGAGCCGCTGCTGCAGGCCCGCCGCGAACGCGCACGCGCCGCAGCCTTCCGCGTCGTCGACCTGCCGCGCGCCGCGACGCTGCTCGCGCAGGGGACGGGCCGGCTGATCCGCACCGCGACCGACCGGGGCGTCGTGGCGGTGTTCGACCCTCGGCTGGCGAAGGCGAACTACCGGTGGGACCTGGTGCGCGCACTGCCGCCGATGAAGCGGACGCGGCATCGGGCCGACGTCGAGGCGTTCTTCAGCGCGGCGGTCGGCGCTGCCGCCCCGTAGTTCTCAATAGCCGAGGCGTTCGAGCGCCTTCGGGCGTCGCTGCCAGTCCTTGTCGACCTTGACGAACAGCTCGAGGTAGGCACCCTCGGGCAGCTGCTCGCGAACGGCGATGCCGACCTTCTTGAGGACCTCGCCCTTGCGTCCGATCACGATGCCCTTCTGCGAGTCGCGCTCGACGAGGATCTCGCAACGGATGCGGGGCCAGTCCCACTCCGTGACTCGCGTCGCGATCGAGTGCGGAAGCTCCTCACGGGCGACGGCCAGCAGCTGCTCCCGAACGAGCTCGGCGACCCAGAACGCCTCCGGCACGTCGGTGACCATGTCGTCGGGGTACATCTGCGGGCCCTCGGGCATCCGATCGAGGATCGCGTCGACCAGCGCGTCGACACCGTCGCCGGTGCGGGCCGAGATCGGGAAGTACTCGTCCTTGCCCAACTGCTCCTGAGCCCGCCGCAGCTGATCGAGCACCTGCTCCCTCGACGCGATGTCGACCTTGTTCACCACCACGAGCGCGTCGGCCGGCACCCGCTGACCGACCCACTGGTCGCCGCGACCGACCGGCTGGGTCGCATCGACGACGAGGACGACGAGATCGACGTCGCTGACGGCTTCCTCGGCGGTGTCGTTGAGGCGCTCGCCGAGCAACGTGCGCGGCTTGTGGATCCCCGGCGTGTCGACGAAGACCACCTGCACGCCGGGGCGCGTCAGCACCCCGCGCACCTGCGTGCGCGTCGTCTGGGGCTTGTCCGAGACGATCGACACCTTCGTCCCGAGGATGCGGTTGAGCAGCGTCGACTTGCCGACGTTCGGACGCCCCACGAGGGTGACGAACCCGGACTTCATCGTGTCATCGCGTCGCTGCGCTCGCGACCTGGCTGTCGATGTCGGGGGGCACGCGGAGGATGCGGATGCGGCCGATGCGCCGTCCCTGCACCTTCTCGGCGAACAGCCGGAAGCCGTCGACGTCTGCCGCTTCACCCTCTGTCGGCACGTGTCCGAGGAGGTTGAAGACGAAGCCACCGATGGTGTCCCAGTCTCCTTCGGGGAAGTTCGCGTCGACGAGCTCGTTCACCTCGTCGACCGGCATCCGAGCGTTCACCCGCACTGCTCCGCCGGGAAGCGCCTCGACGCTGGGCTCCTCGACGTCGAACTCGTCCACGATCTCGCCCACGAGCTCCTCGATGAGGTCTTCGAGGGTGACGAGCCCAGCCGTGCCGCCGTACTCGTCGATGACGATCGCGATGTGGAACTTCTCCTTCTGCATCTCGCGCATGAGCTCCGCGACCCGCTTCGTCTCCGGCACGAACCTGGCATCGCGGCACAGCTCACGGACGGTCAGCTCGCCTCGGTCCTCCTGCACCGCCCGCATGAGGTCCTTCGTGTACACGATGCCGACGATGTCGTCGATCCCCTGGTCGTACACCGGGATGCGGGAGTAGCCGGCGGCGATGGCCACCTCGAGCACGTCGGCGTTCTTGTCTCTTCCCTCGACCGCCACCATGTCGGGCCTCGGAACCATGACCTCTCGTGCGACCGTGTCACCGAACTCGATGATCGATCGGATGAGGGCGCGCTCCTCGAGCTCGATCACCTCGTCTTCGGTGGCGACGTCGACGGTGGCAAGGAGCTCCTCCTCCGAGACGAACGGACCTTCCTTCAACCCCTTGCCCGGGAGGATGACGTTCGCGAGCCCGATGAGGCCTCGCGCGAGCAGGTTCAACGGCGGGAAGGCGATGAGCACCCGCACGAACGGAGCCGACAGCAACGCGGCCCTCTCGGTGTGCTGAAGGGCCCACGTCTTCGGCGCAGCTTCGGCGATGACGTAGGTGACGACGACGTTGAAGAACACCGCGGCAGCAGAACCCGCCGCGGGGCCCCACAGGTCGACGCCGACGATCGTCGCGAGCGAGGCCTGCAACGTCTGCACGATCAGGACCACGAGCAGGATGACGTTGAGGAAGCGCTCGGGATGGTCGACCAGCGACGCCAGAACGCCGGCACCACGACGACCCTCCTCGGCCATGGCCATCGCCTTGACGCGGCTGATGCGCGTGAGCGCCGTCTCCGAGATGGCGAGGACGATCGCGACGATCAGCAGACCGCCGATGACGCCGAGCAGAGCGACGTTTGCCGGACTCATTCGGGCGGACGGTGGAACTTCGCGAGCAGCTCTCGCTCCCGCGCTTCCATCTCCTCTGCCTCCTCGTCGTCGAGATGGTCCATCCCGAGCAGATGCAGGATCCCGTGCACGAGCAGCAAGGCGACCTCGTCGTCGTAGGTGCCCGCGTGCTCGGGTGCGTTGCGCGCGGCGACGACGGGGCAGATGACGACGTCACCGAGGAGCACAGGCATCTCCTCGGGTTCGGGTGGGCTGTAGCCGGGACCCGTCCCGCCCGAGTCGGGCGAGCGACCGCCCTCGACCGGATCTTCGTCGATCGGGAAGGCCAGGACGTCGGTCGGCCCGTCCTTGCCGTGGAACCGCTTGTTGAGGTCGGTCATGACGGCCTCGTCGACGAACAGCACCGACAGCTCCGCCTCACCGCGCACGCCCTCGGCCACGAGCACCTGCTCGGCCAAGCGCATCCAGCGCATCGCGTCGACCGGATGGTCGGTCTGCTCGTCGGCGACGAAGACGGAGAGGGTCACGCCTTCATGCCCGAAGCCCGGGCGCGGTCGTAGGCGTCGACGATCTCGGCGACGATGCGATGCCGGACGACGTCCTTGGCGCCGAGGCGAACGAACTCCAGGTCTTCGATCCCTTGGAGGATGGGCTCGAGGTTGATGAGCCCGCTCTTGCCGCCGTCGAGGTCGATCTGGGTGACGTCGCCGGTGACGACGCACTTCGACCCGAACCCGATGCGGGTCAGGAACATCTTCATCTGCTCGGGCGTGGTGTTCTGCGCCTCGTCGAGGATGATGAAGCTGCTGTTCAACGTGTTGTGCGTGACCAGGAAGTCGCTCGTCACGTACAGGGAGTCGGGGGCGGCGACGGCGATGCACACGCACTCGGCCTCGCCCGCCTCTTCGATCGAGTCGATGAACCGCATCGGTCGACCGCCGCCCACCTCCGCGTACCGGTCGGCCTTCCTCTTCAGGCGGAACGGCTTGATGTGCGCCGGGAGGCGGATGTCGAGACGGAAGCTGTCGTGCTGGGCGCGCGCCGGACGCTGGGAGGTACCGCCAGGCCGAGACAGGTGCGCGTCTCTCGTTCGCACGTAGGCAACGCCGCCCAACGACCGAACGAGGAACGTCACGTCGTCGCGCAGCGCAGCCGACGTCGTCGTGTACTCGATGCGACACGAGCGACCGCTCTGGCGAACGGGCCCGCCGTCGGAGTCAAGTAGCCCCTGGAGCACGGCGAGGCGGACGGCGGACGTGTTGAACAGGTACTGGTACGGCACGAACTTCGAGTTCGAGCGGGTGCCCGCGAGCCCGAGCTCGCGAACCGCGGCCGTAACGGGGTTCGGCGCTGCGCCTCTGCCTCCGCCGGCGCGGGCGAGCACGTAGTCGTGGCGGCTCTTGCGCA
Organism: Acidimicrobiales bacterium; assembly: GCA_035540495.1. Taxonomy (GTDB): domain Bacteria; phylum Actinomycetota; class Acidimicrobiia; order Acidimicrobiales; family CADCTF01; genus DASVEG01. Next base: position 65,008 of record DATLGL010000060.1, read on the forward strand.
CGACGTCAGAGGCCGGGAGGAGCGCGTCGAGCGCCTGAGCCAGCTCGGCGTCGGCAGTGGTGAAACTCGGTGTCGTCGCGGTCGTCAGACAACCGTCGCCGAGCAGCAGCCCGAGGGCGTAGGGGTCGATCGGCACGGGCTGGGGCTCGAACTCGACCTCGCGGACGAGAGGCAGCTCGTACCGCCGCTGGTGGACGATCCGGAGGTTGCCGATCATCTCTTCCGTGCGCACGACGCGGCCCGGCTTCCCGCGACGAGCGTCGTCCGGCGTCCGCACCATCCACAGGTGATCTCCGCATGCGTACGTCGCTGCGCCGTCTTGCGTTGCGACGCGGTACACGGTCTTGCGTCCTTGGGGGTAGACCCCGATGACCGGCGTCGGCAAGCCGTTCGCGCCGATGACGAGATCGCCGACCTGGAGCTCGCCGATCGGGACGAACCCATCCGGTGTCAGCACCGGGATGTCGACGGGTTGCGCCCGACCGCGCATGTATGCGAGGGGCGCGACCTCGATCGCTCCCTTCTCCATCAGCTTCGGGACCGCCTCGGTGCCGAGCATGTCGAAGAGCGCGTCGTACAGCGGGCGCAGGTACGGATCGACCTTCGCCATGAGGTCGCCGGGAAGGAAGCCGAGCCGCTCGCCCGCCTCGACCGCCGGCCGCGTGAGGATGATGCGCTCGACCTCTTTGCGCTGCAGTGCCTGACACGCGAGCGCCACAGCGAGGTACGACTTCCCCGTACCTGCGGGGCCGATCCCGAAGGTGATGATGTTCTTGGAGATGGCGTCGACGTAGCGCTTCTGGCCGCTCGTCTTCGGCCGGACCATCCGTCCTCGAGCCGACCGGAGGATGTCCGCGGTGAGGATCTCGGTCGGCTTCTCGCCCGCCTTCACCATCTCGATCGTTCGGCCGACGTTGGCGAGGTCGAGCGCGTGACCCTGCTCGAGGAGGGTGACGAGCTCGCCGAAGAGCCGGCCGACGGCATCGGCGTCCGGCTGCGCGCCCTCGATCGAGATCTCGTTGCCCCGCACGAAGATGCGCGTCGACGGGAACGCCGCCTCGACGAGGCGAAGCAGCTCGTCGCGATGGCCGAGCAGACCGACCATGAGGTGGTTGCCCGGAACGAGGACCTTGACGGCGCCGCCGTCGGACGCAGATCCGGATCCGGGAGTCGTACTTGGGGTGGTGGACACGATCGGTTCGACGCGAACTCTACCCGGGAGGCCAGCCCATCTGACGCCCGCCGAGGACGTGGAGATGCAGGTGCGGCACGCTGTTGCCGCTGTCGTCGCCGACGTTGAAGACGAGGCGATAGCCGCCCTCGGCGACGCCGTCGATGCGGGCGACCTGCTGCGCGGTCGCGAACATCTCCGCCAGGACGTCCGCGTGTTCGGCGCGGAGTTCGTCGGCGTTCTCGATGTGGTCGCGAGGGATCACGAGGACATGCGTCGGAGCCCCCGGGTTGATGTCGCGGAACGCGTACGTGCGGTCGGTCGCGAGCACCTCCTGCGACGGGAGGTCGCCGGATTGGATCCGGCAGAAGAGGCAGTTCTCGGGCACGGCGCGGATCCTAAGTTGTCGAGCGATGGACGACGACCGGCTCGACGCGCTGCTAGCAGATGCGATCGCTGCCGAGCAGGCACGCGAACGCGTCGACGAGCGGTTCCTCCGCCGGGCATCGGAGGAGGAGGCGACGTTCGTGGGATTGCTCGTCGCGCTCGCCGAGGAAGGATCGACCGTCGCCGTCCGGACGGCGATGGGGCGGCTGCACCGAGGCCGCATCGATGCGGTCGGGCGCGACGTGGTCGTGATGCGCGACGCCGAGGGGCGCCGGGTGCTGCTTGCCACCCCGGCGATCGCGTCGGTTCGCACGGAGGGCGCGTCGGTTCGCGACGCCGACCTTCCACCGGCCCGTGACGTCCCCCGTCCACTCTCGTTCGTCGCTCTGGCTGCGGTTCTCGCCGAGGCACGCCCTGAGGTGCGGGTGGCGATCGTCGGTGAGGACGTCCTCGTCGGCGGGACGCTGCGCAGCGTCGGTCGGGACCTCATCACCGTACGCCGGCCGCCCGGCTCGACGGATCACGTGCCCGTCGCAGCAATCGTCGAGATGGTGCTCCTCGACGATTGACCCGACCTGGCGTCGGACGTACCGTCAGTCGTGCTCTTCGGCCCGCTCCGGGTACAGATGCTTCAGCTCGCCGGGCTGCACCCGGGTGGTCTCCAGGAACGCGTCGAGATCGGCTTCCTTGAGCCGGATAACCCTGCCTAGCTTGTAGGCCGGGAGCTGGCCTTCGTCGATCAGCCGGTAGAGCGTGCGCGGGACGACGCCGAGCCGCTCGGCCGCTTCTGTGGTTCCCAGCCACCGCACGTCTGCCACGCCGGCAGACTACATCTTCCATGACTCTCCTGTCATCGTGTGGTTTCTCGCCACCGCTAGCAGGAGTCGTCCGGCGGTGCGGCGAACATCGCGACCGTGGGGGAAACGTCCGTGATCGGCCGTTCTCGGGAGGCGGAGAACAACGGCTCGAAGATCCGGCCTCGAGCGGCGTCGGGCGCCGTAGCGGCGTCCCGCCCAGCACGACCGCTGCCATCCGGACGTGCTGTCGTCGGCGGCTTCCTCGTCGCCTTGTCGGCCCTCGGGATCCTGCTCGCGTGGAGCGGAGCGACAGCGGGCCCGACGACGTCGTACGTCGTCGCCGCACGCGACCTGCCGATCGGTACGCGATTGACCGCAGCGGATCTCGCGCTCGTCGAGATGGACCTGCCGCCGTCGCTCGCGTCGACGTCGGCCTTCGACGATCTCGAAGGACTCGAGGGCGTCGAGGTGGTCAGCGCGCTGCGCGCCGGGGAACTGGTTCAGGCCAGCGCGTTGGTCGCACCAGGCGGAGCACCTTCCGACCTCGAGGTGTCGTTCCCCGTCGAGGCGGAGCGTGCGGTCGGCGGCAGCCTGAAGGCGGGTGAGTTCATCGACGTCCTGGCGACGTTCGGGTCGGGCGCCGACACGTACACAACCACGGTGCTGCAGAGCGTGCGCGTGCTGGCGATCTCCTCGTCGAACGACGCGCTCGGGTCGGCGTCGGCGAGGACGATCACCGTCGCCGTGGCGACGCCCGACGACGCGCGAGCGCTGACGCACGCGGTCAACGTCGCGAAGCTGATGCTCGTCAGATCCGGCGACAACGGCACCGCCGACCAGGGCGCCACCTACCGCGCACCCGCGGCGGGTCCGAAGGGCTGATCGGTGAGCGGTCGGTTCGTGGTGCTCGGTCTCGCATCGGCCCGGTCGCCCTGGTTCCGCACCGTCGCCCAGTGGTCGCACAACGCGTCGATACCGGTCGAGTTCATCAAGTGCGTGTCGGCCGCCGACGCGCGCGCCCACCTCGCTTCCGCCCGCCCCTTCAGCGCTCTGCTCGTCGACGGAGCTCTGAGCGCGCTCGACCGTGATCTCGTCGACGACGTCCACGACGCGGGATGCGCGGTCATCGTCGTCGACGACGTTCGCGTGTCGCGCGACTGGACGACGCTCGACGTCGACGCGGTCATCAACCCGGTCTTCGAGCGTCGCGACCTGCTCGAGGTGCTCAGCACGAGCTCACGAGAGATCCTGCGCGCCGACGTCTTCCCTGGCGACATCGTGCACGACGACCCGCCCGTTTCCGATGCGATCGTCGGGGTCGTCGTCGGGCCGGGCGGCACGGGGACGTCGACGGTCGCCATGGCGCTCGCCCAGGGCCTCGCCGCCCGTCCTCCGTACGCAGACGAGGTCGTCCTCTGCGACCTCGCTCGCCGAGCCGAACTCGCGATGCTTCATGACATAGCGGAGGTGTCGCCCACGATCCAGGAGCTCGTCGAGGCGCACCGCTCCGCGAGGCCGCCCCGTCGCGAGATCAGGAGGATGGCGTTCTCTGCCGACGAGCGGGGCTACGACCTCGTCCTCGGCCTCAGGCGGAGCAAGTACTGGTCGGCGCTGCGGCCGCGCGCGTTCACGGCGACGTTCGACAGCCTGACCGAGTCGTGGCGCGCCGTGGTGTGTGACACCGATGCCGACATCGCCGAGGCCGACGGCGGATCGTCCGACGTCGAAGACCGCAACGTGATGTCCCGGACCGCGATCGAACGGGCCGACGTCGTCGTCGTCGTGGGGTCGCCGGGGCTGAAGGGGACCCACTCCTTGATCACGACGCTGGTCGACCTCCTCGAGCACGACGTCCCCCCGGAGCGTCTGCTCCCCGTGGTGAACCGTGCGCCGAAGAGCCCCCGCGCGAGGCACGAGATCACGAGCGCGGTCGGGCGGCTCCTCACCCACCGCGCCGGACCCACGGCGGTCGCGTCGCCGATCTACCTCCCCGAACGGCGGATAGAGGACGATCTCCGCGACGGGGCCCGACTCCCGGCCGCGCTGACGGAGCCGGTGACGTCGGCGTTCGAGGCGCTTCGCGAGCGCGTCGGAGCGCGCACCGTGCGGCTCGAACCGATGCCGCTGGCCGCCGGCACGCTTCGCCTTCCACCCACGGGCATCGCGCCGTGACGGACGAGCTCTCCCCGCTGCAGGAGATCGAACGCCGAGTACAGGCGCGCGCGAAGGCCGTGAGCCTCGACATGTCGTCCCCTGGTGCCGACGCGGAGCTCCTGGCGTTGATCGAAGACGAGGTCGCGCGCTGGTCGGACGACGCGAAGCGCGGCCTACGTCCGTTCGACCTCTCGGATCCGGCTGTTGTGGTCGAGCGGGCGTATCGGAACCTGGCCGGTTACGGGCCGCTGACGCCGCTGCTCGACGACGACGACGTCTGGGAGATCATGATCAACGCGCCTGACGCGATCTTCGTGAAGCGTCACGCCGGAACGTCCGGCTACCACGACGACGTCTTCCACGACGACGACCACGTCGTGCGCATCTTGACGAAGATCCTCGACGACGCCTCGGGCGCTCACCGCAAGCTCGATCCTTCCGAGGGACTGCAGGACGCGCAGCTCGACACCGGCGCCCGGCTGCACATCGTCCACGGCGACATCGGCCGGGACGGGCACCTCATCGTCAACATCCGGAAGTTCACCGGCATCGCGTTCCACGACCTCGATCAACTCGTCGACCGCGACATGCTCGACGGGCATGCAGCCAGGTTCCTGCGCGCCTGCATCCAGGCGAGGGTGTCGGTGTTGTTCGCAGGCGCACCCGGCTCCGGCAAGACGACCCTCATGTCGTGCTGCACCGCCGAGCTCGACCCGAGCCTCCGCGTCGTGGTGGCCGAGGAGGTGTTCGAGACCGACGTCCCGCTCCCGAACGTCGCGCACATGCAGACGAGGCCGCTTCGCAACGACCGCCGCGAGATCGACCTCCGCCGGCTCGTCGCCGGCTTCCTGCGCATGGCGCCCGATGTGGCCATCGTCGGCGAAGTTCGCGATCGGGAGGCTCTACCGCTCCTCTTGACCCTGTCATCGGGGGTGAAGGGCTACACGACGATCCACGCCGGGTCCGCCCGGCAGGCGCTGACGCGCCTCCGGTTCGTCTGCCAACTCGCCGACACCGCCAACGAGCTTCCGATGTCGGCGTTGAACGCGCTCGTCACGGAGTCGATCGACGTCGTCGTGCACTGCGCTCGCCATGGCGACAGGCCGATCGTCACGGAGATCATCGCCGTCGAGGATCTCCAGACAGGTCCCGAATCGACCAACTTCACCACGACGACGCTCTTCTCGCGAGAGCGGTACGACGAGCCCCTGCGGTGGTCCGGGGCGCTCCCGGTCAGGATCAAGCGGCCACTGGAGCTCGCCGGCCACGATCTGCGCTCCCTGCTCGATCCGTCGCCGGTGCTCGTCGACGCCAACACGAGGTTCCGTCGCTGATGTTCGGCCTCGTGCTCGCTGCGATCGGCGCCTTCGGCGTGTACCTCCTCTACACCGGCGCGGTGATGGAGCACGGCGGGACTCACCCGGCATCGGAGGCGCCGAGGAAGCGGCGGTCGTTGCGCACGTGGCTCGACGAAGCGGGCCTCGACGCCGTCAGCACGAGCGAGTTCGTGTTGGTGAGCCTCGGGCTCGCCGTCGCAGGTGCCGGCGGTGGGTTCATCCTCTTCGGCTCACCGATGCCCGCCCTGATCGCCGGCGCCTTCGCGTCGTCGTTCCCTGCTGCTGCCTACCGTGCACGCCGTCAGGCCCGCCGCGCCGAGGCAGCCGAGGCGTGGCCTCGGATGATCGAGGAGATCCGCCTCCTCACCGGATCGCTGGGCAGGTCGATCCCGCAGGCTCTGTTGGAGGTAGGGCGGCGCGGACCCGACGAGTTACGAGGGGCCTTCGAGGCCGCCGAGCGGGAGTGGCTGATCACGACCGACTTCGCCAGCACCTGCGAGGTGCTCAAGTCGCGCCTCGCTGATCCCACCGCCGACGCGGCGTGCGAGACGCTGCTGGTGGCGCACGAGGTGGGCGGCTCCGACGTCGACCGGCGATTGGCGGCACTCGTCGAAGACCGGATCCAGGACCTCCAGGGCCGGAAGGACGCGCAGGCGAAGCAAGCGGGCGTGCGGTTCGCTCGCCGGTTCGTGCTCATCGTCCCGCTCGGGATGGCCGTCGCAGGCCTGTCGATCGGGACCGGCCGCGCCGCGTATCAAACGGGCGCCGGGCAGTTCCTCGTGGCGGTCGGGCTCCTCGCTGTGGCCCTGTGTTGGATCTGGGCCGGTCACCTCATGAAGTTGCCGTCCGAGGAGCGGGTGTTCCGGTGAGGCTCGCCGTGGCCGCAGCGCTCACGATGTGGATCGGCACCACGCTGCTCCTTGCCGAGGTGCGATGGTTCTCACGGCCCACCCTCACGGAGCGGCTCCGGCCCTTCGTCCCGGGCGCAGCGACTGACACCCGTCGCACCGGCGCGCTGTCCGTCGATTCGTTCCGTGACGTGATCGCACCCATAGCTCGCACGTTCGGATCGCGGATGGCTCGCGCGTTCGGTGTGCGCGAGTCGCTCGACGTGCGCCTCGAGCGCGTCCACTCCCCGCTCGACGCAAGCGAGTTCCGGGTGAAGCAGCTGAGTCGGATGGTGTTGTCGCTCGGCGTTGCCGCCGCGGTGACGCTTCTCGTGCAGCCGCCCGCGGTCGTGGCGTTGCTGGGCGTCCTCGGTGCGCCGGTCCTGGCGTTCCTGGTCGTCGAGCAGCAGCTCGCCGCAGCGTCGGCACGCTGGCAGCGACGGCTCCAGCTCGAGCTACCCGTCGTTGCAGAGCAGCTCGCCATGCTGCTCGGCGCCGGCTACTCGCTCGGGTCCGCGCTGCAGCGGATCGCCGAACGCGGCACCGGTGCAGCGGCGACAGACCTCGCGCGGGTGATGCGCCGGATCCGCCAAGGCGTGAGCGACGTCGATGCGCTTCGAGAGTGGGCCGACGTCGCCGACGTGAAGGCGCTCCACCGCCTCGTGCCCGTCCTCGCGCTCAACCGAGATGCGTCCGATCTCGGCCGGCTGCTCGGCGAGGAGGCGCGCGGCATCCGACGCGATGCCCAGCGCGAATTCGTCGAGACCATGGAGCGACGGCTGCAGTCGGTCTGGATCCCCGTCACCGTCGCCACCCTCGTCCCCGGCGCCGTCTTCCTCGCTATCCCGTTCCTCGAGGCGCTCCGCCTCTTCTCCTCGTGATCGCGCGTGCGATCGACAGCAACGAAAGGAGGGCCGGCCGTGGCCGACCTCATGCTCAAGCTCTACATCCGAGCGACCTTCACGAACCGCGACGACCGCGGCGAGGGCGTCGTGTCGGCGGCGATCGCCGTGCTGATCGTCGCGTTCCTCGGCGTCGCGGTCTGGGCCGGCTTCAACAGCGCGGTGAAGACCAGCTCCGACCGGGTGAACGCGAACGTCGAGAAGATCGGCAACGCCCCGTAGCTCGTCACGACGACGGCGCCGGGTTGATCTCCACGACCATCGGCGTCTTCGTGTTCCTCCTCTTCCTGCTCATGGCCGTACAAGTGACGTACAACCTCTATGCGACGACGATGGTGACGTCGGCGGCCCACGACGCGGCGAGGCGAGTTGCGGGCGCCGCTGCCGAAGGCGACCCGTCCGCTCTCGCTCGTGGCGAGGCGTGGGTGAAGGAGCTGCTCGGCGAGTACGGCGAACGGAACGTCGACGACGTCGCCGTTCGAAGAATCGCCGACGCGGTGGTGGTCCGGGTCGTCGCCCGCAACCCGAGCTTCGTGCCGCCGGCGTTCCGACGCCCACTCGGGCTCGACACCATCGATCGAAGCGTGCGCGTCCGCATCGAGCGCGAGATCGAGCCGTGATGCGCTGCCGCGGAGACGCCGGTCAGATCGCCGGTGCGGAAGCGGTGCTGTTCGGTGTGCTGCTGTTCGCGATCGGGTCGCTGATCATCGCCAACGCATGGGGCGTCCTCGATGCCCGCGCGGCGTCGACGGCTGCGGCCCGTGAGGCCGTTCGCACCATCGTCGAGTCCCGACGAACGACCGCCGAGGCCGCCGTGGCCGATGCGCGAGCGGTCGCTGACGAGACTCTGCGGGGCTACGGCCGGAGCCTCGGCGGCCGAGGACGGTTCGTGCCGGAACGAGTCGACTTCCGACGTTGCGGCGAGGTGACGATCCGGGTCGAGTACGACGTCCCCCTCATCGTCCTTCCGATCGCCGGCGGCAGAGGCAGGGGCTTCACCGCCGTCGGACGTCACACCGAGATCGTCGACCCCTACCGCTCCGGCGTTCCGGGGACCGCCACGTGCAACGTCGGCGGGACCGTGCCATGACGTGCAGCAGGCCGCTGCGCGGCGACGGCGGTTCCGCGCTCATGTTGGTGCCGGCAGGCGTGCTCGTGCTGATCATGCTCGGCGCCATCGCGATCGACAGCACGATCGTGGCACTGGCTCAGCGCGAGCTGTCGAACCGGACGGCGGCGGTCGCGAACGACGTCGCCGGAGCGACCGCCGACGACGAGGCCTTCTACCGCTCCGGCGAAGTGACGCTCGATCAACACGCGGCGGAGCGTCGCCTGGCGACATCGTTCTCGCCGGCCGCCCCCGCGCCGTTCACGGCGTGGGGAGGGCGTGCGACGACCGCCGGTCGATCGGTCACGGTCGAAGCGTGGGGCGACATCTCGTACCTGTTCTTGAAGGCCCTCCCGGGCTTTCCCGACACGACGCGCGTCCGCGCGACCAGCACCGCTACCGCACGAGGAGGATGACGATGCGTTCGACGCGCATCGCGACGATCGAACTGACGGCGTGGATCGCTCTGCTCGGGGCGACGGTGGTCGCGCTGCCGATGCTCGGCGCGACGGTGACCGCACCGCCCGTCTTCGACGGAATCGACGCTCTGCAGCGATGGGCATCCGTCGTCGACCCCGCCGCCGCGGTGGCCGGCGTGCTGCGCCTCGGCGTTCACGCCATGGCCGTGTACCTGCTCGTGACGACGCTTGCGTCGATCGTCGCCCACCGGCTCGCAGCACGCCGGGGACGTCCGGCGACGACGCTCGACCGCTTTGTTGCACCGCCACTCCGACGGCTGGTGCGCGTCGCGTGCGGCGTCACCTTGACGGTCGGCGTCGCGTCGTTGACCCGACCGGCGCCCGCGGCGAGTCCGCCAGCGACCGTAGCGCCGCTGCCGTCGACCTCCACGACGCTGCCTCTCCCCCCGCCGTTGCCGGTCGAAGGGTCGACCGCGGGCAGCGCTGACACCGACGGCATCTCCGGCAGCGACGACACCACCGGCGTCGACGACGGAGCCGAGCCTGCGGCGGAGGAGTGGCTCGTCGAGCCCGGCGACCATCTCTGGGCGATCGCGGAGGCGACGCTGGCCGACCGGTGGGGCCGCGAGCCGACGGATCGTGAGGTCGACCCGTACTGGAGGCACCTCGTCGAGGCGAATCGCGACCGCCTCGTCGTGGCGAACGACCCCGACCTCCTCATCCCTGGTCATCACGTGGTCGTGCCGCCGGTGCCCGCACCGCCCGTCGCGAACGCCTGAGCGCGCGCGTCACCGCAGACGCAGCGCGACCTCGTTCGCCAGCAGCCGGCCCTTCCGGGTCAGGACGATGCGGCCGTCCCGCTCCGCCACCAGCTCCTCGACGCCACGTCGTTCCTCGGAGGGCAGCGCCGCAGCCGGAACGCCGTGGCGGGTGCGGATCGCCAACGACAGCTGCTCGACGCGACGTGCATCGTGGTCGAGCGACTCCCCCGCCGCCTCGACGGACGCGCCCGCCTCCACCAGCGCGACGTAGCGGTCGGGCGTTCGCACGTTCCACCAGCGGCGGCTGCCGTCGAAGCTGTGGGCTGCGCACCCGATGCCTCGGTAGGCGTCGCCCGACCAGTAGAGCTGGTTGTGGCGGCACTCGTGGCCGGGCAGTGCCCAGTTCGACACCTCGTACCATTCACGGCCGGCCCAGCTGAGCACCTCGTCGGCGATCACGTACTTGTCGGCCTGATCGTCGTCGTCGGGGTGGCGGCTCGTGTCGCCAGCGAGCGGGGTGCCGGGTTCGATCGTGAGCGCGTAGGCACTGACGTGCGGCGGGTCGAGGGCGAGCACCCCGTCGAGCGTGCGCCTCCAGTCGTCGAGCGTCTCTCCAGCGCCGCCGTAGATCAGATCTGCGTTCCACGAGTCGAATCCTGCGGAGCGAGCGGCGTCCACCGCTCGCTCCACCGCCGCGGGATCGTGGGCACGACCCAACGAGCGAAGCACGTTCGGCCGCATCGACTGCACACCGAACGACAGCCGGTTCACGCCCGCGGCGGAATACGTCGACAGCGACGCCCGGCTGACGGTGTCGGGGTTGCACTCCACCGTCACCTCCGCACCGGGCGAGCGCGGGATGGCATCGAGGATCGACCCGAGCAGCTCGGGCGCGATCAGCGACGGCGTCCCGCCGCCGAAGAACACGGAGGTGGCCGGCGGCAGGTCGGCGCGCTCGATCTCGGTGATGCAGGCGCGCGCGTACGCGTCGTGGAGGTGGTGGCGGTCGGTCCAGGTCGCGAACGCGCAGTAGTCGCAGCGCGCGGCGCAGAACGGGATGTGGACGTAGACGCCGAACGTGGAGGAGGTCGGGCCGGGCCCGACGGCGTCGTTCAGCGGCGAAGGCCGAGCTCGTCGAGCCGCCGCCGCATGGTGTCGGTCGTGGTCTCGAACAAGCATGCGATCGCCCGCAGGTCTTCGGAGCGGATCGTGAGGACCTTGCCGTTGAAGTCCTGCCGCTGCACCTGGATCATCCCGAGGTAGCGGGAGAGCATCTCGCGTTCCTGGCCGGCGATCTCCTGCAGGCGAGTGAGGTCGATCGACACGCGGTCGTCGTCGATCCGACGCACGCCCCGGGGCGGCGTGGGCTCGCCGCTGGTGAGGTCGATCACCTCGTCGTCGCGGGCGCGCCCGCCGAACTCGCTCTCGTCGATCGGGAGCAGCTGGTCGACGGGGACGTTGTAGAACTTCGCGAGCCGCTGCAGCCGGGGGACCGAGATCGCCCGCTCGCCCCGCTCGTAGGCGCCGAGCACGGAGGCCTTGAACTCCTGCGCTGATGACGCCTCCACGTCCTGCAGCGACAGGTTCTTCTGCTTGCGGATGAGACGGAGGCGCTCGCCCACGCGCTGCGCGTAGTTCGAGGTCATGCCTCCGTCAGCTGTTGTCTCTCGTGATGCCGGACCGTCGTCCGGTGTGCCGTGTGACGTGTCGTCCATGAGGCCTCGACCCCCTCCAGTTGCCCTGAAGTATTCCACGCGGGGACGAAAAATCCCACCTTCCGTGACATTTTTTCTTCAGGTACCACGCTATGAGGCCGATGCCTCCCGGTTGGCCGTGCCTGCGACGACGCCGGACCGCAGCGCGCAGAGCAGCACCCCTGCGGCGACGGACGCGGTCTCTGCGCGCAGAACGTGAGGGCCGAGCGCGACGCGAGCCGGCGCAGACGACAGCTCGCTGTCGCTCCACCCGCCCTCGGGGCCGATCAGGACCCCGGGTTGCGAAAGCGACGGCGGCGCCCCGCCCGGATCGGCGAGGGCGCCGCTGACCGCGAGCGCCTCGTCGAACGACACCACTTCGGCCACCTCGGGCAGAAACGCCCGCCGGCTCTGCATCGCAGCCTCGCGCGAGATCTGGCGCCATCGGGCGACGTGACGCCGGGCCTTGTCGTCGTCCCACCGCACCACCGACCGTGCTGCGATGAACGGCACGACCCGATCGACGCCGCACTCGGTCAGCTTCTGGACGATCCACTCGGGCCGCTCGCCCTTCACCAGGGCGAAGCCGATCGTGATCGCCGGTCGGGGTGGCGAGGTTCGCTCGACGTCGCTCGCCGGCTCGAGCCGAGCTGATCTCCAGGTGCAGACGCGGACCGCGCCTCGCCCGTCGGACGCGGTGACGATCTCGCCGTCGCGAAGGCGGAGCACCCGCGCGAGGTGGTGTTCGTCGTCGTCCGAGAGCACGGGCTCGTGGAGGTCGTCGACGAAGACGTGAGCCGCCGCAACGATCGGCGGCCGCGGCCGGTCCACTACTTGAACGCGCTGCGGATCCGCGACAGGAAGCCGCTGTCCGCAGGCGCGACCTCCTCACCTCGTAGCTCGGCGAACCGGCGCAAGAGCTCCTGCTGCTCCTTCGAGAGGTCGGTCGGCGTCTCCACCACCACCTCCACCCGCAGGTCGCCGCGGGCCCGGCCGTTGCCGGCGGGCACGCCACGCCCCCGTAGCACGAACACCCGACCGTTCTGCGTGCCGGCCGGCACCACGAGGTCCTCGTCGCCGTCGAGAGCGGAGAACGTGACGTGGGTGCCGAGCGCCGCTTGGGCGAACGTGATGTGGATCTCCGCCACGAGGTCCTGCCCGTCGCGGACGAACCGGTCGTGCGGTCGCACGCGGATGTGGAGGTACAGGTCGCCGGGCGGCCCACCACGAGGACCGGCGGCGCCGCGGCCGGCCAGCCGGAGCTGGGTGCCATCACCGACGCCCGGCGGCACCGCGACCTCGTACGTCTTCTCCTCGGTGCGCCGCCCTTCGCCACGGCAATCCGGGCACGGGTCGACGATCTCCTGGCCCATGCCACCGCAGCGCGGGCAGGGGCTCGCGGTGACGACCTGCCCGAGGAGCGACTGGCGCACCCGCCGCACCTCACCCGCACCACCGCACACCGAGCACTGCTGGGGATGCGTTCCCGGCTTGGCCCCGCTCGCTTCGCAGGTCGAGCACGGCACGGGAGCCCGCAGCGAGATCTCGGTGCGAGTTCCGAACACCGAGTCCTCGAAGTCGAGCTCGAGCAGGAGCTCCATGTCCTGCCCACGCATGGGGCCGCGCTGGCGTGCGCCGAAGCCGGCGCCGCCGCCCGCTCCCCCGAAGAACGCGTCGAAGATGTCGCCGAGGCCGAACCCCTGCCCGCCGAAGGGGTCGCCACCAGCTCCTGCGCGTGCCCCGTCGGGGCCGAACATGTCGTACCGGCGCCGGCGCTCGGGATCGCGCAGCGTCTCGTAGGCGAGGCTGACTTCCTTGAACTTGTCGTGGGCGTCGGGGTCGTCGGGGTTCGCGTCCGGGTGCAGCTCGCGCGCGAGGCGGCGGTACGCCTTCTTGATGTCGTCGTCGGACGCGTTGCGCGAAACGCCCAGCAGCTCGTAGTAGTCGTTCATCAGCCTTCTGACAGTCGTCGCCCGAGTCGCTGGCTCACGAGCGCGACGGCGGCGAGGGCCTGCGGGTACTTCATGCGCGTCGGCCCGACGATGCCGATCGTGCCCGCCGACTCCCCCTCGACCTCGTAGGGCGCGACGACGACGGAGCACTCGGTCAGCGACTCGTGCCCGACCTCCGTTCCGATCGCGACCGACAGCCCGCGGTCGAGCACATCACGCAGCAGGCTGACCACCACGTACTGCTGCTCAAGGATGCCGAGCACGCGGCGCACCGTGTCGACCGCGTCGAACGCCGCGGCCATGCGCGACGCCCCGCCGACGAAGACGTTGTCGGGCTCGTTGTCGTGATCACCTGCGAGCGCGTCGACGGCCGAGCTGACCACCGCGTCGAGCTCCGCGTCTCCGGTCGCCGGCGCCGTGACGGGATCGCCGACGGCTCGGCCGATGAGCATCGACGCGAGGCGAGCCGTCGCCGCTGCGAGGCGCTCGTCGCCGATGTCGTCGGCGAACTCCACCGACCGCTTCTCGACCGATCCGTTCGACAGGACGACCACGAGCAGAGCGAGGCGCGGCGTGAGCCCGACGAGCTGCACGCTGCGCACCGTCACGTGGGCATGCGGCGGCCCGATCACGACGGCGGCGTAGCTGGTGAGATCCGACAGGAGCCGCGTCGTGTCGGCCAGCATCGTCTCGAGAGCGCCGTGGGTCGTCTCGAAGAACTCGAGCACGGCTTGGCGCTGTGTCGCCTGCAGCCGCCCCTGGGGGGTGAGCGCGTCGACGAAGAACCGGTACCCCTTCTCCGTCGGGATGCGGCCGGCGCTCGTGTGGGGCTGGACGAGGAAACCTTCGCGCTCCAGCGACGCCAGCTCGTTGCGCACGGTGGCGGGCGACACGTTCAGCCGGCCCCGTTGCACGATCCGCGACGAACCGACGGGCTGGCCGGTGTCGATGTACTCCTCCACGACAGCACGGAGGATCTCGGTCTTTCGATCGTCGAGCATGGTCGCGTCCGTGGGGTTGATTAGCACTCGATTGTACCGAGTGCTAAGCGCTCCGCCCAGGACGGGTGGCGTCATCAGGATCTAGTTCTCACGGACTAGTTCTTGCTCAAGGTTTCGGGGGAGCCGCCCGACACTTGAACCGTGGCGGAGTTCCTCTCGCAGCGACTGCTCGGCAGACTCGGTGCGGTGCTGTTCGCACTGAGCGGGTTGGTGACGCTCGCGAACCTGCTCGTGCCGTCGGAGGCGACCCGCAACATCGGCGTGATGGCCGGGGTCGGCACGTTCGCGATGGTCGTCGGCGGCGTCTGCTGGGTGCTCCCTTGGCACCGGTGGCCGAAGTGGTCGACGTTGCCGCTCGTCGCCGTCGCCTTCGCGATGATCTCGGCCGGCGGCATCGCGAGCCACCGTCCGTGGACCTACGCCATCTACTGGGTCGTCGCCTTCGTGTGGCTCGGCGTCGCGCACAAGCGCTGGACGGCGACGATGTTCGTCCCGCTCGCGACCGCCCTGTACCTGTTGCCGTTCCTCGTCCACGACGACACCACGGTCGACGCCATCGCATCGGTCGGCGTCGTGATGCCCGTCTGCCTCCTCGTCGCCGAGTCGCTGGCGTGGGTGTCCGGCATGCTGCGTCAGGCCGAGCGCCTCGACCTGCGCCGCATGAGCGACATGGAGTCACTGCTCGAGGCGACCGTCTCCCTCGCCCGCCAGAGCGACGCGACCGGCGCGGCGAACCTCGTGGCCGAGCTCGCGGTGAAGCTTCTCCGAGCCGACAGCGCGGTGGTCCTGCTCGCCGACCCGTCGACGGACGCGCTTCGCGGCACGGGCGGTTACCACTGGCAGGGCCGGGTGCAGACACTCGAGGCCACATGGCTCGACCAGCCGGCGCGAGCCGCACTCACCAGCTCCGACGTCACCGTCCACGACGGCGGCATCGCCGGCCAGCTGACGCGAGCAGCCAAGGGCGCGCCTGCGATGTTCCTCCCGCTTCAGGGCTCGAGCGGCGTCCTCGGCCTCGTGATGGTCACCTACCCGAGCGGCACCAAGTTGCAGCTCGACGGGTTCGCATCGGGTCTCGCCCGCACCTTCGCCACCCAGGCAAGCCTCGCCTTCGAGCGTCTCCGGGCGACGCAGGTGCTCGTCGACGAGTCGATGCGCGATGCGCTCACCGGCGTCGGCAACCGCCGGCGGGCCGATGCGCTGCTCGACCAGCTGAAGCCGGGCGATGCGGTCGCGATCGTCGACATGGACCACTTCAAGCGGGTGAACGACGACCTCGGCCACGCCGCCGGCGACGAGGTGCTGGTGTCGCTGGCGTCGTTCCTCGACAAGTCGCTCCGCGACGGCGATGCGGTCGCTCGCTACGGCGGCGAGGAGTTCATCGTGGTGCTGCGCCAGGCGGGCGACTACGCCCGAGCGGCCATGGAGCGCCTGCTCGACGGCTGGCACAACACCTCGCCCGTCACGACGTTCTCCGCCGGGGTCGCGGTGCACGCGACCGACTCGACGGCCGGTGCCACGCTCGCCGCGGCCGACGCGGCGCTGTACCGGGCCAAGCGAGCAGGGCGCGACTGCGTCCGGCACGCGGAGAGCCTCGACGGCGTCGACGCCATGGCCGTCATCGCTTGACCTCTGCGTAGCGGCGCAACGCTTCGCCTCGTTCGGCAGCGTGATCCACGATCGGGGCCGGATCGTCGATGAAGAGGTCGGGCGGCCCGTCCCACGGATGGTGGACGAAGCGGATGTCGATCCCGGCGAGTTCCGGTACGTAGCGGCGGACGTAGACGCCGTCGGGGTCGAACTTCTCGCCCTGCAGCACGGGGTTGAACACGCGGAAGGACGGCGCCGGGTCCGTGCCTGTGCCCGCCACCCACTGCCACCCGTGGTTGTTCGACGCCAGATCGCCGTCGACGAGGTGGTGGAGGAAGTGGCGCGCGCCGCGCTGCCAGTCGAGGTGGAGGTCCTTCACGAGAAAGCTGGCAACGATCATGCGGACGCGGTTGTGCATCCACCCTTCCGCCACCAGCTGTCGCATCCCGGCGTCGACGATCGGGTACCCGGTGCGGCCCGCAGCCCACGCGGCGAAGCGCTCGTCGGCTTCAGGTCCGCGATCGGTACGCATCGCGGCCATGTGCTCCTGCAGCGGCTCCCGGGCCGACTCCGGGTGGTGCCAGAGGACGTCGGCGTAGAACTCGCGCCAGGCGAGCTCCATCCGGAGCCGCTCGTGCGAGGTGCTTCGGCCGAGACCGGCGAGGACTTGGCGAGGGTGGACGCAGCCGTACTTGAGGTACGGCGACAACCGCGTCGTGCCGTCGGCGGCCGGGTCGTTGCGGACCGCCTCGTAGCCGTCCGCGCCGACGAGGGCGCGACGGAGCCGTTCGCGCCCTGCTGCCTCGCCGGGCACGGGGAGGTTCGGCGATGCGCCGGCGGGATCGTCCGGGATCGACTCTGACGGCGGGCGGTCGACCACCTCGATCGTCGCGGGATCGAGCGCCGGCGCCGCCGCCGTCGCCGCGCCGCGGGCCTTCCACGCTCGGTAGAAGGGCGAGAAGACGCGGAAGGGCGTCCCGGTCTTCGTGACCAGCGATCCGGGTTCGATCGCGTACGGGCTTCCCGTCCGCACCAGTTCGATTCCGGCTGCGTCGAGCTCTCGCTCGACCTCTTCGTCTCTCCGCCTTCCGTACGGGCCGAAGTCGGCGGCCGCGTGCACGGCGGTGGCGCCGACCTCCTGCGCCAGCGCACGGACGACCTCTGCAGGACGGCCGGTCCGGAGGACGAGCCGTCCGCCGAGCGATCCGTCGAGCTGGCGGAGGCACCCATAGAGGAACGCGACGCGGTTCGGGCCGCTCGGCGCGCGCAGTCGGTCATCGAGGACGAACAGCGGGACGACCGGTCCGTCAGCGACCGCTGCTGCCAGCGCCGGGTTGTCGTCGATCCTCAGGTCGCGCCGGAACCAGACGACCGATGGCGATGTCACACCGCGGAGTCTGACGGTGCGCTCGGTGCTACTTCACCGCGAGGTCGGCGTCGTCGCGAAGGTCGATGTCCGCCTCGTCGACGTCGCTGTTGCGGAGCGACAGCTGGGCCGCCGCCGCGGCGCCGCCGAGCGCCAGGGCGAGCACTCCCCACGCGGTGCCACGAAGGTCGAGGTCGAGGAAGCGGTCGATCGACACGAACCCGGGTCCGGTGAAGGCGAGGCCGGTGGCGACACCGGCGACCACGAAGGCGTACTCGAACCCGCCCGAGGTGACGAAGAAGGAGTTCCGGTGGACCGCGAGGGCGGCGACGATCATCACGCCGATCGCAGCAGCGGAGGCGAAGGGCGTGAGCAGGCCGAGCGCGATCCCGAGCCCGGCTGCGAGTTCGACGACGCCGGCGATCTCTGCGTGGCGCCGGCCGGGCCGGAAGCCGAGCGACTCCAGGAAGGCACCGGTGCCCTTCAGACCATGGCCACCGAACACGCCGAAGAGCTTCTGCGCTCCGTGCGCTGCGAGGGTCAGGCCGAGTACGAGGCGGATGACGAGGAGCCCGAAGTCCATGGCACCGCCCTTACCCGGGGAGGTCGCGTCGCGTAACCCCTCACTCGACGGGCGCGTCGTACGCCGAGGTCGTGAACGGGCCGCCGATGCGGTGATGCACAGGATCGGTGATATCGATCTCGCCGTGCTCGGCGAGGAGCGCAGGGGCGAACCTCTCGGCGTCGTCGACCGGGTCGTACCCGAGCGCTCGTGCTGCGTCGAGGCTCACCCACCGCCGGGTGTTGTCCGACACGCCCCACACGACGCGGAAGCCCGGCGACGGCGCGGACAGCGCAGCAGCGAACAGCCGCCCGCAATCGTCGGGTGACAGCCAGGTCGACAACGATCGGAGGTCGTGCGGCCGGTCCCGACAGGTGAGGATGCGCAGGCAGATCACGTCGAGGCCGTAGCGGTGGTGGTACATCGCGCCGAGCGCCTCGCCTGTCGCCTTCGCCACGCCGTAGTAGGTGTCGGGCGCCGGGAACAGCGAGTCGCCGAGTGGTGCGTCGTCTCGCGTGGCGAAGCCGACGGCGTGGTTGCTCGACGCGAACACGACCCGGCGCACACCGGCGCGACGGGCCGCCTCGAACGCCACGTACGTGCTCTCGATGTTCACGTCGCGGATCTGCTGCCACGACGCCTCGCCGGCGATCGACGCGAGGTGGACGACGGCGTCGACCCCGCGGCACGCGCCGGTCATCGCATCCAGATCGGTGGCGGAAGCGTGAACCACCCGGTCGGCGGGCGCATCGTCGATCGGCTCGACATCGAGAAGGCGGAGCGTGAACTGCGGCGGCATCAGACGATCGCGCAGGTAGCGACCGATCAACCCGGCGGCGCCGGTGACGAGCACCTCCACCGACGTGCCCGCCTCAGTCTTCCAACCGCAGGACTTGGATGAAGGCGTCGTTCGGGACCTCCACCCGGCCGATGTTCTTCATCCGCTTCTTGCCTTCCTTCTGCTTCTCGAGCAGCTTCCGCTTGCGGCTGATGTCACCGCCGTAGCACTTGGCGAGGACGTCCTTCCGCTTCGCCTTCACCGTCTCCCGGGCGATGATGCGGCCGCCGATCGCGGCTTGGATCGGCACGTCGAACATCTGGCGTGGGATGACCTGACGGAGCTTCTCGGTCATCGTGCGCCCGTACTCCTCGGCCTTCGACTTCTCGACGATCGTCGAGAACGCGTCGACCGGGATCCCGTTGAGGAGCACGTCGACCTTCACCAGGTTCGACGGGCGGTAGCCCGCCGGCTCGTAGTCGAGCGAGGCGTAGCCCTTGGTGCGCGACTTGAGCTGGTCGAAGAAGTCGACGACCACCTCGGCGAGCGGGATCTTGTAGATCAGCTCGAGGCGATCGGTCGACAGGTACTCCATCTTCTCCATCTCGCCCCGACGGGTCTGGCAAAGATCCATCAACGTGCCGGTGTACTCCGCCGGCGTGAGCAGGGTGACGGTGAAGAACGGCTCCTCGATCGACTCGATGCTCTGGGCCGCGGGCATGTCGGAGGGGTTGTCGACCTCGATGGTCGTGCCGTCGGTCTTGTGCACGAGGTACTCCACCGAGGGAGCGGTCGCGATGAGCGACAGGTCGAACTCGCGCTCGAGGCGCTCGCGGACGATCTCCATGTGGAGGAGGCCGAGGAAGCCGCAGCGGAAGCCGAAGCCGAGCGCGCCCGAGGTCTCCGGCGAGTACGTGAAGGAGCTGTCGTTGAGGCGCAGCTTCTCGAGGGCCTCACGGAGGTCCTCGAAGTCGTCGCCCTCGACCGGGTAGAGGCCGCAGAAGACCATCGGCTTCGGTTCCTGGTAGCCGGCGAGCGGCTCCGGCGCCGGACGAGCGGCGTCCGTCACGGTCTCGCCGGAGCGGGCCTCGCTGACGTCCTTGATGCCCGCCATCAGGTAGCCGACCTCGCCAGGGCCGAGCTCTGCGACAGGCACCTGAGCCGGCGTGCGGATCCCGATCTCGTCGACCTCGTGGACGACGCCGGTCTGCATGAACCGCAGCTTCGCCCCGCTGCGCAGCCGGCCGTTCATGACGCGCACGGCGCTGACGACGCCGCGGTACTGGTCGTAGTACGAGTCGAAGATCAGCCCCTGCAGGGGTGCTTCGGCATCACCGTTCGGGGGAGGGATGCGCTCGACGATGGCGTCGAGCAGCTCGGGTACGCCCTGGCCGGTCTTCGCGCTGATGTGGAGGATCTCCTCAGCGGGCAGACCGAGGACGTTCTCGATCTCCCCCGCGTAGCGGTCGGGATCGGCCGCGGGCAGGTCGATCTTGTTCAGGGCGGCCACGATCTCGAGGTCGTGCTCGAGCGCGAGGAAGCAGTTGGCCAGCGTCTGGGCCTCGATCCCCTGCGACGCGTCGACGACGAGGACGACGCCCTCACATGCCGCGAGGCTGCGGCTCACCTCGTAGCCGAAGTCGACGTGGCCGGGGGTGTCGATCAACTGGATGATGTGGTCGCCCCACTGCACCCGCACGTTCTGGGCCTTGATGGTGATGCCGCGCTCTCGCTCGATGTCCATCGAGTCGAGGTACTGCTCGCGCATCTCGCGTGTGTCGACGGCCTTCGTCAGCTCGAGGATGCGGTCGGCGAGGGTGCTCTTCCCATGGTCGACATGGGCGATGATCGCAAGGTTGCGCAGGCGCGAGAGGTCCATGGGAGTCGATCAAGGCTACTGACCAATCGGCGGTTCAATAGCCGAGGTCGGGATCGACCAGACCGATCAGCGGCTTCCCGGCCGCGAAGAGCTTCAGGTTGTCGACGATCCGCTTCTTCATCGGCGCGATCGCCATCTCGATCGTGTTCGCGGTGTGGGGCGTGATGATCACGTTCGGGAGAACCCACAACGGATGTCCGTCGGGAAGGGGCTCCGGGTCGGTCACGTCGAGCGCGGCGCCGGCGATCGCCCCTTCTGTGAGCACGTCGACGAGGTCGTCGGTCACCACGTGCTCGCCGCGACCGACGTTCACGAGCCACGCGTGCGGCGGCATCTTGCGCAAGCGTTCGCCGTCGAGCAACCCCCTCGTCTCGGGTGTGAGCGCCCATGCGACGAACACGACGTCGGCGCCGGACAGGGCGTCGTCGAGGCGGTTCGGACCGACCACCCGGTGCACCCACTTCATCGGCTTCGCGCTGCGGCGGACGACCGTGATCGTCGTCCTGAGGGGGCGCAGGAGCTCGACCAGAACCTCGGTGATGCCGCCGCCGCCGAGGATCGTCACGTTGCCGCCGAACAGCGACCGCCCGGACGACTCGCCCCACGAGGTCGCACGGACCCGTCCCGGGAGGTCGCGCAACCCAGCCAGGGCGAGCGCCAGCGCGTGCTCCGCCACGGGCTCCGCGAAGACGCCCTTGCCGCACGTCCACGTCAGCTCGGGATCGAACAGCCCGAGGCGTGCGAAGTCCTCGACGCCGGCCCAACGCAGGTGCACCCACCGGAGGTCTGGACCGGCCTGCTCGAGCGTCGATGCCAGGGCGTCCGGCCCCTTCGGCGACGTCCAGATGAGGGCTTCGGCCTCGGGGAGCGCGACGATGTCCGCGCCGGCCTCCTCCACCGCCTCCCTCGCGTAGTCGGGAACGGGTTCAGGAGCGAGCGCGACGCGGGGTCTCACCTGGGAGACCGTAGCTGGGGCCTGCTAACCTCTCTCGGTTCCGATTCTTCGACAAGGACGTCTCTCTTCCCGTGGCCAACATCAAGAGCCAGATCAAGCGCAACCGGCAGAACGAGCAGCGCCGCCTGCGCAACAAGGCCGTCAAGTCCGAGGTGAAGACGCGCGTCAAGAACGCCGTCACCACCGCTGAGTCCGGCGCCGAGACCGCGCCCGAGGCGCTCCGGATCGCCATCAAGCGGATCGACAAGGCCGCCACCAAGGGCGTCATCCACAAGAACCAGGCGGCTCGCCGGAAGAGCCGCCTGATGAAGCGCATCGCCCGCGCCGCCGCCGGCGAGTAGCGCAGCACCACCCACCTCTTCGAGTTCTGGAGGCGGTTTGGGGGCCAGCGCCCTACGAACCGCCTCCAGAGTCGCGTTCAGGCCCCGGCGAGCACCGGCGGGATCCACTCGAGCAGCTTCCGGCGAAGTGCGTCGCCGGCCCCGCTCTGGTTGAGGAGGTGCCCTGCCCCCGGCAGCACCACGAGTTCGCCCTGCCCACCGGCAAGCTCGTTCACCACCTCGCTGCACATGACCGGCAGGATCTCGTCGCGGTCGCCGTGGATGAGCAGCATCGGCGTGCCGTAGAGGCGCTCGGCCTGCTCGCACCCCGCCGACTGGGTCGCCAGGGTGACGACACCTGCGACCATCGTCGGCAGTGCGATCGCGGTCCGCACGGCGATGGCGCCGCCGAAGGAGTGACCGACGGTCACGAACCGCTCCGCCCCCGCCCGGCTGGCGAGGTCGACCGCAGCCGCCATGTCGAGCGTGCACTCGTCGAGGTCGTTCGGCTGCCGGTAGCCGACACGGATCACGCCGATGCCCTGAGACGCGAACGCGTCTCCGAGATCGTGGTACGAGCCGTCGGCCGGGCCGAGCAGCCCGCCCATCGCTCCGCCGCCCATCACCACGCACCGGGTCTCGTCGCGGGTGCCGTGCCACAAGAGGGTGAGGAGCCCGCCGAGGGTGTAGATCTCGACGTGGCGGAAGGTGGGCGTGACCTCGACCTCCTGGATCGCCAGGCTGCGGAGGAAGTCGAACGGCCGCGAAGGGTCGCCGCTCACGCCGGCTGCGCGACCTCGACCTCTGCGAGCGCACCGGCGATCGGTGCGACGGTGGTCGCGTCGCCCACCAGCACCGACACGAGCTGGCTCGGCCGGAAGTAGCGACGGGACGCGTCGATCGCTTCGGCTTCGGTGATCGCGGCGACGGCGGCCGGGAAGTCGCGCAGGTAGCTGATCGGCAGGTCGACGGCGGCGAGGGTGGCCAGGTACGACGCGAGGCCGGACTGGGTCTGGATCGCCATCGCGAGGGTTCCCGACAGGTAGCGCTTCGCAGACGCCATCTCCGCCTCGGAGATCGGGCCCACCAGCATGCGCTCGAGCTCGTACCTGATCTCGACGAGCGCGGGGCCGGTGTGCTCGGTCCCGACGTCGGTCTGGAGCGAGAAGAACGACTGCTGGCGCAGGTGCTGGACGCCGGTGCTGACGCCGTAGGTGAAGCCGCGGCGCTCGCGGATGTTGTCGCTGAGCCGGCTGATGAAGTAGCCGCCGACGACGAGGTTGGCGAGGGCGAGGGCCGGGTAGTCGGGGTGCTTCCGGTCGACGGCCGGCCCCGCCATCCGGATGTTCGTCTGGACGGCGCCGCGGCGGTCGACGACGACCATCGGGCCCGGGCGGATCGGGCCGGGCGCCGCGAGCCCAGGGGGGTCGACCGCCGACGGGGTCGTCCAGCCCGAGAAGGCGTCGGCGGCCAGTGCCACCGCGCGCTCGGGACGCACGTCGCCGACGAGGACGAGCACCGCGCCCGCGGGCAGAAGCCACTTCTCCCGCGCCGCAAGGAGCGCGGGCGGACGGACCTTCGCAACCTCGCCAGGATCGGGCAGGCCTCGGCCGTACGGATGGCGCCCGAACATCCGCCGGAGGAGCGCTTCCCGCGCCACGGTCTCGGGCTGGCTCCTCGCGAGCGTGATGTCCTGCACCATGCGCTCCCGCTCGAGCGTCACCTCGTCGGCCGGATGCGACGAGTCGACCAGCACCTCGGCCATCAGATCGAGGAGGACGGGAAGCGACGGCGACAGCGCGCTGCCCGTGACGACGACGTCCTCGTCGTCGGAGTGGGCGTCGAGGTTGCCGCCGATCGACTGGAGCAGCTCGGCGATGTCGGTTGCAGAGCGGCTGCTGGTGCCCGCGAGCAGGGTGCGGGCCAGCATGCTCATGCGGGCCGACGGAGCGGCGGTGCCGCGGGCGGTCGGGATCAGGAGTCGCGCCTCCACACGCGGCACGCCGCTGCGCCGCGCTGCGATCACGCGAAGCCCGTTCGCCAGCACCTCGTCGGCGACCGACGGCAGCTTCACCGGACGCGGGCTCGCCACTGCAGGGATCTCGACGAGGGCGCCGGCGCGGCCGTTCACTGCGCAGCTCCGGGGACGACCTCGAGCACAGCGCGTTTGTTCGGACGGATCCAGGTCTGCGCGACCTTCATGACCGACGCAGCATCGACCGCCTCGAGCAACGACGGCAGCTCGTTGACCACCTCGGCCCGATGACGTTGCTGCTCGAGCGTGCACATGAGCATCGTCCGCTGCAGGAGGTTGTCGATCCGGCGCAAGTGGCCGGAGACGAAGCTGACCACCACCCGCCGCAGCTCGTCGTCTGCGACGCCGTCGTTGGCGATGCGATCGACCTCCTCGTCCACAGCCGCGAGCACGCTGTCCGCGGCGACGCCAGGGTGGTACGCCAGCACCTGCAACATCGTCGGGTCGCGCACGTCGAGGGCGTCGCCGAACGTGCCGATCATCCCGCCGAGGTGCGAGGCCAGCCGGTCGCGCTTCACCAGGCGCTGGTACAGCCGGGAGGCGTCGCCGTCGGTGAGGAGCTCGACAAGGACGACGGCGGCGAGGAAGTCGTCGAGCTCGTTGATCGGGTCGGGTACCCGATAGCCCGCCGCGAGGGCCGGCACGGGCGCCATCGGATCGACCTTCTGCCCACGCCTCTCCTCGTCAGGCGCCGGCTCCCCGCAGTCGGGCGGCGGCGCCACGGGACGAGCGGGGATGTCGCCGAAGTGCTTCTCGATCAGGTTCAGGGTCGCATCGACGTCGAGGTCGCCGGCCACTGCGAGCACGGCGTTGCCGGGTGCGTAGTAGGTGTCGAAGAAGTCGGCCGCATCGTCGACCGTCGCCGACTCGAGGTCGACGAAGCTGCCGTAGCCGTTGTGCGCGTTGTTGAACGTCCGGTACATGATCGGCGGAAGGTCGATCCACGGGAACCCGCCGTAGGGACGGTTGAGCACGTTGACCCGGATCTCCTCCTTCACCACGTCGATCTGGTTCTGGAGGCTCTCCTCCGTCAGACGGACGCCACGCATCCGGTCGGCCTCGAGGAAGAGAGCGAGGTCGAGGGCGTTGCTCGGCAGCATCGCCAGGTAGTTCGTGTAGTCCGACCTGGTGCTGCCGTTGCCGATGCCGCCGTTGCCCTCGATCAGCCGGTCGGCCTCGCCCTTGTCGAGCGTCGCCGTGCCCTGGAAGCACAGGTGCTCGAAGAGGTGGGCGAACCCCGTGCGGCCCTCGGGCTCGCTCCGGAACCCGACGTCGTAGTTGACGGTCGTGGCGATCGTCGGAGCCGACCGGTCGGGCGAGAGGACGACGCGCAGGCCGTTCTTCAGCGTGGCCCGCTCGACGGCGAGGGCCGGAGCGGGGAGGCGTGACGGCCTCGAGGTGCGGGTCGGCATAGGAGCGGCACGCTACCCGTGGGCTGCTCGGTCCGACTGCGGTCGCGCCCGAAGTTCAGCGGCGGGACAGCTGGCACAACCGCGCGACGAGAACCTCCATCACGAGCGGCTCCGGCCACCCTTTCGCACCGCGGAGATCGAGGTCGGCCTCGGCGAGGAGCTCGATGGCGCGCCGGATCCGGCCGCTGCCGAGGCGGCGTGCCGAGCTCAGCGCCTTCTTCGCCGGGAAGGTGCTGCCCTTGAGCCCGAGCACCTGTGCCGCCTCAGCGTCGCTGCGCACGCCTGCGCCGTCGAGCCGGAGCATCTGCTGAAAGTGACGATGAAGTGTGGCCATCACGACGAGGGGGTGACGCTCGCCCCCGGCCATCATCCGGTGGAGGTGCTGGAGCGCGAGGGCCTGGTCGCCCTTGTCGACCGCGTCGGTGAGGTCCCACAGTGCGACCGACCCTGCAGTACCGAGGAACGGCTCGAGCTCTTCGACGCCGATGCGTGTGCCCTCGCCGTAGGCGGACACGAGGGTGTCGATGATGCCGCCGAGGCGGGCCACGTCTTCCCCGAGATGATCGGAGAGGCGGGCGCCGGCCGGAGCGTCGAACTGCAACGGCGACGCCTTGAGCCGGTCGACGATCCAGCTGGTGCGCTCCTTGGCCTGCCGGGGCAGACCCGCGTCGACCTGCTCGCCCTGCTGCTTGATCGCGGCGACGAGCTTCGCCGGGATCGTGCCGCCTCCGCCGACGAGCACGAGCACGGTGGTGTCGAGCGGCTGCGAGAGGTACTCGAGGAGGCGTGCTCCTTCGTCGGCGGTGAGCAAGCCGGCGTTGCGCGCGACGACGATCCGCCGGTCGGTGAGGAAGGGCGGGGTCAGGCACGCGTCGAGCAGCGCGGCGACCCGCTGCTCGTCCCCCTGCTGCAGCGTGATGTCTTCCACGGCGAGCGAGTGATCGTCGTCGCCGACGAGCTCGCCCAGGAGCTCGCGCACCGCGTCCGACAAGAGCGTCGGATCGTCGCCCCGCACGAGGTACACGGGCTTCGGGGCACCGCTCGCCGTTGCGCTTCGCGCTGCCCTCGCTGCGCTCATGCGGCCTCGAGGACGGCTGCGACGACGTCCGCCACCCGGCGCGTGCCCCGCACGTCGTGAGCACGGATGATCCGGCAGCCGCGGACGATGCCGAGGGCCGTGGCCGCGAGCGACGCCTCTCTCCGGTCGCCGACCTCGAGGTCGAGCAGCTTGCCGAGAAAGGTCTTGTTCGACGCCGACAGCAACAACGGGTAGCCCAGTACGGCGAGCTGATCGGACGCGCGCAGCAACTCGAGCGACTGCTGCCACGTCTTCCCCAGGTCGAGGCCGGCGTCGACGACGATTCGCTCCGGCGGCATGCCGGCGGCTTCGGCCGCTCGCGCCAACTCGACGAGGCGTTGACGGACGGCGTTCACGACGCCCTCCGGGTACTCGGGCTCGGGATCCGCGACTCGTGGGCGGAGGCGGATGTGCGTCGCCACCACCGTCGCCTCAGCCTTCGCCGCCACGGCGAGGTAGTCGGGGTCGGCGAAGCCGCTGATGTCGTTGCCGACGCACGCTCCTGCGTCGAACGCCTGTCTCGCGACCTCCGCCCGCCACGTGTCGACCGACAGCGCGATGTCGAACCTGGCGGCGAGGGCCTCCACCGCGGGGATCACCCGATCGAGCTCCTCCTGCTCGTCGACCTCAGGGCCCGGACCGGCCTTGACGCCACCGACGTCGAGCAGGTCGGCTCCAGCTTCGACCTGCGACTCGGCGAGGCGCAGGAAGTCGTCGAACCGGTAGTGAGCCCCCTTGTCGTAGAACGAGTCTGGGGTGCGGTTGAGGATGCCCATGACGAGCGCGCGCGTCGTGATGTCGAACTGGCGGGACCCGAGCGCGAGGCGCACGGGCCGAAGCTACCCGGACGGTGAGACGCTTCCCGTCGGGCCGTACGTCGACCGTGAACGGACCGGCGCTGACGACGACCGGCCGCTCGACGGCGACCGCGTCGGCCAGTTGGTGGTTCGCGGGGGCGAGGACCAGCGCGATGGGTAGGCGGTCTCGCACCGGCCCGATCGTGCGCCACGCTGCCCTCGACGACGAGGTCACCACGAGCACGTCGACTCGTCGCACCCCGGCAACTCGGAGCGCTCCGAGCAACCGGCCTGGCTGGGAGCGGGCCTGCGACGTCACGACGGCGACGCGGCCGGCTCGCCAGAGCGTGTCGCCTCCGCCGGATGCAAGTGCCACGCCTTCGACAGGCACGCGCGCAGCCGTCACGCCGACGACGGGTGTCAGCACCAGAGCGCCCATCGCGGCCCCAAGGCCGACGCGCCGCCAGCGGCGGGCGGGGACGTACCTCGCCGCGGCCCACGCGGCGCCACCGGCGATCGCCAGCGCGATCGCGGCACGGGGCGTGATCCACGGCATCCGGAGCCCGGCCGACCATCGGGCGACCGCGCTCAACCAGGCGAGGAGCAGGCGCGTCGGCAGGTGGATGACCGTCGCTGCGGTGCCACCCAGCACTCCCGCGATCGATCCTGCGGCGACGCCCCACATCATCAACGGCCCTGCGGCCGGCCCCGCGAGCAGGTTCGCGGGCAGCGACACGAGCGGCACCGGGCCGAACAAGGGGAGCAGCAACGGCATGACGGCAACCTGAGCCGCGGCGGTGACAGCCAGCGGTTCGGGCATCCACTGACGGAGGGCGGGCGCGAGCACGGCGAGCCCGACGCATGCTGCGACCGACAGGCCGAACCCGATCGAGTGAACCAGCAGCGGGTCGACGAGGACGAGCCCGGTCACCGCCAGCGCCAGCACTCGAAGCGGGGCGACCGGCCGGCCCAGCGTCGACGCGAGGAGCGTCACGCCCGCCATCACGACGGCGCGCGTCACCGACGGCTCCCACCGGGTCACCGTCCCGAAGACGGCGAGCAGCAGCACGGCGGTTGCGAACCTCGGCGTGAACCTGAGCCGCCGGAGCACCGGCGCGGCAAGCGCGAGGAGGAAGGCGACGTTCTGGCCCGAGACCGCCAACAGGTGCGTCAGCCCCGACGCCCGGAAGTCCTCGACCTCGGCCGGGTCCTGCTCCCGATCATCGCCGAGGACCACGCCGGTGAACAGCGCCCGCTGGTCGTGGTCGAACGAGGTGGTGCCGCGCAGCAGCAACCGCCGGGAGCCGTTGGCGACGCGTGCGACCGGCGAGCCGCCGTCGAGCCTCCGGGCATCGGTCACGACGAGTCGCCCTGCGAGATGGCGCGACGCGAGACGCGCCCGTCGCACGTCGTCGAACGGCGAGTATCGACCCACGACCTGCCACCGCTCACCCGCCGCGGCGTTCACCATCGATCCCGCGTCCGCACCGACGGTCATCCGCAGCCGCATCCCGTCGATCCGCGCGTCGACACGTGACCCGCCCGGTTGCGACCGTGGATCGGCGACGAGGGTGGCGATGCCTTCGATGCGCGAACCGGCGACGAGCGCAGGCGTCAACCCGTTCCACGCACGGGCACCGAGGGTGCCGCCGCAGACGAACACCGCCGCTACGACGAGCGGAGCGCGGCGACCGCTGGTGAGCAGCACGAGGACGGCCAGCACGATCGCCACCGAGGGCGCGTCGAACTTCGTCCACGCACCGGCGAGCGCGGCGGCCGCCACAGCGACGACCGCTCGGTCGCTCACACCCGCACCCGCTTCCGCAGCGCGGCGAGTTTCGCCTCGCCGATGCCGCGGACCTCGAGCAACTCCTCGACCGACCGGAACTTCCCCTTCTCCCGCCGGTACTCGAGGATCGCCTCGGCCGTCGCCGGCCCGACGCCGGGCAGGGCATCGAGCTGCTCGAGCGTCGCGGTGTTGAGGTCGACCAACCCGTCGCCGGCGGCCCCACCGGACGACGCCGCGCCCGACGCGGCTCCCACGGCAGGCGGTGGCGCCTCGCCCACCTTGGGCAGGTAGATGCGCTCGCCGTCGTTCAGCCGCGCCGCGAGGTTGAGGGCATCGAGCATCGCGTCGGCCGTCGGTCCGCCCGCGGCCTCCACGAGGTGCGCGACACGCGATCCGGCAGGCAGCTCGTAGAGGCCGGGACGAGCGAAGGCACCGGCGGCATGCACGGCCACGAGCCCTCCACTCGTCGACCCGTCTCCCGAGGCGGGCGCGCCGGGCGAACCGGCCGCCCCCGACGCGCCGGACGCGCCGGCCCCAGCCGAGGGATCGCCGGCCGACCCCACCGCGGGCAGCGACACCTCGGGAACGACCGACGACGACGGCCCCCACCCCATCGCCAGCAGCGCGGACGCCGACGCCGCCAGCGCTCCGACAGCGACGATCGCGGCGCGAGGTGACGCCCAAGACGGCCGCCGTGCCCGCAGCGCGTCGACCAGCAACGCGCCGATCGACATGGGCGGTGGCGGTGGTGGCGGCAGCTCGGGCAATCGACGCTCCGACGACGAAGAAGGTCGTGAGGAGCGCCCGAGGATGCGGCCGGGGCGAACGAGCGGCCCTGGGAACCTATCGCCTGAGCAACTCGGCGCCAAGGGGGTCTGCGCCGATGCGCGCCACCCACTCCGCCTCGACCTCGAACGGGATGCGGCGATACGCCGCCCAGTGACCGAAGCCGCGAAGACGCCACCGCAGGTACGCGTGGAGGTACCGGAGGAGGAAGCCGGTCAGCCCGTAGGTGCGCCACTGCCGGACGTGCACCGCCTCGTGCCGAAGCAGGTGCGACGACCCCGCGGCATGGGTGCGCACCGACACGACCGGCCCGATCGTGATGGCAGCAGCGCCGGGAGGAACAGGTCCGCCGACCCACAGCCACCAGCCGCCCGGCTGGCGCTTCAGAAGAGCCGTGACGTGAGCGCTCGCCGGTACCTGCCGGTCCGCGGATCTTCCGGACCGAGCACCTCGAGCAGATCGAGGTAGCGCTGACGGGCCTCCTCGTCCGACCGCACGCGGTCGAGCAGCGCGTCGAGCTCCCGCTCGATGTCGTCGTCGCCCGCGGCTGCTCCACCAGCGCCCGAACCCGTGCGCGCGAGCGCCGCGATCCGCCGCGTCTCCGCGGTCTCCGGGATCCGGCCAAGGAGCGCTAGCGCCTCGTTCACCGACTCCTCGTCGCCCTTGGCGACGAGCATCTCGGCGAGAGCGACGATGGCGCCCTCGTGATCGGACTGCAGGTCGAGGGCCGCTCGCAGCGCGTCTTCGGTCCCGACGGCGACGAGCTTGTCGGCGGGCGACGGCTGGGGCGCGAGGCCGTCGACGAACTGCTGCACCTGGGCCTCGGGCAACGCCCCGATGAAGTGGTCGACGATCTGGCGGTCCTTGATCGCGAACACGGCGGGGATCGACTGCACGCGGAAGGTGGCCGCGACTCGCGGGTTCTCGTCGACGTCGACCTTGGCCAGGATCACCTTGCCGTCGGTCGCGCCGACCACCTTCTCGAGGATCGGCCCGAGCGTCTTGCACGGACCGCACCACGGCGCCCAGAGGTCGACGACGACCGGCACCTCCGCCGACTTGTCGAGGACCTCGGCTTCGAACGTCTCATCGGTTACGTCGACCACAACAAGACGCTACCCACCTGCCACTACTACGGTGACGGCCCGTTATGGACGGCATCGACATCCCGAAGGTCACCGCCTGGTTCGAGGCCAACATCGCCGACGTCAAGGCGCCGCTCGAGTTCACCCTCATCGCCGGCGGACGCTCGAACCTGACGTTCAAGGTGACCGACGCTGCCGGCACCGCGTACGTCCTCCGCCGTCCGCCGCTGGGGCACGTGCTGCCGACGGCGCACGACATGGGGCGCGAGTACCGGATCATCTCGGCCCTCGGCCCGACGAACGTCCCGGTCGCTCCAGCACTCGG
Organism: Acidimicrobiales bacterium; assembly: GCA_035540495.1. Taxonomy (GTDB): domain Bacteria; phylum Actinomycetota; class Acidimicrobiia; order Acidimicrobiales; family CADCTF01; genus DASVEG01. The sequence continues at coordinate 96,335 of DATLGL010000060.1, forward strand.
CTACTGCGACGACAACGACGTCAACGGCGCGCCGTTCTACGTGATGGCCTTCGTCGACGGGATCATCGCCCGCGACAGCAACGCCGCGGGCAAGCTGACGGTCGAGCAGCGCACTCGCGCCGGTGAGTCGCTGATGGAGGTCCTCGCCGCGATCCACGCGATCAATCCCGACGAGGTCGGCCTCGGCGATCTCGGCCGCCACGAGGGCTACATCGCCCGCCAGCTGAAGCGTTGGTACTCGCAGTTCCAGCAGTCGAAGATGCGCGAGGTGCCGCTCGTCGACGAGATGCACGACTTCCTCGCCGCGCACATCCCCGAGCAGCAGGGCGTCGCGATCGTCCACGGCGACTACCGCCTCGACAACTGCATGATCGGCGAAGACGGGAACATCGCTGCGGTCCTCGACTGGGAGCTCTGCACCCTCGGTGATCCGCTCGCCGATGTCGGCCTGCTCCTCGTGTACTGGAACGACCCGGAAGACTTCGGTCCTGCGTTGGCCGGCGCCGGCGCGACGACGCTCGAAGGCTTCCCTCGCCGGGCGGATCTCCGTCGCCGGTACGAGGAGCTCGCCGGCCGCGACACCAGCCAGCTCGACTTCTACGTGTCGTTCGGGTACTGGAAGCTCGCCTGCATCCTCGATGGCGTCTACACCCGCTACGCCAAGGGCGCGATGGGTCAGGACGGCGCGTCGTGGGAGGCGTTCGGGGAGTCGGTCGTGCGCCTCGCCGAGCAGTCGAAGCGGGCTGCGGCGAGCATCGCGTAGAGGTCATGTATCGACGCGAGCGCGAGATCTCGCTCGACAGCCCGATCCTCGTGATGGGGATGGAGGGATGGATCGACGCCGGTTTCGGCGCGATGAACGCGATGGCCGCCGTCCGGCAGTCGATCGAGACCGAGCCGGTCATCACCTTCGACGGCGACCTGCTCCTCGACTACCGCAGCCGCCGGCCGACGATGCGGATCGAGAACGGCATCAACACGGGGTTGACGTGGCCGACCATCGAGCTGCGGGCCGGGCGCGACGCGGCGGGCAACGACGTGCTGCTGTTGGTCGGCCCCGAGCCCGACCAGCAGTGGCGAGCCTTCACCACCGCCGTGTGCGAGCTCGCGTCGTCGTTCGGCGTGCGGCTGGCGGTCGGACTCGGCGCCTTTCCGGGCCCTGCTCCCCACACCCGCCCGGTGCGCCTGTCGGCGACGGCGACGACGCCGGAGCTCGCGTCGCACATCGGGTTCATGCCCGGGGTGATCGAGGTCCCTTCCGGGATCCATGGCGCGCTCGAACGGGGCCTCGACCTGGTCGGCATCCCCGCCGTTGGCGTCTGGGCCCGCGTCCCGATGTACGTCGCGGGATCGGCCTACCCCGCGGCGAGCGTCGCGCTCGTCGAGGCGTTGAGCCGGTTGACCGGGCTGTCGGTCGACCTGTCGGAGCTGCGCGCGGCAGAGGAGTTGGCTCGGCAGCGGATCGACCAGCTCATCGCCCAGAGCGGCGAGCACCTGACGATGGTCGCAGGGCTCGAGCAGCAGGCCGACGCCGAGGCGACGGAGACCGAGTCGTCGCCGCTGACGGCCGACAACCTGCCGTCGGGCGACGAGATCGCGGCGGAGCTCGAACGGTTCCTCCGCGGCGAGGGCGGTCAGCCGGGGCAGGGAGGCGACTTCCCCCAGCGGTAGCGTGACGCGATGAGGTCACGCCGGGGACTGGGGATCGTGCTGCTCGTCGTGCTCGCAGCGGTGGGCGCGTGCGGGAGAGGTGACGATCGGACGCCGCAGGAGATCGTCTTCGCGTCGGCCGCTGCCACCGAAGAAGCGAAGTCGTCGAAGATCCTGATGACCGTCGACGTCCCGAAGAGCGACGTGACGCCGGCCACGACGATCACGGCCGAGGGCGCCTTCGACTACGAGACGCGCAGCGGTCGGATGGTGATGCAGCTCCCGATCCCGGGCGGCGGTGAGATCGAGATGGTGACGCGCGACGACGTCGTGTACATGCGCATGCCTCCGCAGATGTCAGCCGGGTTCGGCGGCAAGCCGTGGGTTTCGATCGACCTCGCCGACGCAGCGGCTGCTTCAGGTGGCGACCTGAGCGCGTTCGGACCCGTGAACGGCATCGATCCAACGCAGGCTCTCGCGCAGCTGCGGGGCGTCACCGACGACGTGAGGGCGGTGGGCGAGGAGACCGTGCGTGGTACGAAGACCACGAAGTACCGCTTGACGATCGATCTCGCTCGCGTGGTGGAACAGGCACCGGAAGCGCAGCGCGAGATGGTGAGGAACGCGGTCGAGAAGCTGGGGTCGGGCGCCGTTCCCGCGGAGGCATGGATCGACGCCGAGGGCCGGCTCCGGAAGTTCACCCAGCGGACGACGATCGACGGCATAGGCGAGACCGTCGTGACGATGGAGCTGTTCGACTTCGGCACCGACGTCGTGGTCGAGGCGCCGCCGGCTGATCAGGTCGCGGACCTCGGGCCGATGCTCCGACAGGGCGCAGGAGCCACCCCGCAGAACTAGCGTCGTTCACCATGAAGGTCGACGGAGGCATCGGCGGTTTCGACACCGCCGCAGACATGGCGAAGATGCAGGAGGACCAGGGCTACGACGGCCTCTGGACCGCCGAGACATCGCACAACCCGTTCTATCCGCTGCTGCTCGCGTCGCAGAAGACGGAGAAGATCCAGCTGGGCACGGGGATCGCCGTCGCGTTCGCCCGCAACCCGATGATCACCGCCATGGACGCGAACGACATCCAGCTCGCGTCGAAGGGTCGCCACCTGCTCGGCCTCGGCAGCCAGATCAAGCCCCACATCGAGAAGCGCTTCTCGATGCCGTGGTCGCATCCCGCACCGCGCATGCGCGAGTTCGTGCTCGCCATGCGAGCGATCTGGGACTCGTGGAACAACGGCTCGAAGCTCGACTTCCGCGGTGACTTCTACAGCCACACGCTGATGACCCCGTTCTTCAACCCCGGCCCGAACCCGTACGGCCCGCCGAAGGTGTTCCTCGCCGCTGTCGGCGAGCACATGACCGAGGTCGCCGGCGAGGTGTGCGACGGGCTTCTCGTCCACCCCTTCTCGACGGAGCGCTACATGAAGGAGGTCACCCTCCCCGCACTCGAGCGAGGGCTGCAGAAGGCGGGCAAGTCACGCGCCGATCTCGAGCTGTCGTACACCGCCTTCGTCGTCACCGGCTCTGACAAGGAGGCCGAGGCCGCGGCTGGGATGGTTCGCAACCAGATCTCGTTCTACGGCTCGACCCCTGCGTATCGCGGCGTGCTGGAGCTCCACGGGTGGGGCGACCTGCAGACCGAGCTCAACACGCTCTCGAAGCAGGGCAAGTGGCAGGACATGGCCAACCTGATCACCGACGACATCCTCGAGACGTTCGCGGTCGTCGCTCCCCTCGACCAGGTCGCCGACAAGATCGTCGAGCGCTACGGCGACGTGATCGACCGCACCGGCTTCTACGTCCCGATCTCCCAGGACCCCGACGCCCGCGGCGAAGTCATCAAGGCCCTCCAAGCCGCGTAGCCCTCACGAATTGGAGTGCGCGCAACGCAACCCGCTGCGCTGAGCGCACTCCAGATTCGGTCGTCCTAGACGAGCTGGAGATCGGCTTCGAGGAACTTGGTGCGGCAGAGGCTGCGCTGGAGCTTCCCGGACGAGGTCTTCGGGAGCGTGCCCGCCTGGACGAGCACGATCTCCTCCGCCGGGAGGCCGACCGCCTCGCGCACGCGGATCGAGACCTCCTGGCGGACCTGCTCGAGATCGTTCGTCTTCGTCTCGGCGACGACGACGAGGGCCTCCTTGCCCTTGCGTCCCTCGATGCCGAAAGCGATGACGTTGCCGGCGCGGACGCCGTCGACGTTCGCGACCGCACGCTCCACGTCCTCCGGGAAGACGTTGCGCCCGCCGACGATGATCACGTCCTTGATGCGGCCGCAGATGACGAGCTCTCGTGTTCCATCGTCATCGGCGACGATGTAGCCGAGGTCGCCGGTCTTGAGCCAGCCGTCGTCGGTGAAGGTGGCTGCGGTCGCCTCGGGGTGCTTGTAGTAGCCGGGCGTGACCGACGTGCCGCGCAGCTGCAGCTCGCCGACCTCGCGATCCTTCATGACCACGCCGGTCGAGGTGTCGACGATCCGCATCTCGAGGCCCGGGATGGGTGTCCCGAGCTTGGCGAGGCCGCGGGAGCCTTCGCTACCGGGCTCGACCGGGGCGGCGTAGCGCTCGTTCTCGAGGATGGCGCGGTCGACGGTGTCGACGACGATGCCCCGACCCGGCTTCGGGAACGTGCCACCGATGGCGACCTCGGCCATCCCGAACGCGGGGAACGCCGAACCCGGCTTGAACCCGAAGCGCGACGCCTCCGCGATGAACTCGGCGACCGTCTGAGGGTCGACCGGCTCCGCGCCGTTCAGCGCGATCCGCCACCGCGAGAGGTCGAGACCCTCCATGCGGCGAAGGGCGCGGGCGGCGAGCGCGTAGGAGAAGTTCGGGCCCGCGGTAGCGGTGCCGCCGAAGTCGCTGATCCACTGCATCCACCGGGCCGGCGCGCCCATGAAGTCCTGCGGCGCGCCCAGGACCAGGCGACAGCCGTTGATCATCGACAGCGTCATCAGACCGATGAGGCCCATGTCGTGGTAGAGCGGCAGCCACGAGACGAGGACGTCGTCGTCGGGGTCCATCTCGGCCGCGGCGGCGACGCCGTCGAGGTTGGCGAGGATCACCCGGTGCGGGAGCATCACGCCCTTCGGGTCCGACGTCGACCCGCTGGTGAACTGCAGCACGGCGAGGTCGTCTGGGTCGATCTGGGGCTGCTTGAAGCTCGCGGCGTCGCCCTCGAGCTCTCCGAGGCAGACGAGGGGCGGGTCGTCGTCGGCCGGCTCGATGAAGGCGGCGAGGTCGGCGTCGGCGAGGAGGAGATCGATGTCGGCCGCGCGGATGCGGGCTCGCGTCTGGAGGACGAACTCGTCGAGGGAGCCCATGCGCATCGGAAGGGGCAGGACGACGACGGTCGCGCCGGCCAGCCACACGCCTTCGATGGCGGTGACGAGGGCGCGGGTGGTCGGGCCGAGGAGAGCGACGTGCGATCCGGTGCCGATTCCCCGCTCCTGCAGGGCCGCAGCGACCGCCTTCGACTCCTCGAGCATCTGCGTCCACGGGACGTCGACCGTCTCCCCGTTGGTCACGAACGTGATCGAGTGCCCACGCTGCGCAGCAGCTTCGATGCGCGCAGGAAGAGAGTCCACGGAGGTCATACGACCTCCGACCCGGAAGCAGATGCCGCCGTTACATGTCGATCGCGTGACGAATGAGATCGCGGTCAGATGACGATGTTCACCAGGCGGGGAGGACGGGCGATGACCTTCTTCGGTGTCGCCCCCGCGAGTGCTTCGGCGACCTTCGGTGACGCCAGCGCAGCTGCTTCGGCGTCGGTCTCGCTGGTGGTCGGGTCGACCTCGATGCGGTCCCTCACCTTGCCGTTGACCTGCACGACCATCGTCACCGTCTCCAGCTTCGCCAGCTCCGGGTCGGCCTTCGGCCACGACTCCTCGTGGATGTGCGTCCCGTGGCGGAGCTCCCACAGCTCGGCCGAGATGTGGGGCGCCATCGGCGCGAGGAGGAGCAAGAGGATGTCGACGGCTTCGTCGGTCCAGCCGTCCTTGTAGAGCTGGTTCGTGAACTCCATGAGGGCGGCGACCGCGGTGTTGTACGACCATCGCTCGAAGTCGTCGTCGACGCGCTGGATCAACCGGTGGGCAGCCTTCTGCACTCGCTGCGCCGCGTCGCCCGTTGCCTGCACGAGCTCCTCGTCGCGCACGCCGAGGCGCCACACCCGGCGGAGGAACCGCCAGACGCCGTCGATGCCGACGGCTTCCCAGTCGACGTCGTCGGCCGGCGGTCCGGCGAAGAGGTGGGCGAGGCGCAGGGAGTCGGCGCCGTACTCGGCGATGATCTCCTCGGGTGCGACGAGGTTGCCCTTCGACTTCGACATGCGGCTGCCGCCGAGGCGCACCATCCCCTGGGTGAAGAGGCGCTTGAAGGGCTCGCGCAGCTCCTTCGGCGCCATGCCGAGGTCGGCGAGCGCCTTCGTGTAGAAGCGCGCGTACATCAGGTGGAGGATGGCGTGCTCCACGCCGCCGATGTACTGGTCGACGGGCATCCAGTGGTCGGCTGCGGCCGGGTCGAACGGGCGGTCGTCCGCCCACGGGTCGCAGAAGCGCAGGAAGTACCACGACGAGTCGACGAACGTGTCCATCGTGTCGGTCTCGCGTTCGGCGCGGCCGCCGCACGTGGGACACGTCGTCGTGCGGAACCGCTCGTGGTGCTTCAGCGGTGACTCGCCCGTTGGCAGGAACTCCACGTCATCCGGCGCCAGCACCGGGAGCTGGTCGTCGGGAACCGGCACGATGCCGTCGCTCTCGCAGTAGACGACCGGGATCGGGCAGCCCCAGAAGCGCTGGCGCGACACGAGCCAGTCGCGGAGGCGGTAGTTGATCTTGCGTTCGCCGATCCCCTGCTGCTCGAGCCAGTCGATCGCCTTCGCCTTCGCCGTCGCGACGTCGGTGATCCCGTCGAGCCAGTCGCTGTTGATCTTCGGGCCGTCGCCCGTGTAGGCCTCGCCCTCCCAGCCGTCGGGCGGCTGCACCGTGCGGACGATCGGAAGGTCGTACGCCTTGGCGAAGTCGTAGTCGCGCTGGTCTTCGGCCGGCACCGCCATGATCGCCCCGGTGCCGTACGTGATGAGGACGTAGTCGGCCAGGTAGATCGGCACCGGCTGGTCGTTGAACGGGTTGATCGCGTACGAGCCGGTGAACACGCCGCGCTTCTCGAGCGGCCCCTCGCTCGAGAGCCGGTCGATGTCGGACTCGAGGCGCACCCGCTGCACGAACGCCTCGACGTCGCTGCGATGGTCGTCCGTCGTGATCGCCGCCACGAGCGGGTGCTCAGGAGCGACGACGCAATAGGTCATGCCGAAGCTCGTGTCGGGACGGGTGGTGAACACGCGCAGCCCCTCGAGGTCGTCGCGTCCCTGGATCTTCAGCGTGAACTCGGCGCCCTCCGATCGGCCGATCCAGTTCCGCTGCATCGTCTTGACCTTCTCGGGCCAGTCGAGGTCGTCGAGCGCGTCGAGCAGCTCGTCGGCGTAGTCGGTGATGCGGAAGAACCACTGCTCGAGGTCGCGCTTGTCGACGACGTCACCGCTGCGCTCGCAGGTCCCGTCGGCGAGGACCTGCTCGTTCGCGAGCACCGTCTGGCACCCGGGGCACCAGTTCACCGGGGCGTTCTTCCGGTACGCAAGGCCTGCCTCGAGGAACCGCTTGAAGATGATCTGGTTCCACTTGATGTACCTGGGGTCGTGGCTCGTGACCTCGCGACGCCAGTCGTAGACCGCGCCGACCGCGCTGACACTCGACTTCAGCTCGCCGATGCGCTCGTCGGTGAAGATCCGCGGGTGGGTGCCGGTCTTGATGGCAGCGTTCTCCGCCGGGAGCCCGAAGCTGTCGAACCCGAAGGGGCTCAGCACGCCGTAGCCGTTCATGGTCCGGTGGCGGACGAGCAGGTCGCCGAAGGTGTAGTTGCGGACGTGCCCCATGTGCGCCCGCCCGCTCGGGTACGGGTACATCGAGAGGACGTAGAACTTCGGCCGCGGATCGTCGTTCTCGATCTGGTAGGTGCCTTCCGACGCCCACCGCTGCTGCCACTTCTTCTCGATCGCCTGGGCGTCGTAGGTCACGTCAACCACGGCGGACGATGCTACGGGGCGCCTCGGTCGCGCCCGGAACCGGGACGACATTTCGGTCACACTCCCCTCGTAGGGTGCCGTCATGTGCGGCTCGCGCAGGCGTCCTGAGTGCTGGAAGGCGGGTGCTAACCTGTCGATCCCGCAAGGGGCCGTAGCTCAACTGGCAGAGCGCTTCGATGGCATCGAAGAGGTAGCGCGTTCGACCCGCGTCGGCTCCACCACCGCTCGCGAGGCGTGTCCGTGTTAGCCGGCACGCCCTCCAGCGTCGGCGCACGCGCCGAACTCGCGGTCGCAACCGCGCTCACACGCGCGGGCATGACGGTGTTCGTCCCGTTCTTCGCCGCGCACTCGCGAGTCGACCTCGTGGCGCACGACGGCGTCCGTCTGCGCCGCGTGCAGTGCAAGTCGTGCACCAGACGCGGGGATGTTCTCACGTTCCGGACATCGAGCAACACCGGCGGTGTTTCGAAGCACTACCGCGGTGACATCGACGACTTCGGCATCTACTCGCCGGAGCTCGACAGGGTGTATCTGGTACCGGTGGAGCTGATGCCGTCCGCCCGCGGCTGCCTGCGAATCGGCCCGCCGCTCAACAACCAGCGCAAGGGCGTCCACTTCGCGAGCGATTTCGAGGTGCGGTTCAGGTAGGCCGGGCCGGGTACACCCGGCACCCATGCACGGCTTCTCCGACACCGTCGGCCTTCGGCTCTCGACGTCCGACGACGGCGACGCCATCGTCGAGCTCGATGCGGGTGACCGCCACCTCAACCCGCACGGGACGGTGCACGGCGGCGCGATCGCGACGTTGATCGACTCGGCGATGGGCGCCGCGGTCGCAACCGACGGGCAGGCGCCGGTGACGATCGAGCTGAAGGTGACCTATCTCGAGCCGACGCCGGCTGGCATCGTGCGCGCGCGGGCGAAGGTCCGGAAGCGGGGCAAGCGAATCACCGTCGTCGAGTGCGAGGTGACCGATCAGGAGGGGGACGTCGTCGCGCTCGGTCTGGGCACGTTCACGACGATCTCGAAGGAGTAGCCGCTACTCCCCGACGGCGGGCGCGGCCGGGAGATCGGCCGCGATCGCGCGCCAGTCGACCGGCAGCGCGTCTCCCCACAGCCGCTCGAGGTCGTAGAACTCGCGGACTTCCTGCAGGAAGACGTGGACGACGAAGTCGCCGTAGTCGAGCAGGACCCAGCGCAGGTCGTCGAGGCCCTCGATGCGGATGGGCGCTGGTCCGCCGATCTTCTTGACCTGGAGCTCGACCTCTTCCGCGATCGTGCGCACCTGACGCGTGTTGGGCGCGCTCGTGATCACGAACGCGTCCGTGATGGCGAGCACCGGGCCCACCTCCAGGACGACGATGTCGGCCCCCTGCTTGTCGTCGGCGGCGCGCGCTGCAACGGCCGCCCACTGGCGTACCTCGTCGAGGTCGGAGGCCCTGCGAATGGTCATCACGTGCTCTGGAGGTCCTTTCCGAAGGAAGCTGAGCCGAAGGAGAACACTCGATCACACGCATTCGTTCCCACGCTGGGGAATTTCAACGGATCACCACGACTGTCAGCGCGGTCGCGACCGGGAAGGCAAGGAGCGTCAGGACCGCTTCCACTCGCCGACGAGCCCGTCGAGTCATCTGCCGGCAGCGTACAAACCACGTTGCCGGATCAAGCGGATGGTCGCGGGGTCGGCGAGCCCTTCGATCGGCCGCCCGTCGGCCAGGCGAGCCCGCAGGTCGCTCGACGACACGTCGATGCGAGGGATGGCGACGTGCGCCACCCGCCATCCGTGGCGCCGGAGCTCCTCGATCGGCGGATCATCTCCCCCGCGGTCGACGACCGCGAGGCCCGCGAGTGCCCGTACCTCGTCGAGCCGCGACCACGTGTCGAGGGAACGGGCCACATCAGCCCCGATCACGAGCCACTGCTCGGCCCCCGGATGGCGGCGATCGACCTCCGCCAGCGTGTCGGCGGTGTAGGTCAGGCCGCCCCGCTCGATCTCGATCGTGCTCGCCTCGACGCCGTCGACGCCTGCCACCATCGCTTCCACCATCGCCAGACGGTCACTCGGAGGCGTCACCGCCCGCTCCCCCACCTTCTGCCACGGCGCGTTGGCCACGACGAGCAGCGTGAGATCGAGGCGCAGCTGGTCTCGCGCGTGCACGGCCACGACGAGGTGGCCGTTGTGCGGCGGATCGAACGTCCCGCCGACGATCCCGATCCGGGTTGGACCAGCACCCACGACGGCACCCTAGGCTGGCTCGATGCCGAGCCTTCCCGCCGGGCTCGACGGGACCTGCGACGAGCGCTTCCTGCCCGTCGCGAACGTCGTCGCCCGCCAGATCGACCAGGGCGCGCACCACGGGTGCGCCGTCGCCATCCGCCACCGGGGCAAGCCGGTGGCCGACTTCTGGGGCGGCCGCCGCGGAACGATCGGCGACCCCGCGGCCGACCGCGCCTGGACCAGCGACACGATGGCCCTCTCCTACTCGACGACGAAGGGCGTCGCCGCGACCGCGCTGCACATGGTCCTGGAGCGCACCGGCGTCGCGCTCGACACCCCCGTCGGCGAGATCTGGCCGGAGTACACGAAGGACCGCAGCGCAGCCAAGGCGACGACGACGATCCGCCACGTGCTGTGCCATGAAGCGGGCGTGCCCCAGATCCACGGCGAGATCCCTGACGTCACGTCGATGGCCGACTGGAGCGAGATGGTGGCGCTGATGGAGCGCCTCGAGCCGCTGTGGGAGCCGGGCACCCAGAACGGCTACCACGCCGTCAACTTCGGCTGGCTCGTCGGCGAGCTCGTCCGGCGGATCGACGGCCGGACGATCGACGCGTTCATCGCCGAGGAGATCGCCGGCCCGCTCGCATGCGACGGGCTCTTCGTCGGCACGCCGGCCAGCGAGCACCACCGCGTCGCGCCCGTCATCCAGCCGCCGGGCGATCCATCGGCGATGGAAGCGCTCCTGCCGCCCGATCACCTCCTGCGGCGGGCGCTCGCGCCCGAAGGCGACATGTTCTCGTTCGTCAACTCGCCCGAGGGCCTGCAGACCGTCGCTCCCGCCTGGAGCGGCGTCTTCACGGCTCGATCGCTCGCGACCATGTACGGCGCGCTCGCCAACGGCGGCGAGATCGACGGCACCCGCCTCCTGCTCCCCGAGTCCGTGGCCACCGCAGCCACCGTGCAGAACAGGCGACCCGACCTGGTGCTGTTCGTGCCGATCCACTGGCGCCTCGGGTTCATGGGAGGCGGCTCGATGCTGTCGCCGACGGGGCCGAACCCCGAGTCGTTCGGCCATGCCGGGCTCGGCGGATCGGTGGCGTTCGCCGACCCGAAGGCCGAGCTGTCGTTCGCGATCGTGCTCGACCGCCTGGAGCTCGACCTCCTCGCCGGCGAGAGGGTGCGGGCCGCAGTGCACGCGGCGGTCGCCGCCGCGACGTCTTGATCTACGCCGCCACCGTCTTCGGCGTCGAGCTGAGCGACCGCATCGTCGTGACGCCGGCGAAGATCGTCCTGATCCTGGTCCTCGCGACCCTGATCACGAGGCTGGCCCGCCGCGCCGTCGACCGCTTCACGCGGCGCATGCGGGGCGAGATCGAAGAAGGCGGGTTGCTGCCCTGGCAGCGCCGGCGACGGCGGCAGGAGCACCAGCCGGACGGCAGCGAGGTGATCGTCACGCCGGCCGTGTCCACGATGCGAGCGGCTCAGCGCGCGGCGACGATCGGGACGCTCCTCAAGAGCGTCTTCACCCTCTCCATCTGGAGCTTCGCCCTCCTGATGACGCTGTCGGAACTTGGCCTGAACGTCGGCCCGCTGATCGCCGGAGCAGGGTTCCTGGGCATCGCCCTCGGCTTCGGCGCCCAGAACCTCGTGCGCGACTTCCTGTCGGGCATCTTCATGCTCGTCGAAGACCAATACGGCGTCGGCGACATCATCGACGCCGGTGAGGCGAGCGGCACCGTCGAGGCGGTCAGTCTGCGGACGACCCGCCTGCGCGACATCCACGGCGTCGTCTGGCACATCCCGAACGGCCAGATCCAGCGCATCGGCAACAAGTCGCAGGAGTGGTCGAGGTCGTTGCTCGACATCTCCGTCGCCTACTCGACGGATCTCGACCGCGCCCGCCACGTGATCGAGACGTGCGCGAAGAGCCTGCGCAACGACCCGGCCTTCGCGTTCGAGATCCTCGACGATCCCGAGGTGTGGGGCGTCGAGAACCTCGGCGCCGACGGCATCAACATCCGGCTGGCGGTGAAGACGCGACCCGCGTCGCAGTTCAAGGTGTCGAGAGAGCTGCGAGCCCGTCTGAAGGCCGCGCTCGACGAGGCGGGCATCGAGATCCCGTTCCCGCAGCGCGTCGTCTGGCACCGCGGCGTGCAGCCGCCGGGCGACGCCGCCGACGTCGCGCCCGACTGACGCGCCTACCGTCGGGCCATGTGCCGGAACATCACGACGTTGCGCGGGCTCGAGCCGGCTGCGACACCGGACGAGGTGCGGGCCGCCGCGATCCAGTACGTCCGCAAGGTGAGCGGGGTCCAGAAGCCGACCGAAGCCACCGCAGCGGCGTTCGACGCGGCCGTCGAGGCGATCGCCGAGGCCACCACGGCGTTGCTCGCCGACCTGCCGCCGAGGAAGCAGCCGCCGCCGACCGTGCCGCCGCTCCGACGCCCGCAGGTACGGGCCCGCCTGGGGCTCCCGCAGCTCTAGACGATCGAGGCGCCTACGTCCCGGCGAGCTTCGCCACGACCTCGGCGAACTGCTCCATCTCGGGCTCGTGCACGACGACGTAGCTGAACCCGTACTGCTCCCGCCTCCGCTGCAACGTCTCGGCGATCTCGTCGAAGGTTCCGGCGAGGGCGATCGGTACGTCGCGTGCTTCGTCCGGCGTGAGCCCGAACAGCGGCGCCAGCTGTTCGTACGCGGCCGCTGAGTCGTCGGTGAACTGCACCATGAAGGTCAGGCACTGCAGCTCGATGTCGTCGAAGCGATCGCCCGCCGCGTCCTTGATCCACTGCAGCCGCTCGCGGTAGCGCTCCCCCTTCGCCGACTGCGCGACCTCCGGGCCGACGTAGCCCGCCGACAAGTTGGGGTTGACACCGATGATGTCGGCCTCGCGCGCGGCGATCGAGAGCACCCGCTTGCCGCCGCCGCCGATGACGATCTTCGGCCCACCGCTCGATGCCGGTCGCGGGTAACCGTTCGCTCCCGCGATCGAGTAGTGCTTGCCGTCGAGCGTGGCGCTGCCGTCGCGCCAGAGCTGCTTCATGACCGCCAGCCCTTCGACCATCCGGTCGATGCGGGTACCGGGCGAGTCGTAGGCGATGCCCGAGGCGTCGTAGTCGGACTTCAGCCACCCGGCACCGAGCCCGAACTCCACCCGGCCCTCGCTCGCGAGGTCGAGGGTGGCGATCTCCTTCGCCAGGACGATCGGGTGGCGGTAGTCGTTGTCGAACACCAGGGCTCCGACGTTGAGCCGGTCGGTCGCCTCGGCCGCGACGGTCATCCCGACGATCGGCGCCCACTGGTCGTCGAAGTGGTCGGGGATGAACATCGTCGAGTAGCCGAGGCCTTCGATCTTCCTCGCCTTCTCGCGCCACGCCTTCCCGCTCTCGGCGGTCGACGTCTGCACAGCGAAGCGGAAGGGCTTGGTCACGGCGGGCGATCCTACGAGGCGGCTGGGCGCGATCGCCGCGGCGTCAGAGGTTCCCGCGCCTCGCCTGCTCGCGCTCGATCGCCTCGAACAACGCCTTGAAGTTCCCGGCGCCGAACCCCTTGGCGCCCTCGCGCTGGATGATCTCGAAGAAGACCGTCGGACGGTCGGTGATCGTCTCCGAGAAGATCTGCAGCAGGTGACCGTCCTGGTCGCGGTCGACCAGGATCCCGAGTGCCTCGAGCTCCGCCCACGGCAGGTCGAGGTCACCGAGGCGCTGCTTCGCGTCGTCGTAGTAGCTCGAGGGCACTCGCAGGAACCGAACGCCGCGGCGTCGGAGCTCGGCAACCGTGCCGACGATGTCGTCGGTTCGCATGGCGATGTGCTGCACGCCGGGTGAGCCGTAGTAGTCGAGGTACTCCTGGATCTGGCTCTTGCCCTTGCGCCCCTCGGCCGGTTCGTTGATGGGCAGCACGACCTTCGATCCGTCCCACACGACGGTCGACATCAACGCGGAGTACTCGGTCGAGATCTGCGCGTCGTCGAAGTGGAGCAGTTCGTCGAAGCCGAGGGTCTTCTCGTAGAAGTCGACCCACCGCTCGAGCGCCCCGAGCTCGACGTTGCCGACGCAGTGGTCGATCTTGCGCAGTCCGACCGGTCCGCCTGCCGGCTCCGGCGGAAGGTTGTCGTCGTCGTATCCCGGCAGGAAGACGCCCCGGTAGCGCGATCGGTCGACGAACGTGTGGATGGTGTCGCCGTAGGTCGCGACGGAGGCGAGCACGACGGTGCCGTCGTCGTCGGACACTTCATGCGGCTCACGCACCGGCGCCGCGCCGCGCGCGATCGCGGCGTCGAACGCGGCGTGCACGTCCGACACCGCGATGGCCAGATCGCGGACGCCGTCGCCGTGGCGGCGGTGGTGACCGACGATCTCGCCGTCGTGTTGCAGGCCGCCGGTGACCACGAAGCGCATGTCGCCCTGCTCGAGCACCCACGAGCAGCGATCCCGCACGCCGGTCTCCGGTCCTGCGTACGCGGTGACCCGGAACCCGAAGGCCGATGCGAGGAAGTGAGCGGCCTGCCGAGCGTTGCCGACCCAGAGCTCCACGTGGTCCCAACCGAGCATGTACGACGCGGCAGCGGCGTACGTGGTGCGAGCTTCGACGATCGCCATCCTCCTAGTGAGCGTGACAGTGGGCACATCAAGCAACACCCGGAGGATTGGCTGATCAGATTGCTCAGTTACACAGCCCAAGATGCGTACGATGTGCGGCAACATGACCACATCGGTCGACATCCTCGACGCACGACTGTTGGCCGCGCTCCACGAGTCGCCGCGGGCGGGGATCCTCGAGCTCGCCCGTCGCCTCGGGGTCGCCCGTGGCACCGTCCAGGCCAGGCTCGACAAGCTCGTGGCGCGCGGCGCGGTTCGCGGCTTCGGTCCCGACGTCGACCTCCCGACGATCGGCTACGAGGTCCTAGCGTTCACGACGCTCGAGATCGCACAGGGGCGGCTCGACGACGTGATCGCGCACCTGGTCGACATCCCGGAGGTGCTCGAGGCGCACTCCATCTCCGGACCGGGCGACCTCCACCTGCGGGTCGTCGCCCGGACCAACGCCGACCTCCAGCGCGTGCTCAACCGCATCCTCGAGGTCAGCGGCATCGGGCGCTCGACCACCGTCATCGCGTTGTCGAACCCGCTCCCGATGCGCACGATCCCCCTCGTTCGAGCGGCGGCCCAGGGCACTGCTGGTTTGCCCTCGTCCGCGACCTCCTCCACGCTTGTGGAGTGACCGCAGCACCCTGGTCCCCGCAGTCGTGGCGGGAGCGCCCCGCAGCTCAACAGCCAGAGTGGCCCGATGAGGGCGACCTCGACCGCGCCCTCAAGCACCTGAGCGCCCTTCCGCCGCTGGTCTTCGCGGGCGAAGCACGCAACCTGACCAACGCCCTCGCAGAGGTCGCCGACGGGCGTGCGTTCCTCCTCCAGGCCGGCGACTGCGCGGAGTCGTTCCACGAGTTCTCGGCCGACAGCATCCGCGACAAGCTCCGCGTGATCCTGCAGATGGCCGTCGTCCTGACGTACGGCTCGGGGGTGCCTGTCGTGAAGCTCGGGCGCATCGCCGGGCAGTTCGCGAAGCCACGCTCGTCGAACTACGAGAAGGTCGGCGACATCGAGCTCCCCTCGTTCCGAGGCCACATGGTGAACGACGACGTCGCGACCGCCGAGGCACGAGTCGCCGACCCGAACCGCCTCATCGCGTCGTACCACCAGGCCGCATCGACGCTGAACCTCCTGCGGGCCTTCACCAAGGGCGGCTTCGCCGACCTGTCGCAGGTCCACGTCTGGAACCAGCAGTTCGTCGCGACGAGCGCCGAAGGTCGCCGCTACGAGGCCGTGGCGAACGAGATCGATCGCGCGCTCCGGTTCATGCGCGCGTGCGGCATCGACCTCGAGCAGCACGCATCACTGCATCAGGTCGACTTCTGGACGAGCCACGAGGCGCTGATCCTCGGCTACGAGGAGGCGCTCACCCGCCGCGACTCGCTGACCGGCGACTGGTACGACTGCTCGGCCCATCAGCTCTGGATCGGCGAGCGGACGCGTGACGTCGACGGGGCCCACTTCGAGTTCCTCCGTGGCGTCTCGAACCCGGTCGGCTGCAAGCTCGGTCCGTCGGCGACACCCGAAGAGGCCGTCGAGGTCTGCGAGCGGCTGAACCCGAACCGCGTCCCGGGCCGGCTCACGCTCATCTCCCGGATGGGTGCGCAGAAGGTCGGCGACGCGCTTCCGCCGCTCGTCCGTGCCGTCAGCGACGCAGGGCATCCGGTGGTGTGGGCGTGCGATCCCATGCACGGCAACACCTTCACCAGCTCGACCGGTCGCAAGACCCGCCACTTCGACGACGTGCTGGCAGAGGTGCGGGAGTTCTTCGACGTCCACCGAGCCGAGGGCACCTGGGCCGGCGGTGTCCACGTCGAGCTCACCGGCGACGACGTGACGGAGTGCCTGGGCGGGGCCGAGGAGGTTCTCGAAGACCACCTCGACTCCCGTTACACGACGATGTGCGACCCCCGCCTCAACGCCCGGCAGTCGCTCGACCTCGCCTACCGGGTCGCCGAGCTCCTCCGCGCGTAGCAGCGGTCGGAGGCCGCGACCGAGTAGGCCGAAAGTCTCATCCGTCACTCGCTCCTGCCGAACAGAAGGGCGGGAGGAGCGAAGATGGCACTCGAGATCTCGCGTCCCGGGACCGACGTCCGGCCCGAGGACCAGGAGCGGATCAAGGAAGCGGAAGGGCGTGCGCTGCGCGCGCTCGAGTCGCTCCTCGGACGGAACGGGCCCGAGCCGGACGTCGCGTCGGCACCGGCAGACGAGGACGACGACATCGTGGACATCCGTGACGGCGCGGAACCGCAGGACACCGACAGCGCCATCTGGGTGACGGTCCGCCAGGCCGCGGCACGCGCAGGCGTGTCGACGAGCACGGTGCGCCAGTGGTACCGGTCGGGCAACCTCGCGACGCAGCGACGAGAAGGAGACCGGGGAGCGTTCCTGGTGCCCTTGGTGGACGTCGTACGCCTCGCGGCGCAGGCCGATGAGGCAGGCGACGTCGCTGCGGATTCCGTCATCGACATCAACGCCGCCTACTGGGCGGGCGAGACCGAGGCGGCGCGTGCAGCCGAGGCCGAAGCACGAGCCGAAGCCGACGAGGCACGGGCCGAGGCCCGGCGACTCACCGCCGACCTCGACGACGCGCGGGCGCAGATCGAGTCGGCCCGTGAGCAGCTTCGATCGGCACGCGGCGACACCGCGGCGGCGGAACGGGCTGCGGCCGACGCCGCGGCGGAGGCCGCCCGCGAGGTGACGTTGCTCCGCGAGCAGCTCGCGGAGGCGAACGACGAGGTCCGCACCCTCCGCGAGCGGGTCTCGCAGCTCGAGTCGGCGCTGGCCGTCGCTCGTCGTGCCGCCACGTTCGGTTCGGTGACCTCGACCGAGTGGGTCGAAGAGGTCGAGCACGGCTACCGCGGCCCGCTCCGGCCCCAGGGCGCCGAGCTGCTCGAAGACGTGGCGGACGAGGCGTACGCGTTGCCGCAGTACGAGGTGCCCTCGTACGAGGTGCCGCAGCACGACGAGGAGGCCCACGCGGACGACGCGGACCTCCTCGACGAGCAGGTCGCCGAGCCCGTGCACATCGTCTTCGGTGAGGCCGCTGACGATCTGCTCCCGGAGCCCGAGAGCAAGCAGAAGGGCCGCCGCACCCGCCGCTGAGGTAAATCCTCAAAAGTTGATCGGATAAGTCAGATTTCGCTACCCTGCTCTCTCCCGGGCTTTCGAGGGGGAGAAGCAGGATGGCGACGAGCACGACGATCGAGATCGGTGGAGGGCCCTACTTCGAGCCCGAGATGCGGGCCGAGATCCAGGCCGACATCGAGAAGTTCCGCACGATGCTCGCCAAGTACCTGGCGGGCGAGATCGACGAAGACCGCTTCCGCATCTTCCGGCTGAACAACGGCATCTACGGCCAGCGTCAAGGCGGCCGGAACCAGATGGTCCGGATCAAGCTCCCCCACGGCACCGTGTGGCCGGAGCAGCTCGAAGCCATGGGCCGCATCGCCGACGAGTACTCCCGCGGCTGGGGCCACATCACCACGCGCCAGAACATCCAGTTCCACTACGTGCAGCTCGAGCGGGTGCCAGCGCTCCTCGAGGAGCTCGCCGACGTCGGCCTCACGACGCGCGAAGCCTGCGGCGACACGGTCCGCAACATCACGGGCTGCCACCTCGCCGGCGCGTGCCCCTTCGAGGTGCTCGACATCACCGCGTGGGCCGAGGCCGCGTTCCGGCACTTCCTCCACCACCCCTACGCCCAGCGCCTCCCCCGCAAGTTCAAGATCAACTTCTCCGGCTGCGCCACCGACTGCGGCCAGGCGATGTTCAACGACGTCGGCATCGTCGCCGTCGGGCGTCCCCGCGAAGACGGGACGATCGAGCCCGGCTTCCGGGTGTTCTTCGCAGGCGGCCTCGGCGCCAACCCGCGCGCAGCACAGGCGCTGGAGGAGTTCACGCCGCGCGAGAACCTGATGGAGACGATCGAGGCCTGCCTGCGGGTGTTCGATCACTACGGCAACCGCGACAACAAGATCCGTGCTCGGATGAAGTGGCTGCTCGACACGATGGGCGCCGACGAGCTCCGGGAGCGCATCCTCAAGGAGCGGAAGTTCCTGATGGCGTCGTCGTCGTGGGTCGGCGGTGTTCCCGCGCTCGTCGAGGAGTGGGGCGATGCACCGGCCGGTCTCGCCGACGGTGTGGCGCCGACGATCGTCGGCACTCCCGTCGAGCTCACGGCGACCAAGGGTCTCGAGCGGTGGATGCAGGCCAACGTCGTGCGCGGCGCGGCGAAGGGCACGGTCAGCGTCGTCGCCCACGCCCGCCTCGGCGACATCACCGGCGACCAGTTCCGTGCGCTGGCGAAGATCCAGCGCGACTTCCGGGTCAGCGTCCGGGCGACGAACCGCCAGAACCTGGCCTTCCGCGACCTCACCGAGGAGCAGCTCCCCGAGCTGTACGCCCGCCTCGTCGAGATCGACATGGACAAGCCCGGCGCCGAGCTCGTGCGCGACGTCGTCAGCTGCCCCGGCACCGACACCTGCAACCTCGCGGTCACCCAGTCGCGCGGGCTGGCGGACGCCATCGGTGATGCGCTGGAAGACGCCGGTCTCGCGGAGGTCGGCGGCGTCCGCATCAACATCTCCGGCTGCTCGAACTCCTGCGGCCAGCACCACATCGCCGACATCGGCTTCCAGGGAGTCGAGCGGCGGGCCCACCAGACGGCTGCTCCGGGCTACCAGATGTACCTCGGCGGCCGCGTCGGTCAGATGGAGATCGAGTTCGGGCAGAAGGCGCTGCGCCTGCCGGCGAAGAACACCGGCGAGGCCGTCGTCAAGGTCGTGCAGCGTTTCGTCGACGAGCGAGTGGCGAGCGAGCGCTTCGACGAGTGGCTCTTCCGCTCCGGCGGTGCGAAGGCGATCGCGGCCGACCTCAAGCAGCTCGACGAGTGGCCGACCCCGGCCGAGAAGCCGGAGTACTACATCGACTACGGCGAGCAGGGCCCCTACGTCGCCGAGGTCGGCGAAGGCGAGTGCGCGGGCGGTTGATGCACTCGTGACGACGGTTTGGCTCACCGGGCTGCCCTCTGCGGGCAAGTCGACGATCGCTCGGGCCCTCGAGAAGCGCCTCCTCGACGAGGGGCGCAAGGTCGAGGTGCTCGACGGCGACGTCGTGCGCACCCACCTCACGAAGGACCTCGGGTTCTCTCGAGAAGACCGGCGTGAGAACGTGCTCCGCATCGGGTTCGTGGCGAACCTGCTCTCGCGCAACGGCGTGACGGTGCTGTGCCCCGTGATCGCTCCCTACCGGGAAGATCGCGACGAGGTACGAGCGCTGCATGAAGACCGGTTCGTCGAGGTCTACGTCTCGACGCCGGTCGACGTGTGCAGCGAGCGCGACGTCAAGGGGCTCTACGCCAAGCAGAAGGCGGGCGAGCTGTCGGGCCTCACCGGCGTCGACGACCCGTACGAGCCGCCTGCGAATGCGGAAGTGACGATCCCGACGCACGAGCTGTCGCTCGAGGAGTCCGTGGAGCGGGTGTGGCAAGCGATCTCCTGACGCTGTCCGACGAGGATCTCGCCGAGATCTCCGCCTCGTTCGAATCGAAGCCGGCCTCCGCGATCATCCGCTGGGCCGTCGACACCTTCGGCGACGACCTGATCCTCGCAGCGTCGTTCCAGGACGCGGTGCTCATCGACGTCGCGACGAAGGTGAAGCCCGACGTCGAGGTGCTGTTCATCGACACCCTCGACCACTTCCCCGAGACCTACGACACCGTCGAGCGCGCGCGCGCCCGCTACGGCCTCAACCTCAACTGGTACAAGGTCCCTGCACCGGAGGTTCCTTTCCACGAGGTCGACCCCGTGCGCTGCTGCAGCGACGCCAAGGTCGCCGCGCTCGACGCGGTGCTGTCGACGAAGAAGGCGTGGATGAGCGGGCTGCGCCGCACCGAAGCGTCCACCCGCGCCGATGCACCGATCGTGAGCCGCGATCGCCGCGGCCTCGTGAAGATCAACCCCATCGCCACCTGGTCCGACCTCGACGTCTCGGGCTACGTGGCGACGAACGACGTGCCGTACAACCCGCTCCTCGACCAGGGCTACCCGTCGATCGGCTGCATGCCGACGACGAAGCCGGTCGAAGACGGTGCCGATCCTCGATCCGGACGCTGGGCCGGTTCCGACAAGACCGAATGTGGGCTCCACGAATGACACTGCTCGACGATCCCCGCACGCGCACCCGCGTGGCCGCCGGTCGCCTCACCCACCTCGAGGCGCTCGAGGCTGAGGCGATCTTCATCATGCGAGAGGTCGCCGCCGAGTTCGAGCGGCCCGTGCTCCTCTTCTCGGGCGGGAAGGACTCGATCGTCCTCCTGCGCATCGCCGAGAAGGCCTTCCGCCCCGGGAAGTTCCCCTTCCCGGTCATGCACGTCGACACCGGGCACAACTTCCCCGAGGCGATCGAGTTCCGTGACCGCCGCATCGCCGAGCTGGGCGAGCGCCTGATCGTGGCGTCGGTGCAGGACGACATCGACGCCGGCCGCGTCGTCGAAGACACCGGCCCCCGCGCCTCGCGCAACCGCCTCCAGACGACCACGCTGCTGCGCGCGATCGAGGAGAACGAGTTCGACGCTGCGTTCGGCGGCGCCCGTCGCGACGAGGAGAAGGCTCGTGCGAAGGAGCGCGTGTTCTCCTTCCGCGACGACTTCGGCCAGTGGGACCCGAAGAACCAGCGGCCGGAGCTGTGGTCGCTCTACAACGGGCGCATCCGCAAGGGCGAGCACATCCGCGTGTTCCCGATCTCCAACTGGACCGAGCTCGACGTTTGGCAGTACATCGCTCTCGAGCAGCTCGAGGTCCCCTCGATCTACTTCTCCCACGAGCGCGAGGTCTTCGAGCGCGACGGCATGCTGCTGTCTCCGTCGGAAGCCGTGCAGCCGCAGGAGCACGAGCAGGTGTTCACGGAGATCGTGCGCTACCGCACGGTCGGCGACATGAGCTGCACCGGCGCGGTGAAGTCGACGGCGACGACGATCGAGGAGATCATCGCCGAGGTCGCCACCACCCGCATCACCGAACGCGGCGCCACCCGCGCCGACGACAAGTTCTCGGAAGCGGCCATGGAAGACCGCAAGCGCGAGGGATACTTCTAAGCCGCCGTCATGTCAGAGCTCTTGAGATTCGCGACGGCAGGGTCCGTCGACGACGGGAAGTCCACGCTCATCGGGCGGTTGCTGCACGACTCGAAGGCGATCTTCGAAGACCAGCTCGAAGCGGTCGAGATCTCGTCGAAGCGCCGCGGCGACACCCACGTCAACCTGGCGCTGCTCACCGACGGTCTGCGGGCCGAGCGGGAGCAGGGCATCACCATCGACGTCGCCTACCGCTACTTCTCGACGCCGCGGCGGAAGTTCATCATCGCCGACACGCCGGGCCACGTGCAGTACACGCGCAACATGGTGACCGGCGCTTCGACCGCCGATCTCGCCATCGTGCTCGTCGATGCCCGCAAGGGGGTGCTCGAGCAGTCGCGCCGTCACGCCTACCTGAGCGTGCTGCTGGGCATCCGACACATCGTCCTCGCGGTCAACAAGATGGATCTCGTCGACTGGGACGAGACGACCTTCGACACCATCGCCCGCGAGTTCGAGGCGTTCATCGAGCGCATCGATCCGTCGCACGGCCGCGACATCGAGGTCACGCCGATCCCGATCTCGGCCCTCCACGGCGACAACATCGTGCATCCGTCGGAGAACCTCTCCTGGTACGCCGGCCCCCCGCTGCTCGAGCACCTCGAGAAGGTCGACGTCCACGACCACGACCCGGCCGACGCGCGGTTCCCGGTGCAGTACGTGATCCGGCCCCACAGCGACGAGCACCACGACTACCGCGGCTACGCCGGCCAGGTCGCCGGCGGCGTGTTCAAGCCGGGCGACGAGGTGGTCGCGCTGCCGTCCGGGCTGCGCACGACGATCGCCGCCATCGACACGTTCGAGGGAGAGATCGCAGAGGCGTTCGCGCCGATGTCGGTGACGATCCGACTGGCGGAGGAGCTCGACGTGTCGCGCGGCGACATGATCGTCAAGGCCGGCGAGGAGCCGATCGTCGCCAGGGAGATCGAGGCCGACGTCTGCTGGATGATCGACCGCCCCCTCACGCCGGGAGCCAAGTACTCGATCAAGCACACGACTCGCGCCGCTCGCGCCGTCGTCGACTCGATCGACTGGAAGCTCGACGTGAACACGCTCGAGCAGACCGATCGCGGCGCTGGTCTCGCGCTCAACGAGATCGGCCGGGTGAAGCTGCGACTGTCGACCCCGCTGGCGGTCGATCCCTACGACATCAACCGGATCACCGGCAGCTTCATCCTCGTCGACGAGGCAACGAGCGCCACTGCGGGCGCCGGCCTCGTCAGGTGACCAGCGGGATCGACGCGAAGTAGATCGCGACCAGCACGCCGCCCTCCCACCGGTGGAGGACCTTGCCGCGCGACATCATCCCCCACATCAGCGCTCCGGTGCCGACGGCGACCCATGACGCCCAGAAGAGCCCGTTCGACACGTCGCCGGGGCCGACGAGCGCCGCGGTGCCGGCGATGGCGAGGCTGTTGAAGAGGTTCGACCCCAGCACGTTGCCGACCGCCAGCTCGGCCTCGTTCTTCCTCGCGGCCTGGATGCAGGTGACGATCTCGGGGAGCGATGTGCCGATGGCCACGAGCGTGAAGCCGACCAGGCCTTCGCCGAGGCCGAGCTCGTCGGCGGCCCGGAGCGCGCCGCTCACGAGCAGTTGCGCGCCGGCGACGGTGCCGACGAGGCCGCCCAGGGTGAGCAGGCCGAGGATCGCTGGCGACAGCTTCGCCTTCTCGTGCAGCTCCTCGTCGGCCTCGGCTCCGAGCTCGTCGTCACCGAGCCCCCGGTCAGAGAGGAAGACGATCGCCATCGCGACGACGAACCCGACGACCAGGATGATGCCGTCGAGGCGGGTGAGGCGCCCGACCAGGACCGCGAGCAGCGCCATGGCGGCGATCGCGAGCGGCACCTCTCTCGACAGCGCTCGTGAGGTGATCGTCGGCGCAGCCAGGATCGCCACCAGACCCAGCGCGAGCGTCATGTTGGCGATGTTCGAGCCGGTGACGTTGCCGATGGCGATGTCGAGGTTGTCGCCGGCGGCTGCGATGCCCGACACGAGGAGCTCGGGCAGGCTCGTCCCGA
Organism: Acidimicrobiales bacterium; assembly: GCA_035540495.1. GTDB lineage: Bacteria > Actinomycetota > Acidimicrobiia > Acidimicrobiales > CADCTF01 > DASVEG01. Next base: position 120,045 of record DATLGL010000060.1, read on the forward strand.
ACCCGACGATCACCGCACCGACGATGACGGCCGGGAGGTTCAGCCGGAACGCGATGCCTGCCGCGCCTTCGACGAAGCGCTCGCTCGCGTAGACGAGCAGCACGAGACCGAGGGCGACGAAGGCGAGGGCGACCAGCATCGGCCCGACACTGTGGTCAGTTCGGAGTGATCGCCGCAATTCCGCCGCGACCGCAGCGGAACCGCGGCAGCGTCAGGTCGACCGGTCGCTGTCGACCAGCACGACGCCGGCGGCGCGCGAGATGTCGGTGAGGTCGGCGGTGCAGTACCCGCAGCGGCTCGCGATCGCCGGGATGTCGAACGCGCAGTAGGGGCAGACCTTCGTCGGCCCCGCGGAGAAGGGCACTCCGGCAGTGGTGGGGCCCGCGTCGGCCGCCGGCGTGTTCGGCTCGTCGGTGAGGTCGATCACCGGAGACGCCGCGGCCTCGGTCACGCTCGGCTCCTCTCGGGCTGCGAGGGGATCGCCGAGGAGCGGCTCCCCGGCGGCGATGGCCGGCGTCGCGCTCGTTCCGAACATCGGCGGGACCGACGGCATCGTGAGGTAGTCGGCTGGCTCGACGGACGAAGCAGCGAACGAGTCGGCGGACTCCGTCGCCTCGACCGGGCCGACGACCTCTACCGACTCGAGCATCGGGTCTGCGGACGTGCCGGCGACGATGCCATCGTCGGCGCCCTCGTCCGCGAGCGGAGGTGTCACCTCGGTGCCTGCGTCCTCGGTTGCTGCGGCGACGACGCCCAGCTGGGCTCGATCGAACGTGGCTCGCAGCCGTGCCAACGGCTTCACCACCAGGAACACGCTCAGCAGCGCGGCGACGAGGAGCGCAACCGCCGCTTGTGCGACACCGCCGAGGTCGGCCTGCCCTTCGAACAACCCCCGCCCGGCCGAGGTGATCTCGCCGATGAGGTTCGTGAACGCCACTCCGACGGTGATGCCGACGCCGACCTCCGCGACGGACGACTTGAGGAAGAACGACTTCAGATCGCCGAGCACGGGCGGTGTGTACCCATTCGTCCGCTTTCGATGTCCGCCTCACACCGCATCGGCGTGGTCAACTGCGAACCGTGTTGCGCGTCGTCACCCTGAACATCTGGAACCTGTCCGGGCCGTGGCGCGAGCGCCGCGACGAGATCGTTCGATGGCTGCGTGAGCTCGACGCCGACATCGTCTGCCTGCAGGAGATCGTCGACGACGGTGCGCGCAACTCCGCGCGGTGGGTCGCCGAGAGAGCGGGCTACGAGGCGGTGGCCTTCGGTGGCGTCGAGGCCCGACCCGGAGTGATCTTCGGTCCGGCGATCCTCAGCCGCTGGCCGATCGATCACCAGGCCACTCACCCGTTGCCGAACGAGCCCGGCCCCACCGACATCGAGCGGGTGCTCGTGCATGCGCGCACGCGAGGGATCGACGTCTTCACCACGCACCTGACGTCGCTGTACCAGTCGGGCGCGCTGCGGGAACGGCAGTGCCTGTCGATCGACGAGCTGGTGGCGCAGCACGCCGATCCAGCGTCGCCGCTGCCGCCCATCCTCGCGGGCGACTTCAACGCCGAGCCCGACAGCACCGAGATCCGCTTCCTCACCGGCTCGACGTCGCTCGACGGACGCAGCACCTACTGGCAGGACGCGTGGCGTGTCGCCGGCGGCCGCGGCCCCGGCTTCACCTGGGACAACCGGAACCCGTTCGCTGCTGCCGAGTACGAGCCCGATAGGCGCATCGACTACGTGTTCGTCGGGTGGCGGCGCGACGACGGCGCAGGGCGAGTGGAAGCGTGCCGCGTGATCTGCGACCGCCCGCTGAAGGGGCACGTGTTCCCGACCGACCACTTCGGACTATTGGCCGACATTCGCGCATAGGCACTGGTACCTTCCATCCCAGGAGGTCGAAGGCCCCAAGAGATGGACTTCAGCTCACCAGAGCTCTGGCGGTGGATCTGGCTCGTCTTCGCGGTAGGTGCCGCGGTCGGAGAGATGAGCATCGCCGGCTCGTTCTTCCTCGCCCCCTTCGCCATCGGAGCGGCTGCTGCCGCTGCCTCGGCGTTCCTCGGAGCCAGCGTTGCCGTCGAGTGGATCATCTTCCTCGTCGGTTCGATCGCCTCCTTCGCCGCCCTCCGCCCTCTCGCCCGGCGGCTCGACGCGGCGTCGCCGCAGTCGAACGTCGGCGCTCAGCGGTGGAGCGGCCGCCAAGGCCTCGTCGTCCGCGACATCCCGGGCCTGCCCGGGGAGACGGGGATGATCCGACTCGACCGTGAGGAGTGGCGCGCCGAGAGCCTCACCGGTCAACCGATCCGAGCCGGAAGCACCGTGCTCGTGAGCCGGGTGGACGGAACTCGTCTCGTGGTGATCCCACTCGACGAGCCCGACGCCCTCCCTTCCCAAGGAGTGTGAAGTAGCGATGGCATTGGTCATCCTGTTGGGCGCGATCGCGTTCGTGTTCTTCGCGATCGTGGTCAGCGCCGTCAAGATCATCCGCCCGTACGAGCGAGGCCTCGTCGAGCGACTCGGCAAGTACCACGCGACCGTCGAGCCCGGCCTGCGCCTGATCTATCCGTTCATCGACAAGATGGTTCGCGTCGACATGCGAGAGCGGGTCGTCGACGTCCCGCCGCAGGAGGTCATCACCTCCGACAACGTCGTGGTGTCGGTCGACGCCGTCGTCTACTACGAGGCGACCGACCCGCAGCGCCTCGTCTACAACGTGGTCGACTTCTACCTCGCCGTCACCAAGCTGGCGCAGACCAACCTGCGCAACGTCATCGGCGACATGCAGCTCGACGAGGCACTCACGTCTCGCGACACGATCAACACCCGCCTCCGGGAGATCCTCGACGACGCCACCGACAAGTGGGGCACCCGGGTCGTCCGCGTCGAGATCCAGCGCATCGACCCGCCGGCCGACGTGATGTCGGCCATGCACGAGCAGATGAAGGCCGAGCGCACGCGGCGTGCCACCGTCACCACCGCGCAGGGCGACCGTGAGGCGGCGATCACCCGCGCCGAGGGCGAGAAGCAGTCGGCGATCCTCGCCGCGGAAGGCGAGAAGCAGTCGGCGATCCTGTACGCCGAGGGCGAGCGGGAGGCCCAGATCGCGCGAGCCTCCGGTGAGGCGGAGGCGATCCGCCAGGTGTACTCGGCGATCCACGAAGGCAACCCGTCGGCCGACCTCCTCGCGATCAAGTACCTGGAGACCCTCGCGGCCGTGGCCAACGGTCAGGCCACGAAGATCTTCCTGCCGACGGAGGCGACGGCGATGCTCGGCGCCCTCGGCGGCATGAAGGAGCTGTTCGAGGCTGCCGGCGACGCTGCGCCGAACGGCGCGCCATCGAAGGCGGTCACCAAGCGCTGACCCACGGAGGCGTCGACGCCTCAGCCCTAGGCCGTGGGTCCGTCGACGCCTTCGAGGTGGGAGTGGTCGTTGTAGCGCTCCAAGCGCCAGTCGTCGTCGGGCGAGCCGACGGCGTGGACCCACTCGGTGATCGAGGTGTAGGCGGGCTGGCCGCTCATCCGCCGCCCGAGGGGGATGTGACCGAGGACGCGGAAGGCCGCGTCGATGATCCCGCCGTGGCAGGCGATGATCACGGTGCGGCCCGCGTGCTCGTCGATCAGCTGGTGGAGCCGCCGTCCGGTGCGGGCGACGAACTCCGCCCACGACTCGGACCCGGGGCTCCAGGCCTCGTACACCGACAGCTTCGCCCCGTCGCGGCCGTACCTCTCCCGGTACTCGTCGAAGGTCATCCCGTCGATGTCGTCGCCAGGGTGGACTTCACAGAGATCACAGTGCTGGTCCCACTCCGGATGGTCGAACACCGGGGCGATCGCCGCGGCTGTCTCGACGGCTCGCGGCAGCACGGACGACACCAGCACCGGCTCCTCGCCGAACTCACCGGTGCGATCGAGGCGGGCGGCGAGAGCTGCCACCTGAGCCTTGCCGACCTCGGACAGGCCGGTGTCGCCCTTCATCCCGGGGATGATCTTGAGGTTGTACGCCTCGGGATGTCCGTGGCGGATGAGGACGAGGCGGGTGTGCTCGGTCACGCGCTCATGCTGCCAGCGTCTCGAGATGAGCGGCGTCGTTGAGCCGGCGAAGCGTCCACCGCGGGAACCGCCAGTGTGGGAAGCCCGTATCGAGAAGGTCGTCCTCCGTCGTCCACTCGGTGATCGACGTCGGCGTCACGGCGAGGTCGAAGTGGCGCCTGATCGGCAGCTCGCCGAACGCGACGAGTGAGGCCTGCACCACCTCGCCGTGGGTGACGACGATCGCAGTCGCTCCGATGTTCGCCTGTGCGATCTCGAACAACGCAGCTCCGGAGCGGGCAAGCAGCCCGATCCACGGCTCGTTCCCCTGCTCGTACGCTGTGTAGACACCGGCACCGGGGACCTGGTTCGACCAGAGCTCCTTCACGGGGATCGCATCGAGCTCCGGAGGGAAGTGATACGAGCACAGCCCGCAGTGCTGCTTGATGGATGACGAGTCGCTCCCGAGAGCCGCACCCACGATCTCCGCAGTCTCGATCGCCCGAGGCAGCGTCGACGCGTACAGACGTGCGGCTGTCGCCCATGGAGCGGCGGCAAGTCGCTGCGCGAGGCGCTCGGCCTGCGCGCGCCCATCGTCGGTGATGCCGCCATCTCCTCTGGGGCCTCCCGTGATCCCGTCGACGTGGTGCTGCGGAGCGGCATGACGAACGAGGATGACGCGTGTGGTGCCCATGAGGCGCCGGACGCTACCGACGAATGCCCGGTCGCCGTCCAGGGGTTTTCAGCTGGCGAGCTGCTCGACGAAGCGCTCGAGCTGCTTGAGGTTGCGGCACTCGAACACACCGTCGCAGTGGGCGCCGTACTCGCTGACGATCGAGTCGCCCGTGTCCCAGTACGACCGCGGCTCGGGGTTCAGCCAGTAGACGTGGCGGGCCCGCTTCTCGATCTCCTTGACGACCCAGGCTTGCGACGCGTGGTAGTTGTTCCGCGCGTCGCCGAGGAGGATCACCGAGCTCTTCTTGGTGATCTCCTTCCCCCACTTGTTCCAGAACGTCTCGAACGCGTGGCCGTAGTCGGAGTGGCCGTCGACCCAGATGACGTCGGCCTCCGTGTTGATGCGATGGATGGCGTCCTGGATGTCTTCGATGCCGTCGAAGAAGCGCGTCACCTCGTCGATGCCGTCGATGAACACGAACGATCGCACCTTCGAGAACTGCGAGTTCATCGCGTAGACGAACTGCAGCGTGAACCGAGCGAAGGCGGCGACCGATCCCGAGATGTCGGCGATCACGATGATCTCCGGCTTCGACGGACGCGGGTACTTGAACTTCGGCTCGGCCGGCACGCCGCCGTACGAGAGCGAGTGGCGGACGGTGTTGCGGAAGTCGAGCGGGCCTTTGCGTCCGTGTCGGCGCTTGCGGGCCAGTCGCACGGCGAGCTTCCGGGTGAGCGGATAGATCGCGCGGCGGAGCATCGTGAGCTCCTCACGCGTCGCGTGCATGAAGTCGACCTCTTCGGGGAGCGGCTTCCGCAGCGTCTTCGCCATGGCCTCTGCGCCACGGTCGGCGACCAGGCGGCGGCGGATCTCCGCCTCGATCTCCTTCTTGAGGAAGTCGATGCGCGACTCGTACTCGTCCTTCGTGAGTCGCTCTTCGAGCTCCGTCATGCCGCCGTCTGCGTCGTTCTGCGCCTGCTCGAGGAGGCGCTCGAGCAGGCCGTCGAGGTCGAGGTTCCGCAGCGTCCGGTAGAGGTAGTAGGTGCCGCCGACCGGCCGGCCCGGCTCCATCCCCGAGAAGCGCTGGACGGCCTGCTGCGCGATGGCGCGCATCATCGCCTCGTCGGCGTTCTGCAGCGCCTTGTAGAGCATCTCCGCCAGCTCTTCCGGTGTGAGACCCTCGAGGCCGCCGCCGGCCTGGTCGCCCTGCTGGCCGAGAAGCTCCTCGATCGCCTTCGCCAGCTGCTCCTCGTCTTCGCTGGCCTCCGCGATCTTGTAGTGCGCCCCGCGCAGCGAGAAGTACACCTCGAAGACCGTCTCGTAGGTCTTCCAGTGTGAGTGCGACTTCACCAGCGTCGCCGCGAGCGCGTACTTGAACGCCTCACGGTCTTCGAGCGGGATGTGCTTCACCGCTTCCATCGCGTCGAGGTTCTCGGTGAGCGACACCGGAAGCCCGGCGTTGCGGAGCTCCTGGATGAACCCCGCCATCAGGTTGAGCGTTGCCATGGCTGCGCCTGCCCCTCGACTACTTGTGGACCGAGCTGAGTTCCTTCTCGGCCTTGGTGATGTCGGACTGGTACTTGAGCAGGATGTGGAGCGTGTCCTTCGCCTGCTCGGCGTCGATGTTCTCGATGCCGAGGAGCACGAGGGTGCGGGCCCAGTCGAGCGTCTCCGAGACCGACGGGTGCTTCTTCAGCTCGATCGAGCGGATCGAGCGGACGATCCGCACGACCTGATCGGCGAGGTGGTCGCTGATCTCGGGGATCCGGGTCTGGACGATCTCCTTCTCACGCTCGAGCGACGGGTAGTCGAGGTGGAGGAACAGGCACCGCCGCTTGAGCGCCTCCGACAGCTCGCGCGTGTTGTTCGAGGTGAGGAAGACGAGCGGGATCTGCTTGGCCGTGATCGTGCCGAACTCGGGGATCGACACCTGGTAGTCGGAGAGGATCTCGAGGAGCAGCGCCTCGGTCTCGATCTCGACCCGGTCGACCTCGTCGATCAGCAGCACGACGGGCTCGTCGGCGCGGATGGCCTCGAGCAGCGGCCGGGTGAGCAGGAAGTCCTCGTTGAAGATGTCCTCCTCGAGCTCCTCCCACGTCGCGCCCGACTCCTCGGCCACCCGTGCCGCCTGGATGCGGAGGAGCTGCTTCTTGTAGTTCCACTCGTAGAGCGCCTTCGACTCGTCGAGGCCCTCGTAGCACTGCAGGCGGATCAGGCGCGCGCCCGTCATCTCGGCAACCGACTTCGCGAGCTGCGTCTTGCCCGTACCGGCGGGGCCCTCGACCAGCACCGGCTTCCCGAGGCGGTCGGCCAGGTAGACGATGCCGGCGATGCCCTCGTCGGCGAGGTAGTCGACCTTGCGGAGTCCCTCGCGAACCTCGGGGACCGTGCTGAAACGGGCGTCTGCTGCCATTCCGGCAGCCTACGGAAAACTTGACCGGGCGGTCTAGTTCGTTGTTCTCAGCGGACCTGGCCGGAGCCGCGAACCACGTACTTGGTCGTGGTCAGCTCGCGCAGACCCATCGGGCCACGGGCGTGGAGCTTCTGGGTCGAGATGCCGATCTCGGCGCCGAAGCCGAACTCACCGCCATCGACGAAGCGGGTGGACGCGTTGACGAGCACCGCCGCGGCATCGACCTCACGCAGGAACCGCTCGGCCGCGGCGAGGTCGTTGGTGACGATCGCCTCCGAGTGCCCGGTGCCGTAGCGGTTGACGTGGGTGATCGCTTCGTCGAGCGAGCCCACGACGGCCACGCTCATCTTGAGGTCGAGGAACTCGGTGCCGAAGTCGTCGTCGGTCGCCGCGCCGATCTCCCGCACGTGCTCCCGCGCCTGGTCGTCGCCGACGAGCTCCACGCCCTCCAGCGCGCGGTGCGCGAGCGGGAGGAAGGTGTGCGCGATGGCCTGGTGCACCACCAGCGACTCCGCCGCGTTGCACACCGAGGGACGGGACGTCTTCGCGTTGCGGACGATGTCGAGCGCCATGTCGAGGTCGGCCGCGGCATCGACGTACACGTGGCAGTTGCCGTCGCCGTCGATCACGTACGGCACCGTCGCGTTGTCGAGGATCGCCTGGATCAGCGACGACCCGCCGCGGGGGATGAGGCAGTCGATCACCCCGCGCATCCGCATGAACTCGACCGCCGACTCGCGCGAGGTGTCTTCGACGAGCAGGAGAGAGTTCTCGGGAAGACCTCCCTTCGAGAACCCCTCCCGGAGCACGGCCGCGATGGCCTGGTTCGACGTGATCGCAGCCGACGATCCGCGGAGGAACGCGACGTTTCCCGACTTGATGCACAGGGCGGCCGCGTCGCTGGTGACGTTCGGACGGTTCTCGTAGATGATGCCGACGACACCGAGCGGTACTCGCACCTTGTCGATGTGGAGCCCGTTCGGACGCGTCCATCCCTCGACGACCTGACCGACCGGGTCGGGCAGAGCCGCCACGTCGCGGAGCCCGTTGGCCATCGCCGCGACGCGCCGCTCGTCGAGGCGCAGCCGGTCGATCACCGTCGCGCTGGTGCCGGCTTCCTCGGCCCGCGCGACGTCGGCCGCGTTTGCCACCAGGACGTCGCCGACCCGCTGGTCGAGGAGGTCGGCAGCGGCGTGGAGAGCGGCGTCCTTGGCCGCCGTCGACGCGAGGCCGAGGTCGCGACGAGCGGCCAACGCACGGCGGCCGAGGTCGGAAAGGCTGGCCCCGGAAGTCGACATGGACTCATGCTACTGGTCGTGTTTCGGCCCCTGACCGCTGCGGCGATCGCTGTCGCGCTCGCGTTCGGCGGCGCCGCGTGCGGACGCGGCATCGGCGACCAGAGCTCCGCGCGCCGGCGGCTCGAGGCATGCGATCTGGTGACGCGGGAGCAGGCAGCGGAGGCGCTCGGATCCCCCGTTCGCCGCCCGGAATCGACCGACGCCGCAGGCACCGACGCACTCGCGGGGCGCTCGGGGTGCGCGTGGGCGACGACCGACGACCGGAGCGCAGCGTTGATCGAGCTCGTCCGCACCGACGACATGGCCGACTCCGTGAGACGGACCGGATTCAGCGCCTCGGCGCGCTTCCAGTCCGCACGCTCCCGCCACGCCGGCGCGGTCGAGGTCGACCTCGGAGATCGTGCGTTCTGGGACGACGACGAGTCGACGTTGTACGTCCTCGCGACGAGGAGCTACCTCACGATCGAGATCGCGACGGACAAGCGGTCACAGGCGCGAACGCTCGCTCTCCGGCTCGGCAAGATCGCCGTCTCCGAGCTCGGCGGACCGGACGGGCAGACTGACGATCGCGATGTCTGACCTGCTCGTCGATCCTGTCTCCCGCTTCGTCGAGGAGCTGACGCCGGTGCTCGGCTCCATCGCGCAGGACGTCATCCCGGGCGTGCCGAGGGAGAAGACGCCCACCGAGGTGACGATGGAGGCCTACAACCTCGTTGCCGCGTTCATCGACAGCGACAGCCGCCACACGGACGCGGAGCTGTGGTCGTTCATCGCTGCGTTCGCGCCACGCATGACGACGATGCTCGCGTACGCGTCGCCGAACGACGTCCGGAAGGCAGGCCTCGTCGACGGGAAGCGGAGCTGGCTGGCGGCGCCGTCTCTGCTCTTCGACATCCTCGTGGAGGTCGACCGCCAGCGAGGTACCGCGCACTCGTGGCGGTACTACCAGCTCGCCATGGAGCTGGCGCAGGCGGTGTGCGCCACCGACGAGGTGCCGTCCGAGACGGAACTCGCGGCGCTCGAGCGCTTCCGCAACGTGATGCTCCGGGCGATCGATCGCGGCGGGTTGCGCCGCCCCGGTGGTTCGACGGGAGCGCCTGCGAGTGACGCCGCGGCGGCCAAGCCTCCGCCGCCGGTGCAGGAGCCGGCACGGCCGCTCGAGGAGCTGCTCGCCGAGCTCGACGGCCTCGTCGGGCTCGCGCCCGTGAAGGCCGAGGTGAAGCTCGTCGCCAACCTGATCAAGGTCCAGAACCTCCGCAAGGAGCGGGGGCTGCCGGTGATGGAGTCGAGCCGCCATCTCGTCTTCACCGGGAACCCCGGCACCGGCAAGACGACGGTCGCGCGGCTGCTCGCGCAGATCTACCGCACGCTCAAGGTCGTCGACAACGGCCATCTCGTCGAGACCGATCGCGCCGGCCTCGTAGCGGGCTACGTCGGGCAGACCGCGCTCAAAGTCACGGAGGTCTTCAACTCCGCGCTGCAGGGGGTGCTGCTGATCGACGAGGCGTACGCACTCGCACGCGGCGGCGACAACGACTTCGGGCGGGAAGCGATCGACACGCTGGTGAAGCTGGTCGAAGACCATCGAGACGACATCGTGGTGATCGCCGCCGGCTACCCCAACGAGATGCACACGTTCGTCGAGTCGAACCCTGGCCTTCGCTCGCGGTTCCCGAAGACCATCCACTTCCCCGACTACTCGACCGACGAGCTCGTCGAGATCTTCGAGTCGATGTGCAAGAAGGCGAGCTACACGCTCACCCATCCGGCACGAGACGCGATCACGCAGTGGCTCGACGCTCAGCCGCGCGACAAGGGCTTCGGCAACGGGCGCCTCGCGCGAAACCTCTTCGAGGCCGCGATGGCGCACCAGGCCAGCCGCCTCGTGACGATCGACAACCCGACGAACGAGCAGCTGATGGAGCTGCTCCCGGAGGACGTCGTGCCGGTGCAGCCACCGACGTCGCCGGCCGGGACGTCGTGATCGAGCGCCTCGCCGCCGTCGCCGCAGCGATCGCGCTGATCGCCGGCGCGTTCGTCATTCGGGAGAACGTGATCGACGACGGCAGCAACGCGGGTACCGGTTCGCAGTTTGACGAGATCGTGTGTGCAGCCGAGTTGCCAGATGACGTCTGCGGGCGCGAGGAACCGGTCGCTACGACCGCCGATGCCCTCATTGCCTCGCCCGATCGCAGCATCACCTGGGTGACGCCGGGGCCTTGGCCGGAGATGGTCAACGAGGCTCGCCGCGGAGAGGGCGTCGTGTTCCCTTCGGCGACACCCGTCGCGTCCACGACGCTGATGGTGGTCGTGCGACGCATGCCGCCAGAGTGCGAGGCGGCGCTCACCTGGGAGTGCCTCGGTGACGCGGCGCAATCGGGAGCCTCCCGCATCTCGGGTCCACCTCGCTCCACGTCGACGAGGCTGCTCGCCAAGGCAGCGATGCTGTCGAGCTACCTCGGCGACGACGGCTACGCAATCAACGAGGTGCGGGACGACCCAGCCGTGTTCGACTGGATCGTGGCCGCGACAGAAGGGGTCGAACGGGGACGGCGATTCCAGGCCACGTCTCTCGCTGACTTTCTCGCGATCCAGGGGTCGGCTGACGTCTTCATCACCACGGAAGCCGAGACTCGTGGCCTGCGCCTGTCCGCGGGCTACGGGATCGGCCTTCCCGAGCCGCACGTTCGAATGGTCGCCACCGTTGGGTCGCGGGGTGAGCCTGCGAAGGCGATCGCGGAGCGCCTGCTCCGGGCGGGATGGGACGCGGCGACGCAGGCAGGCGAGAACGACGGGTTACCCTCGCCTGGAGTTCTACTGGCCCTGCGGGAGGTCGGATCGTGAAGAAGTGGTGGGTGGTCGTCGCCCTGGTGGTGGGGCTGCTCACCGCGGCGTGCTCGTTCGACGTCGGCGACGAGGAGCAGGGCGTCAACAGCGGTGTGCCGAAGGGCTGCACCGCGGTCGACGTGGCCAGTTCGCCGGAGAAGCTCGATCTGCTGAACGACCTCGCGCGCCGGTTCAACGGCTCCGACGCCGCGAAGAAGGACGGGTGCGCGTTCGTCCGGATCTTCCGCGCGTCGTCCGGCATCGCGGCCGACCTCCTCGCGCAGGGCTGGCCCGACGAGGCGCGCAACGGGCCGCGCCCGGTGATCTGGTCGCCTGCCGCGAAGTCGTGGGGCGCGATCGTCAACCAGCGCCTCGCCGACGACGGTGGGTCGCCGATCGCCGACCTCGACGCGCAGCCCTTCATGGTGACGCCGCTCGTCATCGCGATGCCCCGGCCGATGGCGGAAGCGCTCGGCTGGCCCGACACGCCGATCGGCTACGGCGACCTCCTCGCCCTGAGCAAGGACCCGCAGGGGTGGGCCAGCAAGGGTCATCCGGAGTGGGGTCGCTTCAAGCTCGGGAAGACCAACCCGAACTTCTCGACGAGCGGCCTGTCGAGCACGATCGGCCAGTACTACGCGGCGACCGGCAAGCAGGCCGACCTGACGCTCGAAGACGTCAATCGGGCCGACGTCGACGAGTTCATGCGAGCGGTCGAGTCATCGGTCGTTCACTACGGCGACATCACCATGACGTTCCTCAACAACCTCTACCGGAACGACCGCGCCGGGGTCGGCCTCACCTACATCTCCGCGGTGGCGATCGAGGAGAAGTCGATCATCGACTACAACCGGGGCAACCCCGACGGCATCCTCGATCCGGGTGAGGAGCCCAGGAAGCCGCGCGTCCCGCTCGTGGCGATCTACCCGAAGGAAGGGACGCTCTTCTCGGACAACCCGTTCTTCATCCTCGACGCCGAGTGGGTGAGCGAGAAGCAGAAGGCTGCGGCCCGGGCGTTCCAGGCGTTCGTCCAGCAGCCCGACAACCAGAAGCGGGTGCTCGAGTTCGGCTTCCGTCCGGGGAACCCGCAGGTGAGCCTCGGCGACCCGATCACCCAGGCGAACGGCGCCGACCCGGCGCAGCCGCAGACGACGCTCGGCGTGCCGGAGCCAGAGGTGCTCGTGCGCTTGCTCGACAAGTGGGGCGAGCAGCGCAAGGCCGCGCGGGTGATGCTCGTGATCGACGTCTCCGGTTCGATGGGCGAGGAGGTGTCGGCCGGCCAGACGAAGCTCGACCTCGCCAAGCGCGCGGCCATCGACGCGCTCGACGAGTTCAAGGCCGAAGACGAGGTGGCGCTGCGCATCTTCTCGACAGAGATCGGCCCCGCCGAGCACCCCGATTACGTCGATCTGGTCGACTTCGGACCGATCAGCCAGCAGCGGGAGCGCATCGCCGTCGCGATCGAGCGACTGGTCCCGACGTCGGGGACGCCCCTGTACACCGTCGCCCAGGAGTCGTACAAGGAGCTCAAGGCGTCGTACGACCCGGGCCGGATCAACGCGGTGGTCCTGCTCACCGACGGCCGCAACGAGGACGACTACAACGACCTGAACGCCACGATCGCCGCGCTGCGAGCCGGGTCGGAGGGTCAGTCGGCGACGCCGGTGCGGCTGTTCACCATCGCCTACGGCGGCGACGCCGACAAGGCCACCTTGAAGCGTCTGGCCGAGGCGACCAACGCCGCTGCCTACGACGCAAGCGATCCGGGCACGATCAACAAGGTGCTGACCGCGGTGATCTCCAACTTCTGACCTGATGGCCCTCACGTTCAAAGACCGGGTGCTGACCCCGAAGGTGGCGCGCGCCATGTTCTCGCCGTCGGCGATCGTCGCTGCGGGCGCAGGCACCGCAGCAGGCGTCCTGCTCGCCGGCCTCGGACCCGCCGCGGTGGTGCTCGGCGCCGTCGCCTGGGCCGGCCGCGTGTTGCTCGCGGTCCCCCGAGGGGCGCCGTCGGCCGAGCGGATCGACGCGTTCCGCGTCGGCGAGCCGTGGCGCCGCTTCGTGCTCGATGCGCAGCAGGCCCAGCGCAGGTTCACCGAGACCGTTCGCCGGTCGCGCTCGGGCCCCGTCCAGGAGCGCTTGCGGTCGATCGGCGCCAAGATCGACGAAGCCGTGTCGGAGTGCTGGCAGATCGCTCGCCAAGGCGACCAGCTCGACGCCGCGCTGCGAACGCTCGACGTCCGCCGCATCCGCCTCGAGCTCGAGGACGTGTACGAGGAGCGGCGCCGGCAGGCCCACGACGAGGAAGCCGACGATCGGCTCTACCGAGCCCAGCTGGCGATCGAGTCGCAGCTCGAGTCGGCCGAGCGGCTCCAGAACGTCGCCGTCGATGCCCAGAACCGCCTGCGGCTCCTCAACGCGCAGCTCGACGAGGCCGTCGCGCGGTCGGTCGAGATCTCCCTCACCGCGGGCGACGTGAGCCAGCTCGGCGGCCTGACCGACGACGTCGACCACGTCGTCGAGGAGCTCGAGGCGCTCCGCCAAGGGTTGGAGGAGGCATCCGGTGTGGCTCGCGGCACACGGGGGACCTCCGCGCCCGGAACGGCCTAACCTGCGCGTCATGTTCAAGTTGTTCCGACGCATCTGGGCCTACCTCACGGCAGCCGGCACCGGGAAGTTCAACGAGATGGCCGATCCCAAGGTCCAGCTCGAACAGGCGATCATGGAGGCGCAGGAGCAGCACCGCCGCCTGAAGGAACAGGCCGCGAACGTCATCGCCAACCAGAAGCAGACCGAGATGCGTCTGAACCGGGCGATGGAAGAGCTCGAGAGCGTGAACGCCAAGGCTCGCCAGGCCGTGCTGATGGCCGACGACGCGACCAAGAAGGGCGACACGAAGCGGGCCACCGAGCTGACCCATGCCGCGGAGTCGTTCGCCAACCGCCTCATCACGATCGAAAAGGAGGTCGAGAGCCTCAAGCAGCTCCACCTCCAGTCGACCCAGGCCGCCGACCACGCGAAGAACGCGGTCCAGCAGAACTCCATCGTCCTCCAGAAGCGCCTCTCCGAGCGCCAGAAGCTCCTGTCGCAGCTCGACCAGGCGAAGATGCAGGAGCAGATGAACAAGGCGATGTCGCAGCTGTCGGAGACCGTCGGCCAGGACGTCCCGACCCTCGAAGAGGTCCGCGACAAGATCGAGCAGCGCTACGCCCGTGCGGTCGGCGCGGCCGAGCTGCAGGGCCAGACCGTCGAGTCCCGGATGCTCGAGGTCGAGCAGGCCGCGATGGACACCGAGGCCCAGATGCGCCTCGAGCAGATCCGCTCCCAGCTGGGTCTCACCACCGCCACCGCTGACGCCCCCACGCCGGAGGTCGAGGGCGGCACCGGCGCCACCGGCACCGCCACTCCGTAGGCACCGCAAGACATCGAACTTCTGGAGGGACCTGGCCACACGTGATGTGGCGAAGTCCCTCCAGTGCTGTCAGGTGGGCAACACGACGAGGTCGTCGCGGTGGATGACCTCGTGGGGGTAGTCGACCGGTAGGTCGCTCGTGCGGCGGCCGGCCCACTCCTTGACCCGGTGCGCAGGGTGGCGGACGAGGCCCTTCGCGAACACCTGCCCGTCGCGACCGGTGATCTCGACCGCCGACTCCGCCACGAACGAGCCGACGACGTCGACCACACCCGCGGGCAGCAGCGACGTGTTCCTCTCGGTCAACGCGCGGCGTGCCCCGTCGTCGACGACGATCGTCCCGGAGGCGCCCACGGCGAACGCGATCCAGAGCTTGCGAGCCGAAAGGCGGCGTTCACGCGGGCGGACGACGGTGCCCGCACCCGCGTCACCGGCGAGTGCGGCGGCGAGCACCCCCGGACGGTTGGCGCCGGCGATCACCGCCCGCACCCCCGACCACGCCGCGATCTTCGCCGCCGCGAGCTTCGAGGCCATCCCGCCGCTCCCCCGAGCGGTGCCGGTTCCGCCGGCGAGCTGCTCGAGCTCGTGGTCGACCTCGACGATCTCCTCGATCAGCGACGCGTCGGCGTGCAGGCGCGGGTCTGCGGTGAACATGCCGGGCGTATCGGTGAGCAGCACCAGCGTCGACGCGCCGATCAGGTGGGCGACGAGGGCGGCGAGGCGGTCGTTGTCACCGAAGCGGATCTCGTCGTCGGCGATCGCGTCGTTCTCGTTCACGATCGGCAGCACGCCGAGGTCGAGCAGGCGCAGCAACGTCTGCCGGGCGTGCAGGTACTGCTGGCGGTGGACGAAGTCGAGCGGCGCGAGCAGCACCTGCCCCGCGGTGATGCCGAGGCCGGCGAGCACGTCGTCGTAGGTGCGCATGAGCCGGCTCTGGCCCACGGCGGCGATCGCCTGCAACGTGGCGAGGTCTGCGGGGCGGGTCGACATGCCCATCGCCGGGAGCCCGGCCGCGATCGCTCCCGACGACACGAGCACGACCCGGTCACCGGCGGCTCGCACCGCCGCCACCTCGCCGCACAGCTTCTCGACGGCGGCGACCTCGATCGAGCCCGAGGCGTCGGTGATCGACGACGTCCCGATCTTGACGACCACGGTCGTCACGACGCCCGCCTAGTCATCGGGTTCGTACTCGAACTCGAAGTCACCGATCCGGACGACCTCGCCCGATCGAGCGCCGGCCCGCTGCAGCGCCTTGTTCACGCCGAGCTTGTGCAGGCGATCCTGCACGTAGGCGAGTGCCTCTGCGTTGGTCAGGTCGTTCACGGCGACGGCACGCCGGGCCGGCCGGCCGCGCACGATCCACGCACCGTCGACGTCCCGCTCGACCGCGACGCCTTCCGGCGCCGGACGATGGACCGCGTACGACTCCGCCACCGGTTGCTCCGCCCGTGCCGTGGCGACGAACGTCGCGAGCTCGCCGACGAGCCAGTCGACGTTGCCCCGCGTCGCAGCAGAGATGCGCGGCCCGTCCCACTCGACATCCGGAGCCGCGACGTCGGACTTCGACCCGACGACCAGGCGCGGCCGGTCGAGCAGCTCCGGACGGTACGCACCCAGCTCGCGCAGGAGGATCTCCTGCTGCAGCGCAGGTGGATGGCCGTCGACGGTCTCGGCCGACAGGTCGCACAGCACGAGGAGCACCCGAGCCCGTTCGACGTGACGGAGGAAGCGGTGCCCGAGGCCCCTGCCCTCGCTGGCACCTTCGATCAGGCCGGGGATGTCGGCGACGACGAACTCGTGCTCCTGGAAGCGGACGACGCCGAGGTTCGGCTCGAGCGTGGTGAAGGGGTAGTTGGCGATCTTCGGCTTCGCGGCCGAGATCACCGAGATGAGCGTGCTCTTGCCTGCGTTCGGGAAGCCGACGAGCGCCACGTCGGCCATGAGCTTGAGCTCGAGGTTGAGGTAGCGCTCCTCCCCCACCTCGCCCTGCTCGGCGAACGACGGGGCGCGGCGGCGGTTCGACAGGAAGCGTGCGTTGCCCTTCCCGCCCTGGCCGCCACGCCCGGCGAGGTACCGGTCACCGGAGTGGACGAGGTCGGCCACGACCCGGCCCTCGAGATCTCGCACGACGGTGCCTTCCGGCACGGGGACGATCGTGTCGCTCCCGCGGGCGCCGTGCCGGCCCTTGCCCATGCCGTGGGTGCCGTTGCCGGCCGCCCGGTGGGGGTAGTCCTTGAACGCGAGAAGCGACGACACGTTGTGGTCGGCGACGAGCCACACGTCACCGCCGTCACCGCCGTCGCCGCCGTCGGGGCCGCCCTTGGGGACGTGAGCCTCACGCCGGAAAGACACCGACCCCGCGCCGCCGTTGCCCGCCTTGATGTGGACCTGGGCTTCGTCGACGAACGCGGACACCTGTTCAATCTACGGGCCGGTGTTCGACGGACCGCGCGTCCTAGCCCGTTCGGGGCAAACGGAAAATGGCCCGCCTGGGACATGGCGCGGCGCCCGAACGTGGCTCACCCTGTATCCGTGGCGGAAGAGCAGTCGAGCGCCGAGTTGGAAGCGCGCACCTCGGACGACGCGATGGTCGCCGTCGCGCAGCGGGTGCAGGTGGTGCTCGGCGCCGTTGCGCTGGTCGCGCTGTGGCTGCTGGACGGTGTCCCGACCAAGGACAAGGCGGTCGTCAACGCGCTGCTCCTCGTCGTGTACCTGCCGTGGACGATCCTCACCCCCCGGATGTCGCGTGATGCGCCGCGGTGGGTCAACCTGACGGTGGACCTCCTCGCCATCGGCGTCTTCCCGCTGGTCATCGCCGAGACACGAGTCGCGGTGATGATCGCCTTCGTCCTCATGGTCGGCTACCACGCCTACGTCAACGGACGGGCGATGGCCCTCACCGTCGTCGCCGGCGTACTCGGCATCGTGGCGGTGAGCGAGCACCTGGCGCCTGCCGGCGAACGCCTCGACGCGTTCACCCTCGTCATGTACGCAGCGACGCTGATCGGCTTCAGCGTCATGCTCGACGCGCTCGCGGCGGAGCGGCGGACGCTGGTCCGCCACCTGAGCAGGCTCAACGGTGCGCTGGCCGCGGTGGCGCCGAACCCTGACCTCGACCACACCCTCAACTCGGTCGCTCACACGGCCAAGGAAGCGGTCGACGCCTCGTTCGTCGTCGTCCTGCTCGAACGGGACGGGCGAATGGACGTGTCGATGCAGGTGACGACGAGACCGCTCGACGATCTCGCCAGCGACGAGGAGCTGCAGCCCCTCCTCGATGCGATCATCGACGACCCGGAGTCGACACCGTCGGGCCTCGCGATCAAGACCGCTGCGCCCGTCGCTGTCGCTGACGTACGTGTCGACCGCCGGTTCGAGAAGTGGTGGCCGATCGCCGAGAAACTCGCGATCAGGTCGGTCGTGACGGTCCCGCTCGTGAACGACGAGGGCTGCCTCGGCGTGCTCGCTGCGTACTGGCCGACGCGGGGCGCCTTTCGCGCCGACGACGTCGCGCTGCTCGCCGCCTACTCACGCCAGGCTGCGCTCGCCGTCGCTCGGGCGATCGCCTTCGAACGCGAACGGGACGCGGCGCTACGTCTGGCCGATGCCGACCGCATGAAGTCGGAGTTCGTCGCTCGCGTGTCGCATGAGCTCCGCACGCCGCTCACCGCCATCAACGGGTTCCTGTCGACGGTCCTGCTCCACTGGGACCAACTCGACGAGCCGTCGAAGAAGGAGCTCCTCAACAGGGCCGGACGCAACACGACCGATCTCCGCCGCCTCGTCGAGCAGGTGCTGGCCTTCGCCCGCACGGGCGACTCGTCGACGGCGCTGACGACGCGGCCGCTCGCGCTCGCTGCAGAGGTCGACAGCCTCGTGGCCCACCTGCTCCCCGTGCTCGGCGACCACGTGGTCGACGTCGACGTGCACCCGACGCTCGTCGTGCAGGCAGATCGCGAGGCGCTTCACCACGTCCTCACGAACCTCTTGGCCAACGCGGCGAAGTTCTCGCCCACGGGGTCGCGCATCCGGATCAGCGGGCGTCACGCCGCGGGCCACATCGAGATCGCGGTCACCGACGAAGGGCCTGGCATCGACGCCGCCGAGCAGGAGCGGATCTTCGACCGCTTCTACCGGTCGAGCTCGGTGAGCGCGAAGGGGACCGGGATCGGCCTCTCGATCGTGCGCTCGTTCGTGGAGCAGATGGGCGGAACGGTGGGGGTGCGGTCGCATCTGGGTGAGGGCGCGACCTTCTCGTTCACGTTGCCGCTGGGTGCGCCGGAGTCGCGCCCGGCCCAGCTCGTCAGCTGACCGGCGCCACCGGCTCCACCCACGCCGGGTGGATCAGCTACTCCGCAGGGAGGATGTCGACGAGCTTGCGCCCCTTGCGGGACGCGAACTTCACCTTGCCGTCGGCGAGCGCGAAGAGCGTGTCGTCGCCGCCGCGGCCGCAGTTCTCACCCGGATGGAAGCGGGTGCCGCGCTGGCGGACGATGATCGACCCGGCCGACACGGTCTGGCCGTCGAACACCTTCACACCGAGTCGCTTCGCCTCGGAATCACGCCCGTTTCGAGTGGAACCGCCACCCTTGGTCTTCGACATCGTCAGCCCCTCGTGATTCCGGTGATCTCGATCGTGGTGTACCGCTGGCGGTGCCCCCACCGCTTCCGCTGGTTGGTCTTGTTCTTGTAGGTGAAGCCGCGGATCTTCTTGCCCTTGGTCTCGCCCACGACACGGGCGGTGACGGTGGCGTTCCCGGCATCGGCACCGGTGAGCACCGTCTCACCGTCGACCAGGAGCAGCGGCGCGAAGGTGACCTCGGCGCCCTCGTCCTGGCCGAGAAGCTCGACCTCGAGGCGCTGGCCTTCGCTGACCTTCTCCTGCTTGCCACCCGTCTTGATGACCGCGTACATCTACCTGTCCTTCAGAAGTGAGGGATGACGGCGCGCCGTCACCTGCCGTGACCGGCCGCAACGCCAGCGGACAAGTGTAAACGACCTCAGACGCGCTTGCGAACCACGAGATCGCGCTCGCGCTCCTCGACCACCTCGAAGCCACGGTCGAGGTACATCTGCGTGTGGCCGCGGAAGTCGCCGATGGCCTGGGCGCGGATCTCGTCCTTGAACGGCCACGCCTCGACGAACCGGACCTCGCGGCCCGGCGCGTCGGCCAGCACGCGGTCGAGGAGGCGCTGGGCCAGCCCGTGGCCTCGGTACGGCGGGGCGATCACGAAGCAGGCGACGCCGACCGTCTCGGCATCCTCCGGCGTGTTCGATCGATACAGGGCGTACTCCGCCTTCACGGAGGCGTTCACCCAGCCGGCGCCGTGGCCGTCGACGTAGGCCAGGTACCCGAACGACCGCCCGCTCGTGATCAGGTCTTCCATCGACGACCGGTTGTACTGCCAGGTCCGCCCGTCGACGTCGGTCTCCTCGCGCCGGTTCGGGTCGAGGCAGTGGGGCTCGTGGCAGTAGCACGAGGCCCAGGCGAAGTTTCCGGCGAACGCCTCGCGGTCGAAGAACTGCAACCAGTCGTCGAGCCGGCCGGTGACCGGCTCGACCGTCACCTCGCCGATCTCCTCGAGGCGCTCGGTCGGGCCGTCGACCCGCTGCGTCGCGTCCGCGAAGTTGCGGATCGCGAGATCCGGATAGGGCCACTCATGGACGGTCCGGACGTGGTCGGTGAGGCTGGCGACGAACGAATCGATGTCGTCGCCCACGATGACGGTCGAGCACGCGTCGCACGTGTAGGGCTTGATGGTCACCGCCGACGCACTACTCCTCGAGCAGCTCCATGTCGAGCACGATTCCGCGGCCGGAGCACGTCGGGCACCCCTGGCTGAGCGACTCGACGAGGCCCTCGCTGATCCGCTTGCGGGTCATCTCGACGAGCCCGAGCTCGGAGATGTCGAACACCTGGGTGCGGGTCTTGTCGCGGGCGAGCGCGTCTCGGAAGGCGCGGATGACCTCCTCCCGGTTCTGCTTGATCTCCATGTCGATGAAGTCGATGACGATGATCCCGCCGATGTCGCGCAGTCGCAGCTGGCGGGCGATCTCCTGAGCCGCTTCGAGGTTGTTCCGGAAGACGGTCTCCTCGAGGCTCGACGTGCCCACGTTCTTGCCGGTGTTGACGTCGATGACCGTGAGCGCCTCGGTGCGCTCGATGATCAACGAGCCGCCCGACGGGAGCCACACCTTGCGGTCGATCGCCTTGTGGAGCTGCTCGTGGACGTGGAAGCGCTCGAAGATCGGCAGCGGATCGTCGTCGGGTGTGTACAGCTCGACGCGGTCGGCCAGCTCGGGGCTGATCGACTCGACGTACTCCCGCACCTCTTCGTAGAGTGCCGGGTCGTCGATGACGACGCCGCGGTAGTCCTTGTTGAACTCCTCGCGGATCACCCGCACGGCCATGTCGGGCTCGCGATAGAGCAGGGCCGGCGCCTTCGACGACTTGGCCTTGGCTTCGATCTGGTCCCACTGGCGCAGCAGTCGCAGCACGTCGCGCCGGAGCTCCTCCGACGTCGCCCCCTCGGCCGCGGTGCGCACGATTACCCCGTGCTGGGCCGGCTTCACCTCGTCGAGGATCCTCCGCAGCCGCTTCCGCTCGTCGTCGCTGAGGCGCTTCGAGATGCCGTAGGTGTCGGAGTTCGGGATGAGGACGACGAATCGGCCAGGGAGGCTGACCTCCTGGGTGAGGCGGGCCCCCTTCGTGCCGATGGGGTTCTTGGTGACCTGGCAGAGGATCGTCTGGCCGCCCTT
Organism: Acidimicrobiales bacterium; assembly: GCA_035540495.1. Taxonomy (GTDB): domain Bacteria; phylum Actinomycetota; class Acidimicrobiia; order Acidimicrobiales; family CADCTF01; genus DASVEG01. The sequence continues at coordinate 141,458 of DATLGL010000060.1, forward strand.
GAGCATCTGCTCGATGCGAAGGTCGTTCTTCTTGCCGCGACCGCCCTCCTGAGTGTCGAGGAGGTCGTCGGCTTCGTAGCGGACGTCGCCGCGGTAGAGCACCGCGTTCTTCGGCGTCCCGATGTCGACGAACGCCGCCTCCATGCCGGGGAGGACGTTCTGCACCCGGGCGAGGTAGATGTTTCCGTCGATCTGGTTGACGTCGTCCTGGGGGCGCGAGACGTAGTGCTCGATCAGGCTCCGCCCCTCGAGCACCGCGATCTGGGTCGCCTTCTCCTGGACGTGCACGGCCATCATGTAACGACCGACCGGCCGCCCCTTGCGTTCCCGGCCGCGCCGGCGCTCGAGCGTCTCGTCGTCGAGCTCGATCGGCTCGTCGAAGTCGAAGTCGCCGTCGGTGTCGACCGTGACCTGCGGGACCTGCATCCCGCCGCCGCTCTTGGCCTTCCCGCGTCCGCGGCCGCCGCGGCGCCGGCGCTTCTTCCCGCTGGACGTGCCGCCGGAGGCGGGGGGATCACCGCCGTCGGCACCGCCCGTCGCCGGCGCGACCGGCGCCGGACGGGTGTCGCCGATCTTCGGCTTGTACGGAACCTCCGCGACGCGAGCGGCCTCCGGCGACGGGCGCCCTTCGTTCGGGCGATCGGGCAGGTCGTCGGGCCGGCGGTCGAACTCTTCAGTACCGGCGGGGGACGCGGCTTGGCCGTTCTGCCCCGTTGCGGGCTTCTTCCGGTTGCGGCCGCCGCGGCTACCTCTGCGGCGCTTCTTGGGCCCGCCGGGTGCCGGTGTGGCGCCCTCTGTGGCGGGCGTGTCGTGGGGTTCGGGATCCGAAACAGCTTCGGACATCGGGGAAGTCCCTTCTCATCACACCCGCTCCAGCGTCGCTGTGGTGGGTGGCGCGTCGGCGAGGGCGTCGGGCGGAACGGCCAGAGGCTCGTCCCGCGCGCCGTCGCTTCGCGAGATCCATTGGGAAAGCCTGCGCACGCGCGCCTCGACGAGCGAGGCGTCGATCGCGGCGAGCAGCTCGGCGGGACGGAGCGCACGCGGCTGCGTGCCGAGCTCGGCCCTGAGGTGCTCGTCGCTCTCGACGGTGAGCGACAGGATGCCTGGGCGCACGTCTTCTTCGACCTGCTTGCCCTTGCGTTCGCGGGTGACGACGAGCGAATCGGCGGCCAGCGCCTCCTCCACGAGCTCGCGCAGAGGACGAACAGGGCTGGCGGCCACCCAGACGTCCCACTCGGTGGAGGTGACTTCCTCCTGGAGGGACGTTGCGCGGTCGTCGATGATCGCAGCGGCCATGACGTCGACGCCTGCGGGAAGCGCGGCCGACAGCTGGGTCGACAGCGTGGAGACGTCGAGCTCGACCACCCGCGTGGCGTCGAGCTCGATGTCGAGGTACTCGGCGACCGACTCGTAGCCGGTCGGGAGCGCGAGGCCGAAGCTGACCTTCGGCCGGGGGGAGAAACCTTGCGTGTAGGCGAGCGGGAGCTCGACCCGGCGGAAGGCGCGCTCCCACATGCGGGCGAGGTCGCGGTGGGAGGTCCACCGGATCTTGCCGAGCTTCGAGAAGCGGACGCGTGCCTTCATCGCGCCTCTATCGTCGCCCGACCAGCTCGACCGGCACGAACCCACCGGTCGTGAGGTCCTGCCCGGTGCCCTGGCTGCCGCCCGCGGGCGGCGTGGGCGAGGCGACGACGTGCTCGATGCCGTAGCCGGTGCAGGCGCCGCAGTCGTAGCAGGGCGTCCACCGGCAGTCCGGCGTGCCGTGCTCGACCAGCGCGTCCTGCCAGTCCTGCCACAGGAAGTCCTTGTGGAGACCGGCGCTGATGTGGTCCCACGGGAGGACCTCGTCCTCCTCGCGGTGACGGTGCACGTACCAGTCGACCGAAAGACCGTGCTCGGCCATCGCCTCGATCCAGAGGTTGACGTCGAACTTCTCCGACCACTCCTGGAACGTGCCGCCCCGGCGCCACACCGTCTCGATGACGTCACCGATGCGGCGGTCACCCCGGCTGGCGATGCCCTCGGCCAGGCTCGCCTTGGGGTCGTGCCACTTCAACTGCACGCCCTTGGCGACCCGCGCCTTGTCCTTGAGGAGACCGATCTTCCGGTAGAGCTCGTCGACGGTGTTCTGGCCGAACCACTGGAACGGCGTGTGGGGCTTCGGCACGAAACCGCCGACGCTCGCCGTGACGCTGATGCGGTTCGAGTGCTTCCGCCCGATCGACACGCAGTTGCGGGCGAGCTCGATGATGCCCTCGGTGTCTTCGTCGGTCTCGGTCGGCAGACCGGTGAGGAAGTAGAGCTTGACCCGCTGCCAGCCCTGACTGAACGCGGAGTCGACCGCGCCGTACAGGTCTTCCTCGCGGATCAGCTTCGAGATCACCTGGCGGATCCGCCAGGTGCCGCCCTCGGGCGCGAACGTCAGGCCGGTGCGGCGCACCTTGGCGATCTCGCTCGCAATGCCAACGGTGTAGGCGTCGACCCGCAGCGACGGAAGGCTCACGCCGACCTGACCGCCGCACATCGGGTCGTTGATGATGCCCTTCACGACCTCGTCGATGCCGCTGTAGTCGGCGCTGCTCAGGCTGGTGAGGCTGACCTCGTCGTAGCCGGTGCGCTTCAGCCCGTCGCTCACCATCTGGCGGACCTGCTCGGCCGGCCGCTCGCGCACCGGACGGGTGATCATGCCGGCCTGGCAGAAGCGGCAGCCGCGGGTGCAGCCTCGGAAGATCTCGACGTTGAGCCGGTCGTGGACGACCTCGGTCAGAGGCACCAGCTGGCGCTTCGGGTACGGGAAGTCGGCGAGATCGGAGATCGTCCGCTTCTCGACCCGTTCGGGCACGTCGCTGTACTTCGGTGTGACCGCCGCGATGCGCTGCCCGTCGTACTCCACCTCGTACATCGACGGGACGTAGACGCCCTCGACCTTGCTGAGCTCGCGCAGGACGTGCTCGCGCGAGCCTTCCGTCCGGCCGCTCGCCTTCCACTCGCCCACGACCCTGGTGATGTCGGCGACGACCTCCTCGCCGTCGCCCATCACGAAGAAGTCGATGAAGTCGGCGAGGGGCTCGGGGTTGAAGGCGCAGTGGCCTCCGGCGCAGACGAGCGGGTCGTCGGGCTTGCGATGTGCGCTTCGCACGGGGACGCCCGCCAGATCGACGCAGTTGAGGACGTTCGTGTAGACGAGCTCTGCGCTGAGGTTGAAGGCGAGCAGGTCGAAGTCGGCCGCCGGGCGGTGGGTGTCGACGCTGAAGAGGGGGACGCCTCGGCCGCGCATGGCCGCTTCCATGTCGAGCCAGGGCGCGTAGGAGCGCTCGGCGACGGCGTCGTCGCGTTCGTTGAGGATCTCGTAGAGGATCTGCAGGCCCTGATTCGGGAGGCCGACCTCGTAGCTGTCGGGGTAGAGCAGGAGCCACGCGACCTTGTGCGCAGCATGGACCGGCTCGACGGCCCCCTCCTCGCACCCGATGTAGCGGGCGGGCTTCTGGACCCCGGCCAGGAGCGGTTCGATCCTGGGCCACAGCGTCATGTTGAGCCCCGATTGTACTGGCGTGGCTACAGGAACCTTCTCATGTGGACGTTCAGGACCAGCCCGATGCCGGCGAACGTCGCGAGGGTGGAGGAGCCGCCGTAGGAGACGAACGGGAGCGGGATGCCGGTGATCGGCATGATCCCCATGCTCATGCCGACGTTCTCGAACACCTGGAACGTGAGCATCGCGATGACGCCGACGCACATGAGCGTCCCCGCGACGTCGCGTGCGAGTGCCGCCGCACGCCACGTGCGCCACACCACGATCGAGAACAGCGCCAGCATCACGGCGGACCCGAGGAAGCCGAGCTGCTCCCCCACCGCCGTGAAGATGAAGTCGGTGTGCTGTTCGGGCACGTACGACAGGTTCGTCTGCGACCCCTGGAACAGGCCCTTGCCGAAGAAGCCTCCCGAACCGATCGCGGTCTTCGACTGGTCGAGGTTGTAGGCGGCACCGGCGACGTCACCGGTCGGATCGAGGAACGACGTGAGCCGGGCGACCTGGTACTCCTTCAAGACGCCGAGCTGGACGACGGCGACCATGGCGACGACCACGCCGAGGAGGAGCAGGACGAGGTGCCGGGCCTTCGCCCCTCCGATGAGCAGCATCCCCATGAGGATCGCCCCGAAGACGAGGGACGTCCCGAGGTCGGGCTGCAGGTAGATGAGGCCCATCGGCAGGCCCGCGACGCCGAGGATGACGAGCAACCGCCGTCCGTCGATCACCTGCTCGCGCAGCGTCGACACGTAGGCCGCCAGGCACACGATCAAGGCGATCTTGGCGAACTCGGACGGCTGGAGCTGGAACGCCCCGATGTCGAACGACGCCTGTTGGCCCTTGTGCTCCGCGCCCAGCGGCGACAGGACGAGGAGCAGGATGCCGACCGTGCCGCCGTAGATCAGGACCGCGAAGTCGCGGTAGAGGCGGTAGTCGAACAGCGTCACCGCCGTCATCACCGCCAACCCGATCGCGACGAACATCGCCTGGCGCTGGAGGTAGAAGGTCGGGTCGAGGCCGCGTTCCTCGAGGCGCACGCGGGTGGCGCTGTAGATCATCAGCAGTCCGAACGCCGCGAGCAGCACCACCGCGATCACCAGCGACAGGTCGACGTGACGCCACGGCGACGCGGCCGACTGCCGGGTGAGGGTTCGCCGTCCGGTTCCCGCGCCGGCACCTGCGCCGGCAGCCAGGGTCGTCATCAGCGCGCCCTCATCAGTCGGTGCCCCCGCCGCCGACGCGGATCTCGCCCGCGGGTGCCGTCGTACCGGTCGCGATGCCCTCGAGGATCCGGCGAGCGATCGGCGCGGCCGAAGAGCCACCGAAGCCGGCCTCCTCGAGCACCACCGAGATCGCGTACTGCGGGTTGTCGGCCGGGGCGAAGGCGGCGAAGATCGCCGAGTCCTGCTTGCCGCGCACCTGCGCCGTACCCGTCTTTCCTGCGACCGGGAAGCCGCGCGGGAAGCCGGAGAACGCGTAGAAGGCGGTGCCCTCTTCGCGCTCGATCACGCCGCGCAGGCCCTGGAGCACCGGGTCGCGGATCCCCGCAGGGAGGTCGAGGCGACCACTCTCCTTCACGGGTTCCTCCCGCACCACCTTGTCGGTGGTGCCGCTGGCGACCACGCGAGAGGCGATGCGCGGCTCGAACCGGATGCCGCCGTTGGCGAAGACCGCGTACGACATCGCGAGCTGCAGCGGCGTCACCAGCACATCGCCCTGCCCGATCGACATGTTGATCGAGTCACCGGTGAACCAGCGGTCGTCGAGGCAACGAACCTTGGTGCAGAACTCCTTCTTCCACTCCGGTGACGGGATCACGCCGGCCTTCTCCGTCGGCAGCGGGATGCCCGTGCGGGCGCCGAGGCCGAAGTCGCGCGAGGCGTCCTGCAGCGCGTTCGGGTAGCGGCTCCGCTCGAGCCAGAACCGCGCGCCGAGTTGGTAGTAGTACACGTCGCTCGACACGGTGAGGCTGCGTCGTAGATCGACCCGACCGTGTGGTTGTCGACCGGCGTTCTGGAACTGGCACTTCTCGCCCTTGCAGTTGGGCACGTTGTAGAAGCCGGGGTCGCTGATGGTCGTCTTCCCCGTGATCATCCCGCGCTGCGCGGCGGCGATCGCGGTGACGAGCTTGTACGTCGAGCCCGGCGCGTACTGGCCGGTGATGGCCCGGTTGTTGAGCGGGTAGTGGCTCGCCGGGTCGTTCAGCGCCTTGAAGACGTCGGGCTTGATGCCGTCGACGAAGTCACCGGGGTTGTACGTGGGGAACGACGCCATCGCGACGACGCTCCCGTCGCGGACGTCGAGCACGACCACCGACCCTGCGGGCGCCTTGAAGGGCTTGCGCTCCTCGCGATCGACGAGCGTCCGGGCCTTCTGCAACCCCTGCTCCAACGATTCCTCGGCGAGGCGCTGGATGTTCAGGTCGAGGGTGAGCTGGACGTCGTTCCCCGCGGTCGGCGCCCGCGCCGACAGCGGCGCTCCGAGCACCTCGCCGGCGGAGTTCACCTGCAGCTTCTCGACGCCGGCTTCACCTCGCAGGTCTCGCTCGTACACCAGCTCGACGCCCGACTTCCCGATCGTGTCGCCGAGCTTGTAGTCCTCGCCCTTGCGGGCCTCCAGCTCGCGATCGTTGATCTCGCCCGCGTAGCCGAGGACGTGAGCGGCGAGGGTCCCGTTCGGGTAGGTGCGCCGGCTGATGATCGTCGCCTCCACACCGGGGAACTCGGCCTGGTTCTCCTTGACGTGGATGAAGATCTCTTCCGGCACGTTCTCGGCGACGGGCACCGGCTTGTACTGGCTGTAGCGGACGTCGTTGATCCGCTTCTCGAGGTCTTGCTCGCTGATGCCGAGCAGCGCCGCGAGACGAGCCTTGACGGCCGTGCGCTCGTCGGCGTCGAGGCGGTTGAACTGCGCCTTCCGGACGGCGATGACCTGACTGCGCTGGTTGTCGACGAGGACCTGGCCGTTGCGGTCGAGGATGCGGCCGCGGGGTGCCTCTTCGTACACGAGCCGCACCTGGTTGCTCGCCGCGGCCTGGACGAAGGTCTGGGCGTCGAGGACCTGCAGGTACCAGAGCCGCGCGTAGAGCGCGGCGAACAGCGAGAGCACGACGACGCCCAGGGCGGCGAGGCGGAAGCGGGGGGAGTCGGTCGACATGGCGGAGACGAGAGGTGCGACTACAGCGCGTAGCTGCGTTCGGGCGATCCGGCCCGGACGGCCCACGAGACGAGCCGCGCCGCTGCGGGAGCGAGCAACGCGTTCATGAGCCCCACCAGCACGGCGATCAACGGCAGGCGAGGCCCGACCATGCCGGTCTCACCCACCATCGCGCCGAGCGCGGCATACAGGACGATACCGGCAGCGCTTCCGGCAAAGGCAGTCACCACCGGGATCCACCAGGCATTGCGGAGGATGCCGGTCTGGAGCGAACCGATCGCGAACCCCACGAGGCTGTAGACGAGCGCGCTCAGCCCGAACGGCGACGGTAGGAACAGGTCGGCCAGGAGCCCCGCCACGAACCCGACGATCGCTCCTCTCTCCGGGCCGGCGGCGAGGCCGGCGACGATGGCGATGAGGAGCGGCGCATCCGGGCGCACGCCGGCCAGGCGGATGTCGGCGAGGACCGTCAGGTGGAGCAGGAGCACGACGGCGAGCGCTACGGCGAGCCGCGGGCGGACGCTGTTCATCACCGTGGGCTCCTCACCGTGGGCTCCACAGCAGGACGGTGACGAACGAGAGGCGGCCGAGGTCGACCACCGGGTCGATGGTGACGTCCTGCTGGAGCGCGTTCGGACGGCTCGTGGCCTTCACGATCTTCCCGACGGGGATGCCGGGCGGGAACTGGCTCTGCTGGAGGCCGCTCGTCACGACGACCTGGTCGGCTTCGAGCTGCGTCGACGGGTCGAGCAGGTCGGCCTCCATCAGGCGCCGGAGGCCACGGCCGTTCGCGACGCCGGTGTCGCCCTGGGGAACGACGCGGATGCCGACGCTGAACTCGTCGTCGACGAGCAGCTGCACGGTGCTGCGGTTGCGGGAGACGCTCTCGATGCGACCCACGAGCCCGGTGCCGGTGACGACGGGCATCCCCTTCGCGATGCCGTCGCTCGCGCCCTTGTCGATCTCGACCGACAGCTCGAAGTTGCTCGGGCTGAACGCGACGACACGAGCGTCTTCGCGCGGGATGTCGTCGACGAAGTCGAGGTCGAGCTGGTCGATGAGGGCCGCTCGTTCGCGCTCGGCGTCGTCCGCCCGCAGGACCTCGCCGCGCAGTGTTGCGTTCTCCTGCCGGAGCCGCTCGTTCTCCGCCTTGAGGTCGCCGTGGTGGAGAATGCCGCCGACGAAGTTCCCGACGGGCGACAACAGCTTGTCGCTGGCGTCCTGCACCGGCGCGAACACGTCGCGCGCTCCGTCCTTCACCGCCTCCACGACCCCGCTGCCGGTGCCTCGGTAGTCGAGGGTGAGGAGGGTGATCGACGTCAGGACCAGGAGCAGCAGCGTGAATCGGGAGCGCGCCGGGCGTCGATAGACCGCCATCTAGTCCTTAGTGGCTGTGAGGCGGCAGCAGCACGTCCTTCAGGGCGTCGAACTCCTCGAGGAACTGGCCGCCGCCGATGGCTACCGAGAGCAGCGGGTTGTCGGCGACCACGATCGGCATGCCCGTCTCCGCGCTCAGGCGGGCGTCGAGGCCGGTGAGAAGGGCGCCGCCGCCCGTCAGGACGATCCCCTGCTCCATGATGTCGGCCGCGAGCTCGGGCGGGGTCTTGTCGAGCGTGACCTTGACCGCGTCGACGATCGCCGCAATGGGCTCCTCGAGCGCTTCGCGCACCTCGTCGGTCGTGGTGATGATCGTCTTCGGGAGGCCCGTGATCAGGTCTCGCCCGCGGATCTCGGCCGAGATCTCCTCTTCGAGCTGGCACGCGGACCCGAGGACCATCTTGATCTCCTCGGCCGTCCGCTCGCCCAGCGCGAGGGAGTACTCCTTCTTGATGTAGTTGATGATCGCCTCGTCGAGCTCGTCGCCGCCGACCCGGATGCTGGTGGCGGTGACGATGCCGCCGAGGGAGATCACTGCGACCTCGGTCGTGCCGCCGCCGATGTCGACGACCATGTTGCCGGTCGGCTCGTGCACCGGCAGGCCGGCACCGATGGCCGCGGCCATGGGCTCTTCGATGATGTAGGCCGGCTTGCGGGCGCCTGCGTACTCCGCCGCTTCCTGCACCGCGCGCCGTTCGACGCCGGTGATGCCCGAGGGCACGCAGATCACCATGCGAGGCTTCGCGAACCGGCGGGGATGCACCTTCTGGATGAAGTAGCGGAGCATCTTCTCGCAGATCTCGAAGTCGGCGATGACGCCGTCCTTCAGAGGCCGGATCGCTTGGATGTGACTCGGCGTACGGCCGATCATCCGCTTCGCCTCCGCGCCCACGGCAAGGGGTCGCCCGTCCTTGGTGTTGACGGCGACGACCGAGGGCTCGTTCAGGACGATGCCGCGGCCTCGGACGTACACCAGCGTGTTCGCCGTTCCGAGGTCGATGGCCATGTCCCGGCCCATGAGCGTGGAGAAGAAGTTGTCGGACACGCGCGAGAGTCCCTCCCCGACGGGGACGAGGTCCTGACCAGGGTACTCGGGCTAGCCCGGAACAGCACTTCCGCCGTTCACTACCGCCTCTCCCCCGTTCGCTTTGGGCCCCCACCGCTTCACCGGTGGGGCGCTAGGGGCCCAAAGCGACGTGATGGACTTCTTGTCGCAGGCGCGTGGTGGGGTTTGGCATGGCCACCCTCGATTCCGTGGCCCGTCGTCAGCTGGGGCTACTCACGTTCGAGCAGCTGGCCACCTTCGGTGGGAGCGAGAGCCGCATCGACCGCGCCCTCAGGAGCGGCGAGCTCTTCCGCATGAGGAAGGAGGTTGTGCGCACGGCCGGTAGCGCCATCACGCGGCACCAGGCGTGGCTGGCAGCCGTGCTCGCCGCGCCGAGCAACACGGTGGTGTCCCACCGCACGGCGACAAAGCTGCTCCGGTTCCCGAACTGCGACGATCCGGACGCGATCGACCTCCTGCGTGAGGGGCGGGTCCGCCCGAAGGGCGACGGCGTCGCGGGCCACAAGACCCTGGCACTCCCGAAATCGCACGTCACGACGAGGCATCGCGTTCCGACGACGACACCGGCGCGGACGTTCGTCGACGTCAGCACCTTCGACGGGATCGATCTGCCCGCGATCGCGCGAGCGGAACTCCGCAAGGACAGACGCTTCATCGTCGAGGTCGCCCGGTGCATCGGCGAGGTTCCCGTCAGCGGACGACGGGGCCGGCGCGCCGTGCGTGAGGTGCTCGCGATCTACGTCCCTGGCGTGGAACCGGGGGACAGTGACCCGGAGTTCGAGATCGCCGACCTCATCGACGCGGCCGGCTACCCGCGACCGACGATGGGGATCCCGGTGTTGGTCGAGGGGCACAAGCACCGGATCGACTGCGGATGGGCCGACCGCAAGGCGGGCTTCGAGTACCAGAGCGACCAGTACCACATGGACCCGATCGCGAAGCACGAGGACGATGCCAAGCTCCGCCGGCTCAAGCGCGCCGGATGGGACATCTGGCCGATCACCTCTCGCACTACGGCCGACGAGATCCTCGCCTCCGTCGCCTACATCTTTGGGCCCGGAGCGCTTCACCGGTGAAGCGGTGGGGACCCAAAGCGATGTGGAGGTGGCGGGTCAGAGGTTCGGGAAGAAGATGCCGATCTCGCGCTCGGCCGACTCGGGGCCGTCGCTGCCGTGGACGAGGTTCTCCGTGAAGAGGATCCCGAAGTCGCCGCGGATGGTGCCGGGCGCGGCTTCCTTCGGGTTCGTCGTGCCCATCATCGTGCGCACGACCTTCCACGTGTCGCCGGGGCCTTCGAGAACGAGGAGCATCGCCGGCCCGCGGGTGATGAACTCGACCAGGTCGCCGAAGAACGGCTTGCCCTCGTGCTCGGCGTAGTGCTTCTTCGCCGTCGCCTCGTCGATCGTCCGCAGCTCGGCGGCGACGATCTTGAGTCCCTTGCGCTCGAAGCGGGCGATGATCTCGCCGACCAGACCACGCTCGACGGCGTCGGGCTTGCAGGCGACGAAGGTGCGGTCGGTGCTCTCGGTGCTCACGAGGGCGGCAGGCTAGCGGTCGCCGAGGACGGCTCTCGCATCGCCGACGACGTAGAGCGAGCCGGTCACCAGGACCCGTCCCTGCTCGCCGGCGACGTCCCTCGCCTCCCGCACCGCCGACGCGACGGTCGGCGCGACAGCGACGTCGTACCCGGCGTCGTCGGCAGCGGCGGCCACGACGTCGGCCGACACCGCGCGAGGCGCGAACGACGGCTCCGTCGCGATCACCGTCTTGATGCGGATCGGATCGAGCGCGCCGAGCAGGTCGGCCGGATCGTGCGGTGTGAGGAGGCCGACGACCACCGTCCACTCCTCCGCGTCACCGAACTCTTCGACGAGCGTCGCGGCGAGCGCCTCCGCCCCGGGCTGGTTGTGCGCACCGTCGACGACGACGAGTGGCGAGCGCCCCATCACCTCGAGGCGTCCCGGTGACGTGGCGGTGGCCAGCGCCTCTTCGACGATCGCGGTCTCGATCGGCTGGCCGAGGAACGCTTCGACCGCGGCCACGGCCATCGCTGCGTTCTCGCCTTGGAACGCGCCGTGCAACGACAAGAACAGGTCGTCGTACTGCGCGGCCGGTGTACGGATCGACAAGACGCGGCCGCCGTGCGCGAGGTCGTTCCGAACGCAGGCGAAGTCCTCGTCACGCCGCCACACCTGCGCCGCCGGTGTCGCGTCGAATATGGATGCATATGCGGGGTCGGTCTCGCCGAGTACGAGCGTCGAGCCCTCCTTCACGATGCCCGCCTTCTCCCGGGCGATCGCCTCGAGCGTCGGCGCGAAGTCGAGGTGATCGGCGCCGATGTTGGTGATGACGGCGACGGACCCGTCGACGACGTTGGTCGTGTCCCACGTGCCGAGCATCCCGACCTCCACGACCGCGGCGTGCACCGCCACGTCGGCGAACCACCGGAACGCGGCCGACGTGATGACGTCGAAGAACGACGGGGCCTCCGTCATGAGCGGCTCGAGATGGGAGATCGCTGTCAGCACCTCGGCGAGGTCGTCGTCGGGGATGGGCTCGTCGTTGCGGGCGATGCGCTCGTTGATGCGTTCGAGGTGGGGGCTGGTGAAGGTGCCGACGTCGATCCCCGCTGCCTGGAGGATCCGGGTGACGATGCGGGCGGTGGACGTCTTGCCGTTCGTGCCCGTGAGATGGATGACCGGATACTGCTTCTGCGGCTCGGCCATCAACTTCATCAGCTCGTGCATGCGGTCGAGGCTCGGCGGGCGCACCCGACCCGGAAGGCGGATCGTCTCCAGGTTGATCCGGTTGTGAAGCCAGGCGAGGGCTTCGCCGTAGTCCATGGTCACGCTCCGAGGAAGGGGACAGCGAGGGCCTGCACGCGGTCTGCCGCCGACGATGGCACGCCCCCGGTGAGCGCGGCCACCAGGAGAGCGGCCGCCTGTCCGGGGCCGCCCTCGTCGAGAGCGGCGACGGCGGCTTCGACCGCCGCGAGCGCCGACGAGGTGTCGCTGCCGGCCGCAGCCGGGGCGTCGTTCTCGTCGACACGGATCGGCGTGTCGAGCGCGGCGACCGCGGCGACCGCGGCGTCGACATCGGTGGCCGCCAGCAGCGCGAGGCGCGCGGCCCGGCGGTCGGTGCCCGGCGGCGGCACCTCGGTCGCGGGCGAGACGTCGAGCGGCTGCACGACCACGTTCGAGAACGGCGCGTAACCGGCGAGGCGGAGCCCGAGCGCAAGGGCCGGAAGCGCCCACGACTCGATGGCGCCCGCAGCCACGACGGCAGTGGTCGCACGCGCCGCGGCGACCTGGTCGGCGGAGATGCGGCCCGGCCAGCCTGCACGGACCAAGGGGGCGAGCGCGGCGACGAACCGCGCGTCGAGTGTGAGCCGCGACGGCTCCAGCTCGCCGAAGCACTTGCCGCACGTCGACGGGGCGTCGACGGCGACGGTGACGCGCCGGCAGTCGGTGCATCGAGACACAGGGAGCGGCGTTCCTCCTGGCGTCGAACGGTCGAGGCACCACGGCCGCCCGCCGGCGAGCACGAGGACCGTGTCGCGCACCGCGGCGGGCACGAAGCTCACCGAGCCGTGCCGGATCGCATCGGCCGCAGCGACCTCGAGCTGCGCGACCCGGAGCAGCCAGTGCCAGCCGAGCACCGGGACCGCCACCGACCCGCAGTGACGGCACCGGTCGACGCTCTCCGTGCCGTCGATGGTGTCGACGACGGCGCCCTCCGCCTGCAGCAGGGCGGTGGCGGCCCGGCGCGCGGCGAACCTCGACAGCCCGGCGAGGGGGCCCTCGCCACGCACGACACCGTCTCGACCGAGGACCCGAATCGGGACGAAGCCGTGGAGCTCCGCGAGCTCGAACGCCGACGCGTCATGCGCAGGCACGAGCAGCCGTGGCTCGACGCACCCTGGCTCCTCGACGACGGGCACCTCACGTTCGACGAGCGGGACGACGACATCACGCCCGGCCGCAGGATGCCCGACGGGCACCGCGACGCCGACCGTGCCGTCGACGAGCTCCGGCGCGGTCACCTCGACGACGAGGTCCGCGTCGACGGCGACCCGCAGCACCTCGACCTCGAGGTGACCGGCCACGGCGTCCGGGCCTTCGATAACGGTCGCACAGCTCGGACAGAACGGCGCGACGATGCGCGCCACGTCGATCAGTCCCTCCTCGTGGAGGCGGACGAACGCGATCGCCGCGGCCTCACGCGCCGCAGGCGACGCCCCGCCCTCGTCGAGCTCGGCGGTGACGCCCAGGGCATCGAGCTGCTCGGCGGCTGCGCGGCGGCGAGACGCGTCGAAGGCATGCACGGCCTCGGCCAGCTCCTGGGGCGGCAGCGTCGAGCGATCGTGGCCGGTGCGGACGAGGTCGCGGTCGAAGGCGAGGCGGCCGCCGAGGTCGCCGGTCAGCGTCTGCAGAACGAGCGATGCCGGACGACCCGCGGCCCACCGCCGGCGAGCCAGAGCATCGGCCGCGACGGCAGCGGAGAGGTCCGCGTACCCGAGGCCGGCGGCGACCGGCAGCGGGCTGGTGATCAGGCGAAGGGCGTCGGGCACGACGCCCCGATCATGGCCGAACTACGCGACCTTGGCCGCGAGACCGTTGGTCCGCGACTGAGCCGTCTCAGCCAGCTCGACCGCGCGCTCGCGAGCCTGGCGAGCGGCCTGCTCGACCTTCGGACGAGCGATGTCGACTGCGTGCTCGACGCGCGGGCGGGCGGCATCGACCGCGGCTTCGACGCGCGGCTTCGCGGCCTCGGCCGCCTCGCGGGCCTTCTCGGCTGCGGTCCGGGCCGCGAGCTCCACCTTCGGGCGCGCGACCTCGACCGCGTGCTCGACCCTGGGCACCGCCTCGGCCTTGGCCGTCTCGGCGAAGGATGCCGCGACCTCGAGGGCGTGTTCGAGCGCGGGGCGGGCCGCCTTGGCCGCCTCCATCAAACCCGCGGTCGTGAGGCCGGCGGAGACCTTCATGCGGGCCTTCGCCTTGCGCTTCTTGTCGCGCCGGTCGAGCACGAAGCCGACCACGGCACCGACGGCGGCGGCTTCCCCGGCGGCCTTCATCGCCTTCTGCGCGATCAACTCGCCCGGATCGTCCTTCCGGAACGACTGGACGGCGCCTGCGGCACCTCCGGCTGCACCAGCGACGAGGGCGAGTTTCACGAGCTTCCGCATGTCACGACGCTACCCACGTTCACGTCGTGGGTCACGTGGGCGGAGCTACGACGCGGCGCGGCGGGGACGTTCGGACTTCGGCGGACCGAGCTCGCTGCGGGGAACGAGCGTCGGGTTGACCCGCTCGAGCACGACCGAGCGGTCGATCACGCACTTGCCGATGTCGGTGCGGCTCGGCAGGTCGTACATCACGTCGAGCAGCACCTCCTCGAGGATCGCCCGCAGCCCCCGGGCGCCGGTGCCTCGCAGCTGGGCCTGCTCGGCCACTGCGGACAGAGCATCGTCGGCGAACTCGAGCTCGATGCTGTCGAGGGCGAACATCTTCTTGTACTGCTTCACGAGCGCGTGCTTCGGCTCGACGAGGATCTTGATCAGCGCCTCTTCGTCGAGCTGGTCGACGGTCGCGATCACTGGAAGGCGGCCGACGAACTCGGGGATGAGGCCGAACTTCAGCAGGTCTTCGGGGGTGACGTGGGAGAGGATCTCGCCGAGGTCGACACCCGCCTCGTCGGCTGCGGTTCGGAACCCGATCGACTTCCGTCCGACGCGGTTCTCGATGAGGTGGTCGAGGCCGGCGAAGGCGCCACCGCAGATGAACAGGATGTTCGTCGTGTCGATCTGGATGAACTCCTGGTGGGGGTGCTTGCGCCCGCCCTGCGGCGGCACGGAGGCGGTCGTGCCCTCGAGGATCTTCAGGAGCGCCTGCTGCACGCCCTCACCCGACACGTCACGAGTGATCGACGGGTTCTCGCTCTTGCGGGCGATCTTGTCGATCTCGTCGATGTAGATGATCCCGGTCTCGGCCTTCTTGACGTCGTAGTCGGCGGCCTGGATCAGCTTGAGGAGGATGTTCTCGACGTCTTCGCCGACGTAGCCGGCTTCGGTGAGCGCGGTCGCGTCGGCGATCGCGAACGGCACGTTGAGCATCCGCGCGAGGGTCTGCGCGAGGTGCGTCTTGCCGCAGCCGGTCGGGCCGAGCAGGAGGATGTTCGACTTCGCGAGCTCGATGTCGTTGTCGTTCGCGCCCGCCTGCACCCGCTTGTAGTGGTTGTAGACGGCGACCGAGAGGATCTTCTTCGCCCGTTCCTGGCCGACGACGTAGTCGTTCAGGAAGGTGTAGATCTCCTTCGGCTTCGGCAGGTCGTCGAAGCGGACCTCGCTGTCGCCGGCGAGCTCCTCCTCGATGATGTCGTTGCACAGGTCGATGCACTCATCGCAGATGTAGACGCCGGGCCCGGCGATGAGCTTCTTGACCTGCTTCTGCGACTTGCCGCAGAAGGAGCACTTGACGAGGTCGCCCCCGTCTCCGAACTTGGCCATTGCGCTTCGAGTCCCCCTCGATCCCTCGGCTCGTTCCCTCGTCGCTTACGCGACGCCCTTGGCGGGCGGAACGGCGGCCAGGTCCTTGTTCGAGATCACCTCGTCGATGATGCCGTACTCGAGGGCCTCTTGCGCGCTCATGTAGAAATCTCGATCGGTGTCCTTCGAGACCCGTTCCATCGGCTGGCCGGTGTGGTGGCTCAGGATCTTGTCGATCTCTTCGCGCATGCGGAGGATCTCGCGGGCCTGGATCTCGATGTCGGACGCCTGGCCGGCGACGCCGCCGTAGGGCTGGTGGAGCATGATCCGGCTGTGCGGGAGGGCGAGCCGCTTGCCCTTGGTGCCCGCGCTGAGCAGGACCGCCGCGGCCGACGCGGCTTGGCCGATGCAGACGACCTGGATGTCGTTCTGGACGAACTGCATCGTGTCGTAGATCGCGAACAGCGCCGTGATCTCACCGCCGGGCGAGTTCACGTAGAGCTGGATGTCCTTGTCCGCGTTCTTGAACTGCAGATAGAGCATCTGCGTGATGATCAGCGACGCCACGGTGTCGTTGATGGGCGTCTGGAGCATGATGATGTGCTCCTCGAGCATCCTCGAGAAGAGGTCGTAGCCCTTGGTGCCCCGGCTGGTCTCTTCCCAGACGTTGGGGACGTAGGTCACTCGGTCTCGCTTTCTGCCGAGGCGTCGTCAGCGACGTCGGCGGTGTCAGCAGCGGGGGTCGGCTCGAGGTCGGCGCGGTCGATCGCGTTGCCCTCTTCGTCGACGATCTCGACGTGCTCCATGAGCCACCCCAGGGCCTTCGCCTTCCGGATGTCCGAGCGTACCGCGGGCATCTGATCTGCACGCTCGAGTTGTTGACGCACGTCGAGCGCGTTCGTGTTCATCTGCTCGGCGAGCTTCGCGATCTCGTTGTCGACGTCTTCCTCGCCGGCCTCGATGGCCTCGCCGTCCGCGACGGCACGCAGCGCGAGGTCGGCCTTCACGCTCTCGGTCGCACCCTTGCGGAGGTCGTCGACGAACTCCTCCTGACCCTGCCCGGTGGCCTGCAGGTACTGGCTGAGCGACACACCCTGGTGCTCCAGACGGTGGGCGACGTCGTGCAGGCGGCGCTCCATCTCGGCGTTCACGAGCGCGTCGGGGACGTCGTCTTCCACCAGCTCGACGAGAGCCTTCACCACCTCGTCGCGAAGCTGGAGGTTCGCCTGCATCTTCTTGACCTCGCCCATGCGGCGGCGAAGGTCGTCGGTGAGCTCGGCGACCGTCTCGAACTCGCTGGCCTCGCTGGCCCACTCGTCGGTGACCTCGGGGAGGATCATCTCCTTGATGTCCTTCACCACGATCTTGAGCTGGACGGTCTCGTCGCCGATCGCGGCGTCGAACTCGAGGATGTCGCCGGTGCTGGCGCCGCGGAGGTTGTCGTCGACCTCGGGGAGGATGCCGCCGCTGCCGACCTCGTAGAGGTAGTCGTCGGCGGTGAGGGCGGCGACGGGCTCACCGTCTTGCGAGCCGCTGATGTCGAACGTGACGTGGTCACCGTCCTGCGCGGGACGCTCGACCTCCTTCAGCTCGCCGAACGGCTGGCGGAGGCGGTCGATCTGGCGCTGCAGCTCCTCGTCGGTGACCTCCGGCGACGGGATCGTCACCCGCAGCCCCTGGTAGCCGGCGAGCTGGAGCTGGGGACGGACCTCGACCACGGCGTCGAACTGGACCGGGCCCTCTTCCTCGCCACCGGTGATGTCGATGTCCGGCGGGGCGATGGCGTCGATCTCGGTCTGACGCACCGCCTCGGCGTAGAACTCCGGGAGCGCGTCGCGCATCGTCTCCTGCCGGACACCCGCCTTCCCCATGCGCGACTCGAGCAACCGGCGGGGCGCCTTGCCCGGCCGGAAGCCGGGGATGCGGACCTCGCGGGCGATGCGGCGCAGCGTCGCGTCGACGCGCTTCTCGAACTCCTGCTCGTCGACTTCTACCGAGAGCTTGACCTTGTTGCCCTCGAGGGGCTCGACGGTGGCCTTCATGACGGCGGCGAAGTCTACCGGTGGTCTGCGACTACCCCCGGATGGTCGTCGCTCGGACGCGACTGGAGGCGGTCTGTGGTCTCGGGGACCGCAAACCGCCTCCGGACAGCAGGTGTGTCGGGGATCAGCTGGTGATGGCCGCCGGTTCGTTCGTGCCCACGGCGATCTCGACCTTGCGGGGCTTCGCCTGCTCGGCCACCGGGACCGTCAGCGTGAGGACGCCGTTGTGGTAGCGGGCTTCGATCCGCTCGGCGTCGAGGCCTTCGCCGAGGAAGAGCTGGCGGCTGAAGTGGCCGTGCGGCCGCTCGGCGAGAAGGACCTGGTCGCCCTCCTGACGCTCCCACGTCCGGGACGCGTTGATCGTGAGGACGTTCTTCTCGACGGTGAGGTCGACCGACGACGGATCGACGCCGGGGAGGTCGACGTTCACGTAGTAGCGGTCGCCCTGGCGCCACGCGTCGAGGGGCATGTGCGCGTTGCGGGTGGCGGCGCGGGAGAGACGGTCGAACTCCCGCTCGAACTCACGGAAGGGATCGAACCGAAGCAGCATCTCTTCTCTGTCTCCTTGTTCAAGAGGGTGTCGCTTTACTTGACAACAAGACACTCATATTTATTCCACCGTTGGTGCGCATTGTCAACGGCCCCGTACGCTTCCGCCCATGGGTAGAGGAGCACTCTCGAAGGTGCGCTGGAAGAACGACCGGATCCGCAAGAAGAAGGCCCGCGACAAGCGCAAGGCTCAGCCGTCGGGCGAAGGCGGCGCCGCCGCGGCCACGGAGTCGAACAGCTGACCGACTGGTCGCTCGAGGTCCGCGACCGCGTCGCGGTCCTCACGTTCGTCCGCCCGCCCCGGAACTTCATGAGCTTTGCGGGGATGAACGAGCTGGCGGAGCACCTGGAGCAGCTGGCGGGACGTACCGACGACGTCTCCGTTGTCGTGCTCACCGGCGGTGTCGACGGGTACTTCGTGGCGCACGCCGATCTCGACGATCTGGCGGCGCTCGCTCGCGGTGAGCCCGGAACCGGCGATCCCGGCGGATGGGGCCGCGCCATGCGCCTCCTCGAGGACATGCCCCAGCCGACCGTCGCCGCCATCGACGGTCAGGCGTGGGGAGGTGGCTGCGAGATCGCGCTCGCCTGCACGATGCGCGTCGGCAGCGAACGCGCGCACCTGGGTCAACCGGAGGTCGCCGTCGGCATCATCCCCGGCGCGGGCGGCTCGCAACGACTGCCCCGGCTCGTCGGTGGCGGCGTCGGCGCGGAGCTCGTGATCTCCGGTCGGATCGTCGAGGCCGAGGAGGCCCTTCGACTCGGGCTCCTCAACGCGGTGCTGCCCGGCGCCGGCGCGGCCTTCGTCGACGCTGCCGTCGAGTGGTGCGGCCGATTCACCCGCCACTCCCCCGCCGCGGTGTTCGCCGCCAAGCGCGCGGTCGTCGACGGGTTGAAGGGGACGCTGGGCGAGGGCCTCGCCCTCGAAGGCCGTCTGTTCCTCGGCCTGAACGCCTCCGACGACGCGCAGCAGCGCAACGCGGCCACTCGTGGCGAGGGCGTCCCGCGAGTCGAGTAGCCAACGTCTTGACCCTGCGGTCAAGATGAAGCATGAGCACCGGGGGAACCTTCGAAGGACGTGTCGCGGTCGTCACCGGCGGGGCGAGCGGGATCGGGCGGGCGACGGTCCTCCGTCTGCTCGACGACGGGGCATCGGTCGTCTCGGCCGACTTCAACGCTGCGAGCGGTGAGGCGCTGGTCGAGGAGGTGGCGTCGAGCGGGTCCGGCACCGAGAAGCGCTTGCGGTTCGTCCGCAGCGACGTGTCCGTCGAGGCCGACGTGGAAGCGGCGGTCGCCACCGCCGTCGACGAGTTCGGCCGCCTCGACATCATGGTGAACAACGCCGGCGTCGGTGGTGCCTTCGGGCCGGTGGAGAACATCGAGGTCGACGACTGGGACTGGACGTTCGGCGTCCTCGTCCGCGGCGTCTTCCTGGGGGTGAAGCACGCGAGCCGCGTCTTCAAGCGACAGGGCGACGGCGGCGCCATCGTGAACACCGCGTCGGTCGCCGGTCTGCGCGCCGGAGCCGGGCCACTCGCCTACTCCACCGCCAAGGCCGGGGTGATCAACCTCACCCGGGCGGCAGCGCTCGAGCTCGCGGAGGCGCGCATCCGCGTCAACGCGGTGTGTCCCGGCGGCATCAACACCCCGCTGCTCAACTACGGCAACCCGGACGCGGTCGGCCAGTTCCTCGACCAGCTCCAGCCGTGGCCCGAGCACGGGCGGCCCGAAGACGTCGCAGCCGCGATCTGCTTCCTCGCGAGCGACGACGCCAGGTTCATCACCGGCGAGGCGCTCGTCGTCGACGGCGGCCTGACGATCTCCGGCGGGACGTCGCTCCCGGGTGCTCGCGGCGGCCGTCGCGGAGGCCCCGGCGCGCTCCTTCCGGAGGGAGCATCCGGTGTCAGCAAGGGCTCGACGGGTGAGGAGCCGGTGATCCGCTCGGCGGGTTGATCCGACCCTCGCAAGGCGACCGAGCGGTTACACGGGCGTTGACGGGCCATTTGGCTAATGGCCCTTCAGTGAGGTCCGGATCACGGGGGTTCGCGCCGATCCTGAACGGGACGACTCGCGGCAGCTGGGACCGCGAGGTCGTTCCTCACCAGGAGTCCCCCCACCGTGCTTGGAAGCAAGTTCTTCGCGCCCGTCGCCGCTGCCACCCGACGCTCGATCCGTCGCCGGGGCAACCACTTCTCCGCGCCCACCTCACGCCGAGCCGTGAGCGCGATCACCGCGGCGACGCTGCTCGCCGGCGGCATCGCCCTGGTGCAGCACGACGCGCCGAGCTCACACCGCCGCACCGTCGTCGACGGTGATCTGGCCGCAGCTGCATCCGCCGCACCCGACCAGACGATCGAGGCGGCCGCCGCCGCTCCCGAACCGCCCGCGGCTCCCGCGGAGCCCTCGTCGGGTCCTGCGTACCGTGTCGTGTCCGCGGATGGCGGAGTGTTCACCCATGGCTGGTACGGCTACAGCGGATCGGCCGCCGGCCTCACCTCTTCACCCATCACCGGCGTCGCCCAGACGAGCGACGGCGAGGGCTACTGGCTGTCGAGCGCGGACGGCGGTGTCTTCTCGTTCGGCACCGCCCCGTTCCACGGTTCGGCGGCCGGCCTCTCGAACTCGCCGATCGTCGACATCGCCACCACCGCCTCCGGCAACGGCTACTGGCTCGTGTCACGGACCGGCGGAGTGTTCACCTTCGGTGACGCCAGCTACCTCGGCGGCCTCGTCGGCACGACGCTGAACCGGCCGGTCGTCTCGCTCGCGGCGACGCCGAGCGGCAACGGCTACTGGATCGTGACCGTCGACGGCGGCGTGTTCACCTTCGGCGACGCGGAGTACTTCGGCAGCACCGCTGAGCGCCGGCTGAACGCCATGGTGATGGACCTCGTTCCGACGCCCACGGGCAAGGGCTACTACCTCGTGTCGACCGATGGCGGCGTCTTCGCGTTCGGCGACGCTCCCTTCTTCGGATCGGCGGCCGACCGCAAGCTCAACAAGCCGATCGTCGACCTGTCGGTGGCAGCCGCAGGCGACGGCTACTGGCTCGTCGCGCAGGACGGCGGGGTGTTCACCTTCGGCAACGCTCCGTACCTCGGCACCCCGGGCGGCCTGAGCGCCCCGGTCGTCGGCATCGTCGGCGGGAGCGGCAGGCAGAAGCCGGCCGAGCCCCAGGTCGTCGTCGCTGCGTCGGCTCCCGCACCGGCCACTGCGGCGCCCGAGGCCCCCGCTGCGCCGGCCGCTGACACCGCTGCCCCCGCGCCGCTCGCCCGCGCTGCGGCCGCCGCTCGGGGCGGCCTCGCCGACGGCAAGTTCGGGTGGGACATCTCGTATCCGCAGTGCGGCGGTCCGTATCCGGGCGGCGAGTACGCCTACTCGATCATCGGCATCAACGGTGGGCGTGCGTTCAAGCACAACCGCTGCCTCGCAGACGAGTGGAAGTGGGCGACCTCGACCGGGGCGGCCGGCGTCTACGTGAACGTCAACTTCCCGCGCTCGCCGTGGGAGCTCGCCATGGGCGCGGGCAGCGTGCGCCAGCCCAACTGCAACGGCGAGATCTCGTGCATCGCCTACAACTTCGGGTGGAACGGCATCGGCGACTCGATGGCGTACGCACGCTCGCAAGGCGTGACGGACGTGCCGTTCGTGTGGCTCGACGTCGAGCAGCTCAACTACTGGACCCCGAACCCGGCGCTCAACGCCGTCGTGCTCCGAGGTGCGATCGACGCTGTGCGGGCGCAGGGCTTGGGCGTCGGCGTGTACTCGACGCCGTACCAGTACAACAAGATCATGGGCGGCGAGGTGACGGGTCTGCCGGTGTGGACGGCGGGTGCGAACGGTGCCGGCGACGTGCCCCGCTACTGCACCACCCGCGCCTTCGGCGGCGGCCCCGTTGCGTTCGTCCAGCTGCTTCCGGGGCAGTTCGACCCGAACTACGGCTGCCCGGGCGCCGGGCCGATGGCGACGTACTTCCGCCTGCCGCGGTAGTGACGACGGCTCAGCGAGGATCCAGCGGCGCTTCAGCCGCTCTTCATCTTCGATCGGCATCCTGAGTCCGATGTCCGCCGCCGCGTCGTCGCTGCGCCGAGCCGCCCGAGCGCTCGCTGCTGCGTCGACCGCGTCCATGATCGGCGCAGCGGCGGTCGCTGTTGCGGTCGCCGGTGCGATGACGCCGCCGTCGACGCGCGGCGCGGTGGAGACGCGGCCAGGCGCGGTCGTGGAAGCTGCCCCGTCCGATCAGGTCGCCGCCGTACCGGACCCCCAGGACGATGTGGTCGTCGCGGCCGAAGCCGCTTCGCCGCCCGAGGTCGCCGACGGACCCAGTCCGCCCACCACCGTCGTGGCCCCACCGATCGACGCACCGGCGACCGCGGCAGTCGCCGCGCCGTCGGCGAACCCCGCTCCGTCACCCGAGGAGCGGGGACGAGAGGCGATGGCCTTCATCTCGTATCCGGTCGACCGCGTCGGGTACCGGATCTCGTTCGTCGGACCGCGGAACGGCTACCTCGGACTGACGTCGACGACGGCGAAGACGATCACCATCTACGTCCGGCCGACGCAGACGACGCTCGAGATCGCGAAGATCGTCGCCCACGAGCTCGGCCACGCCGTAGACGTCGAGTTCACCGACGACGGCGAGCGCGCGTTGTACCGCCAGATTCGCGGCATCGATGGGCGCTCGTGGTACCCGACCTGTTCAGGGTGCACCGACTACTCATCGGTCGCCGGCGACTTCGCCGAGGTGTTCGCCCGCTGGCTGCTCGGCGACGTGTCGTTCGTGTCGACCGTGACGGCCGCGCCGACTGCCGCACAGCTCGCGGCGCTCGGCCCGATCTTCACCGTCTGACGGCGGGCGTCGCTCACGTCGGTACCATCGAGGCACCGGGGAGTGGCGCAGTGGTAGCGCACCTGCTTTGGGAGCAGGCGGTCGGGAGTTCGAATCTCCTCTCCCCGACGCACCACACGTCGACGCCCGTACGAGCGTGAGTCCCGCCGCGCGAGAGGTGACAGCGCAACGGGCGTCGATAGCAGATACGGTGGACAGCGAGCCGAGGTCACGTCGAACGTCCCCACCGGTCGCCGGAATATTTGCAGTTCCTCCGGCTGATGCGTGCGCTCCCCGTGGTTTCACGAACAGAGGAGACGCCCAGGTGCATCAGGGCGTGAGAGATGTCGTCGAGGAGCGCGAAGAGCTCCACCGTTGGATGGATTCCCTTGGCGGTGCCAGTTGCACCTGCCTCTTGTGCGGCCGACCAGAGACCGCTCGCGGGGTGTGCTCCCAGTGCGCTGCCACGACGCGTCTCCCGGCGCAGCGTCGCATGCGGACGCGACTCGCGACCACCTGAGCCAGCCGTCGCGGTCACCGCTCTCTGCATCGGCTCCGTCGCAGGCGCCGGCGTCCTGAGACTCGTCGAGCACCGGTCGTCGCTTGCGTCGGACGTTTGATCGCACGCCGGGGGTAAGCATCGAGAGATGAAGTCCCTCGGCTTCATCCTGGGCTACCTCGCGACCGCACAGGCCCGCCGCAGCGCACGGATCCTCGCGTGGATGATCGGGATCCTCACGGTCGTCGTCGTGATCTACAGCGCTCTGTTCCACGAGCTCATGGAGTACGAGGGGCAGCGACACAGCTGGCCGACGGCCGTGTACTGGACCATCGTCACGATGTCGACCCTCGGCTACGGCGACATCGCGTTCGATTCCGACCTCGGACGCACGTTCTCGGTCGTGGTCCTCCTCTCGGGGTCGGTCTTCATCCTCGTCCTGCTGCCGTTCACCTTCATCCAGTTCGTGTTCGTGCCGTGGATGGAATCGACCCAACGCGCACGCGCGCCGCGCGCGGTCGCGCCCGACGTCGAGGGACACGTCATCTTGACGGCCATCGGTCCGATCGAGGAGGCGCTGATCGAGCGGCTCACGCGGGTTGGCATCCCGACTCGCCTGCGGTGATCGTCACAACCCACGACGACGACGTGAACATCTACCTGACCATCTACTGCCGCCGTCTGCGACACGACATCCAGATCATCGCGAGGGCTCGACTCGACCGGAACGTGACGACGCTCCACCGCGCCGGCGCCGACTTCGTGATGTCGTACGCGTCGACAGGCGCCACGGCCATGTGGAACGTGTTGACCGCGGACAACACGCTCCAGCTCGCCGAGGGACTCGACGTGTTCCGCGTCGAGCTGCCTCCGGCGCTGGTCGGCAAGACGCTCCGCACGGCTCGGATCCGCGAGAACACCGGGTGCACGGTCGTCGCTACCGCGGCGGGAGACCACCTGGCCGCAAACCCCGATCCGGATGCACCGCTGGTGGCCGGGAGCGACCTCGTGCTGATCGGCGACGAGGAGGCGGAACGACGGTTCCTCGAGCGGTACCGCCCGGATACGTCGAGCGGACGCGGTCCGGGCCGGCGATCGTGACGGTGACGGGCGCGGCCTCGCGGCGGCGTGGCGTGAGAGCGGGCGACCGGAATCGAACCGGCATCATGAGCTTGGAAGGCTCAGGTTCTAACCATTGAACTACGCCCGCGTGCGGGTTCGATGGTAGTCCCGCGCCAGGTAGGGTCCCCTTCACACGGAGCGCCGCTCCGTAGACTTCGGTTGAACTCGCGTAGGAGAGCGTTCCGCTGACCGAGCTGTCACCTTCACTTCGCCGCGTCCTCGTGGCGGCCATCGTCTTGCTGCTTGGCGCAGGCCTCGTCAGCGCGTTCGCCGTCGGCGGAGACGATGGCGACGGCGGCGATACCGCCATCGGTACGACGACGACCACGACGGCCGACGGGCCGTCCACGACGTCCGCACCGGTGGACGACACGACGACGACCACAGCGACGGGCGAGGCTCCGACCACCACCGCCCCGCCGACGGGCACGGGGACAGGCACGGGCACGGGCACCGGCACCGGCACCGGCACCGGTGACGCAGGCAGCGGCTCGACCGGCGGTTCCGGAAGTGGCTCCGGACTCGGATCATCGGGATCCGGCGGCGTCGCGTCGGGCGAAGGGGAGATCGCCGAGACCGGCGCCGAGTCGCTCCTGTTCCCCGCGCTCGCGCTGATCGTCGCAGCGGCCGTGGCCCGCCGTCTGCGCGCCGTCACCGACTGACCCGGTTACCACTGTTCTCAGAACCGGACCGCGCCTGCCGATCGGATAGGTGGAGGTACGGATGTCCGCCTGTCCCGAATGCGCGCAGCTGCTCTCACCGGAGGCCGCGTCGTGTCCTGCGTGCGGCCACGATCTTCGGGTCCGCCGCCAGCCCCGTCCGCCTCTCGATCGCGACGAGGAGCAGGACAACAACGAACTGCTGGCTGCGGCGATAGCCGACGCAGCGTCGATGCCGCGTCAGCGCCCCGGGATCGGCAGCCCCGCTGCAGGGGTGCCCAGCGCGACGATCGCTGAAGAGGACGTGGGCGACCTGGTGCCTGCTCGGTCGCGGCTTCGCTTCTGGCGCCGCAACCGCTGAGCGACCGCAGCGGAGGCGCCGTCGCCGGTGTTATCCGGCAGCACCGTCCGACAGATCGATGATGGCGTTCTCCTCGCCGAAGTCGTTGCGCTCGTAGCCGTGCGCCTCTTCGTCGTTGAACCACGATCCGTCGGCCGTGCAGTACCGGAACGCGTAGCGACGACCGGCATCGAGCGTCACCGACGCCGAGCGCTTGTCGCCTCGCTTGCGCAACGTCGTCGCGCTGGTGTCCCAGTCGTTGAAGTCGCCGGCGACGGCGACCTTGCCTTCGGGTTCGTCAGCCGGAAGGGTGAACGTCACCTTCACCTTGTCGCCCTTGACCGGTTCACAGCGGATCATGCGTTGCCTCCTTGGAGTGCGATCAGTCTGATGATCGCGCCCGCCCCAGCACGGTATTCGGTGTTCACCGAGGTTCAGGCCCCACTCTGCCCCAGCGCCCGGCCGCGAAACGTGTCGATGGTGGCGAACGATTCCACGGGCTCCCGACGGAGCTTCGTCGGTTGACGCACCGGCCGGCCGAGCGCGATGACCGCAGCGACGGTGAACTCGTCGGGCACGTCGAACAACGCCTTCACCTGCGGTTCCCGGAACACGGGCATCGTCGTGATGACACCACCGAGGCCTTCCTCGCGTGCCGCGAGCAACAACGACCACGCGAACGGATACACCGACGCTCCGCCGATGAAGGTGTACCGCCCGAGGTCCCGGTCGACGGCGGCGAGCCGGCGCAGGTCGGCCAGCAGCACGAGCACGACCGGCACCTCGTCGAAGTGCTCCGCGAAGTCTCCGAGCGGCGGTCGTTCCGACGCCAGCGCCCGTTCGATCGCCTCCCGCTCGGCGTCAGCATCGGTGACCGGCGCCCAAGGGCGAAGCCCTGCAGCGGCTTGCGCGAGATAGAGGTGCCACCCGTCCAGATAGAGGTCGCGCAGTGTGCGTCGCTTCGCGGGATCGTCGACGACGATCACCTTCCACGCCTGCGCGTTGCCGCCGTTCGGCGCGAACCGTGCGGTGTCCAGAACGCGCTCGACGACGGCGGGGTCGACAGGCTCCGGCAGGAACTCACGGATCGAACCGGTGGTGCGTAACGCGTCGAGCAGTTCCACGCCGTCAGTCAACACCGAGTCGCGGTCAGGTCTCCTCCGCCAGCTCCAACCATCGATCCTCTGCCTCCGCGAGCCGCTGCTGGACGTCCGCGAGCAGGTGCCCGATGCGCGCCAGCTCCTCGTGGTCTCCTCCTGCCGCTGCCAGCATCTCCGAAAGCTCCACCTGTTGGCGTTCGAGCTCCGCGATCTCCCGCTCGGCTTGTCGGACGAGACGCGCGAGCGTGCTCGTCGACCGCCCCGGAGGCGACGCGCCGGCCGCGGGAGGCGCTGCACGCGAAGCGCCACGACTGCTCCGTGACGCCTCTCCGCCGCCGCCGCTGTTGTCACGCGACGGCGCCCGCAGGCGCCTCTCGGCTTCCCAGGACGCGTATCCGCCGGGCGCGCGAGCGGCGCGTCCAGTGCCGTCGAGGACCAACGCGTCCTCCACCACCCGCTCGAGGAACGCCCGGTCGTGCGACACGACGATCAACGCGCCTGGCCATTCTTCGAGGAAGTCCTCGAGCACGCGCAGCGTGTCGAGGTCGAGGTCGTTCGTCGGCTCGTCGAGCAGCAGGACGTTGGGGCGCTCGCTCAGGACGAGGAGCAGCTGCAACCTTCGCCGTTCGCCACCCGAGAGCGTCCCGATGGGCGCCCACTGGGAATCGCGATCGAACCAGACCCGCTCGAGGAGCAACGTCTCCTCGACGTTCGCCTGCCTCGTCGGGCCCGCCACGGCGTCGCGCACGCGCATCGCGGGGTCGAGGTCGCCCCCCGTCTGGTCGTAGTACCCGAGGCGGACGGTGGGCCCGTGCTCGACTCGGCCCTCGGCCGGCACTCGCCGGCCCGAGACGATGTCGAGGAGCGTCGTCTTCCCCGTCCCGTTCGCACCCACGATGCCGAGCCGTTCCCGGTTGTCGATCGCGAGGTCGACGCCGGAGAACAAGGTCGGCCCGCCGTCGAAGCGATGGCCGACGCCATGCAGCTCGACGACCTTGTCGCCGAGGCGGGGCGTGCCGAGATGGAGGTCGAGCTCGCCCGACCTCGCTGCGGCCGCGGCCCGTCCTTCCACGACGGCTGTCGCCGCCTCGATTCGGGCACGAGGCTTCCGCGTCCGTGCCGGCGCGCCTCGCCGCAGCCACGCCAGCTCCTTGCGCGCGAGGTTCCGCCGGGTCGACTCCGCGGCGGCCGCCTGCTCCTCGCGGCGCGCCTTGCCTTCGAGGTACGCGCCGTAGCCGCCGTCGTGCACGTGACCCTCTCCACGGTCGAGCTCGAGCACCCGCGTCGTGACGCGATCGAGGACGTGACGGTCGTGCGTCACCAGCACGAGGCCTCCGCGGTGACGGGCCAGCCGCTCCTCCAGCCACGCGATCGCGTCGATGTCGAGGTGGTTGGTGGGCTCGTCGAGGATCAACAGGTCGCTCTCTTCGACGAGCAGGCGCGCCAGAGCGACGCGTTTGAGCTGCCCGCCGGACAGGTTCGCGAGATCGGCACCCGCCAGTGGACCCATCCCGAGGTGCTCGATCACCGCCGCCGCCTCCCACCCGTCACCGACGGCACCCCGAACGGTCCCAGGCGGCAACTCCGGTCGTTGTCCGAGGAAGCCGATCCGAACACCTCGGCCTCTGCGCACCACGCCCTCTTCGGGCTCGAGCTCACCAGCCACGACGCGCAGCAGCGTCGACTTGCCTGTGCCGTTGATCCCCACGACGCCGAGACGATCGCCGGACGACAACGTCAGCGACAGACGCTGGAAAAGCGGACGTCCCGGCCGGCTGGTGCCGACGCTCGCGAGGTCGACGAGGATCACGAGCCGACCCTACGGGCGTCGGTGGGGCAGGTCGGACGGTGTGCCTCACACATCGCCGGCCGCTACCTGGGGATGATGGGCGGATGGCAGGTGGACTGGTCGGACTTCTCGACGACGTCGCGGCGCTCGCGAAGCTCGCGGCGGCGTCGATCGACGACGTCGGCATGGGCGCGGCGAGGGCGAGTGCGAAAGCGGCGGGAGTCGTCGTCGACGACACCGCGGTGACACCGACGTACGTCCGTGGCCTCGCCGCCGAGCGCGAGCTGCCGATCGTCGGGCGGATCGCCAAGGGATCGCTCAGGAACAAGCTCCTCTTCATCCTCCCGGCCGCGCTGGCCCTCAGCGCCATCGCACCGGCGCTGGTGGAGGTCATCCTCATGGCAGGCGGCGCGTTCCTCTGCTACGAGGGCGCGCACAAGCTGGTGCAGGCCCTGCGCGGCGACGGCTCCGGCCACGCCGTCCCGTCACCGATGCTGGGTCCCGATGCCGAGCAGGCCACCGTTCGTGGGGCGATACGCACCGACTTCATCCTCTCCGGCGAGATCATGGTGATCGCCCTCAAGGACGTCATCGACGAGCCGCTCGCGACACGCGCGGTGATCCTCGTGGTCGTCGCGGTGCTGATCACCGTCGTCGTGTACGGCGTCGTCGCGGGGATCGTGAAGATGGACGACGTCGGTCTCGCCCTCACGCGGCGTTCCGAACCCCGCGCTCAGCAGTTCGGGCGGTTCCTCGTGCGCGCGATGCCGGTCGTCCTCAGGTGGCTGTCGACGATCGGGGTGGCGGCGATGCTCTGGGTCGGAGGCCACATCCTGCTCGTCGGTGCTGACGAGCTCGGCTGGCACGCGCCGTACGACCTCGTCCACCACGCAGAGGAGCTCGTGCACGACCTGCCCGGCGCAGGGGTGCTGGAGTGGTTGGTGAACACCGCCGCCTCCGCAGCCGTGGGGCTCGTCGTCGGGCTGGTGGTGTCCGCGATCTACGACCGCCTCCCGAAGCGGAAGGCGGCGGCGGCGCACCACTGATCGGTTTTGCGCCCCCGGCAGGACTCGAACCTGCGACCTGCGGATTAGAAGTCCGACGCTCTATCCAGCTGAGCTACAGGGGCATCTGAGGGTCAGGATACGGACGGTTTCGCCAGGTCCTCGACGATCTCCGCCATGTCGAGCTTCGTGAAGGCGTCGGTTACCACGAGGACCTTCATCGACCTGGTGCCGCCTCCGACGACGACCTTCGGCTGATCCATCACCCGCGCGTCGACCCAGATCGGGAGGTCGGGGGGCAGCGCGAACGGCGTGACGCCGCCGATGACCATCCCCGTGAGGTCGCTCGTCTCGTCGGCCGTCGCGAACGACGCCTTGTTCACCCCGAGACGGCGGCGGACGGTGCCGTTGACGTCGAGCCGCGTCGTGGCGAGAACGAGGCACGCGGCGAACTGCTTCGGCTCCTTCTTCGATGCGACCACGATGGCGTTCGCCGAGATCGCGGGATCGATCCCGTAGCGCTCGCAGAACGCTGCGGTGTCGGCGAACGCCGGATCGCACTCGAGTACCTCGAAGTCGGCGCCCGTCGCGGCGAGCGCGGCCACGACGCGCTGCTCGAGAGGATCGTCGCGATCGAGAGCCACGATCGTGACGCTATCGAGCGGGCAGGACCTCGCCGACGACCTCTCCGAAGCCGACCCGGGTCGAGCCCTCGCCACACCAGCCGGTGATCGTGACGACGTCGCCGTCGTCGAGGAACCCGCGCGTCGATCCGTCGTCGAGGGTGATGGGCTCGGCTGCCCGCTTGGTCAGCTCGATGAGGCTTCCCTGGGTCCCCTGCTCCGAGCCGGAGACGGTGCCCGATGCGTACAGGTCACCGGGCGTGACGACGCTGCCGTTCACCGTCATGTGCGCGAGCTGCTGGGCCATCGTCCAATACATGTCAGCGAAGTTCGTCGCGGACACCGTGGTGCCGTTGATGTCCACTCGGAGTCGCATGTCGATGCCGCGGCGTCGCGACTCGCGCAGGTAGTCGAGTGGCACAGGTTCCTGAGCTGGCGCCGGAACCCGGAACGCGTCGAGGGCCTCGAGCGGCACGACCCACGGCGAGATCGACGTGGCGAACGACTTGGAGAGGAACGGGCCGAGCGGCTGGTACTCCCAGGCCTGGATGTCGCGAGCGCTCCAGTCGTTCACGAGCACGAGGCCGTAGATGTGTTCCTCCGCCTCGTCGACGGCGATCGGTGCGCCGAGCTCCGTCGGGCGACCGCCCGTCACGAATCCGACCTCGAGCTCGAAGTCGAGCATCCGGGTCGCTCCGAGGAACGGCGGCTCGTCCGGGCTCGGGCGCAGCTGCCCGCGCGGGCGGCGGATCGGCGTGCCGCTGACGACGACCGTCGACGCACGTCCGTGGTAGCCGACCGGGAGGTGGCGCCAGTTCGGCAACAGCGGCTCCTGCCCCGGCCGCATCAGACGACCGAGGTTCGTGGCGTGCTCGATCGAGCTGTAGAAGTCGACGTAGTCACGCACCACGAACGGCAGCAGCATCCGAACGTCGCGGCGGTCCACCAGCGCGGCTCGTGCCCGATCGACAGCGCGTCCGTCGGTCGTCGTGAGCAGCTCCTGCAACGAGGCGCGCAACGACCGCCACCTCTTGCGGTCGAGCGCCAACAACCCGCCGACCGATGGCAGCGACGCCGCCGCGACGACGTCCGCGGGCAGGAGATCGGCCGCGCCGATCATCGCGAGGTCGAGCACGAAGTCGCCGATCGGCACGCCCACCGAAGCTGCGCCGTCGGAGCGTGCGAACACGCCGTACGGCAAGCCCTCCAGCGTGAACGGGGAGCCGTCGGCGACGTCGACCCAGGTGTCGGTCACGGCACGGGCAGCAGGTGGAGAGCGACCAGATCCTCCACCGGTTCGCGGAAGCTGCACGTGCCGATCGCGGTGAGCAGCTCCATCCGGGCGGCCTTCACGTCGTCGACCGAGAGCCGATGGTCGTGCCAGCGCAGCGCATCAGGTTCGAACACGAACGCCTCCGCATCGTCGTCGGTGAGCGCCTCGGCTATCTCCGTCACCTCGGCGGCAACCGAGCGAGCGAGGGCAGCGGCGACGAGCAGGTTCACGAAGCCATGCGAGAGCACCCCGGTGTCGGGATCCGGGTGCCGGAACGGATGGTGGAGCCCGGCCGTCGCCTTCACCGGAACCCGGTGCTCGCCGGCCGCCGCGAGCATGGCTGCCAAGACCGCAGGCGACGGATACGCAGTGGCGTCTGCGCCGCCGCAGCGGATCTTCAGCCCGGCGTGGCCGCCCTCCATCGCGGCGATCGCGTCGGCGATGTTCTCCATCGGGAAGTCCGCCCACGGCAACTCGACGAACGGCCGTTC
Organism: Acidimicrobiales bacterium; assembly: GCA_035540495.1. GTDB lineage: Bacteria > Actinomycetota > Acidimicrobiia > Acidimicrobiales > CADCTF01 > DASVEG01. The sequence goes on from DATLGL010000060.1 coordinate 173,389, forward strand.
CGCGCCCACGGACGCCGCCAGCGAGGCGACGTCGTCGGCTCGCGCTGCGACCTCCGCATCGTTCAACAGCATCTCGACGCTCTCGGCGCGCCACCCGTGCTCGTCGATCGTCGATGCGAGGCGTTCGACGTCGACAGGAGCGTCGACGACGAGAGCGAGTCGAAGGCGGTCACCGAACCGCGCCGCCGATCTGGCCAGCTCCTCGACCCGGGATGTCGCCACGACGAACCGCGCGAGCATCCATCGGTATCCGCCGTCCTGCGCGATGCGATGCGCGGCGAGCGCTTCGTCCATCGGCAGCGACGCAGGCGGGAACAGGCCGGCGTCGTCGAAGAGGTCGGCGAACATCGCACCGGCCAGCGGCGTCGCCGGTGCGGGCGAGGTCACGACCGGCCTCTGACCTGACCGAGCACCTTCTCGACGTCGCGGAGGTGGTGGCTCCCTTCGTGGACCGCGTTGCGCATCGTGATCAGCAAGTCGCGCTCGCCCCACGGGAACTGCGCGGTGCGATGCCACTCCGCGGAGGCGACCTTGTCGAGCTCGTCGGCCAGGGAAGTGGCGGCCGTCGTCAGGTGGGCGATGGCCGCCTCGATCGAACCTCCGCCTCTGGAGATCGCGTCGAAGTGCCCCTCTTGGGGCGCATCGAGCGTCGGGTCGTCCTTCGTCCGCATCTCACGGACGAACGTCGCATGGGCCGACAGGATGTCGACGACGTGCGCGGTGTACTCGAGCGCCGACCACACGTCGGGCTGCGGTCTGCGGCGAACGATGCCCTCGTCGGACTCGTCCTCCATCGCGGCAGCAAGAGCGCTGCGGTACCGCCGCGGGAACGTGCGGATCGCGACGACTCCGTCAAGGGGCGAGATCGTGTCGTAGTCGAGCCCGCACTCCGGACAGGTGTAGGTGCTCACGCCCGGCATCCTGCCCCGCCGCCGGATGTCGTGCTCGGGCCACGTTCGGTCTGCGCGAGAATGAGCGCTCCCGTGGTGGCCGTAGCTCAGTCGGTTAGAGCGCCAGGTTGTGGCCCTGGAGGTCGGGGGTTCAAGTCCCCTCGGTCACCCTCTATGCTGTTCCACTCCGGCCGCCCGTAGCGGGGCGGCCGGATTTGCGCCTCTAGCTCAACGGCAGAGCAACGGACTCTTAATCCGCAGGTTCTGGGTTCGAATCCCAGGGGGCGCACACTCGCTTCCCGTCCTGGCATGTCGAGTGCCGGATGATCCCGCGCCGATCTCACACAACGGTGCGGCTGTTACGGAACTGGTACCCCGACGCTGCCGGTGCGTGACGCGACCGCGGGAGCCTGGTGCCATGCGACGACCAGGTACTCCGGACAACGTCGATCGTCGCGACCTCCTTCTGTTCGCCGCCGTGGTCGTCGGGACGCTGCTGCTGTTCGGGTACCTGGTCGTCGATCTCGTTCAGATGATGTGACGAAGATCAGGACGAGCGGTTGACGAGCTTGAAGAACGTCGAGTCCTCGCCGCTCGCCTTCTCCTCCTGGTAGAGGAACGCAAGGCCGTTGTCTTCGAAGGCCTCGAACCAGTCGTCCCAGCTGACGTGCTCGAGCTGGTCTTCGCCGGCGCCGCCGGGGAAGTCGATCCGGAGGATCCCGAGGTCGCCGCCGTCGCCTCCGGTGTCACGGACTCGTGCCGGCTTGCCGTCGTGCTCCTCGACCCAACGACGGATCTCCTCGTGGTCGGTGGTTGTCTGCGCTGCACTCATGCCGCCGCGCCTACCCCGACCGGCACCACCGGAAGCGTGGGAGGTGTAAGCGACGCCGTTCCGCGGTAGAGGACGAACGTCGTTCAACCAAGGGAGACAACGTGGGCCTCCTCGAGATCGTTCTGCTCGTCCTGCTCGTTCTGGTGTTGCTGGGCGCCTTCGGCTACGGCGGCGGCGCGTACCGCGGCCCGGGCATCGGGCTCGGCGGCATCCTGCTCATCATCCTGCTGATCCTGATCATCACCTAGCGATGAAGCGCTCCGACAGCCGCCGCAACCCGCCGATCGCGCTCGACTTCGACCCGGACGCAGCAGAGGAGAAGGCGCTGGTTCGCCTTCGCCAGGCGAGCGCTGCGGCACCCGGCCGCCTCTACGCGCTCCGAAGCGGCGGTGTGGTCCTCGAGATCGTCGCTGCGACGATCGCGGTCGCCGGCACGACGTGGTCGGCGTTGCTCCTCATGGGATCGGGTGACGTTCTCGGTAGCCCGAGATCTGCGGTCGCCGTCGGCGTGCTCCTCGCGTCGGCGCTCGTCGCGTTGCTGGTCGCGGTGACGGGCCAGCTCCTCGTCGCACAGGCGGCGGTGGCTCGGAACACGCGACTGATGACGTCGATCCTCGCCGAGCTCAACCACACGATCACCGCGAGCGCGTTGGCTTCGCGTCCGGCAGCGCCCGCGGTCGTCGTGACCGCGGTGCCCGAGACCGTTCCGGCAGATCTGACCAGCACGTCCTAGTCGCGCCGGCGCCCGGCGGGTCGCGATGCGACACGCTGGTCGTCGATGCTCAGCCCGCCGCACGGGTTCGGTGACGACGAGAGGAGCCGCTTCCTGCGTCGCCGCCCGCCCGACGAGACGCTCCAGTGATCGCCCCGGGCGCTCGCGGACCTCGGCTCGTAAGCGCGATCAGGCGCCCGCACCGGGGAGGTTGCGGAGTGTCTCGGCTGCGTCCTCGGGGATGATGGGGTTGAACCACACGCCGCTGCCGAGCTCGCCGGCGGCGACGTAGCGCAGCGACTCGGCGCGGCGATAGACCGGCGCGATGTGCAGGTGCAGGTGGGCCGCCGGCCACTCGCGCCCGTCAGTCGGTCGCTGATGCACCCACAGCATGTACGGCATCGGCGCGTCGAAGAGTTGGTCGAGTCGCGCCAGCACGTCGGCGAGCACCGACGACAGCGCGTCTCGGTCGTCCGGGCTCGTCGACGGCAGGTCGGGCAGGTGGGCTTCAGGCGCTACGAGCACCTCGTACGGCCACATCGGCGCGTACGGCACGACGGCAGTCCATCCGGCGGACGTCACCACCTCGCGTCCGGACCGATCGACGCCGCAGAGCACACACTCGTCGCGATCGATCTCCCGCAGAGCTGCTTCGGGCACGTGATCGAAGGTGAACAGCTGACCATGCGGGTGGTCGATGGTCGCTCCGACGACCGATCCGCGGTTCTCGAAGAGCAGGACGTACGCGGCGTCGTCGCGAGCCGCGTGCGCCGCCGTGCGTTCGGCCCACAGGTCGACGACCTTGCGCACACCACCGGCACCGAGCGCGCCGAGGCTCTGGTCGTGGATCGGCGAGAACAGGAGAACCTCGGCGCGTCCGTCGGGCAGCGGTGGCCACCGGTTCACGAACCAGCGCACGTCGTACGGCTCGGGCGCTTCGAGGCCTCCAACGCAGAACGGGCACCCGTCGGGGAGGTTCGGCCGGTTCTGCCGCCCGCCGACGACGACCACCTCGACGCCGGTCAGCGGATCGATCCGCGCCTCGATCATGCACCACCACCCATCGACGGCACCGTAACGCTCCAATCGGCTAAGCCGTTGTCCATGTTGCGCCGATTCGTCGTACCGCTCGTCGTCGTGACGTTCGCCCTGGTGAGCGCGGCGTGCGGACCCGACGAAGACGCGCCGATGAACGAGTTCGGCAAGCAGTCCGAAGAGGCGAAGAAGGAAGCACGCGAAGCCGTCAAGGGCGTGTTCACCGCGGCCGAGAGCGACTGCATCGTCGACGCGCTCTTCGAGCGCGACGACATCACGCCGCGCCAGGTCATGGACTACGCGGAGGCCCCCCAACCGGGCGGTCCGGTCGAAGCCGCATATGCGGAAGAGGTTCCGAGGTGCGTCGATCCGAACGTCACGATCGACGACCCCGGGCCGCTCAACCCCGCGCTGCGAGACGGCATGGTGAAGGGCGCGACCGCACAAGGGGTGACCGAAGAAGAGGCGAACTGCCTGCTCGACGCCCTGTTCGCGAACGGTTTCACGGCGCGCGACGTCTCGCTCGCGGGGTACTTCCCGGAGAAGGAGCAGCAGCTCACGCAGAAGGTCACCGAGGTGGCGACCCACTGCGTGTCGGGCTGACGTAGTCCTGTAACCGTCCGGGTGGTGTCACCGCGGACCTCGGGCGCACGGGCGCACGGGCGACCCATAGCCGAGACGGGGGATTTGGCGAACCATCCTCAATTCCTCAACAACCGCAGGCCGATGACCGATCAGGCGCGGGAAGGGGTTTGGCATGGCGGGGTCAACGGACGCGGAGTTCTTCCGCACGATCGTGCAACGGTCGGCGGTCGCGCTGATCGTCGTGGAGCCGTCGGGGGTCGTGCGTTGGCACACGTCTCCGGCGGCTCGTTTCTTGGGAGGGCCGCTCGTCGACCGGCCGCTGCAGTCGGTGTGCGATCCGACGGACGCCGAGCGACTGAGCGTGTACCTCCACGGCCTGGCGTCGTTGACGACGCCCAGCACCGTGTACGTCCAGGCGCGTGTGATCCATGGCGACGGCAGCGTCCGCCACCTCGAGTTCACCGGTGCGAACCTGCTGCAGGAACCGGAGGTCGGCGGCCGCGTCCTCCAAGTGAGCGACGTGACGCAACGAGTCGAGGTCGAACGTCAGCTCACCCGCTTCGCGATGGAGGACGCGCTGACCGGTCTGGCGAACCGCCGCGTGCTCACCGAGCGGCTCGACCACGAGCTGTCGCGCCTCGAGACGATCCAGACGGGCCACCTCGGGCTGCTCTTCATCGACCTCGACCGGTTCAAGATCGTGAACGACCTGTTCGGGCACGCGACCGGCGATCAGTTGCTTCGCCAGGTCGCTCAGCGCATCGCGAGCTGCATCCGGCCGACTGACATGGCGGCCCGCTTCGGCGGCGACGAGTTCGGCGTCGTCGTCGGCGGTCGTGACGAGACCGACGTCGTGACGGTGGCCGACCGCATCCTCACCGCACTGGCCGAGCCGATCGAGGTTGACGGCGCGCCGTTCAAGGTCAGCGCGTCGATCGGCGTCGCCACGACCGCGACCGCGCGCACCATCGACGCGCTCTTCCAGCAGGCCGACGCAGCGATGTACCGAGCGAAGGCCGAAGGCCGCGGACGCACCTCGATCTACGACGTCGACATCGCCGAGTGGCTCGACGGACGGCGCAGCATCGTCGCGGCGATCGAGGGTCGCGCGCGGCAGCTCGAGGTCGAGAACCGTCGGCTGACGGAGGAGGTGCGAACCGACCCGCTCACGCGCCTGCCGAACCTCCGGCGCCAGCAGGAGGACCTGAAGGCGGCGGTCGATGCGCATGCGCGGCGCGGCGTGCCGTTCAGCGTCGCCTTCGTCGACATCGACGCCTTTGGTCTCTTCAACAAGACGATGGGTCAGCACAAGGGAGACGCGGTCCTCAGAGACGTCGGCGAGGTGCTGCAGAGCACGTGCCGCGAGAGCGACACCGTCTACCGGCGCGGCGGCGAGGAGTTCATCGTCATCTTCCGGAACACGGCAGCGAAGGCGGCCCACAAGATCGCGGTCCGGATGAAGGACAAGGTGAAGAGGAGCATCGACGGCGTGACGGTCTCGGTCGGGCTGGTCACCTTCGATCCCGACGTTCACGGCGACGGGGAGGGAGCGATCGCCGCCGCCGACCAGCTGATGAGGTTGGCCAAGCGTGAAGGCGGCGATCGCGTGGTGATCGCGGCCTGACGTCTGCTACTCGAGGCCGAGTGTGCGCGCGATCACCGAGCGCCTGATCTTGCCGGTGCCGGTGCGGGGCAGCGACTCGATGCGGTAGATGTCCTTCGGACGCTTGTACGGCGCAAGGTGCGAGCGCGCCGCTTCACGGATGGCCTGGTCGTCGACGTCGCCGATCACCGCGATGCAGACCCGCTCGCCCCACCGTTCGTCTACCGCGCCGAACGCCGCGATCTCCCGCACGCCAGGCACCAGCGACAGGACGTTCTCGATCTCGGCCGGGTAGACGTTCACGCCGCCCGAGATGATGAGGTCGTCCCGCCTGCCGTCGATGAACAGATATCCCTCAGCGTCCAGACGTCCGAGATCGCCGACGGTGAACGCATCGCCTCGCCACGCCTCCGCGGTCTTGTCGGGGTCGTTCCAGTACTCGAACCGCGCCCACGCGGGCACGGTGCACCAGATCTGTCCGTCGTCGTCGACGTCTACGCGTCGGTTCGGTCGTGCGCGGCCGACGGTGCTGGGACGGGCCTGCCACTCCGCCGGCCCGCAGACGGTGAACTGACCCTCGGTCGAGCCGTAGAACTCCCACACGGCCCCTTCGGGGAACTCGTCGAAGGCCCGGTGCTTCAGCGCAGCAGGACACGCCTCACCCGCATGGGCCAGCAGCCGGAACGACGAGAGGTCTCGTTGCTCGGGCGGGGCGGCGAACAGCCGCTGCAGATGAGACGGCACCATGAACGTCGCGGTCGGGCGGTGGTGGCGGATGGTGTCGACGACCGTGGCGCTGTCGAACCGCTCGACGAGCACGACGTCGGCGCCACTGAGCAGAGCGCTGATGCTGAACCGGATCGGCGCGGAGTGATGAAGCGGCGAGCACACGAGCAGGACATCGTCTGCGGTGAAGCTCCAGAGGTCGCGCTCGTCGAGGAAGAGCGCCTCGGCGTCACGCTCCGAGAGCACACCCGACCAGACACCCTTCGGGCGCCCCGTGGTACCGGACGTGTAGTGCATCGGGCGAGCGAGCGGATGGGGAGCGAGGTCGCGCTCGTCGCCGTCGGCCGAGACGAGCTCCGCGACCGCAGCCGGGGTGTCGACGACGAGCGCAGCGTCGGCGTCGTCGGCCAACGACCGACGCTCCTCCGGGAGAAGCGACGGGTTCAGGACGACGGGGACGATCCCGCACCGCAGCGCACCGATCACGAGCGCGAGGACGTCCGGACTCGTCGGGACGCTCACGACGACGCGCTCGCCGGCAACGAGGCCGAGGCGTCGGAGCGATGCCGCGGCGCGACGCTGCGCGGCTTCGGCCTCGCTCGCGCCGATCCGCCACACCGCCGGGTCGCCCATCGCTTCGATCCTCGCAGCGGCTGGCATCCGCCCTCCACTTCGGCAGATTCACAGCGTTTGCCTCAGGACCGCGGGCGGCATGCCGACCGGAGACGACGAGCGTTGAGCGGCCGTTTTCGTTGGTCACGCAGGAGCACGGCCGCTCGACGCTCGAACACCTCGTCGGTGCATCTTCGGCCAGATGAAGATGCCCTACCTTGACGCCCATGCGTCGCTCCCTGTCGTTCGTCGCCGCGCTGTCGTTGCTGGCGACGACGCTCCTCGTCCTCGTCGCCCCTCCTCCCGCGAACGCCGCGCTCGCCCAGCGTTGGGTTGCCAACGTCGGCGGTGCGAAGTTCCACTGGTCGTCGCCGGTGATCGCCGACGTGAACAACGACGGGTCGAACGACGTCGCCGTCGGCGGCACGAACGGGCGGCTGTACGTCTACAACGCCAACGGCAGCCTGCTCTGGGAGCGTGAGGTCGGTGGCGAGGTCAACTCGAGCCCGGCGGTCGGCGACGTCGACGGCGACGGCCGCAACGAGATCGTCGTCGGCTACGGGGCGATCGTTCCGAGCGCCGGCGGCGTCCGCGTGTTCGACGGTGCAGGAAACGTGCGATGCACCTTCGCCGCTCCGCCCCGCAGCGACGGTCTCGCCGGCGTCTTCAACTCCCCCGCCATCGGCGACATCAACGGCGACCTGGTGAACGACATCGTCTTCGGGTCGTTCAACGACCGCATCTACGGGATCACCGGTGGGTGCACCAAGCTGGCCGAGCTGAACAACACCGACACCGTCTGGTCGGCGCCTGCGCTGCGCAACGTCGACGGTGACGGCGAGATGGAGATCTTCATCGGCGGCGACGCCACGGCCTCGGCACAGGGACTCAGCCACTCCGGCGGCTACTACCGGTCGCTCGAGTACAACGGCACCGGCACGTTCGCCACCCGCTGGACGCGGCTGGCTTCCGAGGCCTTCCAGGGCAGCTCGGCGTTCGCGACCCTTGGGGGGCGTCTGGCGGTCGTCACGAACACCGGCGCCGACTACTGCCGGCGGCTCGATGCCAGCCGCTGCCCCGAGTCACGCAAGGTCTGGGCGTTCGACCCGAACACCGGCGCCGACCTTCCTGGCTGGCCGAAGCTCGCGACGCACACGACCTTCCTCGCCGGCCCGGCGGTGGGCGACATCAACGGCGACGGCGCCGACGACGTCGTGGTGGGCTCGACCGCCTACTCCGGTGGCAACCCGGCCGGCGGTGCCGTCGACGCCTTCCTTTCGAACGGCCAGCAGTGGACGCACCCAGTCCGTGGTGACGAGGTCGTCACGCCGCCCGTGCTCGCCGAGATCAACGGCGGCGGCACGCCGGAGGTGCTCTTCGGCGCCAACGGTCAGATCTTCGCCCTCAACGGAACGAACGGGAACGTCGTCGACTCCGGCACCGCGGCGGGTAACTGGGCCCACAAGTCGGCCGTCGCCGTCGGCAACCTCGGCGGCAACTGGAGCCTCGTGACCGCGGGCTTCGATCCCGGCAACAACACGGGCAAGCTCGGCGCGTTCGCGATCCCCGCTCCTCCGGGCGGCAACCCCGGCCCGTGGCCGATGTTCCAGAAGAACGCTCGTCGCCTCGGGTCCGATCCGACCGACTCGCAGCCGATCAACTGCAGCCAGGGCTACTACCTGTCGGCGTCCGACGGCGGCATCTTCTCCTTCGGGCCGCAGGCGCCGTTCCACGGCTCCGCCGGCAACATCCGCCTGAACGCACCGATCGTCGGGATGACGACGAAGGCCGACCGCTCGGGCTACTGGTTCGTCGCCACCGACGGCGGCATCTTCAGCTACGGCAGCGCCACCTTCCACGGCTCGACCGGCAACATCCGCCTCAACCAGCCGATCGTCGGCATGGCCGCCCGTCCCCAGGGCGACGGCTACTGGCTGGTGGCTCGCGACGGAGGCATCTTCGCCTTCGGCAACGCCCGATTCGAGGGCTCCATGGGCGGCTCGCGGCTGAACCAGCCCATCGTCGGCATGGCGGCGACGCCGTCGGGCAACGGCTACTGGATGGTCGCGGCCGACGGCGGCATCTTCAGCTTCGGCGACGCCAGGTTCCACGGCTCGACCGGCAACATCCGCCTGAACCAGCCCATCGTCGGCATGGCCTCCACCCGCTCGGGCAACGGCTACTGGTTCGTCGCCCGTGACGGCGGCATCTTCACGTTCGGCGACGCGCCGTTCCGTGGTTCGACCGGCAACCTCCGTCTGAACCAGCCGATCGTCGGCATGCGGGCGACGCCCAGCGGCAACGGCTACTGGTTCGTCGCGACCGACGGCGGCATCTTCAGCTTCGGTGACGCCGAGTTCTGCGGGTCGATGGGCAACCGGCGCCTGAACCAGCCGATCGTCGGCATGGGCTGACGGCGGTAGCTGACCCACCATCGCTGACCCACAACCGCCGACTTGGAGGAAATTCTCCGGAACTATCCCGGAGAATTTCCTCCAAATCGCATTGGGTGGAGGCGGTTCAGTCTTTCGTGGCGATCTGGTTGGGGACGACGTTCATCTTCGGCTCGTAGGCCGCGACCTCGACGTCGCGTGCCTCGCCCCCGAGCGTCGACCGGAGCACCGCGCGGCACCCGCTGCACGGCCCGTAGTACCGCTCGTTCACGGGCATCCCGCATCGGGGACAGTCGAACTCGAGTGCTTCCATCCCCTCAGGATGGCGCAATCACGAAGAAGATCCGCGCTTCACAGGCCTTGGCACCGTCGACCGTGGCGAGACCGCTCCCCCACCCACCCCGAGCGCCGAGGCGCTCGAGCTCGACGGTGAGGGTCAGCGTGTCGCCGGGGACGACCTGGCGCCGGAACCGCACCTTCTCCATGCCGCCGAACAACGGGAGCGAGCCGGCGTACCGGTCGTGGCTGAGCACGCCGATCGCTCCTGCCTGGGCCAGCGCCTCCACCTGGATCACGCCGGGGAAGATCGGACTGCCAGGAAAGTGGCCGGCGAGGAACGCCTCGTCGCCGGTCACCCGGTAGCGAGCGACGACCCGCTCGCCGGGGACGCACTCGTCGACGGCGTCGACGAAGCGAAACGGCGGGCGGTGAGGAAGCAGGCCGACGAGGTCGTCGCGGCTGACGGATGACGTGTCGCTCACGCCGGCAACACTTCCAGGCGCCGCCGGCGCGCCTCGCGCTTGAGCACCTCCAGCTCCGTGGTGGCGCCCATCTTCTCGAGCTCCGCGGCGACGCCGTTCAGGACGCGCCGCTGGAAGTTGTACGAGATGAGCGTCGTCGTCGCCTGCAGCATCAACGCAAGCGCCGAGACGAGCTGCTCGGCCTCGGTGTCGTCATCGAGCTCGGCATCGAGCATCGGGTCCCTCACGTAGTGGAGGAAGAGGTCGCGCGCGTCGGCCGCGAGCTGCTCGTTGGCCTCGATCTGGGTCCGTGCGGCCCGCATGAACTCCTCGATCGGAAGGCCCCCCGAGATGAGCGCCAGCAGCATCCGCACGGCTCGGACGTCGGAGGTCGAGTACTGGCGGTCGTCGTCGGCGACGCGCGGCACCAGGACCCCCGAGGCCTCGAGCGACCGCAGCATCGACGGGGGGACGCGCGCCTGCTCCGCCACCTGGCGAAGCGTCAACGGCTCTTCGTCGACGTCGGCGAAGGTGTCCGCCAGTACCGCGGAGCTGGGCCGAGGCGCGGGAGTGGCATCGCCGGAACCGAGCAGGTGGGCGATCATCCGCAGGCTGTAGCCCTGGTGCTTGAGGTCGAGGATCTCCCGCAACCGGCTCAGGTGGGTGTCGTCGTACAGGGCGACCCGCCCCTCGTGACGCGGCGCGCTGAGCAGGCCTTTCGACTGGTACGACCGCAGCAGCTCGACGGTCACGCCGGCTTCCGCCGCCAGCTCCTCGACTCGATACTCAGCCATGTCGCTTCGGGGATCCCCCACTCGTCTGACGTTTCATTGAATCTTTACACGGATCCGTCTCAACTTTGGACCAACTTGTGTAACCATGTGACGGGGGGTCGGGTCAGATCATCCGGACTGATCCGATCGGACAGGGCAGAGGGGTTCGAGAAGCTTGCAGATCGCCGTCATCTTCCCGGGACAGGGGGCACAGGCCCCGGGTCTCGGCCAGCCGTGGGTCGACCATCCTTCATGGGCGCTCGTCGAGCGGGCCGAGAAGGCGACCGGCGAGCGGCTCACCCCTCTCCTGCTCGAAGCTCCCGCTGAGGCACTCACCCGCACCCGCGAGGCCCAGCTCGTGGTCTTCCTCGCCAGCCTGCTCGCGTGGGACGCGGCCGAGGAGTCGGTCCGCGACGCCGGCGAGATCGTCGCCTTCGCCGGCCACTCTCTCGGCCAGATCACGGCCCTCGTGGCCGCCGGCGCCCTGTCGTTCGACGACGGCTGCCGCCTCGCCGTCGCCCGCGCCACGGCAACCCAGAACGCCGCCGACCAGCGCCCCGGCAAGCTCGCGGCGCTCCTCGGTGCCACGCCCGAGCAGGCCCAGCAAGCGTGCGACGCGGCGCCTGACGCCTGCTGGATCGCCAACGACAACGCCCCCGGGCAGGTCGTGATCGGCGGCACGCCGGACGGGCTCGAGCTCGCGAGCGAGCGGGCGCGAGCGAGCGGCATCAAGAAGGTCATGCCGCTCAACGTCGGCGGCGCCTTCCACACGCCCCTGATGCAGCCGGCCGCCGATGCGTTCGCCGCGGACCTCGCCCGAGCACCGTTCGAAGACACGACCGTCCCCGTGCTGAGCAACCCAGACGCGAAGCCGTACACCGACGGCGCCGGGTGGCCTGGTCGGCTCCACGAACAGCTGATCCGACCGGTGCGCTGGGCCGCCACGATGCCGGCGCTCGTCGACCTCGGGGCCAGCGCCTTCGTCGAGGTCGGTCCCGGCACGACCCTCACCTCGATGGCGAAGCGGGCTCATCCCGACGTCGCCCGCTTCAACCTCGCCGTTCCCTCCGACCTTCCTCTGGAGACCGCAGATGCCTGAGACCCTCATCGCCCTCGTCGATCCGGCGCATGCCGAGCACACCGAGCCGGGCGAGGAGCTCGCCGTCCTCGAGCGGGTCGTCGTCGCACCGGCCCTCGGCGTCTTCCGCCCTCACGCTCCCTCGGTCGTCACCTCCGAAGGTGAGCTCGTCGAGGCGGGCCAGGCGATCGGCGTCGTCGAGAACTCCGGCACCGCCACCGAAGTACGCAGCCCCTTCACCGGGTTCCTCATGGGGATGCTGGCGAGCGCCGGGGAGCGTGTCCGCGAAGGCGAGCCCGTCGCCTGGCTGCGGGTCGTCGCCGCGTGAGCGGCGCGGGGACGAACGTCCCGGTCGCCATCGCAGGATTCGGCACGTACGCCCCCGAGCGGGTGATGACGAACGCCGACTTCGAGAAGATCCTCGACACCAACGACGCGTGGATCACGGAGCGCACCGGCATCAAGGAGCGCCACTTCGTCGCGGACGACGAATGCACCTCGACCATGGCGATCGCCGCGGCCGCCGATGCGATCAAGGACGCGGGCCTGACGCCCGACGACATCGATCTGCTGGTCATGGCGACGACGACGCCCGACCAGATGGTTCCTGCGGCGAGCGCGTTCGTGAGCGACGGGCTGGGGCTGCGCTGCGGTTCGTTCGACGTGAACGCCGCGTGCGCCGGCTTCGCCTACGGCCTCGTGGTCGGCTCGTCGATGATCTCGACCGGCCATCGCAACGTGCTCGTGATCGGCGCGGAGACGATCTCGCGGTTCCTGAACTTCGAAGACCGGGGCACCGCGATCATCTTCGGCGACGGTGCGGGCGCGGCGGTGCTCACGCCGAGCACCGACGGCGCCGGGTTGCTCGGATGGGACCTCGGGTGTGACGGATCGGCGGCCCGTCTCATCGAGGTGCCTGTCGGCGGGAGCCGCCGTCCGGCGGCACCGGACACCGTCACCGGCACCGACCACTACCTGCAGATGCAGGGCAACGAGGTCTTCCGGAAGGCGGTGCGCGCCGTCGAGCAGAGCGCGCTGGCGGCCCTGGGCTACGCCGGTGTCGAGGCGGGCGAGGTCGACCTCTTCATCCCGCACCAGGCGAACGTGCGCATCGTCGAGGCCGTGTGCCAGCGCATCGGCGTGCCGATGGACAAGACCGTCGTCAACATCTCGAAGTACGGCAACACGAGCGCGGCGTCGATCCCGCTCGCCATCGGTGACGCGCTCGCCGAGGGCCGCATCAACGACGGCGACCTCGTGCTGCTGTCCGGCTTCGGCGCCGGCATGACGTGGGCCAGCGTCGTTCTCCGGTGGGGCCGCTCGTGAGCGAGTCGACCGGACGAGTCGCGTTCGTCACCGGGGCATCCGGCGGCATCGGCCGCGCCTGCGCAGTCGCCCTCGCCGAGCAAGGGATCGCCGACCGGATCGCCGTCGGCTGGGCCGGCAACGAGCAGGGTGGCGCGCAGACGTGCAAGGAGATCGCTGCCGCGCGGGAAGGCGTGAAGTCGCTCGCGATCGCGGTCGACGTCTCCGACCCGCAGAGCGTCGAGAGCGCGTTCCACCAGATCGAGACGGCCTTCGGACCGGTCGAGATCCTCGTCAACAACGCAGGCATCACCCGCGACGGGCTGCTCATGCGGATGAGCGACGAGAACTGGAACGACGTGCTGCGCACCAACCTCGACGGCGCCTTCCACTGCATCCGCCGGGCGACGCCGAAGATGATGCGGGGCCGCTTCGGCCGCATCGTCAACGTCGGCTCCGTCGCCGGACTCGCCGGTGGCGCAGGCCAGGCCAACTACAGCGCGGCGAAGGCCGGCCTGGTCGGCCTCTCCCGCGCAACGGCGCGCGAGCTCGCGAGTCGCGGCATCACCTGCAACGTCGTCGCTCCCGGTCCCATCACGACCGCGATGACCGACGCCCTGCCGCAGGAACGTCGTGACGAGCTGACGAAGCAAGTGCCCGCCGGTCGCTTCGGCACCCCCGAGGAGGTCGCCGCTAGCGTCGCCTTCCTCGCATCCGACCTCGCCGGCTACATCACCGGCGCCGTCGTCCCCGTCGACGGCGGCCTCGGCATGGGCCACTGAAGTCGTTCGTAACCCCGTTCCGCCCCTTCCCCCCATTTCCACAGGAGAACCCCGATGACCACCCGTGACACCGTCTTCGCCACCCTCAAGTCCGCTGCTGCGGAGGTGCTCGGCGTCGACGAATCGCAGGTGACCGAGGACGCCCGCTTCAAGGACGACCTCGACGCCGACAGCCTCGACCTGGTCGAGCTCGTGATGGCGCTCGAGGAGCGTCTCGACGTGTCCGTGCCCGAGGAGGAGCTCGAGGGGATCGAAACCGTCGGTCAGGCCCTCGACCTCATCGCCGGCAAGGTGAGCGCCGACGCATGACCGAGGACGGGCGCGGCCGGCCGCGCATCGCCATCACCGGCATGGGCGTGAAGACGCCTGCCGGCAACGATCTCGAGACGTTCTGGAACACGCTCGCCGCAGCCGACTCGCAGGCCGCGACGTGGACCCTCATCGACCCCGACTCGGTGCCCGTGAAGTTCGGGTGCGAAGTGAAGGACTTCGACCCGGTCGAGTACCTCGGCCCGAAGGAGTCGCGCCGCCAGGATCGCGTCGCGCAGATCGGGTTCGGCGCCGCAGCCGACGCGGCGAAGCAGGCGGGCGAGATCGGCGCCGACCCCGCTCGGTGCGCGGTCGTCGTCGGCACCGGCATCGGCGGCCTGTCGACGCTCGAGTCGCAGGTCGGCCTCTACAACGAGAAGGGTGCGGAGCGGGTCAGCCCGTTCCTCGTCCCGATGATGATGGCGAACGCGACTGCCGGCCTCGTCTCGATCCAGTACGGCTTCACCGGGCCCTCGCTCTGCATCACCACGGCATGCGCTGCCGGTGCCAACGCGGTCGGCGAAGCGGCACGGCTCATCCGCGAAGGATCCGCCGACGTCGTGTTCGCCGGTGGTGTCGAGTCGTCGATCACCCCGACCGCCATCTCGGCCTTCGCCCGCATGGGCGCGCTTTCCGGGCGCAACGACGATCCGAAGCGCGCGAGCCGGCCCTTCGACGCCGCCCGCGACGGCTTCGTCATGGGCGAGGGCGCGGCGTTCCTCGTCCTCGAGCGGTGGGACCGGGCCGAGGCCCGCGGCGCCACCATCCTCGGCGAGCTCCTCGGCTACGGCCGCAACTGCGACGCCCACCACATCACCGCCCCGTCTCCCGGCGGTGCCGGTGCCGTGGCGTGCATGCAGGCCGCGCTCGACGACGCCGGCATCGAGGCATCGAAGGTCAACCACATCAACGCCCACGGCACCTCGACGCCGCTCAACGACGCGGCCGAGTCGGAAGCGGCGATCAAGGTGTTCGGGGGGACCCCTCCGCCCGTCACCTCGATCAAGGGCGTGACCGGCCACCTCATCGGTGCAGCCGGTGCGGTGGAAGCGGTCGCTGCGGTGCTGTCGCTCCGCAACGGCCTCGTGACGCCGGTGGCGAACTACGAGACGCCGGATCCCGAGATCACCGCTGACGTCGTGGACGGCGAGCCGCGCGCGATCGGCGAGGGGTACGCGCTGTCGAACTCGTTCGGGTTCGGCGGGCACAACGCGTCGCTCGTCCTCGGCAGCGGGAACTGACCGCCTGATGGGTCTGCTGCACGCCCCGCCGGTGCTGCCCGTCGCAGCACGGCGGGGCTCCGCGGCAGACGCATCGATCCGCCTCCTCGTCGACGACGGCCCGCCCGTCGGGTTCTTCCGGGTCGAGGGAGGCAAGCACCGCGGTGCGATAGGTCCCGCCGAGGGTCAGACGATCGAGGCGCTCGTGCGTCGGGCGACCGACGCGGGCGTCCCCATTGTCGGCGTCCTGTCCACCTCGGGCGCCGACATCCACGAGGGTGTCGCGTCGCTGCACGCGTGGGGCGGCATCGCCGCTGCGCTCGCGGCCGCGTCTGGCGTGGTGCCGATCGTGCTCGTGGTGACGGGGCCGTGCGTGAGCGGGCCGGCGCTCCTGCTGGGGTTGGCCGACGTCGTGGTGATGACGGTTGATGCGTTCGCGTACGTCAGCGGACCGGCTGCGGTGCGCAGCTTCACCGGCGTGCCCACGACCCACTCGTCGCTCGGCGGCGCACCGGTCCACGACCTGCGCAGCGGTGTCGCGTCGTTCGTGGCGGCCGACGAGGAGGACGCCCTGCACGTCGCAGCAGACGTGCTCGCGTTCCTCCCTCCGAACAACGCCACCGTCGCCCCGGTGCACGCGAGCGACGACGCCGTCGACCGCGCGTCTCGCGTCGCCGCCGAGGTGGTTCCCTCGTCGCCCACTGCGTCGTACGACGTGCGCCGCGTCATCGAAGACCTCTCCGACGACGGCTGGTACGTCGAGCTCAAGCCCCGGCACGCGCCGAACATCGTCACCGCGCTGGGCCGCATAGGCGGGCACCCCGTCGGCTTCATCGCCAACCAGCCGTCGGCTCTCGCCGGGACCCTCGACATCGAGGCGTCACAGAAGGCGGCGCGCTTCGTGCAGTGGTGCGACGCGTTCGGCATCGCGCTCGTTTCGCTCGTCGACACGCCCGGCTTCCAGCCGGGCAAGGACATCGAGTGGCGCGGGATGATCCGCCACGGCGCCGAGCTCGTGCACGCGTACGCGGCGGCGACCGTTCCCCGCATCTCGGTGATCCTCCGCAAGGCCTACGGCGGCGCCTACATCGTCATGGACTCCAAACAGCTCGGGTCCGATCTCTGCGTGTCGTGGCCCGCGGCCGAGATCGCGGTGATGGGCGCGTCGGGCGCGGTGCAGATCCTCCATGGGAAGCGCCTCGCCGCGCTGGAAGACCCCGACATCGCGGCCGAGGAACGGGCCGCGCTCGAAGCGGACTATGCGGAGCGCTACATGACGCCGGCGATCGCATGCGCCCGTGGCTACCTCGACGACGTCATCGACCCGCTCACCACCCGCTTCGTCCTCGCCAGCGCGCTCGAGGCGCTCCTGCACAAGCGGGAGCACACGCCGCGCCGCCGGCACTCCAACGGTCCCCTCTAGGAGAACCCCGTGCTGCTCGAAGGCAAGAAGATCCTCGTCACCGGTGTGCTGAACGACGACTCAATCGCGTTCTCCGTCGCTCGCCTTGCGCAGGAGCAGGGGGCGGAGGTCGTGCTCACCAGCTTCGGTCGCGTGATGCGCATCACCGAACGCGTCGCCAAGAAGCTGCCGACGACGCCCGATGTCCTCGAGCTCGACGTCACCAACCCGGAGGACTGCGAACGCCTCACCGGTGAGCTCGACAGGCGCTGGGGACGGGTCGACGGCGTCCTCCACGCGATCGCCAACGCGAACCCCGAGACGTGCCTCGGCGGCGACATCATGAAGGCGACGTGGGACGACGTCGGTCCTGCGATCCAGATCAGCGCGTACTCGCTCAAGGCGCTCGCCCAGGTCGCCCTTCCGCTGATGAAGGACGGCGGCGGATCGATCGTCGGCCTCGACTTCGACAACTCCACCGTCGCCTGGCCGGTCTACGACTGGATGGGCGTGGCCAAGGCCGCGCTCGAGGCGACGACGCGGTACCTCGCGCGCGACCTCGGTTCTCAGCAGGTCCGGGTGAACCTCGTCGCAGCAGGCCCGCTCCGGACGCTGTCGGCGAAGTCGATCCCCGGCTTCGGGCAGTTCGAGGAGACGTGGACCGCAAGGGCGCCGCTCGGCTGGGACCTGCGCGACCCCGGGCCCGTCGCTCGTGCGTGCGTGGCGCTCCTCTCCGACTGGTTCCCCGCGACGACGGGCGAGATCGTCCACGTCGACGGCGGGTTCCACGCCGTCGGCGCCTGAGCCGCTCGCTGCGGCTTGGACCCCTTCGAGATCCTCGGGGTCGCGCCTGACGCCACCGATGACGAGATCCGGTCGGCGTACCGGCACCTCGTCCGCGAGCTGCACCCCGACACGCGCGCGCCCGACATCGATCCTGCGCTCGCCGACGAGGCGCTGCGGCAGGTGCGGTCGGCCTACGAGGTGTTGCACGGCCCCTCCCCCGATCGCTCTGTCACCTGGAACCGAACGGGAGGTGTTCGGGATCAGGTGACAGAACAACAGGGAGCGCCGCGACACGGGCGCCGGTTCCCGTGGTGGTTCGTCGCGATCGCGGTGATGGTGGCGATCTTCATCGTGACGGCCTACGCCGGCAGTGTTCCCGTCAGCTCGCCCTGACTAGTTCTTTCGGGCCATGCCAAAACCGCCCGCCCGGAGGATGGTCGGCGAAAGGCACCTTCCCTACCTTGAAGGGTGAAATGGTGCGTCCCACCTGGGTCATCTCTGCGCTCTCCGTCGCCTCGGGCAGCATCGCTGCGCTGGGTCTCGTGGCCGCGGGCGTGCACCTGGGGCAGGGGTCACTGAGCGGAGATCCCCGCCCGCCGTCGACGATGCTGTCCCGCCCGGCGGCGCAGGTCGTGATCCCTCCTCGGGTCGACGACGTTCCGGTGATCGCCACGTCTGCCGCGTTCGATTCGGCGCTCGCTCCTGCGGCGCCGGACACGAACCCGGTGCCGGCACCGGGCCCCCAGTCGGTGCCGGCGCCGGGACCTTCCGAGTCGCCGGCGTCGCCGGCGCCCACACCGCCAGGTCCTGCGCCCGCCCCCGCCGAGCCGCCGGTGCCGCCCCTGCCGGCACCCGACGACGGCGCGCTCGACCCGGTCGTGTCGGTGCTCGGCCCGGTGGTCGACGGGCTCCTCGGCGGCACCACCGCGAACGAGGCCGGCGCCCAGACGCCGACCTCGTCGATCACCTCACTGCTCGGCCTGTAACCGCCGAGACGACCGCTCCAGCAGCTACGGCGTGCTGGGAACCCGCGTGCCCTGGATCACGTGGTCGACGAAGCCGTACTCCTTGGCCTCCTCGGCGGTGAACCAACGGTCGCGGTCGGAGTCTTCTTCGATCCGCTCGACCGGCTGGCCGGTGTGGAACGCGATGCGCTCGGCCATCATCCGCTTCATGTAGATGATCTGCTCCGCCTGGATCGCGATGTCAGCGGCCTGGCCCTGGAACTGGCCGAGCGGCTGGTGCATCATCACCCGGCTGTGGGGCAGGGCGTAGCGCTTGCCCTTGGTTCCTGCGCAGAGCAGGAACTGACCCATCGACGCGGCCATGCCGAGGCACACCGTCGACACGTCGCACGGGACGTACTGCATCGTGTCGTAGATGGCGAGGCCGGCGGTGACGGAGCCGCCCGGCGAGTTCACGTAGACCGCGATGTCGCGATCGCTGTCTTCGGCCAGCAGCAGGAGCTGGGCGCAGATGAGGTTCGCGAGGTTGTCGTCGACCACGCTGCCGAGGAAGACGATCCGCCGCTTCAGGAGCTGCTGGAACAGCTCGGCACCGGCGGACATCTCGCCGGGGCCGGCCATGGTGAGCCCCGGGATGGAGGCGCTCGGAGGGACGATCAGATCCATGCGCACATGCTACCTGCGGGTTGCGCGAGATGTTTTCGCCCGGCGACGTTTGCCGGTCGGCGCTCCGGGGACAACTCTGTTCGGCGGCTCGTCTGGCATTCCCGCCGGCCAGACGGGCCGCCACTTTCGCGCCTGGTCGATGTGGCTCGGCAGCCCAAGTCCGGCTGGTGTTGGCCCGAAGTTGCTGACGGTTTGGCAGCTCCGGCCGAGGGGGACATCGTGCGGGTGATCGTCGACCAGAACGAGGACCTCGGGCGTCCCGGCATGGCGGGGCTCTTCGCGGAGCTCGAGGCGGCTCCTGCGAGCCGAGCCGAGGCGCCGGGGTCGTGGGCACCGGTCGCCGTCTCGCACGGGCCGCTCGATCCGGCGCGGCGATCGGCGCTGGAGGCCTTCCACCGCTGGCTCGACGACGAGCGTGAGGCAACCCGCTCGTAGACTCGGTGGCCACCGCTGCGGGCGTGGCGGAATTGGCAGACGCGCCAGATTTAGGTTCTGGTGTCGAAAGACGTGGAGGTTCGAGTCCTCTCGCCCGCACTCGACGCCGTCGGCGGCCGAGCAGGCCGATCATCCGTGGGCCACACTTGGGACCGGGCGTGATCGACGCCCAGAAATCGAGGGTGCCCATGCCTTCCTTCCCGGCCATCACCCACGTCGCGCTGACGGTGACCGACCTGGATCGCAGCGTCCCGTGGTACGAGCGCCTGTTCGATGCGAAGCCGGTGCTGGACGAGGACACCGGGCCGTTCCGACACGTCGTGTGGGCGGTCGGCTCGACCTTGGTCGGCCTGCACCAGTTCCCTGATCCCGCGGCTGGCGAGTTCGACGAACGTCGTCCGGGCCTCGACCATCTCGCCTTCGCCTGTTCGAGTCGAGAGGAGCTCGCCGAGTGGCAGGCGCGGCTCGACGAGCTCGACATCAAGCACGGCGGCATCGTCGACGCGTCGTACGGCTCCGGCTTGTCGTTCCGCGATCCGGGTAACATCGCACTGGAGTTCTTCGCGCCTCCTTCGTAGCGCTGCGGCCGCGCTGGCAGGAATCGATCTGGCGCGGGTATGGAGTGCGCGCGCGGCCGCAGAGGGCGAGCCGGCAGCACGTGGAGAACGTGAGATGGCTGACGCCACCTTCAAGAAGACCAAGCTCGTCGGCGAGTCGTCGGACGGGATCGAGCAGGCCGTCCGAGTTGCCCTCGGCACCTCCGCCGAGAACGTGCACGGACAGACGTGGTGCGAGATCACCGACATCCGGGCGAACATCAACGAGTCGGGCGCCGTCGAGCGCTGGCAGGTCGAGGTCGAGGTGGCGTTCAAGGTCGACAAGTAGCAAACCGCACGGGCGCCTCACGAGGCGCCCGCCTGCAAAGCTCGCCGCATGGAGCAGCGAGTGACCCTCCTCACGTTGGGCGTCGACGACGTCGACCGGTCCCGGCGCTTCTACGAGGCGCTCGGGTGGTCGGGGCAGACGCCCGACGGTGAGGTGGTCTTCTTCCAGACCGGCGGGAGCGTCCTGGCCATCTGGGACCGGCGCAAGCTCGCCGACGACAGTGGCGTGACCGACAGCGGCGGCTGGGGTGGGATCACGATCGCGCACAACGTGCGGTCTCCCGAAGAGGTGGACGCGGTGCTGGCCGAAGCGGAACGTGCCGGTGCCAACGTGACCCGACGGGGAGCGCCGACGCCATGGGGCGGCTACTCCGGCGCCTTCACCGACCCCGACGGTCACGCATGGGAGATCGCGCACAACCCGGCGTGGCCGCTCGCCGAAGACGGGTCGGTGACGCTCCCGTGATCGGCGACGCGGTCGTCGGCGCCGGCGAGTTGAACGAGTTCCTGCACGCGGCGTTCCCGGGCGCGCCTCGTGGCTATGGCGTCGAGGTCGTCACCGACCGTGGCGTGCGCCTGCGGATGCCGGTCGGCGACCAGCACGGCCGTCCCGGCGGCACGGTCTCGGGTCCGACGATGATGAGCCTCGCCGACGCCGCCGCGTGGCTGGCGACGCTGTCGCGGATCGGCATCGTCCCGCTCGCGGTCACGTCGAACCTGACGATCCACTTCCTGCACAAGCCGGAGCTCGGCGTCGACCTCTACGCCGATGCGGAGCTCCTGCGACTCGGGGCCCGGTCGTCGGTGACCGACGTGCGCATCACCTCGGGCATCGACGGGCCGATGGTCGCCGCGGCCTCGGTCGGCTACTCGATCCCTGCGTGAACTCCGTCGGCCGCAGCCTGTAGGGCGGCGACGTCGAGCTTGACCATTCCGAGCATCGCCTTCATCACTCGGTCGCGCTTGTTGGCGTCGTCGCCCGCCATCAGCTCCTCGAAGCCCTTCGGCACGACTTGCCACGACAGCCCGTACCGGTCGGCGAGCCACCCGCACTGGACCTCGCGACCACCGTCGGTCAGCTTGTCCCAGTAGTGGTCGACCTCGTCCTGGTCTTCGCACTCCACCAGGAACGACACCGCCTCGGTGAACGGGAACTGCGGTCCTCCGTTGATCCCGGTGAAGCGCTTGCCGTCGAGCTCGAACTCGACCGTCATCACCGTTCCCGCGGGGCCCGGTCCGGCGTCGCCGTAGTAGGACACCGACAAGACCTTCGAGTTCGGGAAGATCGAGCAGTAGAACTCGGCCGCCTCGAGGGCCTGGGTGTCGAACCAGAGGTTCGGGATGATGTCGGGCATTTGCAGTTCCTCCTACGTCGTTCGTACCACCGGTGTCGACGTCCGGGGACGGAGGAACTCATCGCGAGGCCGTACGCTTGATCCGCGATGCGTACCAGCGTCACCCGTTCGTTCACGTTCGAAGCCGCTCACCAGCTGCCCTGGCACCCCGGGAAGTGCCAGCGGCTGCACGGCCATTCGTACCGCCTCGAGGTCACCGTCGACGGCCCCGTCGGTGAGCAGGGCATCGTCGTCGACTTCGGCGACATCAAGGAGGTCGTCCGGCGGGATGTCATCGCCCGCTACGACCACCAGTACCTGAACGACCTCATGGAGAACCCGACCGCCGAGTTGCTGGCGCACGAGATCTGGAAGACCGTCGAAGCGGCCGACCTTCCCGTGAGCCGCATCCGGCTGTGGGAGACGGCCGACAGCTGGGTCGACGTCGAACGCGACCGCTGAGGTGAGCGGCTCGCTGGTCGTCCTCTCCGGCGGCCTCGACTCGACGGTGTGCGCGGGCATCGCCGCAAGTGAAGGCTCACTCCGGCTCGCGGTCACGTTCGACTACGGCCAGCGCCACCGCATCGAGCTCGAACGCGCGGCGGCCGTCGCCGCTTACTTCGGCGTGGAGCAACTCGTCGTACGTCTCGACGCGTCGCAGTGGGGCGGGTCGGCCCTGACGGACGAGTCGCTCGACGTGCCGGACGCAGACTCCGACACCGACGACACCGGCATCCCCGTCACCTACGTGCCCGCGCGGAACCTGATCTTCCTGTCGGTCGCCGTCGGCATCGCCGAGGCCCGCGATGTCGACAGCGTGCTGATCGGCGTGAACGCGCTCGACTACAGCGGCTACCCCGACTGCCGGCCCGAGTTCGTGCAGTCGTTCGCCGCCACCGCTGCGCTGGCGTTGAAGCGCGGGGTCGAGGGACGACCCGTGCAGATCCGGACGCCGTTGCTCGACCTCACCAAGGCCGGCATCGCGCAGCTCGGCATCGAGCTCGGCGCGCCCCTCCACCTCACGTGGTCGTGCTACCGGGGCGGGCCGAAACCGTGCGGCACCTGCGACGCGTGCGTCCTCCGCGCCCGTGGGTTCGCGGACGCAGGGCTCACAGACCCGTCGCTCTCGTGACCAACGGAGGCGACACCCTCGTCGTCGCCGAGGTGTTCGGCCCGACCTGGCAGGGCGAGGGGGCATCGCTCGGGATGCGGGCCGGCTTCGTCCGCCTCGGCCGCTGCAACCTCGCGTGCACGTGGTGCGACACGCCCTACACGTGGGACTGGACGCGGTTCGACCCCGAGAAGGAGCTGACCCGCCGGAACGTCGACGACATCGCGGCCGAGGTCGAGGCCATGGACGTGCCGCTGGTGGTGATCACGGGCGGCGAGCCGCTCCTCCAGCAGTCGCACCTCCCGCCGCTGCTCGCCGCACTGCGACGCAGCGGGATGCGCATCGAGATCGAGACCGCAGGCACCCTCCCACCCGCCGAAGACGTCGTCGCGCTCGTCGACCGCTTCAACGTGTCGCCGAAGCTGGCGACCTCCGGCAACCCGCTCGAACGCCGGTACAAGCCCGACGTCCTCCGTCGCTTCGCCGGCACGGGCAAAGCGGCGTTCAAGTTCGTGGCCACCGGTGAGGCCGACCTCGAGGAGATCGACACGATCGTGGCCGACTGCGGCATCGACGGCGCCGGCGTGTGGGTCATGCCCGAAGGCACCGATCCAGCGGCGGTCGTCGCAGGCGCACGCGCGATCGCCGATGCCGTCCTCGCGCGGCGGTGGAACATGACCACGCGGCTGCACGTGTTGTTGTGGGGAGACGAACGCGGCCGCTGAGTAGCGTCCGTCGACATGTCCTCCACGTCATCGGACCGACAGCTGGTCTCGTCGGGCTCGCCGTACGAACCGACGATCGGCTTCAGCCGCGCCGTGCGCGTCGGCGACCGCGTGATCGTCGCCGGCACCGCGCCGGTGTGGCCTGACGGGTCGTGCGACCCGGACGTCGAGGTGCAGACCGCGCGCTGCCTCGAGATCATCACGGCCGCGCTGGCCGAGGCCGGCGCGCGACCCGAGCACGTCGTCCGCACCCGCATGTTCCTCACCGACGCGGCCGACGGCGACGCCGTCGGGCGAGCCCACGGCAAGGTGTTCGGTGAGATCCGTCCCGCCGCCACGATGGTCGTGGTGAGCGCTCTGCTGCGCCCGGAGTGGAAGATCGAGATCGAAGCCGAGGCGGTGATCGCATGACGACGGCGGACGTCGACGGCCTCGAGCACGTGCAGACACCAGCGCTGCTGATCGACCAGCGCGCGTTCGAGCAGAACTTGGCGACGATGGCCGAAGCTCTTCCCGGTGCGCGGATGCGCCCGCACGTCAAGGCCCACAAGACGACCGCCATCGCCCGCCGGCAGGCCGCCCACGGCCACACCACCTTCACGTGCGCGACCATTCGCGAGGTCGAGCTGATGGCCGCGGCGGGTCTCGGCGACGACCTGCTGCTCGCCAACGAGGTCGTGGGCGAACCGGTGAAGCGCCTCGGCGCCGCAGCCGACGCGCACAACGCTCGCATCACCGTCGCGGTCGACAGCGAGGCGACCATCGATGCCGCGGTCACCGGTGGCGTGAAGGAGGTGCTCGTCGACGTGAACGTCGGGCTTCCCCGCTGCGGCTGCGATCCCGAAGATGCCGGTCGGATCGCGGACGCCGCACGCGCGCGGGGGCTGAACGTGCGCGGCGTGATGGGATACGAGGGTCACGTCGTCGGCCTGCCCGATCGTGAGGAGCGCATCGCGAAGGTCGGCGAGTCGATGGCGCTGCTGGTCAGAGCAGCGGAGCTCGTCGCCGCTGACGAGGGCGTCATCAGCGCGGGCGGCACCGGCACCTACGACATCAACACGTGGGCGAACGAGATCCAGGCCGGTTCGTACGCGTTGATGGACACCCACTACGGCAACCTCGGCCTGCCGTTCGAGCAGGCGTTGACCGTCCTCGCGACCGTGATCAGCGTGGCGCCCAAGGGCAAGTACGCCGTCGCCGACTGCGGCCTGAAGGCGCTCGGCATGGATCACGGCAATCCCACCATCCCTGGTGCGCGCGTGTGGTTCTGCTCGGATGAGCACGTGACCTTCGCACCGGAGAACCCGGTGAGCGTCGGCGACCGAGTCCGTGTCATGCCCGCTCATGTCGACCCGACCATGGCGTATCACGCCGTGGTTCACGTGGTTGCTGATGGGGAAGGGCTTGCCGACACTTGGCCCATCGACATGAGGGGATGGTGACGTGCCCGGCAAGTTCGTGATCAAGAAGGGTTCGACCGGGAAGTTCCGGTTCTCGCTTCACTCGACCAACGGACAGATCGTCGCGACGAGCGAGGCCTACAACACGAAGGCCGCAGCGATGGGCGGGATCCGCTCCATCCAGAAGATCGCCGTCGACGCGCAGATCGAAGACACGACGACGCGTGAGTACGCCAAGGCCCAGGAAGAGGCGAAGGCGAAGAAGGCCGCTCGTCCTCGCAAGGCCGCGGCGAAGAAGTCGTCGTCGCGCGCGACCAAGGCATCGCGCGCATCGAAGTCGAGTTAGCGCAGCAGTTGCTTCAACCGGCGCCGAGCAACTCGGCGAGGCGCCGGAACGCTCGTCCGCGGTGGGAGATCGCGTGCTTGTCGGCTCCCATCTCGGCGAACGTACGACCCGACGGATCGTCGTCCGGCACGAACACCGGGTCGTACCCGAAACCGTTGTCGCCTCGTGGCTCCGACGTGATGACGCCGTCGACGATCCCCTCGGCGACGACCTCCCGGCCATCGGGTGCGCGGAAGAAGGCGACGGTGCGGAAGCGGGCACGTCGCTCGCCCGCGGCGACGCCCTCGAGCTCGCGGAGGAGCTTCGAGCAGTTGCTCTCGTAGGTCGCGTCGTCGCCCGCGTAACGCGCCGAATACACCCCGGGCGCGCCGCCGAGCGCCTCGACCTCGAGACCGGTGTCGTCCGAGATCGCCGGTAGGCCCGTCGCCTCGACGAGTGCGACGGCCTTTAGGCGAGCGTTCTCCTCGAGCGTGTCGCCGGTCTCCTCGACATCCGGAACGTCGGCAGGCCGAGGAACGAGGTCGAACGACGACCCGAGGATCGCCTGGATCTCCTTCGCCTTGTCGGGGTTGGCGGTGGCGAGGACGACCTTCACTTCGTCGAACGCGGCGCCGGCGGCTCGGCCACCGTCGCGTTCTGCATGTCGATGATGTCGGCGATCCCGTGCTCGGCGAGCCCGAGCAGATCGTCGAGCTCACCTCGGCTGAACGGCAGCCCCTCGGCCGTGCCCTGCACCTCGATGAAGCGGCCGCTGGAGGTCATCACCACGTTCATGTCGACCTCGGCCCGCACGTCCTCGCTGTACTCGAGGTCGAGCATCGCGATGCCGTCGATGATGCCGACCGACACCGCGGCGCACGCCTCGGTGAGCGGATGGGCTGACAGCGAACCTGTCTGCATCAGGCGGGTGCACGCGTCGTGGAGCGCGACGTACGCGCCGCAGATGGACGCGGTGCGGGTGCCCCCATCGGCCTGCAGCACGTCGCAGTCGAGGACGATCTGGCGCTCGCCGAGCACCTTCATGTCGCACACGGCTCGCAGCGAACGTCCGATGAGTCGCTGGATCTCCTGCGTGCGGCCCGACTGCTTGCCCTTCGCCGCTTCGCGATCGACACGCTCGGGCGACGATCCGGGGAGCATCGAGTACTCGGCGGTGACCCAACCGCTCCCCCGCCCGCGCATCCAGCGCGGCACGTCCTCGTCGATCGACGCGGTGCACAGCACACGAGTGCGTCCCATCTCGACGAGCACCGAACCGGCGGCGAACTCGGTGAAGTCGCGGGTGAAGCGGACGGTGCGCAGCTCCTCGGGATCGCGTCCGTCACGGCGCTTGGTGCTGGCGGGGGTCGTCATACCTCGTAGTCCTCGTTCTCTTCAGCGACGCTCACCGGCTTGCCAAACGTCTCGGTGGCCTCACGTCGCGATTCCTCCGGGTCGGTACCCGGTTGCAGGTGGGTGAGCACGAGTCGGTCGACGCCCGCTGCTCGCGCCATCTCTCCGGCCTGGCGCGCACTGAGGTGCTGCGCCTTGCCCTCGTCGTCCTTCAGGTAGGTCGCCTCGCACAGCGCGAGGTCGATCCCGTCGCCGAGCGACGAGAACGACCATCCGGGGCCGGTGTCGGCCGAGTACGCCAGCGAGCGCCCGTCGGCGTCGATGCGCACGGCGAGCGTCTCCGGCGGGTGGTTGGTCTTCGAGAACGACAGCTCGAGATCTCCGAACGTCACCCGATCGCCTTCGGTGATCACCCGCCACTCGATCGGCGCGTCGTTGTAGTACACGTGCTCCCGCACGCTCGCCGGCGCGAAGACCGGGACGTTCTTCAACTCGAGGTAGTACTTGCTCGCGACGTAGAAGCCGGTCACGTCGGTCCAGTGGTCGGGGTGCTCGTGCGTCAGCAGGATCCCGTCGACGTCCTTGATCGACACGTGACGCTGGAGATTCGCCAGCGTCCCCGAGCCGGCGTCGACCATCAACGTCGTGGTCCCGCTGCGGACGAGGTAGCCGCTGCAGGCTTCCCCGGGTCCGGGATAGCTGCCGCAGCGGCCGAGGATAGTGAGCTTCAGTCCCACGCGGCCCTCAGTCCCATGTCACTGCCTCGACCTCGTCGAGCTCCGGTCCGAGCAGGCGCTGGCCGAGCTCGCGGAACGACGCCGCATCACCGCTCGACACCCAGACGTGTCGACCCTTGCCCGCACCCGAACGCTTCCCGAGTCCGGTGTCCTCCAGCAGGGACCGCACCTCGAACGCGGTCTCGTCGGCCGACGACACGAGCACGCAGCCGCGCCCCATCACGTCACCGATCGTCCGAGCGAGGAACGGATAGTGGGTGCACCCGAGCAGCAGCGTGTCGACGCCCGCGTTCTTGACGGGAGCGAGCAACCGCTCCGCGAGGATGCGCACCTGCTCGCTGTCGGTCTCGCCGCGCTCGACGAACTCCACGAAGCCCGGGCACGCGGCGCACGTGAGTTCGACGCTCGCACGGTGCGCCCGCACGGCCCGCTGGTACGCGCCGGACGAGATCGTCCCGACCGTGCCGATCACGCCGACGCGGCCGCTCTCGGTCACCGACACCATCGCGCGCACCCCGGGATTGATCACGCTCACGATGGGCACGTCGAACTCGAACTGCAGGACCTCGAGCGCGGCCGCCGCCGCGGTGTTGCAGGCGACGACGACGAGCTTCACGTCGAACCGCTCGACCAGCAGCTTGGTGATCTGGCGGCTGAACTCACGCACCTCGTCGCCGGTGCGCGGGCCGTAGGGATACCGGCCCGTGTCACCGACGTACACGAGGTCTTCGCCGGGCAACAGGTCGATCAGGGCTCGGGCGACCGTGAGGCCGCCGAAGCCGCTGTCGAACATCCCGATCGGGCGGTCGTCCATATCCGGACGCCAACGGTAGTGGTCAGTCGGAGCCGGGCACGGCGAGCTGGGCGAAGCGCACGAGCTCCTGCGGCGTCGCTGCGCCGGCGACCGTGACGACGAACGCGTTCGGGTTCGTGGCGACGGCCCAGGTGTGGGGAACGGTCGTCGGGTCGAGAACCGTTGCGCCCTCTGCTCGTTCGTACACGAACTTCGCGGCCTTCCCCAGCACCTGTCCCTCGCCGCGGAACGGGTCGTCCCACACGTCGGGATCGCCCGTGCGACGCAACGTGACGGTCACCCGTCTCCAGGTGTCGCGTTCGGCGTAGGTGACGGCGACGACGTTCGTTCCCTCCGGGTTGCTGCCCTCGGGACCCGTGATCCGGCCCTTCGGCGCCCACCACCAGGAGTCGAGCTCCCACTCGTCCTCGACCTCGTCGGGCAGGCGGGGCACGAGCACGCCTTGGCGGCGAGTTGCGAGGTCGCTCTTCTCCCGGACGAAGCCGAGGTCGGCGGTGCTCACGTCGGCGCCGGCCGGCGGGTTCGGGAACACGAGCGAGCGGTCGGGCGTCGGCGTGGTCTCGAACGTCCGCACGACGACCTCTCGCACCACGACGTCGTCGTTCTTCTCGAGGAGGCGAAGGAGGATGCCTGTCTCCTGATCGACGGTCGCTTCGATCCAGTTCACGCCGTTGCCTGCGAGCTCGTTCTCCGCGACCGGGCCGTCGTAGAGCCACACCGGTCGGTCGAAGAGCCGGTACTCGCTCGTACCCTCGAGCCCCGCACGGCTGGCGGCGACGACGAACTGCTCGACGTCGTGTCCTCCGAGATGGTTGTAGCCGTATCGATCGGGACCCCCCGGCGGCACGTTCGTCTCGACGGTCGCCGTCGTCTTGCCCTGGTACGTGAACCATTCGATCGTTCGAGCGCCGGCAGCGTCGTAGGCGATCGTCTCGCCAGTGGCGGTGTTGGTCGTGGCGTAGCTGCCGTCGATGATGCGGACGAAGCGGTACTCCTGCGTCGCTTCGAGCGCGCCGTCGCCGCTGGCCCGCTCGAGGAGCTCGGCGACGCCGGTCACCATCTGCGGCACCGCTCGCGCGGGCGCGACGGTGGTGGCGGTCGAGTCGGCGGGGTCGGTCGTGACGCGGTCCTGCGGGTCGTCGTTCGTGCTGCGTGCGCCGAGGACGCCGAACAGCACGACGACGGCTGCCGCGATCGCGGCCATCGGGAGCCAGACCGCAGCGCGCCGGCCGGTGCGGCGCGAGCGCCGCTCCGCGAGCTCGTCGACGGAGGACTCCTCGCGAAGCCGCTCGTCGAGGCGGGCCCAGAACTCGGGGCCATGGTCAGGGGTCGGCAGGGCGGCGAGCTTGCGGCCCAGGTCGTTGTCACGCTCTTCGGTCATCGTTCCTCCTCCCCGAGGCGTTGGCGTAAGACGGTGTGGGCACGGGACAAGCGGGAGCCGACGGTGCCGGGGGCGATCCCCAGCACGTCGCCTGCCGAGGCGTAGTCGAAGCCTTCGACGTCGACGAGCCAGACGACGGCCTTCTGCTCGTCGCTCAGGCCGTCGAACGCGGCGGCGAGCCGGGTGCGTTCGGTGAAGCGGTCGTCGGCACCTGCAGCCCGCGCGGGCAAGTCCCGATCGCCCAGCGGTTCTGTCGGTCGCCGCTTCCGGCTGCGGAGGTCGTCGAGGCACGCGTTGTAGACGATCCGGTAGAGCCAGGTTCCGGGATCGGCGTCGCCGGTGAACTGCGCCTGCGCGCAGTACGCCTTGACGTACGCCTCCTGGAGGACGTCGTCCATGCGGTCCCGGTCTCCGAGCAACCGGAACGCGAGCGCGCGCAGCCGGTCGTCGTAGGCCCGGACCAGGCTCGTGAAGTCGAGGCCGCTCCTCACGGGAACGGCGGATGGAAGTGGCACGTCATCTTCGACGTCCTGCCCCGTTCGATCCTTCCGTCACGTCGCAAGAAGGTCACGGGTGACATCGGTCACGGTCGCGCAGCCGGCCAGCGCCATCGAGAGGATGAGCTCGTCCACCAGCCCGTCGAGCACCCCGCGGACGCCGTCGCGTCCGCCGACGGTCAACCCCCAGACGACGGGTCGCCCGACGAACACGGCGGTTGCTCCGATCGCGAGCGCGCGGAGGACGTCGGTGCCGCGCCGGACGCCGCCGTCGACGTACACCTCGACGGTGCCACCGCCGACGGCGTCGACCACCTCCGCCAGCGCCTCGGCCGTGGCGATGGCTCCGTCGAGCTGCCGGCCTCCGTGGTTCGACACCCAGATCGCCGAGGCGCCGGCGTCGACACACCGGCGAGCGTCGTCGCCCCGCAGCACGCCCTTCACGACCACGGGCACCTTCGCCCGCTCGACGATCCGCGCGACGGCGTCGAAGGTCAACGACGCGCTCTGCTCCGCGCCGTCGCCCGCGAGCTGGAACGACTCGATGACGCCGACGTCGGTGGGCACGATCCAGTTGTTGCGGAGGTCGCGCAGCCGTCGACCGAGCACGGGCGTGTCACCGGTGAGCACGATCGCCGACGCGCCCGCGGCGACCGCACGATCGACGAGGAGGTCGCTGAACGACTGCTCCCGCAGGACGTAGAGCTGCAACCACCACGGCGCAGCACCCGTCGCCGCCGCGACCTCTTCGAGCGGTGTCGTCGATCGCGTCGACATCGTGTAGATCGCGCCGGCATCCGCTGCGCCGGCCGCGGTCGCGGGTTCCGCATCGGGATGCACGAGCCGATGGAAGGCGGTCGGCGCTACACCGATCGGATGTGCCACCGGCCGGCCGAGCACGGTCGTGTCGACTCGCACGTCCGCCACGTCTCGCAGCACCCTCGGCCGCAGCCGCTTCCGCGACCACGCGGCGACGTTGTCTTCGAGCGTGACCTCGTCCATCGCACCGCCGGCGATGTAGTCGTACACCTCGCGTTGCAGGAGCTGCCGGGCCTGCTCCTCGAGCTCGTGCAGGTCGAGGGGGAGCGCCACGAGGCGAATCTAGAAGTAGATGATGCCCTTGGCCCGCTCTTCGACCTTGTCGATGTCGTCGGTCCACGCGCCGGTGCTCAGGTACTTCCACCCGCCGTCGGCCACCACGAACACGATCGTCCCCGATTCGATCGCCTCCGCGCACTTCGCCGCGCCCGCGGCGACCGCTCCCGACGAGATGCCGGCGAACACGCCGACGTCGCGGAGCTTGCGGGTGTACTCGATCGACTCGCGAATGCCGATCGCCTTCTTCCGGTTGAGGAGGTCGTAGCCGCCACCGTCGACGAACACCGGGGGGACGAAGCCCTCGTCGAAGTTCTTGAGCCCGTCGACCATCTCGCCGAGCGGCGGCTCGATCGCCCAGATCTGGACGTCGGGGTTCTGGGTGCGGAGGTAGGAGCCGACGCCGATCAACGTGCCGCTGGTGCCGAGGCCACCCACGAAGTGGGTGATCTCCGGGCAGTCGCGCCAGATCTCGGGGCCGGTGTTCTCGAAGTGGGCCTTCGGGTTCGCCGCGTTGCCGTACTGGAACGGGAACCAGAACTCCGGATGCTCCTTGGCCAGCTCCTGGGCGTGGCGCATCGCGCCGTTCGACCCCTGGCTGCCCGGCGTGAAGATGATCTCGGCACCCCAGATCTCGAGGAGCTGCACCCGCTCCGCCGACACGTTCTCGGGCAGCACGATCTTGATCGGATAGCCCTTGACCATGGCGACGAGGGCGAGCCCGATGCCGGTGTTGCCCGACGACGACTCGAGGATCGTCTGGCCCGGCTTCAGGTCGCCGTTCTTCTCGGCTTCCTCGACCATCGACAGCGCGACGCGGTCTTTCACCGAGCCGCCCGGGTTCTGGCCTTCGAGCTTGGCGAGGATGGTGACGTTCGGGTTCGGGCTCAGCTGCGACACGTCGACGAGCGGCGTGTTGCCGATCAGGCCGAGAACGGAGTCGTAGCGAGCCATCGTCAGGTGTTCGGAACCGGCGGGCGATCCGGCTCAGCCGCCGGCCACGGCCGGAAGGATCGTCACCGTCTCACTGCCGGAGAGCTTCGTGTCGAGCTTGTCGAGGTAGCGGATGTCGTCGTCGTCGACGTAGACGTTCACGAACTTGTGGAGCGCGCCCTCGTCGGTGACGATCTGGCCGCCGAGCTGGGGGAACTGCTGGACGAGGTCGTCGACCAGTTCACGGATCGTGCCCCCGTTGGCCTGGACCGTGGCCTGGCCACCCGCGAACTGGCGCAGCTGGGTTGGCAGGCGGACATCGACGGGCACGGGCGAGCCTCCGGAAAGTTGACTTCGACGGTCGGAAATAGTCTACGAGACCACAACAACGGGCTCTTCGGCGATCTTCCCGTCGACGATCCGGTAGCTGCGGGTCATCGGGGCATCGTCACGCAGGCTGACGAGCACGTAGTGCCACCCGGGGTCGGGCGCCTGGGCCACGTCGGTCGGCGACGGGTACGGGTCGGTGTGGGTGTGGGAGTGGAACACGCCGAGGATCTCGTACCCACGCTCCTCCGCGTCGCGATCGGCACGGAGGTGGTCGCGCGGATCGACCGTGTACACCCTGCTCGACTCTGCGGCGTTGCGGGTCAGGTAGACGATGTGCGCGTCCGCGGTGACGCCGTCGGGCGACGACGGGCCGGCGAGCAGCCCGCACGCCTCGAGGGGCAGGCCGTCGTAGCAGTGGCCGATCATCTGCGCATATGCGTTGGCGTGGATCCGCAACACCCTGCGCAAACTAGAGGCGTGGCCAAGTCCTCCACCAAGAAGAAGCAAATGCCGGGGACGGTGGCCTCGAACCGCAAGGCCCGCCACGACTACGAGATCCTCGAGACCTACGAGGCCGGGATCCAGCTCGTCGGCCCGGAGGTGAAGTCGCTGCGCGACGCCAAGGTCCAGCTCCGCGACTCCTACGCGAGGGTCGAGAACGGCGAGGTGTGGCTGCACGGCGTCCACATCGCGCCGTACGTGTTCGCGCAGGGCTTCGGCGCCGTCGATCCCGACCGCCGGCGCAAGCTCCTCCTCCACCGGCGCGAGATCGAGGAGATGGACGAGCGCACCAGCCAGGAGCACCTCACGCTCGTCCCTCTCTCGATCTACTTCAAGGAGGGGAAGGCGAAGATCGAGATCGGCCTCGCCCGCGGGCGGAAGAACTACGACAAGCGAGCGGCCATCGCGAAGCGCGAAGCCGACAGGGAGCTCGAGCGCACGGTCGGCCGGCGGGCCAAGGGCCGGGACGACTGAACGTCACAGGCGGCCGGTACAATGGATCTGTCGTTCCTTGACAACCGAGGGGGTGCCTGGCTTCGACTCTGGTAGCTGAGTCAGGAGAAGCGAGCCGTGGTCCCGGAGTCCACGTAAAAATCCGGAACAAAAAACAAATGCCAACAGCAAGCCTGTTGCACTCGCTGCCTAAGTAGTAGCGACGCTCCCCTGATCCCAGCCCTGCGGATCAGGTAAGGAGCGCCATCTAGCGGGGCTCACCCTTCCGAGCGGGTCAGCGGCATCGGGAGGGAACATCGATAGCTGACTGGGGCCGCCGGCTGTTGCCGGTGCCGACGGCGGCCCGAGATCCTCCACCGGCTGCGCTCGGAGAAGGCCTGGCGATGAGCCAGAGGACGGGGGTTCGATTCCCCCCACCTCCACGACAACCTGACCCGCGAAACCGCAGGTCAGGGCACTAAAACCGACATGAGTCGAACCTCGACAACGCAAGAACAACACACTTTCCGGGGAGTTGCTACGGCAGCTCCCCGGTGTCGCGCCCGTGGCGTGTCGCGCCGACGGCACCGGCAGCGGCTCGCCCGGTGGGCCGAGAAGCACGCCGAGCACACCGCTCATGCCGAACAGTGGCTCATCCACGATGTCCGCTACCGCGGCCTCGACGGAGCCGACGACCGCGGCCAGTTGCTCCACCGCGCGTGGGAACGGTCGAGCGGGCGCCTCATCGCCTTGCGCGAACTGATGGCGCACCTCGAACGCGTCGACGCGCTGCACCGCGCGCAGGCCGAGCTCGTGCCCGTCGACGACGTCGGCAACGACCAGGCCGACGAACTGGCATCGCGCGTCGACCGTCCGCCGCCACTCGAACACCTCCGCGTGCTCGTCACCTCCGGGCCCCAGGGGCCTCCCCTTGCCGCGCTCCCGTCCCGGGCGGTGTGCGTGGCCGCCGCCCACCCGTAGCGAAGCTCCACGGCCGCTGTGGCGGCGCGTGGTGGGGAGGCGAAGTGTTGAACGATCGGAAGTACTCGGTGCCGGAGGTCGCGCGCCTCATGGGCACGACCACGAAGCACGTCTACCGGCTCGTGGAGGAACGCCGGATCGCGTTCGTGCGCGTCGGCGGCAAGCTCCGGTTCCTCGAGTCCGACCTCGAGGCATACCTCGCGGCGAACCGCGTCGAGGCGCGGGCGTCGTGACGTCGCCGACCGTCGCGGTCGCGGTGCGGCTGTGGCTGGAGACCATCGGGGCGACGAGCCCCCCTGTCGTCGTCGAGGGCCTCGACGCGGTCGTGCGCGAGCTCGTGCCCGACGCGTTCATGGCGCTCCCGCTCGACGACGTCCACGAGCCCGACTTCCAGCTGCTGTACGAAGGCATGAGGGCGCTCGACGTCGGGCTGCTGAAGGTCACGGTCGTGCACCTCGTGCTGATCCAGGCGTTCGAGCTGGCGCGCATCCTCGGGTTCGCCGAGGTGAACACGCCGGCACCTGTACCGCCGCCGTGAGGAGGTGCGGGCGCCCACAGTTGCCGCGCACCTGACGAACGTTGACTCCCGAAAACGCGGTGCGTACGGTGCCGCCGCAAGGCGCCCATCCCGGACGCCGAAGTGCCCCGCCGCCGGCTGCAACCGACGACGGGGCGGACGCACCCCTTCACCGGCTAAGGCACAAGGAGCACGTCATGACTGACGGTACGCGCACGGTGTGCGCAATCACGGAACCGCTCGTCTCTCGACGCCGAGTTCACGGCGATCTAGACGAACTCGACCTCGGCGTCGACGAGTGGCTCGACCAACACCACCCCGCAACGTGCGACGTCTGCAGCGACCTCGCGGACCGTGCCAACGGCCCGATTCCGGCGCTGTGACGGCCCGGGATCGAGTTGGCGACGACACGCACGCAGCCATCGAACTCAGTCGTCGGCGCCGTGACCGCGAGCAGCTCGTCGCACAGGTGTCCGCGGCGCTGTGGGATCACGAGGACCGGCTACCGGTCGAGCCCGTTGCCGACACGCCGGCGCGCCGGCGTCTCGACCGGATGCACGAGCGGCTCGCCGAGACCCGAGCGAAGGACTGCGGCGACCTGTACGACGTCGGCGGCGTCGCATGGGACTACATCACCGCGGTCGACAGCGGCGACAGCGAGAAGGCGATCCGAGCGGCGCGGCTGCGGTGGATGGCCGCGGCGAACCTGGCCGCAGTCGACGTCGGCGACGAGTACATCGCCGAGTACTCGAAGGTGGTCGAGCAGGTCGCCGAAGAACGCCGCGCCCGAGGAGAACTACGCCGCGCGGTCGCTGCACGGGCGGTCGCCGAGTACTTCGACGAGCGGGCGGCCGACGACGCCGAACCCCGACCAGCGACCCTCGCCGGCGGCGATCGGATCGTCGACGTCATCCGCTGCAGACGCATCGAGGTCATCGACGACGACGGCTTCGAGCGGATCACCATCGCCAACCGCGAGCATGGCGGTACCGACGGCGCGGGCGTGCTCGTCAGGATGCGCGCCGACAGCGGGACGGGCACCGAAGCGGGCTACGTGAAGCTGATGGCCGACGAGAGCGACTACCCGATGGTGGGCGCGTTCCTCGGCTACGGCGGGAACGGCGTAGCCGACCTGAGCGTCTCCACCGGCGCCGATAAGGGCGAACAGGTCCAGCTCGAGATGGGGCACATCACTGGCGAGCCGGGAATCGTGGTCGACGTCGAGGGCGTCAAGAACGCTCCGATGCGCCTCTACGCCGAGCGGCAGGACATCGAGCGGCGGTACTCGCGGTGACAGCGCCGATTGTCGAGCTGCGCCCGGCGAAGCAGCGGACGCACGGCATGGTCGCCTGCTACCGCGACGGTGGTTGCCGTTGCGATGAGTGCCGGCACGCGTGGACGTCGTACAAGCGGGCCCGGCGTGGCCTTCCACCGCGTGAGCGTGCGGCGGCCGGCCGGAAGCCGATTGTGCGGCCGTTCGCCTTCGAGCCGTTCGAGAGGGCAGCGCGGCGCCGCACGGTGCTCGAGCTGGCGCGGGACATGTGCGTGCACCCCCGCCAGGTGTACCGCTGGAGATCCGAGGGCCTCACGGTCGAGCAGGCCGACAGGTTCGCCGTCGAGATCCTCAACCGGCATCCGTCGATGGTCTGGCCCGAGTGGTGGCGGGTGACGCTCGGCGGCCGGTAGGTCGGTACCGTCGACGTCGGGGCACGGTGGCTTCGTCCCCGTCCGCCGTGGGGACGAGGTGCCGGGCCCCCACCGCGTCAGGTCGCCTTGCGCAGAGCGAGCGACGCGTCGAGGGCGAGGTCGCGCAGGTCGTCGACGGCGGCTCGCACCTCGAGGTCCGACATGTTGCGCAGCCCCTCGATGCGTGCGTCGAACGCTGCCAGGCGCGCGGCGAGCTCGTCGGGCACCGGTCGACGTCCGGGCATGTCGTGCGGTCGGGCGAAGGTTCCCTCGTCGTTCCACGCTCGGCCGAGCCGGGTGCGCAGGTCGTCGCCGTACCGCTCGTCGTCGAGCATGAGCACCGCGCCGAGCAGCTTCTCGTGGCTGTAGCCGAGGTCGTTCGGCATCCGGCTATGCGCCGACGCGTGCGGATCGCTCGCGGAGCAGCTGCGATGCGTGCCGGCCGCCCCACACGCCGAACGGCACGGGTGTGCGTTCCCACTGGCGTCGGCAGTCGCGGGCGACCGGGCAGTCGCGGCAGAGGTTCATGACGGCGAGCACGCCCTGCCGGGTCTCGGCGAACGGGTCGACGTCGTAGCGGGCGCACAGGGCCTCGAGTTCCCAATCGGCGACCACGTCGGCCGAGGGTACCCACGCGAGAGCCGCCAGCGTCGTTGGCCCATCACAGCAACGACGCTGGCGGCTGCTTCGGGTGCTCGACTGAGGCGAGATGCGCAGGGCGATCTACGGGCCGAAAGGAGGCAAGAACCCTCCCGCCCTTCGCTCCCGGACGGCACCGCCGAGTGCCGTTGTCGGCGGACGGGTGACGTTGACGCACGGCGCCTTCGAGCACGGGTTAGGGGGTTTCGTGTCCTCCGGCGCAGCACTCGCACCGAGGCTGCGCAGCGCGCTCCACGACGGCGACGATGTTTCCCGCGTCGTCGCGGTACGGGAACCGGACGGTCACGCCCGGCGTCTCCTCGACGACCGCTTGGATGGCGGCGCGGAACTCCTCGACGAGGTGGTCGCGGAGCTCGGCCACGTAGGCGGTCAAGTCGTTGCGGACGCCAGTGCAGGCGGCGTTCACGACGTCGACCAGGGTGCCGACGTCGACGAGCTCCTCGCTCCGCATCTCGCGGGCGCTTCGGCCGGCGACGGGCGGGGACATGGTCGCTACACCGATCGCGCGCCCGGCCGTCATGGTGACGCCGTCAACCATCAGCGGCCGGCCGCCCACTCGGCGAACCGCTGGCGGTACTCGCCGTTTGCCGGGTCGTTCACGCCGGGCTCGAACAGCTGCGCCTCGAGGTCAGCGTCGGGGTTCCCGGCGTAGGCGTTCATCAGCCGCGCGTACTCGGCCTGGTCGGCACGAGCAGCGGCGTGGCGGAGCGTCCACGGGAGGCGAAGCAGCTCGCTCGGCGGGTTGCCGCTGGCGGTCGCGACGGGCAGGTCGCCACGGGAAACAGCGTCGGAGCTCCGGCGCGTGCGGCGAGACGGGCGCCGTAGTCGCTGGAGGCGCGGAGCTCGTCGAGAAGCGGGTTGCGGGCGAGCGCGAGTTGCGCCCTCGTCGGGTTGGGCATCGGGTCTACTTCCTTCCTGCTTCGGCGAGCTCGGCCCGCACGTCGTGTTCGATCTGCGCGAGCCGCTCGGCTTCGCGGCGCTGCACGCCGGCGGCGACGCGGCGCTCGATGTCCTGGCGCAGCCGCTCGGCGGCGGCGACCTCGGCGGCCTGGCGCTCTTCCTCGGCGAGGTCGGCGGCCAGCTCGGCGGCCATCGCCCGGCCCTGCTCGAGCGCGGTGCGGGTGTGGGCGACGAACTCGTCGACCAAGGCGATGGCGTCGGCGTAGATGGCGTCGGCGGCGGCAACCTCGGCCGCCTTGGACTCGTGGCGGATCGGGCTCTGCGCTCGCCCGATCGCGGTGTGCATGCGCTGCACGAGCGCGGCGAAGTCGGTGCTCGACCCGAGCGACGCGTTGATGGCCTGCACCCGCGTCGGCTGCGGCGCCGGGTCGTAGGCGAGGTCGTTCCACGCGTGCCGGCCGTCGCCGGTCTTGCGCCGGCCGGTGTCCGTCTCGACGCCGACACCGCCGAAGCGGAGCACCGGGTTCCGTTCGCCGATCGCGTAGGCGGTTCCCTGGACTTCGATCATGCGGTGGTCTTCCCTTCGGTTCGGAGTTCGGCGACGTAGTGCTCGAGGTCGGCCCGCCGGACGCGTGTCGCGCCGAGGACCTTCACGGCCGGCAGGTGCCCGGCGGCGACGAGGCGCTTGACGGTCGACACGCTCACCGCGAGCTCCGCCGCGACACCGTCGAGGTCGAGCAACAAGCCATCGGGGCGAGTGTCCGCAGCTGCGTCGACACCAGGCAAGGCCCGGCCGAACATTGACCCGACGTGACCCGACGTGACCCGAAAATCGGGGTCGTCGAGGTCGAGGAGCCGCACGACCCACGCGCGGAGCACGTCGCTCTCATGGCGACGTCGCCGCTCGAGCTCGTCGATCGCGTCGACCAGCCGGCGGGCCCGTTCGAGGTCGTCCATCAGAACTCCGACCGCACCGGGTCGAACTCGCCGACGCCGGTCGCGTCGATGTAGCCGCCATCGCGCCGCGCTTCGGCCTTGCCGCCGATCGGCGACGGCGGCGGGACGACCGGCGCGGCGAGGAGACCGTGCAGAGCCCGCACGACGGCGGCGAGCGGGCCGGCGTGCGGATTGTCGCGCAGCTCGATCGACCGTTCGCCAGCGGTGCCTACCGCGCGCCAGCGGGCGGCCTCCACGCTGCGGTTCAGCTGCTCCTGGTTGCCGTGGCGGAGGCGCCGATCGGTGAACAGGTCCGCGAAGCGGCCGCACGCGCTCGCGAAGTCGGCGCCGGTCACCATGTGCGCGCCCTTCACGTCGGCGGCGAGCGTCGCCGACGTGCCGCCCAGCCACACGGCGCCCTTCCACGCGGCGACGAGCTGCTCGAGTCGCTTCGGCGCGTCGAACGGCGACAGGCCCGAGTCGACCTTGCGGCCGCCGTCGGTCGCCGTGAGCTGGACCTGCACGCGGCCGTCCGGGCGGCGCCACGCCGCGGCGATGTGCACGAGCCGGTCGATCGACACGTCGACACCGAACGCCGGCCGATCCGCGCCGCGCCGCGCGTCGGGATCGGCGAGCAGCAGCCACGCGGTGAGGTCGAACGCTCCGCCGTCGCCGGTTGGCGGGTCCTCCCACCAGCCGAGTCGCTCGCGGGCGAACTCCATCGGCGACGCGCTCAACGCGCGACGCTCCGCTCGGACGCGCTCGACCGGGATGCGCCGACCGAGGGCAGGATTCGCTCGACGCCACCGGTCGACGTCGTCGAGCGCGCAACCCGGAGCGTCGACGAGGTGGGCGCATTCCTTGGCCGCGCACCCGCCCGGCGTCGGGTCCGCCCACTCGACGTATGCGAGCGTCGGGTCACCACCCGGGCGGCCTCGGTCGCGGACCCCGCGCAGCACGTTCGACGACAACAGCCCGGCGGACGACGCGTAGACCACCTGAGCGTTCGGCCTGGCGCTCATCGTCGGCAGCAGCGATCCCATTTCGGCCGCCGTCAGCGCGAACGCCTCGTCGAGCACGACGCGATCACCCGACAGGCCGCGGCCACCGGTGCGCGACCTGGCGAGGAAGTTCAGGCGCCGGCCGTCGACGAGCTCGATGCCCTCGTCGCCGCGCGCCCGGTGGACGTGCTTCACCCGTCGGCGCAGGTGCGGCGCGCCGTCGACCAGGGCGACGAGGTCGCGGAACGCCTCTTGTGCGGTGTCGAACAGGTGGGCGGTCCACACGATCAGCCGCGCGTCGGTGGCGAACAGGTCGAAGAGCACGAGCGCCAACAGCGCCACCGTCTTGAGGTTCTGGCGGGCGCAGATCACGCACCCCTCGAACGCGGCCCACCGCCCGTGGACGTCCTCCGCGAGCAACACGTCGAGCACCAGGCGCTGCTCGCCGTCGAGGACCAAGCCAGCGGACTCGGCGAGCTGCGCAGCCTCCGGGCCCGCGGTGCTCGAGCTCGGCGGCTGCCAGAGGAACGCCGGGGCGACGACCACGTCGCTACGCACGAACGTCCACCGACACGCTCACGTCGTCGCCCTGCGGGGTGACGACCAACTGCACGGCGAGCGACCCGTCGAGAGCACACACGTCGACCAGGACACGGCCGCCGTCGCGGGCCTCGCGGATGACGAACCGACCGTCGCCGGTCACGCGCTCGACCTCGCTACCCACGAGCCTTCGCCTCCCGCTGCCGCTTCTCGCGCATGGCCTTCACCTCGTCGAGCGGATCGACGCCCGTCCTCGCGGCGCCGTCGAGCGCCACCGCGAGCGCCGCGAGGTGCTGCTTGCTCAGCGCGGCCAACCCCGCGGCGGTATCGAACTGCGGCGCGTCGATCCGAGCCGCCAACGCCAACGCGTTCACCCCGGCCGGCGAGTCGGCACGCTTCGCCTCCTCAAGCACCCGGCGGGTCACCTCCACCAGCGACGGCACCGGCGACGATCCCGGCGGAATCGCCGGCGGCTTCGACTTCGGCGTGCCTGCCGACGACGAACCCGACCGGCGCCGCTTCCGCTGCCGCTCACGAGCCCGACGACACTCGCCGTCGTCGCAGTACCGGCTCCTCGACGAGCGGGCCACGTACGGCCGTCCGCACGCCTCACAGCCCCGGTCCGCGGACCCGGCACTTGCGGGGACGCCTGCGCGGACGGGTGGGAGGTCCGCCGGTCGACGGCTCAGATTTTTGGCGGCCGGCCGCTCGTCGGCCGTCACCATTCGAGCCTCGTGACTCGGGTGGTGGGCGGCTTCGGCTTGTTGCGGAGTCGGCGGAGGAGGGCGGCTTTCTTGCCGGCGGCGCGCAGGTTGCAGGGGGCGCATTCGGGGCCGTTGATGATGCGCTTGCCGTTCGCGTCCTTGGCCCAGTCGTCGTGCCCGAGGTGCCATCGGGAGCGTGGTGCGATCCAGGTTCCGCAGCGCCAGCAGTGAGCGCGACCGGCGGCGACGTCGAGGGCGACGGCTGCGCGTGCGCGGTCGTACTCGGCGTCGTATCCGCGGTCTTGGCGGGTCGGTCGCTTCGGTCGGTCGGTCACTGCTTCCGCCGCTTCGCTCGTCGCGCCTCGGCCGCGATGCGGGCTCGGAGCTGCCGGCGCTGCTTCGCCGTGCGCGGTCCCTTGCCGGCCTGGCGCTTCCCCGTGGCTATCGGCTGGCGGTAGCTCATGGCTGCACCGCGGGTGCGTGAGCCTGGCCCAGCGACTGCGACACCCTACGGGTGTGTGTCGCCGTCGCAGTTGGGCTCGCTTGCTGCGACGAACTGCGACGAGGGGTGCGACGACCAGTTGCCATGCGGGTCTCGTCGGGTGCGACGAGAGGTGCGACGAGCGCGGCTGCGTCGGGGGTGCGACGAGGGGT
This sequence comes from Acidimicrobiales bacterium, assembly GCA_035540495.1. Lineage (GTDB taxonomy): Bacteria > Actinomycetota > Acidimicrobiia > Acidimicrobiales > CADCTF01 > DASVEG01. Next base: position 215,669 of record DATLGL010000060.1, read on the forward strand.
GCGACGAATCAAAAGTCGGCCTCCTGTTCTGGAGTTGTTGCGGACTCCCGGCGCCACCTGATGGCCGCCCGGATGAGGGCTTGCGTCGCCTTGTGGCCTGCCTCGCGGAGCGCCTTGCCGGCCGGGCGCTCGCCCGCGTCGAGCGGCACGCCGACCTTGTCGAGGAGCTCGGCCACTTCCTTGGTCCCGGCCGGCCAGCCGGCGGCGACGCGCTTGTAGGCGAGCGGCTCGGTCGAGAGGTGGAAGGCGACACGCTCGGGGACCCATCCCATGCGAGCGGCTTCCCGCCGGAGTTCGATGCCGTCCTCGGTACGCGACAGCCGCCAGACGATGTCGACGTCGTCGCCCTTCGCCGAGCTCCCGCGCTGACCCTTCGTCGCGTCCTTGCCGGCATGATCGAGGCGCGCCCACGTCACGCCCCGCTGCTTCAGGTGCAGCCCGGTCCACCGGTAGAACGCTCGGATGGTGTCGGCGCTGTTCTCGTCGCCGGCGACGGCGCGGCCGGTGGTGTCGATCACCACGGCGACGTGGCGGCCGGGGTGTTCGGCCTGGACCTCGTCGACGAGCGTCAGGAGCGCGGTGGCGCCGTCGGGCTGGTCGAGCGGCGGGAGACTCGGCAGGAGCGCGTAGCGGAGCAGCTCGAGGTTGCTGCCAGGCCCGTGGCCCATGTCGCTGAGCCGGTCGTACAGGTCGTCCTCGCCCATCTCGTAGTCGAGGTAGATGACGACGACTTCGGCGCGGATCAGCTGGAGGCTGACCCACAGGGTGAACAGGCTCTTGCCGACCTTGTGCCCGGCGAACAGGGAGTGCCCGCGGCCACGGGCGAGCACGTCCTCGACGAGCCAGTCGGCGTCGCGCCGGTCCTTCGCCCAGAAGCTCGACCAGTCGACGAAGAACCCTGCTGCGGCCGCCGGCTCGGCCGGGTGCTCCCACACGCTGATGGTCTCGAACTCGTCGACGGTGTAGCCGTGCCCGAGGTGGTCGGCAGCGTCGGCGCCCTTGTGCGTCGGGACGGGGTCGACGACGAGGATGCGGCCGACCTTGCCGGTCAGGCTTGCCTCGACGTCGGCCGCCCACTTGATCCCGTCGGCGTCGCGATCGCGGACGACGACAACTTCGGATGCGCCGTGCAGCGGCGTGGCGTCGACCTTCGCCCAGTTGGCGGCGCCCTGCGGGTTGCACGTCGCTGTCTCGCCCGCGCGCTCGAGCGCGTGGACGTCCTTCTCGCCTTCGACGACGAACACGGTGCGGCCGGCCGTGACGGCCTCGACGACGGAGGGGAGGCGGTAGAGCACGCGCGGCACGCCTTGCATGCATCCGCGCCCGCCGATCCAGCCGCCGGCGCCGTCGGCGCGTTCCTGCTCGAACCGCTTCCCCGCCTTGCGCAACACGCGGTACACGGCGTTGCCCCCGCGTCGGTGTACACGTACTCCGCCGGCGATGTCGGGGTGTCCGCGGCGATCGGCTCGTCGAACAGGTCGCGTCGGCTGAGCTGCAGGCGTTCGAGGATGGCGTCGAGGTCGCAGCCGGTCTGGCAGTGCACAAGCACCTTGCCGTTGCCGTTGGTGACGCTCAGGCTCGGCCGGTTGTCGTCGTGCGCAGGGCATCGCCAGTCCGCCCCGTCGCGGGGTGGCCGCCACCCGGTGACCTGTTCGAGGCGGGCGGTCACCCGCGCGTAGGCAGGCCCGCTCATGACGGCTTCCTTCGGTAGGCGCCGAGCGCGCCCCGGCCGGGCGGGTGCACGAGTAGGGACAGCGCGTAGGCGGTGCGCAACCGGTCGCCCGCCCAGGCGATCCGCGTCGTCACTCGATCGGGAGTGACGTGGCCGGCGAGGACCTCCTCGATCGAGTCACGCGCCGAGGCGAGCACCTCCAGGAGGTGCACCTCGTCGGGATTGGCGACCTCGTCGGTGCGGTTCACGCCGCGCTCCTCGATGATGTGGCGGTCGAGCAGTCACGGCACCGGTCGCCTATGACCAGCGTCATGCCGAGTTGGATCGCAGCCGGCTGGAACCGCTGAACACCTCGAGCACCGCACCAGTCGCAGCGGTCGACTTCGTCGCTCGGCGGCCGGCAGACCGTGTGCGCGCAGCGGAGGCAGTCGACGCGTCGAACGGCAAGTCGTGCGAGCGCCGGCTGTGGTCCCCCGCGGCGGAGGTGCGGGCACGCCATGCAGTCGAGAAGCGCGGCGAGGGTGCGGGCTGCGCCCTCCTCCGCGTTCATCCCGTCGAGGTCGACGTCGTCCCATCCGAAGGCGCCGGCGAGCTCCCGGGTGATTTCGGTCGCCTCTGCCGCCGCCGCGTTGGCCTGGTCCTCGAACCACGCCGGCACCTCGAGGTCCTTCACGCGAGCGCGGATGGTGCGGGCGAGCTCGAGCCGTTCGTCGAAGGTCATTCGACGTCCTCGTCGATCATCTTCTTGACGAGCTCGACCTCGGCCGCTCGAAGCAACGCCGACGCGGTGAGCACCGCTTCGGTGAGGCTGCGCTTCCCGGCTGCGGCTTCGCCGAGGATGGCCCGGGCCCGGAAGGCCATCGCCTGCACGTTCCGCCGACGCCGGCGCTGATGTGCGGGCCCGTACGGTCGGAGGTCGTCGACCGTGCGCACGTCGACGTGGAGCGCGGCCAGGTCGTTGACGACGTCGAAGCCGCTCACGACGCAGCCCTCGTGTCGGCGAGGCACCGGGCGCCGCGTTCGATGTGGACGAGCCCGCCCTTCCACAGCGAGTGGCCGGTCGGGCCAGCACCGTCAGGGGTAAGCGGCTGCGTCCACCGACGCACCCCGTCGGCGTCGACCGACTCGACGCAGCCCTCGACGTCGACGCCACACGTCGGGCATGTCACGAGCAGGTTCATGCCGCGACGGTCCTCGTGATCGGGACGACGCTCCCGGATGGTTCACCGAAGGAGCGGGGCGCCGGCGGCAGGCCGCACAGCCACTCGGTGAGCCGCTCGCGTCGGAGGTACGCGGCGATCCCGGCATGACTCGGGTCGCTCAACTCCGTACCATGGGCCTTGCTCGAAGCGGTGAGCGACTGCTGTGCGGGAAGGGGCCTGGCCGGGCCCCTTCTTCGCGCCCGGCCGCTCACGACGCTCGACCTCGGACGATGCGCAGCGGTCGCTCGGCCTCGACGCGGCCCGCTTCGATGAGCGCGTCGACGTCGTCGGTGTCGATGAGCACCTTCCCGCCGTCGACCTTGAAGTACGGGATGCGCTTCTCCTCGACGAGTCGCCGGAAGAACCGCTCGGACGGCTTGCCGTCGCGACCCTCGGACAGCTCCGGGTAGAGCTCGGTCGCGCGGCGGATGGTGACCCTCATGACGCCACCGGAGCCGTCGAGGCGTCGCGGAGCGTGTCGAGCACGTCGACGTAGCGCACGAGCTGCTCGGGGCGGGGCTCGCGTTCGCCGCTCTCCCAGTAGCCGACCGCTGCGGCCGTGACGCCCACCGCGTCGGCGACCACGGCGCGCGACACGTTGGCGTCTTCCCTGATCTTCCGTCTTCCCTCGGGTGGCGGGAGCCGTCGACGAGCGTCGAGCAGCTCCGCCAACGTCGGACGTTGCGTGTGCGTTGGTGCCATGTCACGAAGGATGGCGCGCTAACTGTGGGCCATGCTGTCGTGCTACTCGGCGCGCATCTTCCGCGAGTCGCGACAGGTTGCGCGCCAACTGTTGGCGTTTCGTGGTACCGTCCGTTGCATGGCAGAGGTGAGGCAGCGACAACACCGCGTTGCGCACATCATCGGCAGCGTCCAGCTGCACGGCGATGGCACAACGATCGAGTTCGGCACGGGAGGTACCGACCGGGCCAAGTCCGACTGGATCGTCACGGGACTCGCCACCTTCCGATCGGGGCGGGTCGTCATCACGGAACTCGCCGTCAAGCCGCTCACGCCAACAGCGGAGCGCCAGGGGGTGAACGCCGACGTGCTCCGCTCCGTGAAGGTCGCCGAGATCGTCCGAGACCTGCGCACGAAGCTTCGCGAGCTGCCAGAGACGATCGAGGACTTCCACGCCAGGATGACCGCAGCTGGTCACCCGCAAGAGCGCGACCCGGGCGAAGACGCACGCATCGCCGTCGTCGCCGAGGCGGCACGCAACGCGCGGCTACGCCTCGGGCCCGGCGGCTACCCCGACGAGCTGTGGGAGTGGGTCGCCCGCGTGCACCTCGAGCTGCTCGACGCGGGATGGACGAAGGGCATCCACGAGGAGCTCGCGACGCGTGCCTACAACGAGCTCGGCCACGACATCGCGTCGCAGACGGCCCGCGACTGGGTCCGTCGTGCGCGTGCCGACGGCTACCTCGGGCCGGCGAAGCAGGGCCGCGTCGGAGCTACGGCGGGCCCGAAGTTGCGGGCTGTCGACCGGCGCGTGCAGCGCGAGTCCGCGGTCGGCCAGTGGGCCGACCAGGCGAACAAGACCGAATCGAAGAGGAGGAACACGAAGTGACCGATCCCATGACCGAACCCATGACCCTCGAGGACGTGCTCGCCCTGGAGGAGGCGACCGCGCTGCGGCTGAAGGAGCTCGTCGGCCTCACCGTCGGCGACCTCCACCCGAAGCGCCCGGAGCTCACGGTGCGCACGGCGCGCGACGTGCGCACGGTCCCGGTCCCGCCCGCCCTGGCCGCCACGCTCCGGGCGAAGGTGCTCGGAGCCCGTCCGCACGAGCCGCTGTTCGTGATCGACGGCAAGGCGTTGACGATGGACCGGTTCCGGCAGTGGGTGCGACGGAACGGCAATGCGTACAACTTCAGCGACCTCCGCCGCTCCGCGATCGGCGACCTCCTCGGGTCACGCCCGCCGGCGGAGGTCTCCGCGATGCTCGGGCACAAGAGCGTCGACGTCACCATGTCCGTGTACGACCCGAGGGGCGGCGAGCGCTGATGGCGTCGATCGAGCACACGAAGCCATACCGGGACGACGACGGCAAGCCGCTCCGCGACAAGAAGACCGGACGGCCCCTCGGCGACGGCGAGGTGTACAAGGTCCGCTACCGCAAGCCGAACGGCCGGACGACCGAGAAGCGCGTCACCGGATGGACGGAGGCGAGGCGCTTCGCCGAGTCGGTCGAGACCGACAAGGACCGCGGCGACTTCGTCGACCCGGCCGCCAGGCGCAAGCGGTTCGATGCGTTCGCGTGGGAGTGGTACGCGACGACCACGAAGCTCGCGCCGACGACGCGGCGCGGGTACTGGTCGATGCTGAAGAACCACATCATCCCGTACTTCGGCGCGACGCCGATCGTGTCGATCGACTGGCTCGAGGTCGAGAAGTTCGTCGCCCACGTCCGCGGCAAGGTCGGACCGAAGAAGACGATCGACGTGCTCTCGGTCCTGTCGCTCATCATGAAGGCCGCGATCCGCAGCAACGTCCGCAAGGACAACCCGGCGCTCGAGCACGAGGTGCCCGGCCGCAAGAAGAAGGTCCGCCGGCAGGACATGTTGACCATGGAGCAGATCGAGGCGTTCGTCGAGGCGCTGCCGCTCCACTACCAGCCGCTCGGGTGGACGCTCGTCTTCACCGGCTACCGCCCGGCCGAGGTGTGCGGCGCGAACGTCGGCGACCTCGACTTCCTGCGCCGGCGGATCGAGGTGACCGAGACCGTGCAGCCGGTCCCGAAGTTCGGCGACGAGAACACGCCCGGCGGTGTGGTCCCCTACCAGCTCGTGACGGGCCCGACGAAGACCGAGGCGGGTGACCGGTCGATCCCGCTGCCGGCGTGGCTGTGCGACCTCATCTCCCGCCAGCTGGCGCAGCGCACCGAGCAGCTCGGCCGGGCGCTCCGCCCCGACGAGCCGCTGTTCGTGACGATGCACGGCAACCGCATCAACCGCGACACGCTGCGCGAGTACACGATCCGCCCGGCGCTCATCCGGGCCGGGCTGCCGGCGTCGTTCCGCACGTACGACTTCCGCCACAACCACGCGAGCCTGCTGATCGACCTCGGGGCGAACGTGCTGCAGGTGGCGAAGCGGATGGGCCACATCGACCCGGCGGTGACGTTGCGGGTGTACGGGCACCTGTTCGCCGACGCGCAGGAGCAGCTGACCGACAAGCTCGACGAGCACCGCACCGCGCGGCGTGCCCTGGCGACGGACGATGCCGAGGTGGTCGAGCTCGGTGAGCGTCGGCGGGAGGCGCAGTGACGCTCTGACGGTTCGGCGTCAGCTGCGATCACGGGCCCCGGCGATGCGTTGCCGGGGCCCCTTCGCGCCTCGCAGGTTCAACGCAGAAACAACGCATCAACGCACGGAAAACACGGATTTTCGGGGAACGTCGGGAACCGGCGGGGTCTGGCGGATGACGCGAAACCGCAGGTCGGAAGGGGTGCAGGGCCTCTGACCAGGGCGGGGGAAACCGTACCTTTGAGGGTTCGATTCCCCCCACCTCCACCACCTCGAGGAACGACAACGAGAGGACACGCCGCAGGGCGTGTCCTCGTTCGCGTCAGCGGGCTAGCACCGCCAGGTCGCGCGTCGCGAAGGAGTGGTGCGCCCACTCCTCGCCGATCACGACCTGGAACGCGCCGAGACGGGTCCAGGGATGGACGGCGCACTCGAGCAGCTCCGCGCTCTCGAGGCTCGCGATCGCGGCCTCCACCTGCGCGACGCGATCGCGGCGCACCTCCACCACCTCGTCGAACGCCGGCCTGGCATCCGGGTCGAGCCCCATCGCCGCCGGGTCGGGGATGAAGTGGGGCGCGATGCCGATGGGGTGGAACGGCTGGTCGACGGCGAGCACCAGTCGGCGCACCCAGGCGTCGGTGACCATCACGAGGTGGCGCAGGGTCTCGACGAACGCCCACTCGCCGTTGACCCGCTCGTGCAGCTGGTCGTCGCTGAGCGCGCGAGCGGCCTGCACGGTCGCCTCCCACGTCTCGGTCGTGAGCTGCCACACCCGCAGGAGGCCGTCTGGCGTGTCAGCCAGCACGCCGTGATCGGCGAGCCGTCTCGCCTGCGCCTCCGTCGTCGGCGGATGGACCTCGACGCCGGCGACGTTCAGCGGCGGTGATCCCGGTGGGCGGGCGTGCTCGTCCACCGGCTACATCCCGCGGCCCGAATCGATGCGCTCCACGAGCAGGACCGTACGCCGTCCACACCCGCGGGGCCAGGGCCGACACGATGGCTGCCATGTACGACGAGAAGGCGGAGCAGTTCGAGGCGCATGCGGCCAACAGCATCTACAACGCGCACTACGACCGCCCCGCGGTGCTGTCGATGCTCGGTGACGTCGACGGGCTCGACGTCCTCGATGCCGGCTGCGGGCCCGGGATCTACGCCGAGGAACTGCTCGCTCGCGGCGCGCGGGTGACCGGCTTCGACGCCAGCGCGCCGATGGTCGAGCTGGCACGGCGGCGCCTCGGGACGCGCGCCGACATCCGGCAGGCAACGCTCGGAGACGCGCTGCCGTACGCCGACGGCTCGTTCGACGCCGCCGTGTGCGCGCTCGTGATCCATCACGTCGACGAGCGCGTGGCGGCGTACCGCGAGATCCACCGGGTGCTTCGACCGGGCGCCCGGTTCGTCTTGTCGACGGTGCACCCGGTGAGCGACTGGCTCCGGCTCGGCGGGTCGTACTTCACCAGCGAGGTCGTCGAGGAGGAGTGGCCCCGGTGGGGCATGGTCCGGTACCACCGCCAGCCCCTGACGGAGGTGGTCGACGAGCTCGCCGATGCGGGGTTCGTCGTCGAACGGCTGCTCGAACCGCAGCCGCTCGAGAGCGGCCGGGCCGTCGACGAGGACGACTACGACAAGTTGGTGCGCGAGCCGGGATTCATCGTCTTCCGGCTCCGCAAGTCGCAGGTCGCCTAGGCGGGAACCGTGAGCGTGTCACCTCCCCGTCGTGGCACTTCGCCCAGCCGGGCTAGTGCGCGGCTCGCTCGGACGCGTTCGCCAGCGCCCGCAGGGCCACGACCGCGACGGCGTAGGTGACCAGCGCGACGACGAGCACCGCCCGAAATCCGAACGACATCGCGACGATCGTGGTCAGCGTCGCGCCGACCACGGAGGCGAAGCCGTTCACCGCCCATCCCCATGCCACGTACTCGCGCTCGTGGTCGGTGAGAGCGGCGACGGCGCCGAGGCCCATTGGCATGAACATCCCGAGGCACAGCCCGAGCGGGGCGAGCACGAGGAACGTGACAACCACCCGCACCGCAAGCGCAGCGTCGAGGAGCGCTCCGGTGAGTGCAGGCAGCCCGAACAGGTACACGACCGTGAGCAGCGCGAGCACGACCAGGAGCGCCGCGGCGGTCGTGGCGATCGAGCCGCGCCTGCGCTCGCTCAGCAGCGCGCCAACGCCGGTGAACAGCAGGATCGACGCCAGCGTCACGGTGAGGGAGTAGGTGGGGTAGCCGAGGAACAGCGTGAGCCGTTGGATGAGGGTGATCTCGAAGAACATGAAGCCGAATCCGAGCGACGCGAAGTAGATCGCGGACGTGCCCTTCCGGGGCAGCCGCCTCCAGACGTCGCGCACCGCGAGGAACGGCAGCAGGAGGAACACCGCAGCCAGCGCCACGGCGACGACGAGCAGGAGCAGCAGCACTCGTTCGCCGACGCCGGCCTCGAGGTCGGCGTGCTGGATCGGGTTCGGCAGATCACGAACGACATCGGCGAACGGCACGAAGTGCCAGAAGAACGGGGAGTCGTCGCCGACGTGGTCGATGTCGAACGGCCGGCTCGCGTACCACTCGTCGAGCTCGGCCGCGGGCGTGGTCAGGATCTGGCTCACGACGTCGCCGCCCGTCTCTTCCCCGCCATGGCGGAGGCGAGCGCCGTCGACCTGCTCGAGCTGCGCCTCGAAGCGCGCCACCTCGTCGTCGGTGAACGGGCTGCGCTTCACGAGGATCGTCGAGACGCTGGCGGCACCGAAGTCGGTCGGCGACGTGGCGAGGAGCACGTGCTTCGACGGATCGTCGATCCCGAACTTCCGTAGCGCGACGCGAGTGGTGGAGACGTACCTCGCCGTGCGGTTCGGCTTCGCCTCGTAGTCGACCTCGCCGAACTGCGCGGCGAGGACACCGCCTGCACGCAGTCGAGCAAGGCTCTCCTCGATCGCCTCCGTCGTGTACAGGTAGCTCTCCGAGAGGACGAACGCGCTCGCCGTCGCCGCGTTGGACGCGGCGTAGCTGTCGGGCGCAGGGAACCACACCAGGTCGTAGGTGTCGTTGCTCCGAGCGAGGAACGACCGGCCGTCACCGACGACGTAGTTGACCCGCTCGTCGTCGGCGAGGCGGCCGGCGTAGTCGGCGTAGCGGCCGTTCACGAGGTCGTACGTGACCGGATTGAGCTCGACCGCGTCGATGTTCTGCGCGCCGAAGTAGAGCGACGCGAGCACCTCGTGGCCGCCGGCCGCGCCCACGATCATCACGTCGCCGCCGCGGTCGTTGACCGCGAACGGAAGCGAGCGGATGTCGTTGGAGAAACGGTCGAGCGACGCAGGGTCTCCGTCGTAGGGATAGATGGCGCTGCCCGGGAGTCCGTCGTGGTACAGCAGCACGCGGTCGACCAACTCGAGCGCGTCGACGCGAAAGATCGGGCTCCACGACGAGAACGCAGGATCGCTGCGGCCGAGCTCGGCCTTGAGGTCGTCGACTCGTGGCTCGCCAAGGAGATCGGGCGCCGCGACCAGTCCCAACGTCGCTGCGAACACGAGCACCGCGGCGATCCGCGCCACCGTCGACAGGTGGCGACGGACCGCGAGGACAAGGCCGGTCGCGGCGAGCACCGCGGCCGAAGAGAAGATCGCGTCCGGCGCGCCGCGCCACCCGATGAACGACACGACGATCGCGCAGGCGAGACCGGCACCCACGAGGTCCGCGAAGTAGAGCCGGCCGATGCCTGCGGTGTTCCGGGCGAACAGGGTCGCGATCACGATGCCGATCGCGACGAACGACGCGTACAGCGCGAGGCACAACAGCACCAGCCGGCCGACGTTCGAGTACGACGCCGCGGTTCCGTAGTTCCAGATCTCGCGGGTGGCGATGGGCGTGCGGGCGACCACCACGTAGCCAGCGACGACGCTCACCGCGCCGGCGACGCACGCGACGAGCAGGATCCGGTCGGTGGCGGCCCGCTGCAGGCGCTTCGAGATCGCCACGAGGACACCGCCCGAGCCGATGCCCAGCAGGGCCAGTCCCAGGACGAAGTAGGTGTAGTAGTAGAAGAGCTTGAAGGAGACGACGCGCGTGTAGCTGATCTCGAGCAGCAGGCCCGCCAGGCTCACCAGGAAGATCTCGAGGTGGTAGCCGCGGGTGCGGGCGTGGCGCGGAGCGTGGCGCGGAGTGCGGCGGAGAGACGTCACGGGCGGCGGCATCGTAAGCGACATGCCGAGCGTGGCCGGCAATCGCGTGCGGCAGGTCGGGGTACGTTCGCCTCGTGCCCGCGACCCGCCGATCGGCCCGTCCCACGGTGATGCTCCTGCGCGCGTTGTTCCGGCGGTGTCCGAACTGCGGCGGCGGCCGCCTGTTCCGCCGGTGGTGGACGATGAAGGAGCGCTGCCCCCGCTGCGGGATGCGGTTCGAGCGCGAGGAGGGGTTCTTCCTGGGCGCTTACGTCGTGAACTTCGGGCTGGTGCTGATCCTGCTCGCCGCGTTCATCCTCGTCGGCGTGATCGTCACCCTCCCCGACCCGCCGGTCATGACGTTGACGATCCTCGGCATGGTGGGAAGCGCGGTCGTCGCGATCGGCTTCTATCCGATGAGCAAGACGTTCTGGTCGGCGATCGACCTGATCATGACGCCCCTCGAGCCGCACGAGCTCGACGAGGCTGCCCGCAGCGTCAGCGCCGAGGAAGCGACGCAGCGCTAGGCACGCGCAACACGAGGAGGGCCATGTCGTCGCGCGGTCTGCCTCCTTCGAACGCGAGCACCGCCCGGTCGACAGCCTCGGCGAGTTGCTCTGCGGTCCCGCCGGCCGCACCGGCGAGAGCGGCCTCGAGGAGGTGGGGAGCGAACCGTCCGTCAGGAGCCCGTGCTTCGGTGAAGCCGTCGGTGAAGAACGCCACCGCATCGCCCGGTGCCAACTCGACCTCCACCTCTTCGAGATCGAGCTCCTCGAACAGCCCTATCGCCGAGCCCGGCGTGCCGATCTCCTCCACGTCACCGGAGGCCCGCAGGAGCAGGGGCAGGGGGTGGCCTCCGCACGCGAGCGTCATGTGAGCGCCCGTCGGGAGGGGCTCGATCACCGCGTGGGCGATCGTGCAGAACCGCTCACCGGCGTCGGCGTCGAGGATCGCCTTGTTCAATAGGTGGAGCACCTGCGCCGGGTCGCCCTGATCGATCGCTCCTGCGCGCACCGTGTAGCGGGCGAGTGCCGTCAGCGAGGCCGCGGCCACGCCGCGGCCGCAGACGTCGCCCATCACCACACCCCAGCGGCCGTCGCCGGACGGGAACACGTCGAAGAAGTCGCCGCCGACGTCGATCTCGCCCGCCGAGTGGTACCGCTGCGCGATGTCGAGGCCAGGTATCTCGGGCTCCACCGGAGGGAGCAACGTCTGCTGGAGGGTGCGGGCGACCTCGGTGCGAGCCTCGTGCACCAGCGAGTTCTCGATCGCCACGGCAACGCGCGCCGCGACGTCCTGCACGAACACGAGATCGTCGTCGCGATAGCGACGCTCCTCGCTCGACGAGCCGAGGGCGAGCACGCCGAGCACCCGTCCCGACAGCACGAGCGGCACGACGACCAACGACCGCAGGTCGAGCGCGCGGAGCTGACGTTCGTGCTCCTCGTCGTGCGCCATGCGGCGGATCTCTTCCGGCGTCACGTCGTCGATCACCGTGGCGACGCCAGACGCGACGACCCGCCCGAGCAGGCGCGGCGTCCCGTCGATCCTCGACGCCGCGGCGACGAGCGCCGGCTCCTTCTCGGGGAGTCGATGCGCCGCGCCCGCGAGCCGGAAGCCGCCACCGTCGAGGAGGTGGATCGAGCACACGTCGGCAATCTCGCGAACCGCGAAGCGGGCGAGGCGGGGAAGTGTCTCGTTGTAGTCGAGCGAGGCTGCCAGGACACGGCTCGCCTCGGCGAGGAAGGCCATGCGGTCGATCGCCTCCTCCGCACGAGCCCGAGCCGATCGCTCGGCCTCGTACAACCAGACCCGCTCGAGCGCTAGGACGCACTGCCGACCGAGCGCGACGAGGAAGTCGCGGTCGGACTGGGAGAACACCCGCTCGATCGACCACCCGAGGGCGATCGCGCCGATGACCCGGTCGTCGAGGATCAGCGGGAGCGCGACCGACGTCTGCGACCACGTGGTGACTTCTCGCAGCGCCGGCCACCGCCGGTCGCGCTCGGCGCGGTTCGGGATGACGAGCAGGTCGCGCGACCGTACGGCTTCGGCCAGCGGGACGTCGTCGTCGATGCCGATCGTGCTGTACGAGGCGACGGCGTCGGCCGCGAAACCGGACGACCGGATGAGCTGCAGCTTCAGATCTTCACCCTCGCCGACGGCGATCAGAAGACCTGCCGCGGTGGCTCCGAGACCAGCGGCGCCCTGGGTGAGCACGATGTCGGCCACCCGCTCGATGTCGGTCGCTTCGGCCAGCCGCGCGGTGACGACCTGCAGCCGAGCGAGCCGCTGCGCCGCATCCTCCGCCGCTTCTCGCGCCGCCTTCTCCGCCTCCAGCAGCCGCGCTCGCTCCTGCTCGCCCCGACGCCACTCGGTGACGTCGACCGCAGTCGCGCCCACCCAGGCAACCCGGCCGCGCAGCAGGACCGGGAAGAGGCTGAGGATCCAGTGGCGCTCTTCGGACGGTTTCGATGCCACCTCGGCCGAGACGAGCATCCCCGCAGTCGTCTCGGCGCTGTCGAACCCGTGCTCGATCGCCTCGCGGACGACGCTCGGAGCGGCTCGGAAGACGTCGTCGAGCCGTAGACCCACATGAGCCTCCGGCGTCGAGCCGTTGAGCTCCGCCAGCGTCCGGTTGACCCGCACGAAGCGAAGATCACGATCGAGGAACCCCATGGCGACGGGCACGGCGTCGAGCAACGTCGTGAGGAGTCGATTCGCCTCCTCCGCCTCCGTCCGGCTCTGCTGCGTCACGAGGTCGGGCTCGGCCACCCCGAGCGAACGTTCGACCGCCTCGGCCTCCCCTCCGATCGACACGAGGTTCCCAGCGATCCGCGACGACGCGAACCAGGCGTCGATGCGCCGGCCATCGGGCCCCGTGAGCGGGAAGCGGCCCATCCACGGTTGGCCGACCGCAACGTTCGCCGCCAGCTCGATGGCCGCGGTGCTGTCGCTCGCGGCGACCGTGAGCGCCACCGCGGATCCGCCGATCAACTGGTCGCGCGTGGTTCCGAACAGCTCGGCGGCCGCGTGGTTCACGTACGCCAAGAGGCCATCGCCGTCGATGACCGTGACCGCGAGCGGCAGGTTGTCGAGCACCTCGCGCACGGCGTCGCCGTCGGGAGGCCACGGTCCGACCACGGCCGTCATCGTAGGTCTCGCGCACGTCACGAGTTAGCGCGGATTACCGTCGCCGCCCATGCCCGCCTCCGCACCGGTCGGCGTCACCATGGCGCCGGTGATGACCCTCGGTCTCGACACCGCCCTCGAGCTCGCACGTTCGGCCGACGAGCTCGGGTACTCCTCGTTCTGGACGGCCGAGGTGACGGGCCCGGAGGCGTTCTCGGTGCTGGGCGCCGTAGCCGCGACGACCTCGCTGTCGGTCGGCACCGGCGTGCTCGCCCTCCAGCTCCGCACCCCTCCCCTCCTCGCGATGGCCGCGGCCACGCTCCAGGCGATGGCTCCTGATCGCGACGTGCTCGTCGGCATCGGCATCTCGTCGCCCGTCGTGGCCGGGCGCTGGCACGGCGCGGGGTACGGCGACCGCCCTCTCGCCCAGGTCCGCGAGTTCGTCACCCTGCTCCGCCTCTGCCTGAGCGGCGAGAAGGTCGACTTCGCCGGCGACTTCTACTCGGTGAAGGGGTTCCGACTCGGCGTGCGGCCGCCGGCGACCGGACGGACCCCGAAGGTCATCATCGGTGCCCTCGGCGAGAAGATGCTGAAGCTGTCCGGCGAGATCGCCGACGGCGTGCTCCTCAACTACCTGCCGTCGTCGCACGTGCCGTGGTCGGTCGAGCAGGTGAGGAAGGGCGGCGACGCCCGCATCTACGCGTACGTCCACACCGGCGTGGGCGACCCGGCCGACGGCGACAAGCCGGCTCGCTTCGACCTCTTCTCGTACGCGGTCGTCGATTCGTACGCCCGGAACTTCGAGCTCGCAGGCTACGGAGATGCCGTCGCCGAGGTCCGCGCCCGCCATCAGGCCGGCGATCGCGAGGGCGCGCTCGCTGCCGTGTCCGACGACTGGATCAAGGGGATCGACTTCGTCGGAGACGAAGACGAGGTCAGGTCGTTCTTCCAGTCCTACGTCGACGCCGGGGTCGAGGAGCCGGTGCTGTTCCCGCTGCCGTGGGGACCCGACCGTGCGCAGATGCTCCGTCGAACGCTCGAGGCGGTAGCGCCCGTTTAGTTCGGTGGCGGTGGCGGGAACGCTTCCTCCATGCGCAGGGGACACGTAGTGGAGACCAGGCGGGATCGGATGGCGCTCGCCAACGACGCCGGCATCGGCAAGGTGTCGTTCACGAGCGTGCTCGCAGGCATGCTGTGCGCCTTCGGCGCGTTCGCCGTGCTGGCGGCCATCGCCGGGGCGGTTCTGCGGGCGCTCGGCATCGAGGACGTCAACGACATCTCGGGCGACTGGCGAGACGTCGGCATCGGTGGTGCCGCTGTGCTCGCCGTCGTGATGTTGCTGTCGTACTTCTTCGGCGGCTACGTCGCCGGCCGGATGGCTCGCCGTGCCGGGGCGCTCAACGGCGTCCTCGTGTTCGTGCTCGGCGTGCTGGTGGTGGCCGCGGTCGCAGCCGCGGTCGGCACCCAGGCCGACGCCGAGATGGTGCGCGACAACCTGAGCAGCATCGGCCTGCCGACCACCGCCGACGAGTGGACCGCCATCGGCACCGGCGCCGGCATCGCGGCCCTGGCGGCGATGCTCATCGGTTCGATCTTCGGTGGCGTGACCGGCGAGCGGTGGCACGGGAAGCTCCTCGCCCGGGCGCTCGACCCTTCGGTCGGCCCGGAGATCGACCTCCGCGACCGCGATCGCGACGGCCGGGACGGCACCGACGACCGCACCCGCACCCTCGACGAGGACCGCACGGAGGTGCGCGACCGCACGATGGTCGCTTCGGGCAACCGTCCCGATGGCGCCCACTTCATGGATCGTGATGGCGACGGCCGGACCGGCACCGACGAGATCGGCGACGGATGGGACGGCAGCAACGACACCCGCCGCGTCGAGAGCACCTCGACCACCCTCGACGAGGATCTCAACCGCCAGGCCAAGTAACCGGCCGTAGCCCTCGACACCCCCTCTGACCTGGAGGAAATTCTCCGGATCTCATCCGGAGAATTTCCTCCGAGTCGCGTTCGAGGGAGAGGTGACCTAGAGGTACTTGAGCGGGTCGACGGGGTTGCCGTTGATGCGGACCTCGAAGTGGAGGTGCGGCCCCGTCGAGAACCCTGTCGAGCCGACGTAGCCGACGGTGTCGCCACGGGCGACGGTCTGGCCGTCCTTGACGGCGGCTCGGCTCTGGTGCGCGTACAGCGTGGCGAGCGTGCCGCCGTGGTCGATGATGACGGTCGTGCCGTAGCCACCGCGGTCACCGACGGAGATCACGACGCCGGCGGCGGCGGCCTTGATCGGCGTCCCGGACGCAGACCCGAAGTCGACGCCCGTGTGGGTCCGGACCGTGCCGAGGATCGGATGACGTCGCGGCCCGAAGCCTGACGTCACCGGCCCAGCGACGGGACGCCCGAGCACCCCGCTACCAGCAGCCGGCGCCTTCCCCGTCTGGCGAGCGCGGAGGAAGGCCGCGATCGAGTCGCTCTCCTTCTTCAGCGCAGCGATCTGGGCCTCGAAGCTCTTGACCTTCGATCGCAGCTCGTCGAGGAGCTTCTTCTCCTCGGCTTCCTCGGCCGCGACCTGGCGCCGGATCTCCGACTGCTCCGAACGCGCCGCGACCAGACGTTCCCTCGCGCCGGCGACCTCGGCCCGGCTTGCGGTCACCTGCTCTCGCGAGGCTGTGAGCCCGATCTGCTCCGATTCCAGGCGCAGGCGCAGCTCCCGGTACCGGGCGACGGTCTCCCGCTGCGTCCGCACGCTGGTCTCGAGGAACGAGTCGGTCGACGCGATGTCGCGGAACTTCTCCGACTTCAACAGGGCCGCGGCGGCTTCGAGGTTCGGGTTGCGGATGTAGGCCGCGACGGCCCGGTCGACGAGCTCCCGCTTGGCGCGGTCGAGCCCGGCCTCGGTGTCGGCCAGCTTCGCCGACGCCCGCCGCAGGTCGGCCTCGACCTCGTCGAGCTCCGCGGTCGCGGCCGCGAGCTCGCCTTCGACCTGCACGATCTGCTGGTCGAGTTGGACGAGACGGGCATCGAGGGTCCGCCGCCGAGCGGCGATGCCGTCGAGGCGCTCGAGGACGTCGGCCTCCTCCTCCGACGCGTGCTCGACCTGCTCCTTGAGCGTGCGGAGCCTCGAGTCGATCTCGTCCTTCCGCTCCGTCGCTTCCTTCGTCGACTTCGGCGGAATCGTGGTGGTCGGCGCGGGCGCAGCTGCAGCGACCCCGCTGCCAGCCAACACGGCGACCGCACACAGTGCGGCGAGCCAACCCCGCACAGTCACATTGTCAACAGTAGCAACACCCCGCACGCGGTCGGAACCGCGTGCTCACACATCCAGGAAGCGGCTGACGGCCACGGCCGAACCCACGGCTCCGACCACGGCGCCCATGAAGAGGATGAAGAGCCCGGTGCCGAACACGTCGGAGGACGACACGACGAACTGCTCGATCAGCTGGTTGCCCTCGACGGCGTTCTCGATGACCCCGCGGCCGATCGCCAGCACGATGAACGCGGCCGCGGCGCCCGCGACGCCCTGGATCATGCCTTCCAGCATGAACGGGACCCGGATGAACCAGTTGGTGGCTCCCACCAGCTTCATCACCGCGACCTCGCGGCGGCGGGCGAAGATCGCCATCCGGATCGTGTTGAGGATCAGCAGCGCGGCGGAGAGGAGCAGCACGGCGGCGACGGCGAAGATCAGCCGCTGGAGGAACGTGGTCACCCGGATCAGCGTCTCCACCGTCTCCTTGGCGTAGACGACCTCCTTCACGCCCTCCCGGGACGTGAACTTCTCGCCGATCGTCTCGACCAGCTCCGGCTGGCGAGGGACGACGCGGAACGAGGGCGGCAGGTCTTCCGGTGTCACCGACTCGACCATGTCTGGCGAGTTGGCGAACATCGTCTTGAACTCGTCGTAGGCGGCCTGCTGGTCGACGAACGACACTCGTCGCACCGCGGGATCGCTGTTGAGCTCGGCGAGGATGCCGTCGCGCTGCGTCTCGGCGACGTCGGGGTTGAGGAAGATGTTGAGCTCGACCCCGCCCCGCCACTGCAGCGTGGCCTTCGACACGCCCTGCTTGAGCAGGAGCGCTCCTCCGACGAGCGACAGCGACACCGCGACCGTCAGGATCGCGGCGGTCGTCATCAGCAGGTTCCGTTTGAGGTTGCTGGCGGTCTCCCGCACGACGTAGTCGACCGAGATGGCCATGTCAGTCAGTTTCTCCCCGGCGTAGGACGAGTTGGGCGATGCGGAGGGCGTGGAGACAAGCCGCTCCGAGCAGGACGACGACGGCGATCCCGACGAGCGCGGCCAGAGTGAGCGCTTCGGCTCGGTTCGCAGGCGAACGGCCCCAGTCGGACAGCGCGATCTGCGTGATGCCGGCGACGCTCGCGAACGCGACGACGGCGAGAACCGTGAGCACCAGTTGCCTGCGCCAGAGCGCGCGCGACCGCTGGCCGCTCTCGACCGTCATCAGCTACCGGTGACCGCGTCGCTGATGCCGTAGACGCCGCGCGCCTGGTCGCGCACGACCGTGCCGCGATCGAGCTCGATCACCCGACGGCGCATCGAGTCGACGATGCCTTGGTCGTGGGTCGCCATGCACACGGTGGTGCCGGTGCGGTTGATCCGGTCGAGCAGTCGCATAATGCCGACCGACGTGTTCGGGTCGAGGTTGCCGGTCGGCTCGTCGGCCAGAAGGATCAGCGGTCGGTTGACGAAGGCACGGGCGATCGCGACTCGCTGCTGCTCGCCACCGGAGAGCTCCGACGGCAGGTTGTCGAGCTTCTTCGACAGCCCCACCAGGTCGAGGATCTGGGGCACCTGCGTCTTGATCACGTGCTTCGGCCGGCCGATGACCTCGAGCGCGAACGCGACGTTTTCGTAGACGGTCTTGTTCGGCAGCAGGTTGAAGTTCTGGAAGATCGACCCGATGTTGCGGCGCAGGTAGGGGACCTTCCAGTGGCTCAGTGAGCCGATCTCCTTGCCTGCGACCCAGATCTTGCCGGAATCCGGCTCCTCCTCCTTGGTCATCAGGCGGAGGAACGTCGACTTGCCGGACCCCGAGGGTCCGACGAGGAACACGAACTCGCCCTTCGCGATGTCGACGGAGACATCTCGGAGGGCGACGGTCGATCCCTTGTACGACTTCGTGACGTGTTCGAGTCGGATCATGGAGTGAGGGGGGAAGCAGGGGCGGCGGACCCGAGCGACCGTCCCAAGGGTACCTGTCGTCCCTTTCGAAAGGGAATCATGCCTAATCCGGCGAACCACCGGGAATGCAGACGCCGATGCGCTGGGTGGTCGCTGTCTGCGTGCTGGTCGCGCTGTGGGCACCCACGATCGCCCGGGCCGACGCGTCGATGGAGCGTCAGTTCACCGACGCGGTTCATCGGGAGCGTGCCGCGGCCGGCCGTGCCGCGTACGCCGAGCGAGGCGATCTGGCCGCAGTGGCTCGCCGGCATGCCGAGCGCATGGCTGCGCAGAAGCACCTCCACCACAACCCCCGCCTCGCTGACGAGGTCGAGAACTGGGACGCCGTCGGCGAGAACGTCGGCCGTGGGCCCTCCGTCGAGGAGATCCACCAGGCGTTCATGAACTCGCCGTCGCACCGCGGCGAGATCCTGTCGACGACGTTCACCGAGATCGGCGTCGGCGTCGCGGTGTCCGACGACGGGGAGATCTGGGTCGCGGAGGTGTTCCGCAAGCCGTCGGCTGCGCCCGCACCGGCGCCCGCACCGACCGAGCCGGCACCTCAGCCGCAGCCCGCGCCTGCGCCGGTGCGAGCGGCCCGCACACAACCGGCGCCTCCCCCTCCCCCTCCTCCGATCGACGCACCGGCTCCGTCGACGGCCGCGTCCTCCACGAACTCGACGACGGACCAGCCGGCGGCACCGCCTCACACAACCGACACTCCCGATCTCCTCGCCGCCGTCGCTCCGCCCGCGTCGACGACGTCGTCGGCAGACGCATCGACGCGACCTGCGCGACAGATGCCCGCCTCAGTCGCGCCTTCGTCGCGTAGGTCGGCCGAACCCGAGGTGGGCACGGCCGTGCGGGTGGCGGCGACGCTGCTCGTACTTGTGGTGGCGGGCCTCACGGCGCACGTGGGCCGGGAGACCGGAGGGGTCGATCTGCCTCGCGTCAGCCGGTCTCGGCGGCGGCTCGCCGCCACCGCAGCCACGCTTCCATGAACTCGTCGACGTCGCCGTCGAGCACGCCCTGGACGCTTCCGGTCTCGTGCTCGGTCCGCTCGTCCTTCACCTTCTGGTACGGCGAGAACACGTAACCGCGGATGAACTGGCTGGCCCGCGACACCTGGCCGCGGGGGCCGGCGATCGAGTCGAGCTCGGCCTGGCGCTCCTCCCGCTGACGCTCGGCGAGCTTCGCTGCGAGGACCTGCATCGCCCGTGCCTTGTTCTGCATCTGCGACCGCTCGTTCTGGCACGAGACGACGATTCCCGTCGGGAGGTGCGTGATGCGGACGGCGGAGTCGGTGACGTTCACGTGCTGACCACCCGCGCCGGACGACCGGTAGGTGTCGATGCGGAGGTCCTTCTCGTCGATCGTCACCTCGCCGCTCAGGTCTTCGAGGAACGGCGTGACGGTCATCGAGGCATACGACGTCTGCCGGCGGGCCTGGGAGTCGAACGGCGAGTTCCGGTACAGGCGGTGGACGCCGCGCTCCGACGACAGCAGCCCGTAGGCGTAGCGGCCCTTCACGATGAAGGTGGCCGACAGGAGCCCTGCCTCCTGACCCGGTGAGACCTCGTCGATCTCGACCTCGAACCCCCGACGCTCCGCCCAGCGCAGGTACATGCGCAGGAGCATCTCGGTCCAGTCCTGCGCGTCGGTGCCGCCCTCGCCCGAGTGGAGCTCGCACACCGCGTCGAGCTCGTCGTACTCGCCGGTGAAGAGCGACCGCAGTTCGAGCTGGTCGAACGCGGCGGCGACCTCGGAGATCTCGGCCTCGATCTCCTGCTCGTGGCTCTCGTCGCCTTCTTCGGCTGCGAGCTCGAAGAGCGTCTCCGCGTCGTCGATTCGCTGCGCGAGCCCGTCGAGCACCTTGATGTCGTCGCTCACTCGCCCGAACTCGGTCGTGACCTCCCGCGCGTGCGCCTGGTCGTCCCAGAGGTCGGGCCGCGCCATCTCCGCCTCGAGCTCGATCAGGCGCCCGCGCTTGCCCGCGAGATCGAGGTAGCCCTCGGCCTCGGCGAGGCGCTTTCGGAGCGCGGCGAGATCGTCGGAGAAGTTCCGCATGACGAGCCGGGAAGCCTACGGCTTCCGTTGCACGACGAGGAGCGCCACGTCGTCGTCGTGGCCGCTGCTCAGGAGATCGTCGACGATCCGGTCGGCGAGGCGGTCGGGTTCGTCGCCCGACGCCGCCGCGACGGCGACGACGGCACGCAGCGCATCGAGCCCGTCGTCGATCGATCGCCCGCGGTGCTCCACGAGGCCGTCGGTGAAGAGCACGAGACCCTCGCCCCGGGCGAGGGTGAACGACGACTCGAGGTAGACGCCGGCCGCGGTTCCGAGCGGGGCTCCGGGCCGCAGCTCGACGTACTGCGGCTCGCGTCCGTTGCCGAACCGGAGGGGCGGAAGGTGGCCGGCGCTGGCAACGCGTCCGCCGCCAGCTTGTTGGTCGAGTTGGGCCTGGATGCACGTCGCGAGCACGTCCGCCTGCTGCTCCCACATCCGGTCGACGAACTGGAGGACGGCGCCCGGGCCCAGCCCGGCCATCGTGTACGCGCGCGTGGCGGCGCGGATCTGGCCCATGTACGCGGCGGCCTGCACACCCTTGCCCTGGACGTCGCCCACGGCGATGGCGACGGTGCGGGGGTCGAGCTGCACGATGTCGAAGAAGTCGCCGCCCACCTGGCTGCCTGCCGCTGCGGGCAGGTAGCGGATCGCGTAGTCGAGGTTCTGCAGGACGGGTCGCTCGCGCGGCAGCAGCGTGCGCTGCAGCGTGAGCGCTGCATCTCGTTGCTGCGTGAAGAGGAGCGCGTTGTCGACGGCGACGCCACCGCGCAGCGCGATGTCTTCGAGCAGCGCGACCTCCGCCGCGGTGAAGGGCTGTGCGTCGTGGCGCTGCACGACGAGCGACGCCGCCGCGACCTGCTTCGTGCGCAGGTCGATCCGATGGACCGGTGCGCCAGCGGATGCAGCACCCGCGGAACGCTCGCCCGCCGTAGCGACGACCTCGGTGCGGCCGATGCCGGTCGTCATCTCGACGGCGCTCCACGCTGCGGGGTCGGGGACGACGAGGTCGGCAAGGGTCGTGACCACGTCGTCGACGTCGAGCGACGCGCTGAGGCGCTCCATCGCCTCCGCGAGCACGGCTTGGCGGCGGTTCGCTCGCTCGGCCGCAGCGCGAGCTCCTCGCTCCGCCTCGAGCAGCAGCGCGTTGTCGATCGCCACCGAAGCTTGTGCGGCGATGCCCACCACCGCACGCTCGTGCCGTTCGTCGAAGACACCGACGTCCTCGTGACCGAAGAAGAGCCCGCCGTGGACGTCACCCGTTCGGCTCAGCACGGGCACCGCCAGGTAGCTGCGCACGGGCAGATGACCCTGCGGCATGCCGTTGTACGGCGGGTTGTGCCCGTACACGTCGGCCTTCGTCACGTCGTCGTGGCGGGACGGGCCGGTGCCCGCGAACGTCGGTGCGAAGACCTTGGTGTTGCGCGGCATGCCGAAGGAGAAGTCGTCCATCGTCGCTCCGTGGAGCGTGACGAGCTGATAGTCCTCCCCTGCCTCGTCGACGCGGTTGAAGAAGAACGCACCGAACTGGGCGCCAGTGAGCTCGGTGGTCGCCCTCACCAGCGTCGGGAGGAGGACCTCGAGGTCGAGCGTCGTCGCGAGCTTGATGCCGATCTCGTGGAGCGTCTCGACGAGACGCGTCTGCGCCGCGACGTCGTCTTCGGCCACCCGCTGGTCGGTGACGTCGACCGTCGTGCCGACCCACTCGCGGACGAGGCCACCCTCGCGCACCGGGGCGGCTCGCGCGATGACGTGGCGCGCCTGACCGTCGGGCCCGACGATGGGGTACTCGCAGTGGTAGACGGCGCCGGCCTCGACCGCGCGCCGCCAGGTGTCGCCGACCCGGCGGCGGTGATCGGGATGCACACCCTCGAGCCAGCCCTCGCCAAGCACGTCGCCTGACGATTGACCGGTGACCGAGCGCCACTCGGGCATGTCGGTGATCAGGTTGCCGTGGTGGTCGGCCCGCCAGACGTCGAGCTCGCCGGCCTCGATCAGCGAGCGGTACCGGGCCTCGCGGAGGCGGATCTCCTCGAGCGCGGACGCGTCCTGCCAGCTCGACGGCGAGGCATCGAAGGGGCACGGCGACGGGAGGCGGCCGGCGAGCTGGCGAGAGATCTCGTGCGCGCACCAACGGCGGAACGCAGTCACCTCCGACGGCGCCGGCGACGTGAGGAGGTTCCCGCGCCGCATCTCGTCGTTGAGGTCGTCGAGCAGCTCCGTGAGCCGCATGAGGTGCACCGACGCCTCTGGGGGCATGGCGATCTCGAGGTCGAACGAGGCTTCGCCCCGGTCGAGCGCGTCGCGCGCCTCCGCGCTGCCCGTGTGGGTCGAGAACTGGGCGAGAAGCTGGCGAGCCGCATCCGCGACGTCGAGCGGAAGGACGCCGGCCGCCTGGCGGTCCATCAGGCGGAGCTCGCGCACGACGTCGTCGAGATGGCTGTTGCTGGCGAGCGTGAGCCGGGCAGGCAGCCCGCGCAGCACCACCCGCCGGAGCCCGTCAGGGAGCTCGTCGTCCCGCAGCGGATCGACTGCGGACGCCGCGGGATCGAGCGCGACTGCGTCGGCGTCGCGGAAGAAGGCGGCATCGGCTCCGAACTCGGCCCATACGACCTTCCCCGGGGCAGCGGCTTCGACGCCCCAGCGGTCGGCGAGCTCGGTGATGATGCCGAGGCCACGACCGGTCATCGATGCATCGCCGATCGCGCCGGGCACGGGCAGCGACGTCGACTCGTCATGAACCTCGATGCGGACGGCTCGCTCGGCTTCCGGTCGAGAGGCGAGGACGGTGACGCGGATCGACGAGCGCACGTGGAGCAGCGCGTTCGTGACGAGCTCGCTCACGACGAGAGCGACGTCGCCCGCGTGATCGTCGAGCGACCACGCGCGGAGGGCGTCGTCGACGAACCGCCGCGCGGCTCGGGACGAGGTCGGCTCTGCAGGGAAGCTGCGTGACGTCGACCGCACGCCGTCGGCCGCCGGAGCGCTCACGACGCCGGAACGCCTGTCAGCGCCCGTGGCAGTGCTTGAACTTCTTCCCGCTGCCGCACCAGCAGGGATCGTTGCGCCCGACCCGATCGTGCTCTGCTTTCACGACCGGGGTCTGCGTCAACTCTCCCGCCGAGAGGTTCTGCTCCGCCGTGGCGTGCGCGGCGGCGACCGGAGCGTCCTGCGTCGGCACCGCGCCACCGATCACCTGTGACGGCGCCTGCACCGGATCCTCCGCCGCGGTGAGCTGCGTCTTCGTGAGGTCGGGCTCCTCCGGCTGCTCGACCACGACCTGCACGTGCATCACGTACTTCACGTAGTCGGAGTCGATCGACTCCATCATCCGGCCGAACATCTCGAAGCCGTCGCGCTGCCACTCGACGAGTGGGTCCTTCTGGCCCATCGCGCGCAGGCCGATCGCCTCGTTGAGGTAGTCCATCTCGGAGAGGTGCTCGACCCAGTGCTGATCGATGATCTGGAGCATGACCCGGCGCTCGAGCTCGCGCATCAGCTCCTCGCCGAGCTCCTTCTCGCGCTGCTCGTAGTAGCCGAGCGCCTCGGCGACGAGGCTCTCGCTCAGCGCCTCTCGTGACGACGCCTGCGCGAGCTCGTCGACCGTGAACTGCGTCGGGTAGTAGCCGCGGGCTTCCGTGAGGAGTCCCTCGATGTCCCACTCCTCCGGGTAATCGGAGGTGGCGTAGGTGTCGACGACGGCTTCGAGCGCCTCTTCGATCAGCTCCACCGTCTCGTCGCGAAGGTCTTCGCCGTCGAGGACCTGCCAGCGGCGCTTGTAGATGACCTTGCGCTGCTGGTTGTAGACCTCGTCGTACTTGAGGACGTTCTTCCGGATCTCGGCGTTCTTGGCCTCGACGGTGTTCTGCGCGCGGGCGACCGCCTTGGTGACCATCTTCGACTCGAGGGGCACGTCGTCGGGGAACGCCTTGCCCATGACGAAGTTCATCGCTCCGGTCGCGAACAGGCGCATCAGGTCGTCTTCGAGCGACAGGTAGAAGCGGCTCTCGCCCGGATCGCCCTGGCGCCCCGAGCGACCGCGCAACTGGTTGTCGATGCGGCGGCTCTCGTGACGCTCGGTGCCGAGCACGTACAGCCCGCCGAGCTCCTTGACGGTCTCGCCCTCGGCCTTGCACTCCGCTTCGTACTTCGGAAGGAACCGCTTGTAGAGGGCCTCGCCTTCCTCGCTGTGCGGATCGAGCCCCTGGGCCGCGACCTCTTCTCGAGCCAGGCTCTCGGGGTTGCCGCCGAGGAGGATGTCGACGCCGCGGCCGGCCATGTTCGTGGCCACCGTGACCGCGTGGAGCCGGCCCGCCTGGGCGACGATCACCGCCTCACGAGCGTGCTGCTTCGCGTTGAGCACGGAGTGCGGGATGCCGCGCTTGTCGAGCAGCCGGCTGAGCTTCTCCGACTTCTCGACCGACACCGTGCCGACCAGCACCGGCTGACCGGCCTCGAACCGCTGCTCGATGTCGTCGACGACCGCTCCGAACTTGCCGTCCTCGGTCTTGTAGATGAGGTCGGGCTGGTCGATGCGGATCATCGGCCGGTGCGTCGGGATCGGCACGACCGGGAGGTTGTAGGTGGTTGCGAACTCGCTGGCCTCGGTCTCGGCCGTGCCCGTCATGCCAGCCAACTTCTCGTACATGCGGAAGAAGTTCTGCAGGGTGATCGTCGCCTGCGTGACGTTCTCCTGCTCGATCGGCACCCGCTCCTTGGCCTCGATCGCCTGGTGCAGACCTTCCGACCAGCGCCGGCCTTCGAGGATGCGCCCGGTGAACTCGTCGACGATCTTCACCTTGCGGTCCTGGACGATGTAGTCCTTGTCGCGCTTGTAGAGCTCCTTCGCCCGCAGGGCCTGCGACAGCTGGTGGACGAGGTTCTGCGACGGAAGGTCGTAGAGGTTCTCGATGCCGAGCATCTTCTCGACCTTGGCGATGCCTTCTTCGGTCGGCGCGACGGTGCGCTTCACCTCGTCGACGTCGTAATCGACCTCCGGCTGGAGGCTGCGGACGATGCCGGCGAACTGCACGTACAGCTTCGCCGCCTCGGTGCCGCTCCCGCTGATGATGAGCGGGGTGCGGGCCTCGTCGATGAGGATCGAGTCGACCTCGTCGACGATCGCGTAGACGTGACCTCGCTGGCGCACCTGCTCGCGCGACTTCACGAGGTTGTCGAACAGGTAGTCGAAGCCGAACTCCTGGTTCGTGCCGTACGTGATGTCGCACGCGTACGCGGCCTGCTTCGCGGCCAGGTTGTGCCGGACGTCGGGCGTGACGACACCGACCGTGAGGCCGAGCCAGGTGTAGAGGCGGCCCATCCACTCCGCCTGGAACCTCGCCAGGTAGTCGTTGACGGTCACGAGGTGTGCGCCGCGGCCGCTCAGGCCGTTGAGCACCAGCGGCAACGTGGCGACGAGCGTCTTGCCCTCGCCCGTCTTCATCTCGGCGATCCAGCCGAAGTGCAGCGCAGCGCCGCCCATCAGCTGCACGTCGTAGTGGCGCTGCCCGAGGACGCGCTTCGATGCTTCGCGTGTGACCGCGAAGGACTCGAGCAGGATCTCGTTGAGGGCGTCGGCCTCCGACATGCCGTCGGCCTTCATGCGCTCGATGCGGCTGCGGAACTCGGCGGTCTTCGCCCGCAGCTCGTCGTCGGTGAGCTTCTCGACCTCGGGTTCGAGGGCGTTGATGTCCGGCACGAGCGACCGGAGGGCTCGCTGCTTCTTGCCCTCGCCCGCGCGCAGGATCTTCGAGAGAACACTCACCCGATCGATTCTACCGGGGGGCCTGTTCTGCATAATTGCCGCCCGTGGACTGGCGACGGCGGGCCCCGGTCGTCGTGCTCGGCGCCATGATCGCCGTGTACGTCGTCGTCTTCGGCACGCTGACGTGGCGCCAGCACACCAACTACGGGACGTTCGGGTTCGACATGGGCCTGCACGACCAGGGGATCTGGCTGACGTCCCGCTTCACCGAGCCGTTCGTGACCGTGCGGGGCATGAACTACTACGGCCACCACGTCAACCTGGTCTCGGTCCTGTACGTCCCCCTCTACTGGCTCGGCGCCGGGCCGCGCGTGCTCTACCTCACGCAGACGATGTCGCTCGCGCTCGGCGCGATGCCTCTGTGGCTGATCGCACGGCGCCGCTCGTCGAGGGCGTGGTTGGCTCTCGCCCCGGCGGCGGCGTGGCTCCTGCATCCATCCGTGGAGTGGATCACCTGGTGGCACTGGCACCCGGAGGCGATGGCGATCACTCCGTTGCTGTTCGCCTGGTGGTTCGCGGTCGAGCGGCGATGGCGGTGGTTCGCCGCGATGGTCGTGTTCGCCCTCGCGTGCAAGGAGGACGTGGCGCTCGCGGTGGCGATGCTGGGGATCGTGCTCGCGCTGTGGCGGCCCGTGCGATCGGTGCGGGCCGGCGCCATAACCGCGGCCGGCGCGGTGGTCTGGTTCGGCGTGTGCACCCGCCTGATCATCCCGGCGATCCTCGGCGACACCCCGTTCTACGAGCGCAACCTGTTCCCCGAGTTCGGCGACTCGATGGAGTCGGTCGCCTTCGGCATCGTGACCCAGCCCGGCAAGGTCGCGTCGATGGCCTTCGAGGCCGGCCGCTTGGAGTACTACGCCCAGATGGTGACCCCCTTCGGGATCTCACCGCTCCTCGGCCTCCCGTTGCTGGTCGTTGCCGGGCCGCAGACGCTGGTGAACGTGCTGTCGGCGCTGCCGGGCACCTACGACATCCGGTTCCAGTACTCGTCGATGGTGCTGGTGGGCGTCGCGCTCGCGGCGACCGAAGGACTTGGCCGGATCGCTACGTGGCGGGCGGGCCGGGCCACGCGCCTGCTGACGATCGGCCTGGCCGTGACGACGGCCGCCTCCGCGATCGCGAGCAACGTCGTGTGGTCTCCGTCGCCGCTCGGACGCGGCTACGACACCGGCGTCTGGGCCTCGCGCATCCCTCGCCACGACGTGTTCGACAAGGCGGTCGCACTCGTGCCCGACGACGCGAGCGTCACGGCGACCTACTACATGATCCCCCACCTCACCCACCGCCGCGCCGCGTACGAGTGGCCGAACCCGTGGAAGCTCGTGAACTGGGGCCTGTCGGGTGAAGCCGCGCCCGATCCCTCGAGCGTCGACTACGTCGTGCTCGACACCACCCTCGATCAGGAGCCCGATCTGCTGGCCGAGATCACCGCGCCATCGGGGAATTACGACGTGATCCTCGCCGAGGACTTCGTGGTCGTCGCCTGCAGGCGTGACATCTGTCCCTGACATGTTCCGTGACGGCGGGGCCTCGGGGGCTTACGCTCGCCGGATGGCGCGGGTCGTGGTGTGCGGGGCGGGAACGTGCGGTCTGATCACGGCGATGCTGCTCGCCGACGACGGGCACGAGGTGGTGGTCGTCGAGCGCGACCCCATGGAGCCGCCGGCGCCGGCCGACGCGTGGGAGGTGTGGGAGCGGCGCGGTGTCAACCAGTTCCGGCTGGCGCACTTCCTGATGTCGCGCTTCCGGTACGACCTCGTCCGGGAGCTCCCCCGGCTCATCGACGCCCTCGCCGCGGCTGGCGCTTACGAGTTCAACTTCTTCGGACCGTTCCGAGACGTCATCCCCGACCCCGAGCGATTCGACGTCATCACCGCCCGGCGGCCGGTACTGGAAGCCGTCGTCGCTGAGGTCGCACGACAGACGCCGCGCGTCGAGGTGCGTCGAGGCGTCGGCATCGCGTCGCTCACGACAGGAACGTCGACGAAGCAGGGCATCCCCCACGTAACGGGCGTGGTCACCGAGTCGGGGGAAACCATCGCGGCCGACGTCGTCGTGGCGGCGACGGGTCGAAGGTCGCCGCTGTCGAGGTGGCTGGTCGACGCCGGAGCGAGGGCGCCGTACGAGACCGAGGAGGACTCGGGCTTCGTGTACTACGGCCGCTACATGCGCTCCTCGGACGGAACGCAGGCGATGCACAGCCCGCACCTCGGCGACTACGGGTCGATAGGCCTGCTGGCCCTCCCGGCCGACCACGGCACCGTCGGCGTCGGGATCATCTCGTTCTCGGGCGACGCGGCGCTGCGCACGCTTCGCCACGAGGAACCCTGGCGGCGGGTGTTCTCGGCGCTGCCGGGCGCGGCTCCGCTCGTCGACCTCGAGCCGATGTCCGACATCGTCGCGATGGGGAGCATCGAAGACCGGTACCGCCGGTTCGTCGTCGACGGCGAACCGGTCGCGACCGGGGTGTTCGCGGTCGCCGACGCGTGGGCAGCGACGAACCCGACGCTCGGCCGCGGCATCTCACTCGGCGTCAAGCACGCCATCCTGCTGCGCGACCACCTTCGCGCCGCCGATGGATCGCCGTACGACCAGGCGCTCGCATGGGACGACGTCACCGAGCGGGAGATGACGCCCTGGTACGACACGACGGTCTGGCACGACCGCCACAAGGTGGCGGAGTACATCGCTGCCGCAGGTGCCGGTCCGGCCGTCGACGACGACCGCTGGGTCCGGTTCTGCTCCGTGCAGCGTCTGTTCCAGGGCGACCTCGACCTCGCGCTCCGTTGGGTGGATCGAAGCGCGTTCTTGTCGTCACCGCCGAACGCGCTGCTCGACGATCCGGAGATCCTGGCGAAGATCGAGAACGCGCCGCCTCCGAGCGACCACGACGGACCGACGCGCGAGCAGCTGCTCGAGCTCGCCGCCCGCTAGCTACTTCTTGTCGTCGTCGGTTTCGTTGATGTCGAGAAGCCGCTCGCGCACGGCGTAGATGACCGCCTCCATGCGGGAGTGGAGGTGGAGCTTCTCGAGGATGTTCCGGACGTGGTTCTTGACCGTGTTCTCGGAGATGTACAGCTCGTCCGCGATCTCGCGGTTGCTCATGCCCTTGGCGACCAGCTTGAGGACCTCGAGCTCGCGCGTCGTCAGCGTCGGCGACGGGTACTGGTGCTTCTCGTTGACCCGCTTCTCGAGCGCGACGAACTCCGTGAGCAGCTTCGACGCCATCGACGGGCTGATGAGGGTCTGGCCCTGCACGACCGCGCGGACGGAGTCGGCGACCTCTTCCACGCTGACCTCCTTCAGGAGGTAGCCGGACGCACCGGCCTTGATCGCCTCGAAGAGGTCCTGGTCTTCGTCGGAGACCGTGAGCATCAGGATCTTCGTGGTCGGGACCATGTCGTGGATGGCCCGGGCCGCGTCGATGCCGTTGACGCGCGGCATCCGCACGTCCATGAGGATCACGTCGGGCGCGAACTCCTCGGCCTTGACGATCGCTTCTTCGCCGTCTTCGGCCTCGGCGACCACATCGATGCCTTCTTCGGTGTGGAGGACCACGTTCAGACCGCGCCGGAACAACGGCTGGTCGTCAGCGATCATCACCCGGATGACGCCGTGCTTCTCGCCGTCGGTATCAGCCACCGGTCCCTCCTACCTGCCTGGCCCGGCCCAGTTCGACTGGGCTGGTCGCGAACCCCACCGTGGTGCTCACTCGAAGTGATCACTCCGAAAGAGTCGGCGTTCCTGGGCCTGACATTAGAGGTAGGAGCCCCCCGACCGGGGCATCCTCGGTCTGGTCCGGGCGTTCGACGCCAGGACGGGTCCGGTCGGACTACGTCTCGTCGTCGAGATCGACCGGCGCAGCGGCCGGGGCCGGCGCCATCCTCCGGGGATGAGATCGGCCGACGAGCTTGCCCTTGAGCTTCGTCATCTGGTGCTCGAGCTTGTCGACGACCTGGTCGACGGCGGCGAACGCGTCGGTCGCCGATGCGCGGGCCCGGATGACGTGGCCGTGGCCGATCATCGTCACCTCGCACACCTCACGATCGGTGATGCGCCGGTTCTGCTCTTCGAGGAAGCGGACCTCGGCTCGCTCCATGCCGTCGTAGAAGCGGCCTACTCGGCCGACCTTCTGTTCGACGGTCGCCCGGAGCGTGGGCGAGACCCCGACCTTCCCGTGCCGGATGGCGATGTGCAACGAAGCCTCCTCGAGGACGTCGTGCTGCAAGAGGGGAACAGGGGGTGAAACGGCGACAGCCGAGACCCGAAGGCCCCGGCTGTCGTCGAGAACTGGGATTCGTGCGGCTGACCTGGTCTTTGACCCCACACTCGCCTGCGGAGGGCGTGACGGACCGGACGGCGGCGGCACCGGGGAACCGGCGCCCAACGCCTTCCGGGACGGCCCGCTTCGGCCCTTCTCCGCAACCCCTGACCGCCATTCGGTCGGGGACGGGCAGGACTTACTCCTAAGCCGCACCATGCTCAGCAACCACCGGTTGCCTTACGTGGGTCGTTTCGCCTGCGACTGGCATCGACTTGCAACCACAGACCCGCACGAGGCCCATGGCGCAGTGTAGGCCCGGTTCCTGAGCGACCGACAGGGCCGGACGGCTCTTGTTACCAAGTCGCAACGTGGCTGGCGGAGCCGATCCGGCCGGCAGCCAGAAGCCCTTCGACGATGCCGGAGACGACCTCGGGCTCGTCGGGTGAACGCACCTCGAGGGCGCGCCGGACCCGGGTCAGCTCCGACGACCGCACCCCGTTCGTGTCGGCACGAAGGGCGTCGAGCAGACCGGGGGGAAGTGACACGGTGTCGCCGGGCTCTCCTCGCGTACGCACGTGTTAGGGGTCGGCGGATCGATTCTTCACCTTGAGCGGTGTTCGCCCCGCGGTGACGGCGTTCACCGAAGTTGTGCCGGCGTTGCGAAGAGCAAGCGCCGCAGCCGTGAGCGTCGCCCCCGTCGTGACGACGTCGTCGACCAGGAGCACACTCGACGGCGTCGGGGGCCGACGTGCGTGGAAGACCACGCCGGAGGCGCGGGCGGCGGCCGGCCGGCCGGTCTGCGACACCGCGCCCTCCCGCACGAGCAGCGGCGCGACGGGCAGCCGCAGGTCGCGCGCGATCCGCCGGGCCAGCACCTCGGCCTGGTCGAACCCGCGCGTGCGGCGGCGGGCAGCTGAGGTGGGAGCCCACGTGACGACGACCTCTTGGTTTGCCGCAAGTGATCCCGCCATCTGGTCGTGCACGAGCGCCACCATCCCGGCCGCGAGCCACGAGACGACCGATCGGGCGTTGCGGTACTTCAGGCGGGCGATCAGCTCGCGGCCGACGCCCTCGTAGAGGAGGAGCGCCCGGAAGCCGTCGAGACCCTCGGGCGGCGCGACCGGCGGCGCGGCGCGGAGCGCGCGCCAGCACCCGTCGCACGGCGCAGCGCCCCGCCGGCCGCAGCCGGGACACGCCGACGGCAGGAGGAGATCGAGCACGATCGCACCGTAGGAAGCAGGTGCGACACGAATTCGACCGGGCGGCGCGCCAGCCGCCGATACCCTCGCCCGGTGCTCACGCTTCCGCCGCCGACGGAGATCCGCCGCCGCCTTCCGCGGCTGTCCGTGGGCCTCACCGCGTGCGGCGTCGGGCTCGCCCTGATGGTTCGCTCCGACCTCGGCCTCGGACCGTGGGAGGTCCTCCACCAGGGCATCTCGCAGCGGGTCGGGCTACCGATCGGCTTCGTCGGGATCGTCGTCGGTTTCCTCGTGCTGCTCGGATGGATCCCGATGCGCCAGCGGATGGGCATCGGCACGCTGAGCAACGTCATCTGGATGGGGATCGTCATCGACGGCGTGCTGGCGGCACTGCCAGAGGTCGATGCGATCGCGGTGCGGATCGCGCTGCTCGTCGCGGGCATCGCCCTGTTCGGCGCGGGCAGCGGGCTCTACATCGGCGCCGGGCTCGGTCCGGGGCCACGCGACGGATTGATGACCGGCATCGCCAGCCGCGGGTACTCGCTGCGGCTCGTGCGAACCGCGATCGAGGTGTCGGTTCTCGTCGCGGGATGGCTGCTCGGCGGCACGGTCGGCATCGGCACCGTGCTGTTCGCCTTCACCATCGGCCCCCTCGTGCAGCTGTTCCTTCCGCGCTTCACCGTCCCCCTCCCCCACGCGACGCTGACCGCGCCGGCGGAGTGAACCGCTAGGACGGCTGGACGGCCGCTAGACCGGGAAGAAGCCGCCGCTCGGCGAACGCTGCTCCCGGATGTCGTCGAAGCGGGCGTCGATCATCGGGAGCCAGTCGTCGTGGGTGAGGATGTAGAAGCGCCGGGTCTGCACGGCGTCGACCACCATCTGGGCGACGACCTCGGGCTGGAGCCCGTTCTCGAGGACGCCCTTCAGCGCGCCTGCTCCGAGGTCGATCGACGCCGCCGCCTCTTCGTTCTGCAGCTCGACCGGCCGGTTGCGTGACGACTCGCCGATGCCGGTGTTCACCCAGCCGGGGCACAGGACGCTGACGCCGACCTTCCCGCCGGACATCTGCAGCTCCTTGAAGAGCGTCTCGGAGAGGGTGACGACCGCGTGCTTCGACACGTTGTACGGGCCCATGAACGGCGGCGAGGTGAGGCCGGCCATCGACGCCGTGTTCACCACATGGCCCTCGCCCTGCTCGACGAGCCTCGGGACGAACGCCCGGATCCCGTGGATGACGCCCCAGAGGTTGACCCCGAGCGTCCACTGCCAGTCGCGCTCGGTGAGGGTCCAGCTCAGGCCGCCGGTTGCGACGCCGGCGTTGAGGTGGACGACGTGGAACGTCCCGAACTCGTCGACGGTGCGCGACGCGAGGGCGTCCATCGCCTCGCCCTTCGAGACGTCGGTGGTCACCGCCAGCACCTCGTGGCCCGCCTCGGCCAGCTCCGCGGCGGCCTTCTCGAGCGCGGCCTCGTCGACGTCGGCGAGCACGACCTTCATGCCCTCCCGAGCGAACGCGGTGGCGGTCGCCTTGCCGATGCCGCTCGCCGCGCCGGTGACGACGGCGACCTTCCCCCCGAGCTGCTTCATGTCGGCCCTACCCCTCCTTGAGGCGCTGCTTCAGATCGACGAGCACCGGCACCGGCCCGGGGTCGATGCCTTCCTGATACGCCATGTAGAGCGACACGAAGTCGCCGAAGAGGATCAGATCGAGCAGTTGTGCGAGGTCGCCCTCGCCCTCGGCGTGGACCTCTTCGATCGACGCGACGACCTCGCGCACGACGTCGAAGACGAGGTCGAAGCGTCGGGTGACCTGCGGGTGCTCGGAATCGTGGCGCAAGGCGATGAGCGTCACCAGCTGGCGGGTGACGTCGCCGTGCTGGCCCCACCCGCAGACCTCGTTGTGGCACAGCTCGGGCTGCGCGGCCCAGAACGCCGGCGCCTTGGCGTTCTCGTTGATCTGCGTCTTCCACCGCAGCGAGACCGCGGAGCCCACGGCGCCTCCGCCGTAGATCAGCGGGACCGTGCGCCCGATGCGACGGGCCAGCTGCTCCGCCTCGTTGCCGTCGCGGGTGAGGCGGTCGCGACGCCGCTGGAGCTGGCTCACCGCGAGGTCGATCCACTGCGTGGCACCGGGGAACAGCCCCATCTGCTCGAGCACGACCATCGGCGGGATCGCCATCGCGCCGAGGGCGGCACGGGGCTGAGGGATCGTGCTCGGCACTGGGATGACCGGCACGTTCCACCCCTCTGCGAGACGGGCGAGCTCGCCGCCGGAGGTGACGGCGACGATCTTCGCGCCTTCCATCGCTGCGGCCGTGGCGGCCTCGACAGTCTCCTCCGTGTTGCCGGAGAACGAGATGGCGAACACGAGGGTGTTGTCGCCCACGAAGGCCGGGAGCTCGTAGGACTTCACCGTGATCACGGGCACGGCCATGAACGGACCCGCGGCGGCTTGGAGGATGTCTCCCGCCACGCCGCTGCCGCCCATGCCGAGCACCACCACGTGCTCGATCGACTCCCTCTCGGGGAGCCGGTCGACGCCCTGTGCGGCGCGCGCTGCGTCGCTGATCTGCTCGGGGAGCGACGCCGTGATGTCGAACATGCGGTCGGTGTCGAGCCGCGTTGCCGCCACGTCGGTCACGCCGATTCCTCGAACGTCGGCTTGATGCCTTCCGACTCGGCCTTGGCTGTCAGCCGCTGGTGCTCGTCGTCGCCCACGGTCTCGGCTTCGTCGATGAGCATGATCGGGATGTCGTCCTTGATCGTGTAGCGACGCTTCAGCCGAGGGTTGTACAGCGAGCTCTCGTCCTCGAAGTAGAGCAGCGGGCCCTTGTCTTCGGGGCAGGCGAGGATCTCGAGCAGCTTCGGGTTGAGGGCCATCAGTTGCCTCCAGTGATGAGCGCGCGTACCTCGGCGACGCGGGCGTCGCACTCCTCGCGCGTGGGAGCTTCGAGGTTGAGCCGCAGGAGCGGCTCGGTGTTCGACGGACGGAGGTTGAACCACCAGTTCCCCGAGTCGATCGTCAGCCCGTCGAGGGTGTCGTGCTGCGCATCGGGGTACGCCGCGGCAACGCGCTCCATCACGGCCTTCTGATCGTCCACCTCGGTGTTGATCTCGCCCGAAGCGGCGTAGCGCTCGAACGGCTTGCGCACCTCCGACAACGGCGCGCCAGCCTTCGAGAGCAGCTCGAGGATCACCACGGCGGCGATGAGGCCGGAGTCGGCCCGGTAGTTGTCGAGGAAGTAGTAGTGGCCGGAGTGCTCGCCGCCGAACACGGCGCCGGTCTCGGCCATCTTCTCCTTGATGAACGAGTGACCGACGCGGGTCTTGATCGGGGTGCCGCCGTTCTCGCCGACGATCTCCGGCACCGACTTCGAGCAGATCAGGTTGTAGAGGATCGTCGAACCAGGCTTCTTCTCGAGCATCGCCTTGGCGACCATCGCCGTCGTCGTCGAGCCGGAGATCGGATCGGCCTTCTCGTCGACGAGGAACACGCGATCGGCGTCTCCGTCGAACGCCAGACCGATGTCGGCGCCGGTCTCGGTCACCTTGGCCTGCAGGTCGCGGAGGTTCTCGGGCTGTATCGGGTCGGCCGGGTGGTTCGGGAAGGTGCCGTCGAGCTCGGGATAGAGGATCTCGATGTCGAACGGGAGCTTGGCGAAGACCTCGGGGACGACGAGGCCGCCCATCCCGTTGGCCGTGTCGGCGATCACCTTGAGCGGACGCAGCACGCTCGTGTCGATGAACCCGATGACGTGGTCGGCGTAGGCGCCGAGCATGTCCTGCTGGGCGACCGTGCCGGTGGTCGTGCCAGCCGGCGGCTCGAGGTCGCCTGCGGCGGCCATGGCCTTGATGTCGGCCAGTCCGCTGTCCTGGCCGACCGGCTTGGCGCCCGACAGGCAGAACTTGATGCCGTTGTACTGGGCCGGGTTGTGGCTCGCGGTGAACATCGCGCCCGGCGCGTCGAGCTGGCCCGAGGCGAAGTAGATGAGGTCGGTCGACGTGAGGCCGAGGTCGATGACGTCGACGCCTTGGGCGATCGCACCCTCGGTGAAGGCTGCGGTGAGCTCGACACCCGAAGGACG
Source organism: Acidimicrobiales bacterium (assembly GCA_035540495.1). Classification (GTDB taxonomy): domain Bacteria; phylum Actinomycetota; class Acidimicrobiia; order Acidimicrobiales; family CADCTF01; genus DASVEG01. Next base: position 251,637 of record DATLGL010000060.1, read on the forward strand.
CATGTCGCGCGCCACGAGGATGCGGGTCGCGCCTTCACGGTCCTTGGCGAAGCGGGCGAAGGCGCCGCCGATCGCCCGAGCCATCTCGGCGTCGAACTGGTCGGGCACCGTCCCGCGTACGTCGTAAGCCTTGAAGATCGAGTCGTAGGAGCCCATGTCGGCCGGGGAGCCTACTTGCGCACGTTCTGTGAGTACTCCTTCGACGTCAGGCCGAAGAAGTACTCACAGAGGCGGTCGTCGCTACCTCAGTAGCGGTACTGCTCGGCCTTGAACGGGCCCTCGATGGGCACGCCGAGGTACTCGGCCTGCTCGTCGGTGAGGCTGGTGAGCTTCACGCCGAGGTGGTCGAGGTGGAGGCGGGCGACCTGCTCGTCGAGGTGCTTCGGCAGGACGTACACCTTGTTCTCGTACGACTCCGCGTTGGTGTAGAGCTCGATCTGCGCGAGCACCTGGTTGGTGAACGAGCACGACATCACGAAGCTCGGGTGACCGGTGGCGCAGCCGAGGTTCAGGAGGCGGCCCTCGGCGAGGACGATCACCGAGTGACCGTCTTCGAAGACCCACTCGTCGACCTGCGGCTTGATCTCCACCTTCTTCACGCCGGGGAGGCGGGCGAGCCCGGCCATGTCGATCTCGTTGTCGAAGTGGCCGATGTTGCCGACGATCGCCTGGTGCTTCATCCGGCTCATGTGCTCGGCGGTGATGATGTCCTTGTTGCCGGTTGCCGTGATGAAGATGTCGGCCGTCTCGACGACGTCGTCGAGGGTGAGGACCTGGTAGCCCTCCATCGCCGCCTGCAGCGCGTTGATCGGATCGATCTCGGTGATGATCACCCGGGCGCCCTGGCCGCGCAGCGACTGCGCGCAGCCCTTGCCGACATCGCCGTAGCCGCAGACGACGGCGACCTTGCCGCCGATCATCACGTCGGTCGCACGGTTGATGCCGTCGATGAGCGAGTGACGGCAGCCGTAGAGGTTGTCGAACTTCGACTTCGTGACCGAGTCGTTCACGTTGAAGGCAGGGAACAGGAGCGTGCCCGCCTCCTGGCGCTGGTACAGGCGGTGGACGCCGGTGGTCGTCTCCTCGGAGACGCCGCGCACCCCCTTGGCGACCTGGCGCCACTTCTCGCTGTCCTCGTTGAGGCTGCGCTGGAGGACGCGGAGGATGACCCCCTCCTCCTCGGAGCCCGCGGTCGTCGGGTCGGGCACCGCGCCGTCACCTTCGAACTGGTGACCCCAGTGGATCAGCAGCGTGGCGTCGCCACCGTCGTCGAGGAGCATGTTCGGGCCCTCGTTGTTGCCCCAGTCGAGCATGCGCTCGGTGCACCACCAGTACTCCTCGAGCGTCTCGCCCTTCCACGCGAAGACCGGAACGCCTTGGAGGTTGTCGGCCGATCCCTTCGGACCGACGACGACCGCAGCCGCGGCGTGGTCTTGGGTCGAGAAGATGTTGCAGGACGCCCAGCGGACCTCGGCGCCGAGCTCGACGAGCGTCTCGATGAGGACCGCGGTCTGGACGGTCATGTGCAGCGAACCGGAGATGCGAGCGCCGGCGAGCGGCTTCGACTCGCCGTACTGGCGGCGAAGCGCCATGAGGCCGGGCATCTCGTGCTCGGCGAGCTCGATCTCCTTGCGGCCGAAGGCGGCGAGGGAGAGGTCGGCGACCTTGAAGTCGCCGTCAGCAAGGACAGGCATGAAGAAGCTCCACGTCTCGAGGGTGTTCGGTTGTCGAGACGGGCTGGGGCCTTCTGGCCCGAGGCGACCCAACGGGTCAGCCCGGCGCCGTCCAGGGTACCGCTTCCGCCGCCCTGCCCCGGCTCCCGACCGCCTACCGCTCCAGAAGCGCAGCTTCTGGTGCCGTGAGCTCGTACAGCCCCGAAGCGGCCCACAGGCGCACCCGCACGAGGTCGCGCATCATGCGGAGCGCGGCGTCGACGACCCGAACCGTCGAGCGCGTCGAGTTCGCGAGAGTGACCGGCGTCTCCGTCAGCGACAGCCGGTAGCGCTCGGCGAGGTGGAACAGCTCGACGTCGAACGCGAACCCGTCGAGGCGCTGCTTCGAGAACAGCACCCGCGCCACGTCGGACCGGAACGCCTTGAGCCCGCACTGGGTGTCGCGGTACTGACCCAGCAGCACCACGGACGTCAGCAGGTTGAACACCCGGCCGGTGACCTCGCGGAGCCGCCGCGCGCGGACGAGCGTCGTCGTGTCGACGTGGCGGCGGCTGCCGACGACGACGTCCCAGCCTTCCTCGACGAGCTGCAGGAGCCCGAGGATCTGGACAGGCGGATAGGTGAGGTCGGCGTCGGTGTAGGCGATGGTTCGGCCCCGCGCCGCCAGGATGCCCGTTCGAACCGCGGCGCCCTTGCCGCGGTTGCGTGGGAGAACGAGGACCTGGTCGGCGCCGGCGGCTCGGGCGGCATCGGCGGTGGCGTCGGACGAACCGTCATCGACCACCACGATCTCGAGGCCGCCATCGACGGCGACCGGTTCGAGCGCCGCTCGCAGCTCGCGCACCGCGACACCCGCTTGCATCCCCTCCTGGTATGCGGGGACCACGACGCTCAGACGGACGTCACCGGGCGCGGCGCCGCGATCGACCCGTTCCTGCTGGGCCGCCCGCACCGTCTGCCGCGCGCTCCGACGGCGGCTCATGAGCGCGAGGTCGGCTGCGGGACATCGTCCGGCAGCGAGATCGGGCGCGCGAACGGGTCGACCCAAGGGTCGTCGGGTTCGGCCTTCGGCTTCTGACGGCGACCGGGGACGCGCACGGCTCCGGCGCGTGCCATGCCGACGGCCAGTGCAACGCCGAGGATGGTGAGCAGCCACGCGACCACGTCGACCGCGGTCCACCCGTAACGCAGGACGACCTCGTCGTCCGTCGGGATCACGACCATGAAGTTGGGGGTGACGCGCCACGGCCCCTCCGCGCCACGCGCCTTCCAGTTCGGGAAGTACGACATCCGCACGAGCACGGGCACACCGGGGCGGTCGACCTTGAAGCGGATGCGGTCGTCCTCGATCTCGACGTCGCTGACGACCGCAGGCCGTACGGACTCGCGCGGCGGCGCCACCGCGCGCGCCTGCTCGGCGCTGTCGACGCGAGGCCAGTCGGCCGGGCCGTCTGCCGCCAGCGGCACGTCCCAGCGCGTCGCGTCCTGGTACCAGTCGACGGCGAGATCGAGCCACTCCTCCTGGCCCTTCGCGCCGGTCTCGACCACTGCGGGACGGTTCTCCAACGGCGCGACCACCGGAGCGTCGGCGACTTCGTAGATCTGCCAGAACCGCTCCTGCGGGGTGCCGCTGAAGTCGACCGACGTCGGCGACGTCGTCGCGAGCAGCCGGAGGTCGCGGTTCGCGGCCGCCTGGGCCTGGGCCTCCGGGCTCGTGACCATGTAGTAGCGGACTCCCATCAGCTGCAGGTGCTGGACGCCCGCGTTGACGTCGAGGCCGCGATACGGCAGGTCGCGCATCGCGCGGCTCGGCGTCTTCGACAGCTCCGACTGGTTGAGGAAGTGGTACGCGACCGACGCCGACGACTCGAAGAAGAGCCCTTCCATCGAGCCGACGCAGCCGTCGGTCCAGTGCGGCAGCAGCATCAGCGCCATCGGCGTGCCGAAGCGATTGAGCTCGGGCTCGTACTCCCACATCGCACGCCCGCACCCGTTGTCGCGGCCGAGGCGGGCCATCGTCTGCACGAGCTCGCGATATTCGGGATACGCGGGCTTGCGTTCGTATCCCGAGTAGTTCCACGTCGCCCACCCGGGCACGAAGTTCGTCTCCGACGTGGTGATCTTCGGCACGGGGATCGCGACGGGGCCCGGAAGCTCGAGCCGTCCACCCGCGAATACCCCGAGGGGCACGCCGACGACGAACAGGATCGCCAGGAGCACGACGATCGGCGCGGCGAGGGCGGGAACGTTCGGGACCAGCGCAGGTTCGCGGCGGAACGGGTCGAAGGCGACGTCGCCGCCCCCGATCTCGTCGGAGCTGATCTCTCCTTCGGGCCCGGGCCCACGGAAGGCACGGATGAGCGCCTCCCCCGCGAGCAGCGCGAGCTCGCCCACTGCGGTCGCCGCGAGCAGGTACGCGCTGAGGTACCAGAACGGAAGGAACCGAGCGTTCCAGATCGCGCCGTCGGGGATCGCGACGAAGCCGATCGCCGTTGCGGCGGCGATGAGCGACAGCGCGGCCGTGGCCGTCCGGCGCCGCGCGATGCCGAGACCCGCGCCGACGATCGCGAGGGGGATCACCAGCTTGAGATGGCGAGTGGCCGCGGCAGGCGCGGCGTCGTCGGTGCGCATCCACGGGAGCAGGTTCTTCACGTACTCCTGCGTGCGTTCCCAACCCATGTCGTTGCTGAGGCCCTCGAGGTGGCGGACCATGAACGGCACGAACCAGAAGGCCGCGATGAGGAACCCGACGAGCCCGATCGTGACGAGCATCCGCCACCTGACGATGTCCGGGCGGCGAAGAAGGAGCAGCACGACCACGGCGAGCACCGCGAAGGCGGCAGGCAACAGATGGGTGAGCGCTGTCAGGGCGAGGAGCACCGCGGCGAGCGCGCGACCCCTCCCCGTCTCGAGCGCGCGGTAGGTGACGCCGATGAACACGACGGCGATCGACAACGAGATGGAGAAGGCGAACTCTCCGGCGAGCGTCGCCGCCGCGTTGCCGCCCCAGATGGTGTGGAAGCGGTCGAAGATGAACGGCACCGCAGACAGCGCCAGCAGCGGCGGGATCGGGAACGGCAACCCGACCAGCCGCCCGAGACCCCAGCACGCGACGGGCAGCGACACCAGGCCCGAGACCGTGACGAGCTTGAACGCCACGCCGTAGGGGAGCACGACGTCGAGCAGCACGATGAGCAGGTTCGGCAGCGGGAAGTAGAAGTGATACGCGGGGAACCCGGCGTACCAGTCAGGTGTCCAGCCGGTGATGCGACCCTTCGGCAGCACGTGGTCGCGCAGGTACGCCGGTCCCCAGACGTGTGCGCCCATGTCGCCACCCGCCGGTGTCGTCTTCGCGATCAGCAGGTGCGGCTGCAGCTGGAGCAGGACGAAGAGCGCGGCGCCGGCGACGGCCACGAAGGTGATGACGGCGGGGAGCGTCGGCCGGCGCATGGGAACTTCCATCTTGGCTGCTCCTCGGACGTTGATCGGGCCGCCCCCGAAGGGACGGCCCGATCGTCGACGTACGTCGGAGGTGTCCGGTGCTACGCCGTCCGGCGGCGCCTCGTGACGAACACGAGCGAGAAGCCGAGCAGCACGAACGAGCCGCCGAGCATCGCCCACTCGACCAGCTCGCTGCCGGTGCGCGGCAACGTCACGCCGAGCACCTCGGCCGGCCGCACGATCACGGCAGGCTCGACGACGGTGATCGTCACCCGATCGGTGGCCTCGACGCGGGCACCCGCGGGATCGACACCGGCGGCGGTCGCGATGTTGGTCGGCTCACTCGCGTTCGCCGGGTTCGAGCAGCGGTAGACCCATGTCTCGCCGGGATCGAGGAGCTGGTCGGCGTCGGTGTCGCCGGAGACGAACGTGACGGGAGAGCACTTGTCGTCCGTGACCGTCACCGTGGCGAGCGCATCTGGTCCGGTCGCCTTCACCTCGTAGGTGTAGGTGACTGGTGCACCGGGATTCGCCGAGGCGACGTCCGACGTCTTGTCGATCGTGATGCCGTTCACGTTGCGGCGGTTGACGAAGGTGATGGTCTCGTCACCGTTGATCACCGTCGACTGCGGGCTCGCGCTCACGAGTGTCCACCCGGGCTGCGCGGCCTGCGTCGCGGTGCAGGCGCTGCCGGTCGGGATCGAGATGATCGTCGGCGCCGACCCCGTGCCGTTCACCGTCGTGACGTTGCCGGCGGCGTCGAAGACGGTGCCGGTGCAGTCGACGGTGTACGGGAAGGTGCCGTTGCCGCCCTCGGTGCGGATCACGACCGTGAGCGAGCCGACGTTGCGCACGTTGGAGAACACGACGTTCTCGTTGGCGCTGTCGACGAGCACGGTCTGCTGCGCCGAGCCGACGACCGTCCAGACGCCCGGCTGGGCGCCCTCGGTGACCGTGCAGGTGGTGCCGGTCGGGATGTCCTGCGGCGTCGCGGCCGACCCCGAGCTCAGGGTCGTCGTGACGGACAACGTCCGGGGATAGCCGCTCACCCCCGGGCAGGCGACGGTGAAGGTGAAGGTGCCGTCGGCGCCGGTCGTCTGCTTCGTGACGGTGATCCGGCCCATGTCACGGGTGTTCGTGAAGCCGACGGACACCGACGCCGCGTTGACCGTCACGTTCTGCGACGCCGCGCTCGTGATCGTCCACACGCTCGGTTGCGCCGTCTCGGTCACGGTGCACGGGGTGCCGGTCGGGATGTCGCTGAGCGTCTCGGCCGAGCCCGAACCGTTGGTCGTGGTGACGGTGAGGTCGACCGGGTAGGTCGCCACGCCGGGGCAGGCAACGACGAACTCGAACGTGCCGTCACCGCCGGTCGCGGTCTTGTTCACCACGATCTTCCCGGTGTCGCGGACGTTGGTGAACGAGACGGACGACGATGCACCGGTCACCGTCACGTTCTGCGACGCGGCGCTCGTGATCGTCCACTTGCCCGGCTGCGCCGTCTCGGTGACGGTGCACTGTGTGCCGGTCGGGATGTCAGCTGCGCCGGTGTTTGCGGATCCGGTGCCGGCGGTCGTGGTGACCGTGACGGTCTTGGGGTAGCCGGGGACGCTCGGGCAGCTGACCACGAACTCGAAGGTGTCGTTGCCGCCGGTGGCCGTCTTGTTGACCGTGATGGCGCCGAGGTCGCGGGTGTTGTTGAAGGTGACGGTCTGGCTCGCGCCGCTCACGACCACCTGCTGCGTCGGCGTGGTGGTGCTCCACGTGCCCGGCTGCGCGGTCTCAGCAACGGTGCACGTCGTGCCCGTCGGGATGTCGGCGGTGCCGGTGTTGGCGGTACCGCTTCCGTTCGCCGTGGTGATCGAGAGCGTCTTCGGGTATCCCGTGACGCCGGAGCACGTCACCGTGAACTCGAACGTGCCGTTCAGCCGGTCGGTGTTCTTCACGACGACGATCTGGCCCATGTTGCGCGTGTTGGTGAACGACACGCTGTTCGACGCTGCGCTCACCGCGACGGTCTGCTGCTGCCCCGCCGGCGACCACCCCGTCTTCGCAGCCTCCGACACGGTGCAGGTGGTTCCGATCGGGATGTCGGCGGTGCCGGTGTCGACCGAGCCGCTGCCGTTCGTGGTCGTCACGTTCAGCGTCTTCGGGTAGCCCGTGATGCCCGCGCACGACACCGTGAACTCGAAGGTTCCGTTGTCGCCGACCGCGGTCTTGTTGATCACGATCTTGCCGAAGTTGCGGGTGTTGGTGAAGGTGACCGTCTTCGGTCCGTCGATCGTCACGGTGCCGTTCGCCGGCGACGTGGACGTGTGCGTCCACTGCGGTGCGGGGCTGTCCTCGGTCACCGTGCACGTGGTGCCGTTGGGGATGTCCTCGATCTGGAAGGACCCCGTACCGCCGCTGGTGACGATGGGCTCGTTCGAGCGATCGAAGGTCGCGCCGCCGGAGCAGTCGACGTCGAAGGTGAACGTGCCGTCGTACGCGCCCGAGTTCTTGACGACCGTGAGGTCGCCGCAGTTGGACACCGTCTCGGCGACAGGAGCGATGAAGTCGCTCATCTCCGCGGTGAAGCTGTCGGACGAGCGGCTCTTCACGAAGACGCTCCCGAAGTTCGTGCACACGCCGGACTTGAAGATGCCGGCGCCCTGCAGGTTGATCGACATCTCGCCGAAGTTGATGCTCGACTTGCCGCCCACCATCACGCGCCCCACCTGACCTTCGGCTGCAGGCGTGGTCGTCGCGTTCAGCTCGAGGCGGTTTCCCCAGCACGGCGGCTGCGCGCCATTCGCGTAACAGGTTCCCGGTGCGGCGGTGATCCACGTGAGGAGGGCCAGCGTGGGCCGAGCGCCGCCCTGGTCGATGTCGAAGGTGATGAGGTGGTCGCCTGCGGTGCGGTTCATCGCCCAGTCGGTTCCGGACGGCGACGCTGCCGGGACCGACGGCTTGGCCGCCTGGTTCAGTTCGAAGTCGATGTTGACGGTGCCCTGGTTGTCGGGGATCCGCTCCCACGCCAGGTAGAGGAAATCGGTGCCGCTGACCTGTTCACGAGCGATCCGCACGTTGAGGAGGTCGGACTTGTTCGGCTGGACACCACCGGCCGTGACCTTGGCGACGGCATCGTCTTCCTTGCCCTTGAGCGAGTCGTCGGTCGATCCGGTCGGCTGGTCGTGCTCGACGCGAACATCGGTGAGGGAGTCCCAGTCCTTGTTGCCCGCGGTGTCGACGGCGAGGTTGCCGTCGTCTCCTTCGAAGGTGCTCGGCGCGAGCGCGGCCTCGGCGCGCGTCAGCGTGAACAGACCTGCGAACAGCACGACAAGTGCTGCGATGAGACTCGACCGCCGCCGCAACGACGTAGACACCAGAACGACCTCCTCGGCTGCGGGGCCGGTTTCGCTCTGGCTCCCTCCGGGCGACGCAGCGACCACTTGCGCCCGGAGATCAGTGCCTCCCCTGAGGGCCCGGAAGCTCCGGGACCTCATCTAGATCATTCGGGAGGCCCGGCGGCTAGTTCACCACGGAGCGTGGTTACTTCAGCAGGTCTTAAGAATCTTTCGTCCCGAAAGGGACGAACCGCGTTGAGGAGATCAGCGACGGACGGTTGCGAGATCGATGACATCACGCAGTTCGACGACCTCGCCGTCTTCGTCGTCCCACCAGCGGGTGTCACAGCGCGAGCAGCTGTGCAGGGTGACACTGCGGCCGCTCAGGTTGACGCCGATCTCCACGATCTGGCGGGCGCGGCAAACGGGGCAGCCCATGGTCGTTCCTCCAGTCTCCGGACCCTCCAACAGATCCAGGCAGAGTCTCGGCACGCATGGGGCGAACCTTTAGTAGCGGCAGCGTCAGCTCGCGGCGAGCGCGATGAGCGTCAGGCCGTTGAACACGACGTGGGTGAAGATCGCGGGGCCCAGGCGACGGTAGCGGTGGGCGAGCCACCCGAGGATGACGCCGAAGACCGCAAGGGCCGGGAACTGCAGCAGCTGGAAGTGGACCGCGCCGAACACCACCGACGTGAACAGGATGCCGCCGGGGACACCGAGCTTCGCGATCGCGGCGGGCTGGAGGAACCCGCGGAAGAACAGCTCCTCGACCACGGGTGCGCCGATGCCGACGAACACCGCGAGCACGAGGAAGCCCCAACCGTTCGCGACGTCGCTGAGCTCCTTCGCGGGATCGTCGAGGCGGTCGAGGTCGCTGCGATCGACGATCGACACCAACTGGAGCACGACGTAGACGAGCCGCACGACGACGATGCTCGACACCAGGCCGCCCACGACTCCGAGGAGCGCGTCGATCGGCCGGACGCGGAGCCCGGTGTCGGCTTTGAGGCTGCCGCCGCGGTTCCGGACCGTCGTCGCGATGACCACCACGTAGACCAGCCACATCCCGATCAGCGAGCCGATCGAGGTGGCGAGGGACGTCTCGCCGAGGTCCGCGCCCGAGACCGCTGCGCCGATCGATGCCCCCACGGTCGCACCGATGATGCCGAGGAAGAGCGCGAGCAGCGGGAGGCCGATGCCCCACCGGACCGGCCGGGAGTCCTCGACAGGAGGGTCGGTGGTCAGACGGCGAGCGGGGGCCGCAGCGGGATGATCGGCGTCCGCCGGTCGTCGAGGGCCCAGCCGACGGGCGGCGTCACCCGGGCGGCATGGCGCTCGCAGAGGTCGTAGCCGTGCGGGTCCGGCTCCTCGTCGAGGTTGTCGACCCAGGCGGTCCGGCTGCCGTAGTGGTAGGTGAGGGTCGCCGATGCGGGAGCGCCACACATCGGGCGTACGCAGAGACGGGGACCATCCATGTCGCGCAAGGTACCCCTCCCGCGCGCGCCACGCGCGGATGGTCCGCGCGGAGCGCGCGCAGTAGGTCGATCGACCTATGACGGGCTCAAGCTTTCGGGCCGGTCTCCCGACAACGCATTCATGCCGAAGACCCGCATCGCAGCCTGGATCGCCGGCGGAGCGCTCCTCTTGACCTCCGGAGTCGCCCTCGCCGAGACGCAACCGGAGGACCCGAAGCTCGACAACGACCCCGCCGAGGTGACCCAGACGGACCTCGAGGAGCAGCAGCCCGTCGAGGCGCAGAAGGTCGAGGCGCAGAAGCTCGCCGACCAACACGCCGTCGAGCAACAGGTCGTCGAGGAAGAAGCTCCTGAAGACGACGACGCGTCCGACAAGGTGAAGGACAACCATGGTGCGGTCGTGTCGCAGGCGGCCAAGAACCACGAGTTCGACGAAGCGTGCGGGAACCACGGTGCGTACGTGTCATCCGTCGCGAAGGGCGGCGATCCGACCGCACCGGCGTGCGCCGAGCCCGCCTCGACCGATGCCGCGCATGACGAGACCGACGGTGGCTCGTCGTCGCGGGCGAAGCACGAGCGTGAGACGAAGGAGCGCCCCGCCAAGCCCTCCGGGGGGAAGGGCAGGAGCGGCAAGTAGCGCTCTTCGGACGGATCTGGAGGCACGCCCATACGTGCCTCCAGATCCGGAGTCGACAAGGTGGGCGGCGGCCGCCACCTCCACCGCGGCCGGCCGCATGTGGGTAGCTCTGGGCCCCCACCTACGATGGTTGCCATCGTGACCACGAGCACCGTTTCATGAGCCGCCAGCCGCAAGACCTCCGCCCCGGACGCCCCGGCGAGCGGCCCGGCGGCCCCGCCGGCGGACCGCCGCGTCCCGGCGGCCCTTCGGGCACCGATCAGAGCTGGCGCTGGCTCCTCATCGTCCTGGGCGGGCTCGTCATCGTCGCCCTGATCCTGTCCCCGTTCTTCAACGACGGCACGAGCGAGGAGCTCACCTACACCGACCTGATCGCCCGGGTCGAAGCAGGCGGTGTCGAATCGGCCGAGGTCGACAACACCACCGGCCGCATCACCGGGAAGCTGGGCGACGGTTCGACGTTCACCACGCCGGGCCCGCGCGAGATGCCCGACGCGGACATCGAGAAGTTCCGGAACCAGAACGTCAAGCTGACGTTCAAGACGCCGACCACGAACCCCTTCCTCGCCTTCCTCCCCTACCTGCTGCTGTTCGGCCTGATCGCGGGCTTCTACCTCTGGATGGCGCGCCGAGCGCAGGGCCAGATGAGCGGCGTCATGTCGATCGGGCGCAGCAAGGCGAAGGTGTACACGACCGAGAAGCCGAAGACGACGTTCGACGACGTCGCCGGCTACAGCGGCGTCAAGCAGGAGATCAAGGAGGTCGTCGACTTCCTCAAGTCGACGTCGAAGTTCAAGGACATCGGCGCCCGCATCCCCAAGGGCGTGCTGCTCGTCGGCCCTCCCGGCACGGGCAAGACGCTGCTGGCCCGCGCCGTCGCGGGTGAGGCCGGGGTGCCGTTCATCTCGGTCACCGGCTCCGACTTCATGGAGATGTTCGTCGGCGTCGGCGCGGCGCGTGTCCGCGACCTCTTCCAGACCGCGAAGAAGCAGTCTCCGGCGATCATCTTCGTCGACGAGATCGACTCGATCGGACGCAAGCGCGGCGCGGGGCTGGGCGGGGGCCACGACGAGCGAGAGCAGACGCTCAACCAGATGCTCTCGGAGATGGACGGCTTCGAGACGACCGAGGGCATCGTGATGATGGCGGCGACGAACCGTCCCGACATCCTCGACCCCGCGCTGCTCCGACCCGGCCGCTTCGATCGCCAGATCGTGGTCCCCCTCCCCGACCTCGAGGAGCGGCTGCCGATCCTCCAGGTGCACTGCAAGGACAAGAAGGTCGCGCCCGACGTCGACCTCCAGCTCGTCGCTCGGGGCACACCCGGCATGAGCGGTGCGGATCTGGCGAACCTCGTGAACGAGGCCGCGCTCCACGCCGTCCGCCGCGGCGCGGATGCGATCGAGATGCACGACTTCGACGCCGCACGCGACCGCGTGATCATGGGACAGCGGCGCGAGTCGATGGCGCTGTCGGACGCCGAGAAGGAGCGCGTCGCCTACCACGAGGGCGGCCACGCCGTGCTGGCCTACGTGCTGGAGCACGCCGACCCCGTCCACAAGGTGACGATCCTCCCGACCGGGATGGCGCTCGGCGTCACCCAGCAGCTCCCGATGGAGGAGCGCCACATCTACCCCCGTGCCTACATCGAGGACTCGTTGTGCGTCCGCATGGGTGGGCGGGCAGCGGAGCTGATCGTCTACAACGACCTGTCGACCGGGGCCAACAACGACCTGGTCGGCAACACCGAGCTCGCCCGCAAGATGGTGCGCGAGTGGGGCATGTCCGAGAAGATCGGCCCGATGGCGTGGGGCTCGCAGGGGATGGTCTTCCTCGGCGAAGACCTCATGCACTCGCGCGACTACTCCGACAACACCCAGCACGAGATCGACGAGGAGGTCGAGCGGATCCTGCGTGAGCAGGAGGCGCGGGCGCTGCAGGTGCTCGCGGAGCACCGTGGGGGTCTCGATGCGGTGGCGGTGGCGTTGCTCGAGAAGGAGACGATCGACGGCGCCGAGGTGAAGAAGCTCGTCGACGACGCCGCCGGGTACGCGGTCAGCGAGGCGAACGTCCCGCAGCTGAGCAACGGCACGAACGGCGCCACCCGCTCACGCCGCTCCCGGAAGACGCACTGAGTCACAACACCCCGGGGGGTTCGGCCTCCGGGGAGGATCCCGGCTCGCGGACCTCGGCCACCGCGGCCCACAGGTCGGTTGCCGTGGGTTCGCCGATGAACGACGCCCGAACGACGCCCTCGGCGTCCGCGACGAGCGTCATAGGGACGACGTCGACGCTGTAGCGCTCGTGGAGGTCTTGGCGGTCCTGGTACGCGACCGCCACGACCTCGACCGACGGACTGTCGAGCACCGACACCTTCGGCACGACCTTGCCGCAGGTCTCGCAGCCGTTCGACGTGAACACGACGACCAGCCACGGCTTGTCGGCACCGGGGAAGTCGGCACGGTCGAGTTGGGGCGGGACCTCCCACCGACGCGGCTGCGTCGGAGGCTGAGGGCGGCGCCGCTCGAGCACGATCGCCACGATCACCGCGACGGCGATGATGGCAGCGGCAACGACGAGGCGTTCCATCAGCGCATCGGGACGCCGGTCGAGAAGGAGATGCCGGCCGTGCCGACGAGGTAGATCGCTCGCTCGACGATGATCTCGCCGCCCGACGCCTCGACCAGCAACGGCAGGTCTTCCCGCTTGATGTGATCGGTGAGCCGCAACGCGCGCCGCCGGCCGGGTCCGAGCTCGAGATCCTGCAGACCTTCGATGGCGAGCGGCTGCCCTGCGGCCAGCGCCGTGAGCGACACCTGCACCGGCGAGGCGCCGGGGTTCACGACGGTGATCCACTCGTCGACGACGTCGGTCGCGCCGCCAGCGGCGAAGAGCCACCGGCTCGCCGCCCGGCGTCCACCGACGATCTCGGAGGTGCCCGAGCGGCCGGACGGGGCGATGGCGACGACCGACCGCTCCGCCACCACCGGCACGTCGTTCAACGAGCGCACCACCGCAGAGTGCCCGACGCCCTTCGGCACCCGCTCCTCGTCGTTCGCCACGACGTCGATGCGGCCTAGCGGCGGGATCGTCAGGTCGAACGGCTCGGCCGCTCCCTCCTCGAGGATCAGCTCGAGCGATGCGACGGCTTCACGACCCGTCGGGTTGTAGATCGAGAAGCGCTCGCCGACGCCGTCGCCGACGTAGCCGTCGGCGAACCACCATTCGCCGCCGGCCGACGGCGCAGCCAGAGCGACGCTGATCCCCTTCGCCTCGCCGCTGCGCAGCTGCAGGCGGTCGACGACGAGCCGACCGCGACGGGTCTGCACCGTCGCTGCGACGCGGTTGCGCCGCCGCACGTGGTCGCCGACGTTCACCGGCACCACGCGGCCGCCTTTCACGACGATCCCTTGGAAGTCGGACGGCACGGCGCGTCCTTCGTCGGTCGAGAACGAGAGGTCGACGATCGCGTCTTCGGGAAAGGGGTTGTAGAGGGCGAGGATCATGGCGTCCTCGCGAGCGGTCGAGCCGTCGGCGACGTACCAGCGCTGGGAACCGAACGACGCGCACGGCGCTGCGCTCGCACCGAGCGGCCCCTGCACGACGCGCTCGACCGCGACCTCACCGCGAGGAACGTCGACGGTTGCCGCGACGTACGGCGCGGCCACGACGTCGCCGAGGCGCACCGACGCACGGCCCGATGCCGGCACGTCGAGCGGCACCGTCGCCGGCTCGCCTTCGGTGCCGACCACCGTGATCGTCGCGGTCACCGCTTCCGACGACGGGTTCACCACGATGACCCCTGCGTCGGCCGCGCCTCCTTGGTTCCCGGTGCCAGCTGCGCAGAACCACGTCGACGACAGAGCTCGCGCGGGGGCTGCAGTCGGCATCAGGTTCGCCATCGCGATCGCGGTGTCGCCCTCGGCCTCCGGACGAGCGACGCGGTCGGCGACGAGCGCGCCGGCGACGACCGCCGCCATCACGATGACCGCGACGAGGCGGCTGCGCGGACTCATGCCACGACCTCCGGGCGCAGCGCGGCACGGCGCCGGCGCACCGCGAGGGCCGCCGCGCGGATCGCCGCGGCCCACAGCGCAGCCTCGACGACGAGGAGCACGATCCTCAGCGGCGGGGTGCGGTAGCGGAGCGTGCCCTGGCCGTCGGCGTCGACGGTGAAACCGTTGGCCCAGTCGAGGGCCTTCGTGTGAGGAGCCCGGCGGCCTTCGACGTCGAGGTGCCACCGCCCGGAGTGACCTTCGGCGATGATCACGTCACCGGCCACCACTGGTCCGGACGAGCGCAGGATCGACGAACCTGGGTCGAGCACCGGCGCCGCGCCGACCGACCGGATCGGCCGCCACGCCGCGTTCTCGAACAGCACCAGGTCGTCGTCGGCCTGGATCAGCCGTAGGTCGACCTGTCCTCGAAGCGCGTCGAGCAGGCCGACCGGCGGTGCGTGACCTGCGCCTCGCGGACCGCCGGGGGCGGCCGACCTCGGCACGGCGATGTAGCGGACGCCCAGCGGACCGAGGAGCGCGCCGACACGTGTCGTCTCGCCTCGCCGGGCGACACCCAGCGCGTCGGAGAGCAGACCGGTCGGGCCCGCATCCGTGCCCGGCCACAGCGACCTCGTGTCCGGCGCACCGTTGCGCGACGCGCCGTAGGCGAGCCCGTCCGCGAGCCTCCACCCGTCGAGCGGGAGCGCGTCCGGCGCTCCGATCCACAGCACCCGGAAGTCGCCCTGCTCGACCTGCTCCGGCATCCACGAGATGAGACCGGCGAAGTCGCGCGAGGGCATGCGCCAGCGCCCGTCGGTGGCCGCCGCCAGCACCGGCAGCGTCGCCACGACGGCGGCCACCGCAGCACCGATCGACGCCAGCTGACGCCAGCCGAAGTGGTAGCCGGGTAGATCCGTCTCGAACGCGGACAGCCCGAGCACGGCGGCGAGCACGATCGCCACGGCAGCCGGCGCCATCAGCACGTCGACCGCAGGAGGATCGACGATCAACCAGCCCCGCCCTGCGAGCCACGCCACGATCCAAACGACGACGGCAACGGCCCAGAAGCGGGTCGCCCACTCGACCCGCCAGTGGCGACCGACGGCCAGCGGGAGGATCGCGGCCACCAGCAGGCCCCAGCCGAGCGGCGCGAGCGGGAGGTGCCCGAGGTGGAGGGCGAGGATCTCACCGAGCCCCGGAGCGTCGGCAGGAGCGACGCCGATGCCGGCGACACCTGACCACGGTGCGCCGGGCATCAGCACCTCGAAGGTCCACGGGAGGAGCAGCACCGCAGCGACGCCCACGGCCGCGGCGCCGAGCGCGGCCGAACGCGTGCCGCTGCGGAAGGGCCCGACGAGCGCGAACCCGGCGAGAAGCCCCGCGACGGCGAGGAGCACCGCGAGGGTGACGGGCGGTGCGATCGCGGCGGAGACGCCCAGCAGGAGGGCGGCCGGCGCGAGCTGCTCGACGAACGTCCCGGGATGTCGAACCGTTGCCGGCGGTGGCGCCACCTCGAGCTCGAAGTCGTCGTTGTCGTCGGGGCGGCCGGCCACGGCGATGGCCGCCACCCGCAGCTCTTCGGTGTCGACCTGATCGAGGGTGCCGGCCTCGGCGCCGAGGAGCGCCTCGACCGCGTCGGCGGGGGTGCGGGGACCTGTGCGCCGACGGCGTCGCCGCTGGGGCTCCACCTCGGCCGGAGCGCCGAATGGCGCGATGCCGCTCGCACGCAGCAGGCGAGCCATCAGCCACGGCATCACCGCGTACGACACGAGCGCCGCCCACCGCCCGCGCGACAGAGCGTCGTACGGGAGCGGGACGGCGGCGTACAACACCGCGCCGGCGAGGCGGGCGCGCCACGATCCGAGCGGCGCCGTGAGGCGGTGCATCCCGATGACGCCGATCGGGAGCATGCCGACGACCAGCACCTTCTGCAGCAGCTGCTCTGACCCGAACGCGAGCAGACCGCCGACCCCAAGCAGGAGGTGCGCCACCGGCGGGGCCGCAGGCGAACCCAGCCCGGAGGGTGTCCATCCGCCCGCGAACAGGCGCAGCGACTCCCACGAATCAGCGATCGGCACGACCTGGCCGACGGAGGGGATCCGACCTCCGAGGAGGTGCCGGCTTCCGCCGATCAGAACCACTGCGAGCGCGAGCCAGACACCGATCGTCAGGCGCACCCCGCCGCGCGTGACGGCGCCTGCGAAGTCGCGTCCGGCGGCGCCGACGCCCAGGGTGCGTTCCTCTGCCGCGACGCCGCCTCGGATGATGCCCAGCACGCGGGCGCCACCACGCGTCTGCAGTCGCCGGATCTCGCGGTCGCGCACGAGACGGATCGATCGCAGCCGCTTCCGCGACGACCGCACGTCGCCGAGCATCCGCAGGTTCCACCACCACGCGTCGAGCGCTCGCCGCACGGTGAGGTCGCGGGTGGCGACCGCCTCGATGATCATGAAGAGGAACGCCTGGGGGAGGACGCGTACGGCCTGCACACGCCCGTAGCCGACCAGCAGCGCCCGGATCCGGTGGCGAAGGGCGAACTGGGCCAGCCGCTCTTCGTCGTTGACGCCGGCGCCGGCGCCGTCGGGAACGGTGACGTCCCGCTGGCCCGACGCCGTGGCTTCGAGGTGGCGCACCACGGCGGCCGGCGCCACGACGACGCGTGCGCCGGCGATCTGTGCCCGCCAGCAGAGGTCGAGATCGTCGCCCAGCATCTGGATCCTGGGGTCGAACCCTTGGAGCGTCGCGAACAGGTCGGCCCGCACCAGCTGGCATCCGCCCGGCGCGACGAACACGTCGCGGACCGCGTCGTGCTGCTCCTGGTCGAGCTCGCCGCGGCCGTACGGGCTGACGTGGCCGCTCTTGTCGCACGCCGCACCGACGCCGAGCAGCAGCCGGGAGTCGTCCCACGCCACGTACTTCGGCGACACGACGCCGGCGTTCGACCGGTAGGCCTCCTCGACCAGCAGGCGCACCGCGTCGGCGGCGAGCGCGACGTCGTCGTGCAGGAAGACGAAGTGGGACGCCCCTTCGACGACGTTCAGGACGTCGTTCGCCGAGGGCCCGAAGCCGTCGTTGACCTCGAGCCGGCGCACGTATGCCGTCGGCAGGATGGCCGCTACCCGGGGCGTGGGGTCGACCTCGCTCGCGGCGTCGAGGACGAGCACCGACAGGTTCGGGTAGTCCTGCTCGGCCAGTGACGCCAGGCTCTCCTCGAGCCACGGACCCGGATCGTGGGTCACCAGCACCGCCACCACCGGAGGCACGCCGGCGGCTCCGCCACCGGCCTCGGGGGCAGGGTCGAAGGGGTCGTCAGCAGAAGCTTGGGGAGGGTGGCCGACGTCGGTCACGGGGCGTAGACGCTAGTTGGGGGTACACCGACGAACGGCGCGTGGCGCGGAGGAGACCGTTCGGACAAGTGCTTGCAACTGTTACTCACTTCGGGTATCGTGGTTAGCAACAGGGCGGGCCGCCGCCGGCCCGAACTCCCGCCACCAGTTTCAGAGGAGCAGAAGATGGATCTCGCCAAGACGCTCAAGGACGCCGCCTACATCACCGTCGGGTTCGGTGTCCTCGCCTTCCAGAAGGCCCAGGTTCGCCGCCGTGAGCTCGAGAAGCAGTTCGAGGAGCAGGCAACCGACCTCCGCACCCAGTTCGCCAAGGTCGCAGACGAGGTCGAAGAGCGCATCGAGCCGCTCGTCGGCGCCGTCGAGACGAGCCTCGACCAGCTCGAGGAGCGTCTCCCCGAGCAGGCCCGTGAGGCGTTCAAGTCGGCTCGCACCGCGGCGAAGGAAGCCGGTGAGGTGCTCCGCACCCGCCTGGCCCAGAACGCCACCGCCAACGGCGCGGCTGCGTAACCCATCACCGCAACATCTGGCCCCTGAGCATCGCTCGCGGGTCTTCAAGACGCCGGCTGCCGTCCCCCCGGGCAGCCGGCGTCTTCGCGCTCCGGGGGTCGTTCAGTCCTGCGAGCGCCAGTACGCGAGGACGTCGCGCAGGGTCTCTTCGAGCGGGATCTGCGGCTCCCATCCGGTGTCGTGGCGCAGCTTGCCGGGATCGCCGCGTAGGACGGGCACGTCCACCGGCCGCAGTTCGACGGTGTCGGTGACCAGCTCGAGGTCGACTCCCGACAGCTCGATCAGCCGTCGCGCCAGATCGCCGATGACGACGTCGTGGCCGCTGGCCACGTTGTAGATGTCGCCGGGTGTGCCCTTCTCGACGAGCAGCCGGTAGGCCCTCACGACGTCGCGCACGTCGGTGAGGTCGCGCCGAGGCGTGGCGTTTCCCATCTGCAGCTGCGTGGCCCCCGAGCGCTCGGCGTCAACGATGCGCTTGGCGAGCGCTGACACGACGAACGTCGGCGACTGGCGCGGGCCGATGTGGTTGAACGGCCTCGCGATCAGCGCAGGGACGCCGAACCCCAGCACGGCCTGGCGGGCGGCGACCTCGGCGGCGATCTTGCTCGCCGCGTACGGCGACATCGGCTCCGTCGGCGTCTCCTCAGTGATCGGGAGGTCTTCCGGCGCCACCCGGCCATAGACCTCCGCCGAGCTGACGACGACGACCTTTGGTGGCGTCGGCAGGCGGCGGGCGGCGTCGAGCACGTTCACCGTGCCGATCACGTTCACGAGGTAGGTGGCCGCGGGGTCGTTCCACGATGCGCCCACGTGGGCCTGACCGGCCAGGTGGTAGATCGCGTCGGGCTGCACCTCTTCGACGGCCGCGCCGATCGCCGCTGCGTCACGCACATCGGCCTCTTCGCCGGTCGGCGTGACGTGGTCGCCTTCGGCCTCGAGGTGCGCGCACAGCCAGGAGCCGACGAAGCCCATTCCACCGGTCACCAGTGCGCGCACGGGGCGAAACCCTACGGTCAGCGGGCGGTCGCCCGGTACACCGCTTCGTGGGCCGCGGCGCACGCGTCCCAGGTGTAGCGGCGGGCGACGGCGAGACCTCGTTCGCGACGGTCGGAATCGGGCCCGCGTTCGAGGCGGGCTCGCAGCGCGTTCGCGAGCGCTTCGACATCGCCTCCGGGAATGGCGACGGCGGCTCCCTCGGCGATCTCGTCCATCACGGAATCGGCCGTGGTGATCGCGGTGGTCCCGCAGGCGAGCGCTTCGAGCACAGGCAGGCCGAATCCCTCCTCCAGCGCCGGATACACCACGGCTTCGGCGTGGCGCATCAACGCGGGCAGCGCCTCCTGCGCGACGTAGCCGGTGCGGATGATCCGATCCTTCGCGGGGCTGGCCGCCAGCGCCCGCTCGAAGGCTTCGTTGCCCCAGCCCGACCCGCCGGCGATGACCAGGGTCACGTCGTCATGCTCTTTCGACCCCGCGAGGCGGTCGAAGGCCTGCACGAGGCCGCTCACGTTCTTGCGGGGCTCGAGCGTGCCGACGAAGGCGAGATACCGCCCACGGACGCCGAGCTCCGACAGGAGGCGCTCGTCGTCACCAGCCGGATCGTCCGGGCGGAAGGTGTCGTGGTCGACGCCGTGCGGGATGACGTGCACCGGCGCCTTCGGTTCGAGCAGCTCCTCCAGCCGCCGTGCGGTGGGCGCGCTGACGCACACGAGCGCGTCGGCCAGCTTCGCCGCGACCTTGATCGCCCGCGAGAAGAACGACACCTTCACCCGCTCGTGGAGCTCCGGACGGTCGAAGAACGTCAGGTCGTGGATCGTCACGACCTTGGGCACCTTCGCGACCTCGGGCATCGTGTAGTGCGGCGCGTGGAGGACGTCGATCCCCCACCGGTCGACGAACCGGGGCGCGGCGATCTGCTCCCATGCCAAGCGGCGCAGCTTCGACGCCGGAACGACCGGGCGGACCTGGGCACGCGGAGCCAGATGCTGCCAGCGCTCGCCGTCGTCCTTCCGGGCCTCGAGCCTCAGCTCGACCTCGTGTCGCGCGTCGAGGGCGCGAACGAGCTCCACGACGTACCGGCCCGCGCCGCGCGGGTCACTCGGGATCGCGCTCACGTCGACACCGACGACGGTCATCGGAGCGACCTCCACACCTCGAGGTGTCGCTTCGCTGCGGTCTCCCACGTCAGATCGGCCGCTCGCAGCAGCCCCGCGGTGACGAGCTCGCTGCGAACGCGCTCGTTCGACGACGCGGCGACCAGCGCGCGACCGATGGCGGCTACGTCGGTGGGATCGACCTCGAGCGACGCGCCCGCGGTGCTGGGTATGGGGCTCGAGACCACCGGCGCGCACTCCCTCATGGCCTCCACGGGTGGAAGGCCGAACCCTTCGACGAGGGGGACGTAGGCAAGGCAGCGGCACCGGCGGTAGAGACCGGCGAGCACCGCGTCGTCGACGTGTCCGGCCAGAACGACACCGTGCGGGATCGACGACGACGGCAACGCGTCTCCCCATCCGGTCGGGCCGACGACGACAAGGGGCCACGGCTCGGCCAGCTCGCTGCGGACGGAGTCGTACGCGGCGAGCAGCCGGGAGAGGTTCTTCCGGGGCTCGACGGTGCTGACGGTGAGGAGGAAGCCTTCCCGAACGCCGAGGCTGTCGAGCAACGCGTCCGTCGCGGCGAGGTCCGCCGGCGGGAGGTGGTCGCCACCCTCTTCGATCACCTCGACGGTGTGTGCCTTGGCGCCTGCTGCGACGAGATGGTCGGCGACTCGTTGTGACGGGACGACCAGCACCCTGGCCTTGCCGACGGCGCGGGCGAGCGCCGCCTCGTGCCAGCGGCGGCCTCGCACGGGATACGCCTCGGGCACCTCGCGCCAGGCGAGGTCGTGCACCAGCACGCTCAGAGGCGACCTCGTCGGGGGGAACGCGAGCGACGTCGCGTGCACCACGTCGCCCGCCGGACCCGGGAGCACCCCGAGGTCCCAGGCGCGGGTGAGCGCGGGCCCCGGCAGCTTCGAGAGCTCGAGCGGGTGCCCGTAGGCCGCCAGGGGGTCGGGGCCGCCACGCGCTCGACTCGCGTGGAGCACGAGGCGGACGCCGCGATCGGCGCCTGCGGCAGCGAGGCCTTGGAGCAGCCCGCGGGCGTAGGTGCCGATCCCTCCGCTGACCGCACGGCGGAGCTGCTCGACGACGAGGACGACCTTCATCGTCACGTCCGCCGTGCGTCCATGGCGTCGCGGTACAGGTCGACCATCGCGCGTGCGCACGTCTCCCACCGGAACGAGGCAGCGTGCGCCTTGCCTCGTGCGACGGTCGCCGCACGCGCGGCATCAGCTGAGCGCAGCGCCGTTCGCAGCGCACCGGCGAGCCCGCCGATGTCTCTGGGCTCGACGAGGAGCGCGGCGTCGCCGAGCACCTCGGGCAACGACCCGGCGGTCGTCGCGACGACCGGGACGCCCGCGGCCATCGCCTCGAGCGGCGGGTAGCCGAAGCCCTCGTAGCGCGACGGCATCGCGAGGACCGCGGCACCGGCGAGCAGATCGCGTCGATCGTCGTCGCCCACCCACCCGATGCGACGTATGCGTCGACGCGCAGGTGACGCGTCGATGGCAGCGACGAGCTCGTCGACCCCCCACCCGTCCGGACCGACGATCGCCAGGCCGACGTCGCCGAGGTCGTCGTCCGTCGACATCGCGTCGAACGCGGCGACGAGGTCGGGAAGTCCCTTGCGCGGTTCCACCGTCCCGAGCGCGAGCACGTACCTCGTCGCGCCGGCCATCCGGCGTCCTCGCTCGGCGTCGCCCGGGATCGTGTTCGGCTCGCCGCCGTCGACACCGCTGTGCACGACCCGCACCCGGTCGGCTGGCACGCCGAGCATCTCCACGACCTCGTCGCCGATCGCCCGCGCCGTCACGTGCACGAGGGCACCACGCTCGACCGCCCGGCGCACGAGCTCCGGATAGCGCAGGCTCGCGGCCTCGACCATCTCCGGGAACCGCATCGCCGTGAGGTCGTAGACGGTCACCACCGCTCCCGCGGACGTCGTCGGCGGGACGACGTAGTTCGTCCCGTGCACGACGTCGAGGTCACCACCGAGCAGACGCTCCGCGGTCGGGCGGGGCTGGGCCTGCCACGCGCGAGACAGCACGCCGGCAGGAAGCGGGCGGCGCACCGCGGGGACCCCGTCCGGCAACACCGCGGCGAGTCGCCGCCACCCCCGCAACGAAAGCGCGAAGGCACGTGGATCGACGTCCGGTTGCATTGCGAGCGCGCGGAGCAGCCCGGCAGTGAACGTGGCAACGCCGGTCGGGCTCCCGAGCAACGGCGTGGCGTCGAGCGCGACGCGCATGGGGCGACGCTAGTGGGTGACGCCTGGCTCGCTTCTCCGGGTTGGTCAGCCGCTGCCGGTAGAGTCGTGACCCTGCCTGGCGCCCCGCGGCGACAGGCCACACACGATGACAGACGTCAGTCTTCCCGCCAGGACGATCACCCCGCGAGGCAGCTTGCTCCGCCGCGCCCGCGACATCGTGAGCTACCGCGAGCTGCTCGTGAACCTCGTCCGCAAGGAGCTCAAGGTCAAGTACAAGTCGAGCATCCTCGGCTTCCTCTGGTCGCTCCTCAACCCGGCGATGCTGCTCGTCGTCTACTACTTCGTCTTCTCGGTCGTGCTCGGCAGCGGCATCCCTAGGTTCCCGATCTACCTCCTTTCCGGGCTGTTGGTCTGGAACGTCTTCAACGTGGGGTTGTTGACCGCCACCGGGTCGATCGTCGGCAACGCAGGCATCGTCAACAAGGTGTGGTTCCCCCGCGAGGTGCTGCCACTGGGTGCGATCGGCGCCGCGCTCGTCCACTTCTTCCTCCAGAGCCTCGTGCTCGTGGGAGCGCTCCTGGTCTTCCGCCACCCCGTCGACTGGCGGTACCTGCCTCTCCTGCCGGTTGCGCTCGGCGGGCTGCTGCTGGTGCTCGCGGGCCTCTCGTTCCTGCTCGCCGCGATCAACGTGTACCTGCGCGACGTCCAGCACCTCGTCGAACTGATCCTCCTCGCATGGTTCTTCGCGAGCCCGATCGTCTACAGCTACGACCTCATCGCCGGGAAGCTCGGCGGCGCGGCCGCGCTCTACCTGATCAATCCCGTCACCGGCGTGGTCATGGTGTTCCAGCGCGCGATCTACGGGTCGCTCACCGACGTCGTCCACAACTTCCCGATGTGGTGGTACCTGCGGAACCTCGCGTACGTGTACGTGCTCGGCGTGATCATCCTCCTCATCGGGATGACGGTGTTCCGCCGCCTCGAGGGCAACTTCACCGAGGAGCTGTAGCCGACGCATGGCTGCCGCCGTCGAGATCGATCACGTCTCGAAGAGCTTCCGGCTCTATCGCGAGAAGTACTCGTCGTTGAAGGAGCGCCTGATCCACCTCGGTCGCGTGCCGTACGAGGACTTCAAGGCCCTCGACGACGTGACGCTGCGCATCGAGGCCGGCCAGACGATGGGCCTCCTCGGCCACAACGGGTCGGGGAAGTCGACCCTGCTGAAGTGCATCGCGGGCATCCTCCAGCCGACGAGCGGGTCGGTGACCACGGTCGGGCGGCTCGCCGCGCTGCTGGAGCTCGGCGCCGGGTTCCACCCCGATCTCACCGGGCGGGAGAACGTCTACATGAACGCGTCGATCCTCGGGATGCGGCGCAACGACGTCGACCGGATCTTCGACGACATCGTCGGCTTCGCAGGTCTCGAGCAGTTCATCGACACGCCGGTGAAGCACTACTCGTCGGGCATGTACATCCGCCTCGGGTTCTCCGTCGCGATCAATGTCGACCCCGAGATCCTCCTCGTCGACGAGGTGCTGGCAGTCGGCGACGAGGCGTTCCAGCGCAAGTGCATCGACAAGGTCAAGACGTTCCAAGCCGAGGGACGCACGATCATCATCGTCACCCACGCGGTCGAGCAGGTCCGCCAGCTGTGCGACAACGCCGCAGCCCTCGACCACGGCAGGGTCGTCGTCGCGGGCGACCCGAACGACGTGATCCGCGAGTTCCGGGAGCGGTTGATGGCCGGCGTCTCGTCCGACGCCGACATCGGCGTCGAAATGGCCCGGTCGGAGCTGTCGCCCGAGTGGGGGAAGGTCAAGATCGACGAGGTCGAGGTCGTGTACCCGGATGCATCCCGCCACAACGTGATGCCCGGCGAGGAGCTGTGCTTCGACGTGCACCTGTCGTCGAAGCAGCGCATCGACGACATCGTCCTCGGCATCGTGATCTACGGGCCGATGGGCCAGATGGTGCACGGCACCAACTCCCGCTTGAAGGGCACCGACGTCGGGCCGATCAACGGCTCGCGCACCGTGCGCGTGCGCCTTCGTGACATCCCGCTCCTCGACGGCACGTACGCGTTCACGATCGGCGCGCACACGGTCGGCGGGCTCGTCTACGACCACTGGGAGCAGAAGCGGCGCTTCGAGGTCGCAGCCGGCGGCAGGGACGAGGGCCTCGTCGCCCTCCCGATGCAGATCGAGGTGAAGGAGTGAAGCAGCGACTCGTGGCCTTCTTCCGCCACCATCTCGAGGAGATCGTGACGCCGCGGTTCGACGAGCTCACCCGCCAGATCGAGGAGGTGCGACAGGCGACGGTGGAGATCCGCCGCATCGTCACCGACGACCTCGACGCGTCGAACGAAGCCGCCGCCTCGCTGGGCCGCGCCGTCGCGAGGCTGCAGGCGTCGGTCGACGAGCTGCAGGCGGGCAACGCTCCGACGTCTCGCTGAGCGTGCTGGTCCTCGACATCCAGGGGACGCAGAGCCTCGACCATCGCGACCGTGGCGTCGCGGGCTACATCCGCGAGACGGCGCTCGCGCTCGAACGGCTGCATCCCGACGCGGTCGCCGCGTACTCGCTGAACCCCGACCTCCCCCTGCCGGGCGGCGTGGAGCCGCTCGTCGCGAGCGGGAAGCTGCGCTTCAGCGACGAGATCCCGTGGGCCGACGTCGAGACGCTGCACGTGATGTCGCCGTACGAGCTGTCGGTGCCCTTGCGACGGCTCGTTCCGGCCCCGTTCACCGGCCGGCTCGTGGTGACGCTCTTCGACCTGATCTCGGAGGTGCTGGCGGACCGGTACCTGGAAGATCCCGGGCTGCGGCGTCGCTATCGCGCTCGCCACGAGTTGGTCCGCCAGGCCGACCTCGTGCTCGCCATCTCGGAGGCCGCGAAGAGGGATGCAGGGGAGATCCTCGGCATCGACCGCGCACGGGTGGAGGTCGTGCCGCTCGCCCCGTCGGCCCGCTTCGTCCCTTCGACCGACGGCGGCCGGGAGCGGTTCGTCCTCTACACCGGAGGGACGGACCACCGGAAGAACGTCGAGCGGCTCCTCGAGGCGTGGGGGCGTCTGCCGGCGCGGGTACGGGACGACCACGACCTGGTGATCGCGTGCAGCGTGAAGCCGCTCGAGAAGAACCACTACGAGGTGATGGCCGAACGGCTCGGGTTCCGGAACCGTCTGCGGGTGACGGGGTGGGTTCCGGACGAC
This sequence comes from Acidimicrobiales bacterium, assembly GCA_035540495.1. Taxonomy (GTDB): domain Bacteria; phylum Actinomycetota; class Acidimicrobiia; order Acidimicrobiales; family CADCTF01; genus DASVEG01. The sequence goes on from DATLGL010000060.1 coordinate 277,562, forward strand.
GAGATGCTTCGCCTCACCCAGCGGGCGACCCTCGCGATCTATCCCCCGCTCTACGAGGGCTACGGCCTGCCGGTGGCCGAGGCGCTGGCATGCGACACGCCGGCGATCGCGTCGAACACGTCGTCGTTGCCCGAACTGCTTCCGACCGAGGCGTTGTTCGACCCGTACGACGTCGACGACATGGCCACAGCGATCGAACGTGCCCTCACCGATCGCACCCACCGCGCCAGGCTCGAGAAGGTCGCGCGCGAGGCGCCCCGCCGGACGTACGACCACGTCGCCCGAGAAACCGTCGCGCACCTCCGCTCCCCGTCGAGCCGGTCTGAGAGCGGCAGACGGGGCAGACGGGGCAGACGGCGGCTCGCGTTCGTGACTCCCCTCCCGCCGATCCCGGGCGGCGTGAGCGACTACAGCGCACGTCTGCTCGAGGAACTGCACCGCGCCCACGGCGAGGACGTCACGATCGACGTGTTCGTGGACGGGCCGCCCCACGAGCGGGCGGCCATGCGCACGTCGCTCACGGCGGCACCCGCCGGTCTCACCGCGCGGCCCCTCGCGTCGTTCGACCGGGTCGAATCGATCGAAGGTGGATACGACCGGGTCGTCGTGTCGCTCGGCAACAGCGAGTTCCACACGGGCGGGCTCGCGCTGCTCGCCCGGCGCGAAGGCGTGACCGTGCTCGCCCACGACGTGCGCCTGACCAACCTCCACCGGTTCGCGCAGTGGCAGCATCCGGAGGCCGTCGGCGCCTCCTTCCACCGCGCCCTCCACGGGATGTACGACGGGCTGCCCGAGGCGCTCGGAGCGGACGGGCAGCTGTCGACCGCCGACGCTGACCGGTGGGGAGTGCTGATGGCTCGTGCGCCCATCGCGAACAGCGGGCGGTACCTCGTCACGTCGACGTTCGCTCTCGAGCTCGCTCGCCTCGACGCACGACCCGCCGACCGGCACAAGCTCGCGGTCCTGCCGTTCAGCGTCGGCGCGGTGCCGGTGCAGAACCCGACGCCCGCGGAACAGCGCCCGGGTCCGGCCCTCGTCGCTTCGTTCGGTGTCGTCAACGAGCTGAAGTCCGGCCAGGTCGTCGTCGATGCGTTCGCCCGGATCCGCACGCAGGTGCCCGACGCCCGCCTCGTGTTCGTCGGCCCGGTCGGCGAGGACGACGCACACCGGCTGCGCTCGACGGGCGAGGGGATCGAGCTCACGGGCGCGGTCGACGACGACGAGTACCGGCGATGGCTCGATCGGGCGTGGGTGGCGATCCAGCTTCGCATGTCGACGAACGGCGAGTCGTCGGGCGCCATCGGTGACTGCCTCACCGCTGGCGTGCCGACGGTGGCGACGGCCATCGGCGCGAACCGCGACCTGCCCGACGATGCGGTCGTGAAGGTCCCCACAGGCGCGACGGCCGCCGTGCTGGCGGACGTGGTCATCGAGGTGCTCGGTTCGTCCGAGCGGCGGAAGCAGCTGGGCGCCGGCGCCCGCGCCTACGCCGCGACCCACTCCTTCGAGCGGGCCGCTCGAGCCCTCTACGACGAGCTGTTCGGCTCGTCCGTTTGACCGCCGGCGTCCGCCAGCTCGATCGCCTCGATCGTCGCCTGGTGGAGCCGGTTCACGTGCTGGATCACCCAGTCGAACATCCAGGCCAGGAGCTTGAGCTGGACGCGCTTCACGGACGCGTACGCCGGGTTGTTCGACCGGATGATCGGCCGCTCGAGCGGTGGCAGCGACCGCAGCGGCTTCGTCGACAGCGACACGCGACCCGGGCCATGGCCGGCCTCGAGCGGCGTCCGCACCTCGACCGCTCGCCGCTTCACGAGCTCCTCGATGGCGGACGCGGAAAGGCCTCCGTCAGGTGCGCCGGTCGCCACCGAGGGCAGCGGGCGCGCGAACGCTTCGAGGATCCGCTCCGGGGTCGGCGGAAGGATGTCCGGGTCGACCGTCACCTTCGACGCGTCGACGCCCGAGGACACCAGCGCCTCTCGCTCACCCTCGCTCGCGACCGTCACGGAGGCAGCGCGGCCCAACACGAGCGAAACCCAGCGGGGCGCCACGGTCGAAGGCACCCGGTCGAGCACGACGTCGACGGTCGGCACGCGCCGGATCGCACCGGCGAGCGCCACACGTCCGGGCAGCAACCGCGGCGACTCGGCCGACACCGCGAGTGCTCCGGCGTCCAACCGCAGGATCATCCGATCGCGGCCGCTGACGAGCGACGCCAGGCGAGCGGCACCGCGTGGCGAACCGGGGTCCGCGTGGTGATGCGCGGCCGATGGGCGAGGCGAGACGACCACGACGTCGTGGCCCTCCGACACCAAGCGCCGAACAAGGGCGAACACCGCAGCCGCTTCGGTACCACCCATCGTCGGATACGGGCCCGCAACGAGGATCCGCTCGGTCATCCGATCAGCTCCCCGAGGCCCTCTTCCATCCGGTCGAGCACAGCCGGCCAGGCGTACTCCCGGACGACGTACTCACAGCCCTGGCGGGCGAGACCGTCGAGCAGCGTCGGGTCGGCAGCGACCAGAGAGATCGCCTGCACGAGCTCCTCCGGATCTTCGTAGACGATTCCGGCGCCGGAACGGCGGCAGTGCCAAGCGACGACGTCACTCCCGGCGTTCGCGATCACGCCCGTTCCGGCCAGCCACGATTCCATGATCGTGCGGGAGAAGCTCTCGTTCCGGCTCGGCTGCACGTACGCCGCGGCAGCGGCGAAGGCAGAGGCGAGCTCGGCGTCGTCGAGGAACCCGAGGTCGTGGACACGGTCGGCCACGAGAGGCGACGGCTCGACCGGCCCGACCCCGCTCGTCACCAGGTCGATGTCGGCGCCATGCACCAGCACCGCCTTCGTGAAGGCTCCGAGCAGTTGCGGCCAGCCCTTCCCCTCCTCGCGGCGCCCGGCGTAGACGACGAACGGGCGGTCGCCGAGGCCGTGGCGCGAGCGGAACCCCACCGGGTCGTACGACGATGGCTGATGGACGCCGGCGCCCGTCGTGCGGTGCGGCGCGAGGCCGGCGGAACCCACGAGGCGATGCCCGAGCTCGTGCTCCGGCTCCGACAGGAACCACAGCTGCGCGACCTCCGACAGCATCGGCCGGAACAGGTCGAGGTACGCGTAGTACTCGTCGTGCAGACAGGGCACGACCACCGTCTTCTCCGGAGCGACCTGCCAGCACGTGGCCGTCGTCCAGAACAGGTACGGCGACAGGACGATCGCGTCGTACCGCTCCGCGTTGACGACGAGGTGGTGGAAGAGGTCGGGCACCCGCACGTTCCCGTGCAGCCACACGTCCTGCTCGTCGCGGTCGATCCGCAACCCCAACTGGATCCGCTGCTCGTAGAGGTGGCGATTGTCCCGGTCGCCGTCCTGCACCGTCTCGAACCGGTGGAGCGTGACCGGGCCGTCCTGCGACAGACCCGCCGCGTACTCGTTCGTCCAGCTGTAGTGGCTGCGGGCGCACGTTGTGAGCACGTCGACGTCCCAGCCACGGGCCGCGAGGCCGTGCGCCATCTCGCGCAAGACGGCTTCCGACCCGCCGATGACGTCGTCGCCGTAGCGGGTGGGGACGATCGCAACCCGGCCCTCAGCCATCGGCGATGCCCGTCCGGATGTGCTCGAGCATCTGGCGGGCGACGACATCGAGGTCGTAATCCTTGCGGCGCTCGTGGCCGGCTTCGACGAGCTCCTTGCGCAGCGCCTCGTCGGTCATCACCCGGTGCACGGCTGTCGCCATCACGACCGGATCCTTGTCATCGACGAGCACCCCGGCGTCGCCGATCGTCTCAGGTAGAGCGCTCGACGCGTACGCCACGACCGGAAGCGAGAACGTCATCGCCTCGAGCGCAGGCACTCCGAACCCCTCGTGCTCCGACGCCGAGACGTACACGTCGGCCGAGCGCCAGTGGGCGAGGATCTCGTCGAACGGGATGCTGTCGGTCATCTCGACCGACGGACCGACGCCGAGCTCGTCGGCAAGGAGCTCGAGCGACCGGTAGTACACGTTCGACGTGCGGCCGCCGACGAGGGTCAAACGAGCGTTCGGGTCGTAGATCTCCTTGTACGCCGCGAACGCGGCGATCACGTCGTGCTGGCACTTGTTCGGCGCGACGCGCCCGACGAAGATCCAGCGGGCACCGCCGGACGCCTCGTTCTCGCGACGCACCCGTGCGAGCACCCGTGCGTTGCCGGGAGCGTCGTACTCCGACCAGTCGACGAGCACCGGGACTGCGGATGTGGGCGAGTACCCCGCCTCGTCGAGCAGCTCGCGACTGAACTCGGAGTTCGCCATAGCGAACCTCGCCCGCGGTGCGAGCCGGCGCATGTCGTTCAGCGCACGGCGGAGGTTCTCGGCGGCCCCCGGCTCCCACCGCTCGAAGAACTCCGGCGGCGTGATGTTGTGGAAGTAGACGGCGTACGGCAGGCCCAGATCGAGCACGTAGCCGGTCATGTCGCTGCCGGTCGACAGCTGGAAGAGGATCCAGGCGCGCCCGCCGTCGCCGTCGCGCGAGACGTCGAAGGACGAACGGGGACGCCCGAGTTTCCGCACGGCAGCCTGGGCCTCGTCGTAGAAGATCTCGCTGACGAAGCCGGCGTCGCGGAGGATCCGCTGCGTGTGGCGGACGTGCGACCCGATCGCGTCGCCAGCGGCGAAGTTCGGGACGAACTGGTGGACGGTTCGGCTCACGCGGCGAGACCCGTCACTTGCCCTCGAGGCGGGCGACACGATCACGCAGGTCCGCCACCTCGGCCTCGAGCTCGTCGATGCGTGAGGCGACGGTGACGCCGAAGCGGGCGGTGGCCTGACCGAACGCGGTGACCTGGGCCGCGAGGAACCGCAGGTACCAGATCATCAACTTCTTCAGGACCCGCTTGACGAGGCTGACGCCGGGAACTCTGGACGCGGTGGGCACCTGGAGGTCGACATTGGCCTGCCGCTCCAGCAGGAGCGCGGCGTGACGGATGTCGCCGGGCTCGACGGTGGTTGCGCCGAGCTTGGCGGCGGCGTTGCGGATGCGCGCGATGCGGGCGGCGGGGAAATCGGGAGCAGCCGCTCGTTCTTGCGCTGCTCGTGCGATCTCGCCGGCCAACTCGGCGCGCGGCACAGGCTGCGCAGTGGCGGGCATGACGCGTCGAATCTAGTGGCCGGAGCCGTAACCTGACCGACTGCATGCCCCGCCCCGGAACGCTCTCGCGCGCCGCGACCGCCCTCGCCGTCGCGGCCTCGCTGCTCCTTGCCTCCGCCGTGTCGTCGGCCGCCGAACCCTCGCCGAAACCGAGTGTTCCGGACCCCGACGGCAGCGGACGGATCCTCGTCACCTTCCAGAGGAGCGTGAAGGCCGATCAGGTACGGAACGCGCACGCTGCCGCCAAGGGCCGTTCGATCCGGCGCATCGCCGCGCTCCGCACCGAGGTCGTCGAGGTCGACGACGTCGCGGCGGCGCTGTCGGCGTACGGCGCGCGATCTGACGTGGAGTGGGTCGGCCGCGATGGCGTCGTCGAGGCCTTCACCCACGTTCTCGACAACCAGTTCGCGCCGAAGCAGTGGAACCTCCAGGACCTGAGCCCGAACAACCCCGGCACGCTCAACTGGCATCCTGTCTACGACCCGACCTTCGGCAGCGGCGTCACCGTGGCCGTCGTCGACACCGGCGTCGGCCGCACGGCGATCCCCCCGTACGACGGCTTCCGCCATCCGGTCTCCGGTTACGACTTCGTCAGCCGTGACCCGTTCCCCGACGACGAGAACGGTCACGGCACGCACATCGCCGGAACGATCGCCCAGCAGACCGGGAACCCCGAGACGACGGAGCCCGCGACCCGCTGGAGCGTCGCCGGGGTCGCGCCGGACGCACGCATCCTCGCGGTCCGGGTCCTCGACCGGGAGGGACGCGGATCGGTCTCCGCGACCGCGGAGGGCATCGTCTACGCAGCGAACGAGGGCGCGAAGGTGATCAACCTGTCGCTCGGTGGCGACTTCGCGAAGCCGCTGTGCGACGCGGTGAACTACGCCACCGCGCGCGGCGCGATGGTGGTGGCCGCCTCGGGGAACGAGTCGGCGGCGGGCCTGGTCCCCGTCGCCTACCCCGCCGCCTGTCCCGGCGCCGTCGCGGTCGGCGGGCACAAGTGGAACGCGCAGCGCGGTTCCTACTCGAACGGCTCGTGCGAGCTCGCCTTCACCGCTCCCGGGGGCGACATCTCCGACGATCCGTCGTCGAACTCGAACCAGCCTTTGCGCGACCCGCGCAACGGGATCCTCCAGGAGGCGTGGAACCCCCAGGCGACGCCGCCCCGGTACCAGTTCATGTACGACTCCGGCACGTCGATGGCCGCCGCGCACGTCGCGGGCGCAGCAGCGGTGCTGATGGGGTCGCCGTTCAACAAGTCGGCGGGCGACGCCGCCCGCATCCTCCGTGCGACCGCTCGCGACATAGGCCCTGCCGGCCAGGACCCCGAGTACGGCGCGGGAGCAGTCGATCTCGCAGGCGCCGTGCAGGCGGCCCGCACCGGCGACGTGCCGAACCTCGCCGACCGCCTCGGGTACTGGATGGTCGCGAGCGACGGCGGCATCTTCAGCTTCGGCGACGCGCCGTTCCTCGGGTCGACCGGCAACATCCGGTTGAACTCGCCCATCGTGGCGATGGCCCGCACCGTCACCGGCCGCGGCTACTGGCTCGTCGCCGCCGATGGCGGCATCTTCAACTTCGGCGACGCGCCGTTCCTCGGGTCGGCGGGGAACATCCCGCTCAAGGCCCCGATCGTCGGGATGGCCCCCACCGCGACCGGCCAGGGGTACTTCCTCGTCGCGCGTGACGGCGGCATCTTCGCCTACGGCGATGCCCGTTTCGCGGGGTCGACCGGCTCTCTTCGGCTCAACTCGCCGATCGTCGGCATGACCGCCACCCGCACGGGCCGTGGCTACTGGCTCGTCGCGAGCGACGGCGGCATCTTCAGCTTCGGCGACGCCCAGTTCTACGGCTCGACCGGCGACATCCGGTTGAACTCGCCGATCGTCGGCATCAGCCGCACGCCGTCCGGCGCCGGCTACTGGATGGTCGCCACCGACGGCGGGATCTTCGCCTTCGGTGACGCTGCCTTCCACGGCTCCACCGGCAACATCCGACTGAACCAGCCGATCATCGGCATGCAGCCGACGTGCTTCGGCACCGGCTACTGGCTCATCGCTCGCGACGGCGGCGTGTTCGCGTTCGGCGCGGCGCCGTTCCTGGGGTCGACGGGCAACATCCGGCTGAACCAGCCGATCGTCGGCGCGCACCTCGCGATCGACCAGCGCGCGTCGCAGCAATAGCACCGGCCGCGGGTCATCCGCGTTCTCCTCAGTTCCGGTGACGCACGACCGACGGGAAGCATCGGTACCTTGGTTCCGGGCGGGCCGACCATCGGAGTTGTTTCCTCGTGCACTTCCCTCTCACACGCTGGCGCGTCGTCGTCGCGGTTCTCGCGTTCGTCGGTGCGACGGTTCTTCCGATCCGCACGAGCTGGGCGGAGCCGACCGTTCGACTCGAGGAGCTCGACGCTCACCCGGGTCGCATCGTCGACCTCACCCACCCCTCGTCGCACCTCGGCGTTCGCTGGCACGGCGAGGAGACCGACGTCATCGAACTCCGGTGGCGCGCAGCGGGCGACTCGTGGCAGCCCTGGCGGCAGGTCCAGGCGTCGCACGATCTCGGTGACGAGGAGAACGGCATCCACCTGTCAGGTCTGCTCGTCGCGACCGACGCCACGGACGCCGAGCTGCGGGTGACGAGCGGCTCGCCGAGCAACCTCGAGATCATCGCTATCGACACCGTCCACGGCCCGCGCCGGCTCGTCGTCGATCGCCCCGCAGCGTCGCCGGCCGAGGCTGCGACCGCCGATGCGCGGGTGCCCGCTCCGCCGATCATCTCGCGTGCGCAGTGGGGCGCCGACGAGTCGCTCCGGGGATCGCAGCCGCCGTCGTTCTCGCAGATCACCCGGCTGTCGCTGCACCACACAGCAGCGGAGGAGGGGCCGGATCCCGCCGCGACCGTCCGGGCGATCCTCGCCTACCACACCAAGGCGAACGGCTGGAACGACATCGGCTACAACTTCCTCGTCGACTCCCGGGGTCGGGTCTACGAGGGTCGTTACTCGCGCGAGTACGCGTCGAACGAGACGGTCACGGGCGAAGACGCGCAAGGACGCGGCGTCACGGGCGCCCACACAGCGAACAACAACTCGGGCACGGTGGGAGTGGCCGTGCTCGGTGACTTCTCCAGCGTGGCGCCGACGCGCGCCGCGGTCTCGGCCGTCGAGCAGACGTTCGCGTGGAAGGCCGACCGTCACGAGATCGACGTGCTCGGATCGACGCAGTGGAGCACCGGCGTCCGTTCGACCCTGATCGGGCACCGGGATGCGAGCGCGACGGCGTGCCCCGGCGCTCGCCTGTACGAACTGCTGCCGTCGATCCGCTCGAACGTCAATCACATCGTGGAGACGTCTCGTTCCCAGCAGTCGGTGCCGGGCTACTGGACCCTCGGTCGCGACAGCGCCTTGTACAGCTTCGGCGACGCGCCGTACCTCGGCGGCGCCGGGCAGGTGCCGACGCCGGTGATGTCGATGGCGACGACACCGACCGGCAACGGCTACTGGCTGTTGTCGGCGAACGGACGGGTGAGCGCATACGGCGACGCAGGGTTGCACGGCTCAACCGAGGGCCAGCGCCTGAATGGCGCGGTCGTGCGTCTCGAGCCGACGCCGACCGGCAAGGGGTACTGGATCCTCGGCCAGGACGGCGGCGTCTTCAGCTTCGGTGACGCGAGCTTCCACGGTTCGACCGGAGCGATGCGCCTGAACTCGCCCATCATCTCGATGGCGGCGACGGTCACGGGCCGCGGCTACTGGCTTCTCGCTGGCGACGGTGGTGTCTTCACGTTCGGCGACGCGGTGTTCCACGGTTCCACCGGGTCGATGCGCTTGAACGCGCCGGTCGTGTCGATGGCACCCCACCCCAACGGCAGCGGCTACTGGCTGCAGGCGGCCGACGGCGGCATCTTCACCTTCGGCGCCCTGCGCTTCTACGGCAGTGTGCCGGGCCTGCGCCTCGCGGGCACTGCCCGCACCGTGCAGATCCGGGTCACACCGACCGGCCGCGGCTACTACGTGATGGGCGCCGACGGCGGCATCTTCACCTTCGGCGACGCGAAGTTCAACGGGGCCCAGCCGGGCATGAGCGGTCGAGCCCCTGCGGTCGACCTCGCCCTTCGCGTGCCGCCGCCCCCGCCAC
>DATLGL010000061.1:0-105141 GCA_035540495.1 Acidimicrobiales bacterium
TCGTAGGGCAGGCCCAGGGCCATGAGCATGGCGCCGAGGTTGGCGTAGCCGAGGCCCAGCTGGCGGAAGCGGCGGGACGTCTCGGCGATGCCCTCGGTCGGGTAGTCGGCGTTGCCGACGAGGATCTCCTGGGCGGTGAACACGGTGGCCACGGCCGCCCGGAAGCCGGCCACGTCGAACGCGCCCTCGCGGTCGAGGAACGTGAGCAGGTTGAGCGACGCCAGGTTGCAGGCGCTGTTGTCGACGTGCATGTACTCCGAGCACGGGTTGGAGCCGTTGATGCGGCCCGTGGTGTGCGCGGTGTGCCACTTGTTGATGGTCGTGTCGAACTGCATGCCCGGATCGGCGCACTCCCACGCGGCCTTCGCGATCTGGCGGAACAGCTCCCGGGCCTTGACCGTGCGGACCGGCTCGCCGTTGGTGACGGCACGCAACTGCCAGTCGCGATCGTCGACGACGGCCTGCATGAACTCGTCGGTGACACGCACCGAGTTGTTGGCGTTCTGGTACTGGATCGAGTGGCTGTCCTTGCCGTCGAGATCCATGTCGAAGCCGGCGTCACGCAGGGCGCGGGCCTTGCGCTCCTCGATCGCCTTGCACCAGATGAAGTCCTCCACGTCGGGATGGTCGACGTTGAGGATGACCATCTTCGCGGCGCGGCGGGTCTTGCCGCCCGACTTGATGGTGCCGGCCGACGCGTCGGCGCCGCGCATGAAGCTGACGGGACCGGACGCGGTGCCGCCACCCTGGAGCAGCTCGACCGACGAGCGGATCTTCGAGAGGTTGATACCGGCGCCGGAGCCGCCCTTGAAGATGATCCCCTCTTCGACGTACCAGTTGAGGATCGAATCCATGGTGTCGTCGACGGCGAGGATGAAGCAGGCGCTGGCCTGCTGTGGCACGCCCTTGACGCCGATGTTGAACCACACCGGCGAGTTGAACGCCGCCTTCTGCGTGACGATCAGGTGCTTCAGCTCCGCGCTGAACGCCTCCGCCTCTGCGGTGTCGACGAAGTAGCCGTCCTTGATGCCCCACGCGGTGATCGTGTCGACCACCCGGTCCGCGACCTGCTTCAGCGACCACTCGCGCTCGGGCGTGCCGAGCGAGCCACGGAAGTACTTCTGGGCGAGGATGTTGGTGGCGTTGAGGCTCCACGTGGAGGGCACCTCGACACCGAGCTGCTCGAAGGCCACCGACCCGTCGCGGTAGTTGGTGATGCGGGCGTCACGCTTCTCCCAAATCACCTCCTCGTAGGGGTGGACCCCGTCGGTGGTGAAGTGGCGGCGGATGCCGATCCCCATGCGCTCCGGTGCGATGGCCATGATGTACGAGGTCCTCCCCTAGCGACTGCGTGCTGACGTCGGTGTCTGGTCGTGCGACTGCTCCGAGCCTCGGGATCAGGCTAAACCACAAGATGTTGTGGTCGGCCCCCCGCCGGCTACGAGATGATGGGTAATTACATCATCGGAATTACGTCGCTGTCAACGGTCTGGTGCGCGCGGAACCGCAGGTCAGAGGCCGTTCGCGCGATCTCCCACTTCGTGATCGTCGTCACAAGGGGACGAACCGGACACCGACGCTCGTCAAGCGGCCGCAGGCGGCAGTGGCGCCCGCACGACGACCTCGCCGTACGCGAACCGGACGTCCGCGGTCGGCGCGAGGGAGCGCACGAGGTCGACGGCTGCTCGGTTGCCCCCGAGGACCTCGGCGGTGAAGGCCTCGACACCGGCGCGCGCCGCGGCATCCGCGAGCCGGCGCATCAGCCGGTGCCCGAGGCCACGGTGCTGCCAGGCGTCCTCCACCACGATCGCCACCTCGGCCTCGTTCGGGCGGTCGCGCAGGCGGTCGTAGCGGGCGACACCGACGATCTCGCCGTCGACCTCGGCCACCAGTGCCTCCCGCTGGTCGTGGTCGACGCTCACGAGGTACTCGAGGACGCGGGCCGAAGGTTCGCGAACGGGGCGGAAGAAGCGCCGGTAGACGGTCTCCGGCGAGAGGCGGAAGAACATGCGGCGGAGCGCTTCTGCATCGCGCCGCTCGATCGGGCGGATGACCGCCCTCGGTGTGCTCACACCCTGTTCAACGCTGCCCGACGGCGCGACGTTTCGTGTCTATCGTCACCCCGATGGCGGTTGTGATCGCAATAGACGCAGGAACGACCGGCGTGCGCGCCTTCGCGGTCGACGAAGACGGCCAGCCGGTGGGATGGTCGTACCGGGAGTTCCCGCAGCACTTCCCTCGTCCGGGGGAGGTGGAGCACGACGCCGACGACATCTGGACCGCGGTGCGCACGACCCTCGACGAGCTCTCGGGCAGGCTCGACGAGCTCGGCCACACGATCGCCGCCGTCGGCATCACCGACCAGCGGGAGACCGTGGTCGTGTGGGATCGGCGTACCGGACGACCGCTGTCGAGGGCGATCGTGTGGCAGGACCGCCGTACCGCAGCCCGTTGTGACGCGTTGCGCGAAGCCGGCCATCTCGACCTCGTCCGCCGGCGCACCGGACTCGTGCTCGACCCGTACTTCAGCGCGACGAAGCTCGAGTGGCTTCTCCGCGAGGGCGGCGTCGAGGAGGGGCCGCATCTCGCGTTCGGGACCGTCGACTCGTGGGTGCTCTGGAACCTCACCGGCGGCGCGGTGCACGCAACCGACCCGTCGAACGCGAGCCGCACGCTGTTCTACGACATCGGAGCACTCGAGTGGTCGAACGAGCTGTGCGACCTCTTCTCGGTGCCACCGTCATGCCTGCCCGAGGTGCGGCCGACGTCGGGGCGCTTCGGTGTCACCACGGGCGACACCGGGCTTCCCGAAGGAATCCCGATCAGTGGCATCGCGGGCGACCAGCAGAGCGCTCTGTTCGGCCAGGCGTGCTTCGAGCCGGGGATGACGAAGAACACCTACGGCACCGGATCGTTCGTCCTCATGAACGTCGGCTCGGCGTGTCCCGAACCGGTCGAGGGACTTCTGACGACCGTCGGATGGGTCCTCGCCGACGGCACGACCGCGTACGCGCTCGAGGGTGCCATCTTCGTCACCGGAGCGGCGATCCAGTGGATGCGCGACGGGCTCGGCATCATCGGCGAGGCGGCCGAGACCGGTCCGCTCGCGGCGTCGATCTCCGACACCGAGGGCGTGTACCTCGTTCCCGCGTTCACCGGACTGGGCAGCCCGTACTGGGACCCGTACGCGCGAGGCACGCTCCTCGGCCTCACCCGCGGCGTCGGCCGCGCCCACATCGCGAGAGCCGTCGTGGAGGCGATGGCCTACCAGACGCGCGACGTCGTCGAGGCCATGAGCGCGGCGTCCGGGCACGAGGTGCGGGCGCTGCGGGCCGACGGCGGCGCCTCGGTGATGGACGTCCTCCTCCAGCTGCAGGCCGACCAGCTGCAGGTGCCGGTGGCGCGGCCGACCATCCAGGAGACGACGGCGTTGGGCGCGGCGTATCTCGCAGGGCTCGCGGAGGGTGTGTGGGGATCGTGTGACGAGCTCGCCGAGAAGTGGGCCCTCGACGCCGAGTTCTCGCCGGTCGCTACGCCGATCGCCGCGAACTCGAAGTACGACGGCTGGCGGCGGGCGGTGGAGCGATCGCGAGGGTGGGCGGGTAACGAAGGGGCGTGAACGACGCGGCGAATGACCCCGCCCACCAGCGCCCGGACGGACTCGACGACGAGACGGTCGCGGCCGTCGGCAAGCTCACCGAGGCCCTCGAGTGGATCGAGCGCGCTCGCGGCAGGCTGTACGACTTCCACCAGCTGATCGGCCACGCCGACGCGATGCTCGACGAGGCGGTCGAGCTGCTGGAGGAGGCGGGACACCCGGACATGGCCGATCGGGTGCGCGAGGAGGCGATCGGGCGGAACGTGATCGAGGGACGCTGGACGTTCCAGATCGTCGAGGACTTCGACGCCAACTACTACTCGTGCATCCGCGGCGTCGAGGAGGCGGCCCGCAACGAGCTGTGCGGCGGCAGGAAGCACCTCTTCGAATCCGAGCTCAAGGACAAGCGCCGGACACCGGGACGTCGCGGTCACGAACGCCGTCCGGTTCCCGGCGGATGATCAGGCGCTGGTCAGATCGCGCTGGGGTGGGCGGCCAACGCTCCCCTGCGCCCGAGCTCGGCCCACCGCACGTCCGCGATCCCGGCAAGCGCGGCGAGCTGCTTGCGCTCGACCGACCGCAGAGCCCGCCCCGGGCGGCCGACGACCAGCGTCATGTCGGCCGTCGCGAGCGATGCCCATGCGACGTCGCCGGTCGCTGCGGTAGCGGTGACGCCGCCCGCGAAGGCGAGCACCCATCCGGAGGGCGGGCACTCTCCCACGGACGCAGCGATGACACCGCGACGGACGTCGGCCACGGCGACCCAGTCGCACTCGAACTCGCGGGAGGCGCCGTGTGCCAGCACCTCGAGCACGTCGGCAGGGTGGCGCTGGGCGACGATCGTCGCCGCGGTCTCGAGGGCGGCGAGGCGCGGGTCGGGCCTTCCCTCGGTGGCCACCGGCCGGACCTCTTCCACGTCGACCCCGTCGACCTCGTGGAGCTCCTTCACCAAGAGCGGGACCAGACCGGCCTCAGGCAGCTCCACGACCAGCTCGTCGATCGCGCGGCCCGCGCCGCGCTCGAGGATGTCGATGCCGACGAGGTCACCTCGAACCGCGCCGATGCGCCCGGCGACGGAACCGAGCGCGCCAGGACGGTCGGGCAGCCAGAGTCGGACGACGTAGGTAGGCACGACCGAGACGCTACGAGCCGAATGTGAACGGTCGGTTTCGACCGTGCGACGAGTGGGTTGAGGTGCGCGCTCAGGCGCCTGCGAGGACGGCGACCTTGGTCGGTTCGGCCGCCATGCCCGCATCGTCCTTCCGCTTCGCGTACTGGTTGACGTACTCCTGGCCCGACATCTCGCGAAGCTCGAACATGATCTCGTCGGTGACCTGGCGCAGCACCAGCGGATCCTCGGCGCGGTCGTAGTACTTCGAGAAGTCGAGCGGCTTCGAGATCTTGATCGTGATCGGCATGAACACTCGCGGGATCGCCTGGCCGATGGGCTGGGTCTCGCGGGTCCCGATGCAAGCGACGGCGCACACGGGCACGCGGTTCTGCAGGGCCAGGCGGGCCACCCCGGTGTGGCCCTTGTAGAGCCGACCGTCCGGCGAACGGGTGCCCTCCGGGTAGATCCCGAAGAGGTCGCCCTTCTGCAGGACCTCGGCCGCCGACTCGAGTGCCCGCTGGCTGGCCGGGCCGCCGCCACGCTTCACCGGGATCTGACCGACGGCGCGGAAGAACCACGCCGTCTTCGGGTCTTCGAAGTACTCGGCTTTGGCCACGAAGGTGATCCGTCGTCGGAGGACGAGCGGGAGGAAGAACGAGTCGAACACCGCGAGGTGGTTGCCGGCGAGGATCGCGGCCCCCGAGGCAGGCACGTTCTCGATCCCCTCGACGCGTACGCGCCAGAAGAAGCGGAAGATCGGCGTGAGCAGGGCCTTCACGATCCAATACGCCATGACGGGCGGAGCCTACCCGGCGCCGGTGGCGGACGACCCCGGCCGGGCCTCAGCGATCAGCGCGTTCAGGCGGCTCTCGCACCGCCCGTACTTCTTGCGGTAGCCGCCGCGCCGGTAGCTGTCGGGGAATATCTCGCCGATGGGGCAGCCGGTGGCCGCGAACGTGATGCCGGCGTCGTAGATCTCGTCGATCAACTGGACGAACAGCAGCGCGGCGCCCTGGTTCTCGATCGGCACCACGCCCTCGATCACGACCGCTTCGAGCCCGTCGATCAGCGCGCCGTAGTGGACCGGGTGCACCTTCCGCAGGTGTGCGAGCACGTCGTCGAAGCGGTCGACGGAGACGCTGCCCGGCGGCGCAGCGGCGACGACGCGCGCGACCTCGTCTGCCGTCGAGAGATCGCTGTTGGGAGGGTGCTGGAGGGCACGGAAGTCCGGGCCGTCGATCCGGAGCACCTCGAAGTGCGACGCGATGTCGGCGATCTCGCGTGCGAAGTCCTCCGCGTTGAACCGTCCCTCTCCGAGGCGGTCGGGCACGGCGTTGGACGTGGTGATCACCGTCGTGCCGCTGTCGACGACGGCGCG
The DNA here is from genome assembly GCA_035540495.1 of Acidimicrobiales bacterium. Lineage (GTDB taxonomy): Bacteria > Actinomycetota > Acidimicrobiia > Acidimicrobiales > CADCTF01 > DASVEG01. Next base: position 6,088 of record DATLGL010000061.1, read on the forward strand.
GAGGAACGTGACCGCCATGCGGGTGTTGGCGACGTCGTCGAGCTCGAACTCGTCGATGCAGAGAATCCGATGGCCCCGGAACGTCGAGATCGCCTTCTGCATGCCGACGAAGCCGACGAAGGCGGTGAGCTCCTCGAACGACAGGATCGACTTCGGTGCCGGCGCGGCGTGCCATGAAGAGGCGAGCAGGTGGGTCTTCCCGACGCCGAACCCGCCGTCGAGGTACCTGCCCCGGACTGCGCTCCCGCTCGCCGGCCGCGCCCGCCGGAACAGCCCACCGCGCCCTGACGCCGCTCCGCCGCCACCGAGCCCGGCCACCAGCGCCTCCAGATCCGTCCGGGCGGCGGCTTGACTCGGATGGTCGGGGTTCGGGTCGAACGTCTCGAACCTCACCGAGCGGAACCGAGGCGGCGGCACGAATCGCTCGGCGAGCTGGTCGGCCGACAGCTGCGGTGACCGGTCGACCAGGCGGACAGGCACGGGCGGCAACTGTGCCACCCATGCCTGCGCCAGTTGCAACTACGTCAGCTCGTCGCCTCCCACGTGAGCGTGACGCCATCGATCCAGGGGGACGGCAGCGCGGCGCGCTGGGTCAGCGTGTCGAGGACGCTCGTCCCCCGCTTCGCCGAGGTCAGCAACGTTGCCGTGAGCGCGATCGCGTTCGAGCCCTCCGGGATCTGGGTGATGAGGTTCATGCTCGGGCCGCTGCCCGTGATTCCGACGGTGGCGCCCCAGTTGAAGACGCCGTCGACGGTGAACACGACCTTCAGCGTCGCCGGTTTGTTCAGGTTCTGGACGTACACCTGCGTCCAGACGCCGTCGCCGCCCAACGGTTCGGGGTACGGGTTCGTGACTGCTTCGAACTTCTCGATCGTCGGTGCGGGCTTCGGCCCGCCCTTCGGCACGCCGCCGGCCGCGGGTGCGGGCCACACGACGAGCCCGACGAACAACAGAGTGACCGCTGCGGTCACCACAAGGAGCCGTTTCACGGAACCTCCCTTCCTGGTTCCTACCTCGAGTGCACCTCGGCGCCGGGCTGGACACAAGAGGCGAACGACCCTTCGGCGGCTGCGTGGTTGAGCCAACTTGACCGCGCGGTCTAGTTTCCGGGACGTGAACCGACGGCTCACGCAGCGGGGGAAGGATCGGCGTCGCCAGCTGATGGACTTCGCCGCGCAGCGGTTCGCGGAGAACGGCTATCACCCCACGTCCGTCGCCGAGATCGTGCAGGGGATGGGCGTCGGCAAGGGCGTCTTCTACTGGTACTTCTCCTCCAAGGAGGAGCTCTTCCTCGAGATCCTGCGCGAGTCGCAGAACGACCTGCGGCGGCGTCAGCAGCAGGCGATCGCCGACGTGCAAGACCCGGTCCTGCGGATCGAGCAAGGCATCCGGGCGACGATGGACTGGATGGCCGAGCACCGCCATCTCCAGTCGCTGTTCCAGTTCGCGGCATCCGAGGAGCGGTTCGCTCCGTCGCTTCGGAGAGGTACGGGCGTGGCCGTTGCCGACGTCGTCCGGCACGTGAAGGACGGCATCGTCGCCGGGCGCATCCGCGACAGCGACCCGGAGATCCTCAGCCACGCCGTGCTCGGCGTGACGAACCACCTCGCCCGCGTGTTCATCTTCGAGCGCGACGAGGAGCCGGAGACGGTCGCCGACGCAGCGATCGCCTTCTGCCGCGAAGGCCTGCTCGGCGCTCCTGCGTAGTCGCTAGCCGAGCTTCGTCAGCGCCCGGCGCAGGTTGCGGATGGCCTGGTTCGTCCGCTGCTCGTTCTCGATCAGCGCGAAGCGGACGTGGCCGTCACCGCCGGGGCCGAAGCCGACGCCCGGGCTCGTCGCGACCTTCGCCTCCCGCACGAGGAACTTCGAGAACTCGAGGCTGCCCATCTCCTTGTACGGCTCGGGGATCGGCGCCCAGACGAACATCGTCCCGAGCGGCTTCTCGATGTGCCAGCCGATGCGGTTGAGCCCGTCGCACAGCACGTCGCGCCGCGACTGGTAGATCTCGTTGACGAACTTCGGGTAGTCGCTCGCCTCGTTCATCGCGACGGTCGCCGCGATCTGGATGGGCTGGAACGTGCCGTAGTCGAGGTAGCTCTTGAGCTTCCCGAGCGCGGCGACGACCTCGCGGTTGCCGACCAGGAACCCGACGCGCCACCCGGCCATCGAGAACGACTTCGTCAACGTGTAGAGCTCGACGCTCACGTCCTTCGCGCCGGGAACCTGGAGGATCGACGGCGGCTGATAACCGTCGAAGCTCGTGTCCGAGTACGCGAAGTCGTGAACCAGCACGATGTCCTTCTCGCGCGCGAAGTCGACGATCCGCTGCATCCACTCGAGGTCGACCACCGCGGTCGTCGGGTTGTGGGGGAAGCTCAGGATCACGACCCGCGGCTTCGGCCACTGGTGCTCGTAGGCCTCGCAGATGTTGTCGAAGAAGTCCTGATCGGGTCCGACGGGGATCTGCTGCACCTCGGCGCCGGCGAACAGCGGGGCATAGATGTGGATGGGGTAGCTCGGGCTCGGTACGAAGGCGCTGTCGCCGGGGCCGAGCAGCACCCACATGAGGTGGCTGAGGCCTTCCTTCGCACCGATCGTGGTGACGATCTCGGTGTCGGGGTCGAGCTCGACCTGCCACTTGCGCAGGTACAGGTCGCTGACCGCCTGCCGGAGCTTGGGGATCCCCTTGCTCTGGCTGTAGCGGTGGTTCCGGCCGTTGCGTGCGGCCTCGGCGAGCTTCTCGACCGCGATGTCGGGCGACGGGATGTCGGGGTTGCCGAAACCGAAGTCGATGACGTCGTCACCAGCTCGGCGTGCCTCGATCTTCAGGTCGTTGATGATCTGGAAGACGTACGGCGGCAGGCCGTTGATGCGACGGAACTCCATCCGTCAAGCCTACGCGGCTGCTACTGCCTCGCTGATCGAATTGAGGGCGCGGTCGGGGGGTTCGCCCGGCTTGTACTGCGGCGCCAGCACGGCCCAGGTCGCGCCCGCCTCCCGCAGGCTGCGCAGGAGGTCTGCCGGGTTGCCCGGGTAGTCGTTGACGACGCCGCCCCACGTGACCTCGCCCGTCGCGGCGGCGTGCTGGACGCGACCGGCGTCCACACCCCAGAGGTTGAGCGGGACGCCCTCCTCCCGAGCGAGGTGCGCGACACGCTCGCTCAGCCCGCCGACCCACACGGTCGCGCCCGCGTCGACGCTACGGCGGACGCAGCTGCGGAGGCGGTCGAGTCGCGCGTCGAGGGGCGGGAACGGGATGCCGTACGCCTCGTTCTCCGGCTTGCTGAGCTTGTCGCCTGCGCCAAGTCCCGCGATGAACCGGTCGGGACCCAGGATGCGAACCATCGCTTCGACGTGGTTGGCCAGCATCGCGTCCGGGAGGAGGCTCACCCGCGCGACGAGCGTGCCGAGGACGACCCGGTCGGTGTGGTGGGCGAGGGTGCCGAGAAGCGGCCAGCAGCTGAGAGCGGGTCTGTCCGGCTGTCCGATCGCCCACAGGTGGTCGAAGACGAACACCCCGTCGACCTTCGGATCTGCGTCGACCGCCCTCGCCGCGGCGATCGCATCGTCGGCCGACGCGCGGAACTGCGGCAGCGTCACCCCGATCCTCACGCCGACATCCTGCACCAGAGGACGAGAGCGGCGGTCAGGAGCGGGTGAGGAGGGCGGCGCCTATGGCGCCGGCGCGTTCGCCGAGGGCGGCGGCGACGATGGGGACGTCGGGGCGGTGCGCGTCGGCTTCGACGAGCGCGTGGAACGACGAACGGACCGGGTCGAGGAGAACGGCGCCGGCTTCGATGAGCCCGCCTCCGAGGACGATGACCTCGGGGTCGAGCGCGTTCGCGAGGTTGGCGAGCCCGAGGGCGAGGTACCAGGCGAACTCGGCCATCACCGCGGCTGCGGCCTCGTCCCCCTCCGCCGCGGCCGTCGTGACGTGCTCGCCCTTGACGGCCTCGGGGTCGCCGCCAGCGAGCTCGACGACCCGCGGCGCACGACCGGCTATCGCAGCCTCACGCCCGAGGCGGCCGAGTCCGCTGCCGGATGCGAAGCGCTCCCAGCAGCCCCTCTGCCCGCACGGACACGGCGGCCCATGGCGGTCGATGATCATGTGGCCGATCTCGCCGGCGAAGCCGTTCGCCCCGCGGTAGAGGGAACCGCCGAGCACGAGTCCTCCCCCGATGCCCGTCCCGAGGGTGACGAGGAGCGCGTGGTGCGACCCGGCCGCGGCGCCGGCACGCCCCTCTCCCCACGCCGCGCAGCTTGCGTCGTTCTCGACCACCACTCGGTCGACGCCGACGGACGCGAGCCGATCCCGCAGCAGCGCGCCGAGGTCGAGTTGCACGACCCCCGGCAGGTTCGGCGCGAAGCGGAGCACGCCCCGATCGTCGACCAGCCCGGGCACCCCGACGCCGATGGCCTCCACCGGCCCCACATCCGCCGCCCGTCGCGCTAGCTCGAGAGCGACGTCGGACAACACGTCGACGACCGCTTCGGACCCCGACGGCGTCGGCAGCCGGTGCTCGTCGACGACAGCTCCGTCGGCGTCGAGCACGACCCCGAGGCACTTCGTTCCGCCGAGGTCGAGTCCGATCGACGTAGAGGTCAACGGATCAGAAGCGCAGCAGCGCGCCGATGCGCCCGAGGACGTCGAGGTCGGCGTTGTCGACGCACACCTTCACCCGGGCCGCCTGCTGCATCGCTTCCTCGATGGCACGTTCGACGATGTCGTCTTCCCGTTCCATGGTGTCGCCGCAGGTGGGGCAGGACGGACCGCGAGCGGCGAGGCAGCCGCAGCCGGGGCACGAGAAGCCCGCCTCCTCGAAGCCGTCGGACACGACGAGGGTGTCGACCCGTCGCTCCGACAGCGCGGCGAGGACGCCGGCAAGCCCGCCTACCGCGCCCGAGCCGGCAGCCGTCCCCTCGCGAACACGCTCGACCAGATCGGCTTCCTTGCGCCGCTCGATGCCTTCCTCCACCTCGATCGCCGCCGCGCAGATGTCGGCTTCGGACGCGGTGATCGGCATGTGCACCCGGGCCGCGATCCGCTCCCGGAGATACGGGTGGAGGTCGGACTCGAGCTCGTTCGCGATCTCGTCCGCCGCCGAGATGATCAGGTGGTCGAACGGGCGCGTCTGGAACTCCTCGAACGCGAGCTGCGCGGCGTTCTTGAGGTGCTGGTGCGCGGCGGCCTCGATCTTGTGCTTGTCGTGCCGGCGATCCTTGTGCCCGGTGTCGTCGTCGTTGCGGGGCAGTGCGTCGAACTGCTCGCTGCGGTCGACGAGGCGGCCCATCTCGAACACCAGCATCCGGGTGCGCTGCCGGTCGGTCAGCAGCACGGCGAACCGCTCGTGCGTCGCGAGCACGGACTCGAGCTGGTGGACGTGCGGCGTCTTGTTCACCACGAGCTGATCTCGCACTGCGACGGGCAGCTCGAACACCTGGAACAGCTGGTCACCCGACGCGAACAGCGCGAGCCCGCGGGTGCGTGAGCGGTCGACGCCGCCGCGCACGTAGGACTCCACCCGCTGGAGGTCGTCGATCGCTCCGGGATGACCGGACGCGAACGTCTCAGTGGCCGCCCGCACCATCCGCTCGACCCTCGCCTCGCAGTCCTGGTACTTCGGCCACCGCTTGCCGTCGACGTCGAGGTAGAGCGTGACCACCGCACGTTCGCCGGCATTGAACCCGGCGAGGGCCCGGACGTTGTCGTCGTTGAGCTCGACTGCCATTCCCCTCCTCAGATCGAACGCACGGCAGCGCGTGCGCCCAGGCCGTTCGCCCACGTCTTCACGTCGCCTTCGTCGCCGACGATGACCACCTGCGACGACAACGCGACTCGTTCGAGCAGACGGAGCCCTCGCTTGGCCGGTATGGCCCGAGCGTCGACCACGAACGGGGCGTCGGCCTTCGCAGCTCGCGCAGCGGCGAGTCGCGCGAGAAGCCAGGCCTCCGACGCCACTCCGGCGGTACCGGACGACGTTCCGCCCGCAGCTGCCGCGGCCGCTTCCTTCACCGCCGCAGCCGCGTCGGTCGAGGCGGCGCGCGCCGCGTCGAGCGACTTCTCCGCATCGGCGAGCTTCGCCTTCGCCGCATCGACCGCGACTCGAGCTGCGTCGCTCTCCTGCTCCTTTGCCGCTGCGTCGCGCGATGCCGTCGTGCTCAGCTCCAGGCGGTGACGGGCGGCCACCAGGGCCTCCTTCGCCTCGCGCTCTGCGGTCTCGGCTTCCTCCAACGCTGCGGTCAACTCCGCGAACGGGTCAGCCGGTGAGATCCCGGCCCCGCGCTCCTCGGCCGGACGGTTCTCGATGTCGGACGCGGTGTCGTTGCCGAAGAAGGCATCGGCCTTGCGCTCCGCCAGCACCCCGTCGATCTCCGCGAGGCGGGCGTCGATGTTCCGCAACGACTCGTCGAGCTCGGCGTGCTGCGCCTTCCTTGCAGGTACCTCCGCGAGCCACCGCTCGGCGGCTGCCTCCGGATCGCCGTCGACCTCGACGCCTTGGGTGCGCAGGGCCTCGAGCAGTTGCTGCTCGGCCCATTCCGTGTCGACCACGGTCTCCACGTGCGCCCGCAGTCGCTCCTCGATCTGCTCGTCTTCGACACCAGCGTCGCCGAGCACGGCGAACGCCTCGTTGCGGATCTGCGCCTGCTCCTCCTTGGCCTCGGTGTACTCCGGCGACGCCTCACCGCCGTGCAGCTCCTCCCAAACGGCTTCCGCGTCTGCGAGCGCCGCTCGTGCGCTGGCTATCCGCTCCTCCGCGCTCACTCCACCCTCAAGGTCGGGTGCGATCCGCTGGAGGTACTCGCCGTAGGAAACCACGCCGAGTGCCGCGAGTGCCGCCCGTTCGGCCTCCTGCGTCTGCTCGAGTCGTCGCTTGTTCGTCCGGCTGCCCTTGCGCATGACGCGCTGCTCGGCCTCCAGGACCTCGCGGTGGGCCCGCTCGACGGCGTCGACCTTCTCGCCGTCGACCGCTTCGCCGGGCGTCGCTTCCGCCCTCGCGAGGGCTTCCCGCGCCTCGTGCAAGGCCGCCAGCGCAGGGGTCACCAACCACTCCGGTGGAGCTGGCGGCGCCGGAAGTGAAGCGAGCCGCTCGTGCACGGCCACCCAACGGTCGGCCAGGGCCACGGCGCGCTCCGACGGCTTCGGCTTGACCTGCCGCAGGCGCCGGAGACCGACGAGAGCCTCTTCGACACCGCTCGCCTCGGGCGGTGCGCCGAGCTCGGAGATCGTGGCGAGAAGGGACGCCCGATCCTTCTCGAGCCCCGACTTCTCGTCCTGGAGCCGCGCCGCCTCGTCGCGTTCGGCCGAGTCGCGCGCCTGGCGCTCGCGCTCCTCCTGCTCGTGGGCCTCGCGCGCCTGGACCAGAGCGCGCCGAGCTGCGGCCGCACCCGCCTGAGCGACCTCGAGGCGAGCTTCGGCTGCGTTGACCGCATCGGTTGCCTCGTTGTCGATCGATCGGTTCGTGTCGAGCAGCGTCGACTGCGCCGATGCATAGGCCGCCTCGGCGTGCTCGAGCGCCGCACGGGCATCGGCCACGGCTGCCTCGGCCTGCGCTACCGCGGCCTCCGCTTCCGCGCTCCCCACGTCCGCAGATGCTCCCTGGCCCGCGCCCGGTGCTGGCGACGAAGCAGGCGCCACCGGCACCTCCTTGGCCCGCACGACCGCTACCGCTCCGACCGCCCGCGCCAACTGCTCGACCACGTCGTCTCGCCGCGAACCGGTCACGGTCACCACCGTCACGCCGTCGTGCAGCTCGATGCTGCGCTTCGGGCCCTTGCCGCTGAGCGGGATCGACTTCACGAGACGCGGATCCGGGTCACGCCCGCCGCCTCGTCGTCAGCGTTGCGCACATCGGGCGCATCGCCCGTCGCCCGGCGTCCGGCCTCCGCGAACCCGTGCACCACGACCGCCGCCTGAGCCGGGTCGCGGACGACCTCTTCGGCCACGTCGAGGAACGCCCGCACCGCGGCGATGACCTCGAGAGCCGCCGACTGGAGGTGCTCCACTCCCTCGCGGGCTCGCTGTTCGTTCACTCGTGCTCCTCGGATCGGGGTGCGAAGGTGACTTCCAATCGATCGCCGACCATCGTCGCACCTCTCACGGCGCGCCGTCTCAAGCTGTCGGGCAGAGCGACCGCGCGGCGGTGCGGCCCCACCCGGACGAGCAGTTCGTCGCCCCGCCTCCCCAGGTCGAGCTCGTCCTTGTCGGCGAACGGCAGCGCGATCGACAGAACGAGGTCGTCCCCTCGCCGCTCGAGCACGAACGGCGCGTCGCGGTGAAGCACGGCGGCGACGTCGACGTCGTCATACAGGCGCTCACCGAAGGCGCGGAGCGCATCGGCACCCACGATCTCCTCCGACGCCAGCTCGCCCTCGAGCACGGGAAGAGGCGCGAACCCGTCCCGGATGGCTTCGAGGTGCTCCGCGTGGCTTTCCTTCCACGCCTTGAACCACGGGTCGGTGACGTCATCAGGAAGCAGGCGGTTCGCGATCACCGCGTCGACCGAGTAGCCGAACAGCGACAGGTACGTGGCCATCCGCTGCGCCTCGGCGATCACCATTCGCTCCGGGTTCACCACGAGTCGCACCGACGTCAGCTCCGGATCGACGAGGAGCTCGCGCACCCCCTCCAGTCGCTCGTAGAACGACTGCGTCGCGCCGAACACCTCGTCGCCTGCCACGGGAAGGCTCGTGAAGGTCGACAGGAGCGGCCGGAGGACGTTCGTCACCGTGCGCCCGGCCGGGAACAGCCGATCCATGTACCACGACAGGATCCCCGGCAGCGAGAGCAGGCGGATGGTCTCCGCCGTCGGCCCGCAGTCGACGACCACCACGTCCCAGTCGCCCGACTCGGCGAACTCCTTGATGTCGGTGAGGCTGAACAGCTCGTCGAGGCCGGGAAGCACCGCCAGCTCCTCCGCGGCGATCGCGTCGGCGCCGGCCCAGTCGAGCACCCGCACGAGGTACCGCTGGATGTCGCCCCACACCTCCTCGAGACGTTCGGTCGCGTCGAGCTGCTGGCCGAAGAGCCCCGGCCGCACCTGACGAAGCGTGCTGTCGAGATGCGCGCCGTAGGCGTCGCTCAACGAGTGGGCCGGATCGGTGCTGAGCACGACGGTGCGGAGCCCAGCGTCAGCGCAGCGCAGCGCAGTCGCAGCGGCCACGGTCGTCTTCCCGACGCCGCCCTTGCCGGTGAAGAGGAGGATGCGCGTCGAGACGGTGCTCAAGACTCCGCGCGCGCCTTGAGATCGCGCAGAGCGGTGCCCAGGATGCGGGCCTCGGCACGTCGCTTGATGAACGACACGAGCGGGACCTTCAGCTCGACCGTGAGGTGATACGTCATGTTCGTGCCGCCCGAGCCGTCGTCGTCGAAGACGTACTGGCCGTCGAGCTTCCGGGTGAGGTCGCCGTCGGTCTGGATCCACCCGAGCACGCGTGGCGCCTCGGCGTAGTCGTATTCGAGGGTGTACCGCGTGCTCTGACCCATCGCACCGGCTCGGAATCGCACCTTCGTTCCCCGACCCTGGTCGTCACGCTCGAGGACCTCGACGCTCTTCAGATCGCCCGCCCACTCCGGATAGCGCTCGAAGTCGATCGCTATCGCGAAGCACTGGTCGGGCGGCGCCTCGATGTGGATCTGTTGGGTGGCTTCGTCGGTCATCGCGCTTCATGTCCTCGAGTGTCAGGTGGTGGGGGCGTTCCGCTTGATGACGGCGTGGTAGTAGCCGGTCACGATCCCGTAGCCGATGAGCAGCGGGGCCGTGAGCATCGCGATCGCCAGCCAACGTACCCACGCGTCGCGGTCGGCTTTTCCGCCGGGAAACTGGTGCGCCGAGCGGTTCCACGCGTCGAGGAACGCGAGGAGCACGGGCAGCTCGAGCCCGAAGAGGAGAACCAACCAGCGCACGAGCCCTCGATGCTACTTGGCGGTCCTACGCGAGAAGGTGCCGTAGCGGGCGCCCCACAGCCCGGCCAGACCGAGGCCGAGGACGGGGACGAGGATGCCGAACGCGAGGCTCGTGAACGGTCTCGCCGACGCAGTGGCCAGCGCGACGATCGTCTGCACCGCGAGGCTCGCCATCATCGATCTCCGCACGGCGGCGGGAGCGGTCTCGCCGGCGAGGAAGTACAGGCCGCCGATCCCGATCGCATCCGTGCGCGACCGCCCGATCGCGATGGCGTACGACCAGAGGAACGCCGCGGTTCCGATCGTGAACAGCGCGAGCGCGACGCCAGCGGCGACGGGTCGGAGCCCGTCGACGAGAACCGCTGCTACCGACGTGATGGCGAACACGCCGGTTCCGACCCACGAGATGCGTGGCAGCTGCTCCGCCGACACCAAGTTCATGGCAGAGCCGCAAGCGTCGCGCCGAGGCGGTCCGCCAGCACGTCGTACGAGAACGAGGCCTCGGCCCTTGCCCGGGCCCGTGCTCCCATCGCTCTGGCGGCGGCGCGATCGACCATCAGGCGTTCGATCGCTGCGGCGACCTCACGCGCGTCGGACGGCCTCCGGATCACCACGCCGGTGTCGCCGTCGACCACCGCTTCGGCGGACCCACCGCTGTCGCCTGCGATCTGGGGCACACCGCAGGCTGCGGCCTCGAGGAAGACGATGCCGAAGCCTTCCTGCTCAAGCCCGGCCCATCGGTTCCGGCACACCATGGCGAACGCGTCGGCGCACCCGTAGAGCGCGGGCAGGTCGTCGTCGGGCACTCGACCGAGAAGGCGCGCCGGAGCGTGCGAGGCGGCAATCCGCTTCTCGAGCCTGTCGTGGTCGCGCCCGCCGCCTGCGATCGCGACCTGCAGCTTCGGGTACCGCGGCGCGAGCTCAACCGCCGCGTCGATCACGACGTCGAAGCCCTTTCGTGGAACCAGGCGGCTGACGCCGACGACGACGAAGGCATCGGGATCGTCCGACAGCCCGAACCTGCGCCGGGCGGCGTGCTTGTCATCCTCGCCGAGCGGACGGAACCGGTCGGGATCTACGCCGGGCGGCACGACCGTCGTCGGCGGCATGCCACTCCCCGCCGCCATCCGCGCTTCGTCGGCGGCGTACTCCCCCGCGCTGATGACGTGGCAGGCGCCACGAAGCGCCGACGCCAGCGCGCGGCGGGCGCCGGGAAGTCGTGCCGGCACCGTGACCTCGGCGCCGTGCAGCACCAGGGCGTACGGACGCCGCAGTGACGACCCGATCAGGCCCAGCGGCGGCCAGAGGACGGGGTCGAGGAGGACGACCTTGGCGGAGACCTCGTCGGCGAGCTCGTCGATGCGACGCACGAGCCCCGGGGTCGGCACCATCACCTTCTGGTCGATGCGCTCGACGCGATAGGGCTGCGACCTGTCGAAGGCGGCAGCACCTTCGTACGCCGTGGTGAGAACCGTCACGTCCTCCGGGGGAAGCCGGCGCCACAGCTCCCACAGGTAGTTCTGGATGCCGCCGACCTTGGGCGGGAAGTCGTTCGTGACGAGGAGATGCGGCATGCGGCTCAGGTCATGCTGTCCGAGCCGGGACGGCATCTCCAAGCTCGTCTCGCACCATCGGCGACGGGTCGTCCCGCACTGCCTCGAGGAGGGCGTCGAGGCCGAGTCGTCGGGCCGCCCAGACCGCATGGGCTCGCACGATCTCCCGCTCGTCCTCGAGCGCGGCTCGCAACGAGACGCCGACATCCGGATCGTCGGGATCGCCGACGTTCCCGAGAACGACGAGGGCGTTGCGACGCAGGTACGCGGGGTCGCGCTTCGGGACGTACCAGCGCCCGTGGGCGTCTAGCAGCGCGTCGTCGTCCATCCGCAGCAGCGCAACCACGTCGACGGAGGGCTCGGCATCGGCGGCCGCGGGCGCGGCCGGGCGGCGGCGCTCGTCGAGGCGGTTCGGGGGGCAGACCTCCTGGCAGTCGTCGCAGCCGTAGATGCGGTCGCCGAGCGCGACCCGATGCTCTCGAGGGAACGAACCGGGCGCTTCGAGGAGCCACGCGAGGCAGCGGCGAGCATCGAGCACCCCGGGCTCCACCAACGCCCCCGTGGGGCAGGCCGGCAGGCAGCGGGTGCAGGAGCCGCATCCGTCGTCGGTGGTCAGCGCCTTCTCCGCAGTCGGGCGGAGTGGCGCGTCGGTGACCACCGACCCGAGCACGAACCACGACCCGAGCCCCGGCAGCAGCAGGTTCGCGTTCTTGCCGAACCAGCCGAGGCCAGCGCGGTGCGCGGCGGCGCGATCGACCAGCGCGTTGTCGTCGACGAGCACCCGCGCCTGCCAGCCGTCATCGCGGAGCACCTCAGCGACGTCGCCCAGGGCGCGCCGGAGCGGCGCGTAGAAGTCCTCCCAGGAGTACCGCGCGACGGATGCGCGGATGCCGGTGCCGGTGCCGTGGTCATCGTCGGTGCTGCGCCGGTAGCCGAGGGCGCCGACGACGAGGGCCTGTGAGCCGGGCAGCGAGCGAGCGGGGTCGGTCGATCGGGCCGGGTTGCGGTACGTGAAGGCCATCCCCCCGTGCAGCCCGCTCGAGCGCCGGTCCTCGAGGATCGCCCGGACGTCCGGAAACGGCTCGGCCGACGCAACGCCGATGGCGTCTAGTCCGGCCGCCATCCCGGCGGCGATCGCTCGCTCGCGAAGGTCGGCGGTCACTCCGCCAGTCTGCTCGCTACGGCTTGCGGCCGAAGCGGCGCCGCTTCGGTTGCGCCGCGGGCTGCGCCGGCCGCAACGGCCGAACGCCGCCTGGAACGACGACGTCGCTGCCGCCGGCCTGGTTGGCTCGGATCGTCACGACCCGGCCCTCGTCGATTGGTATCGCCGTGTCGTCCGGAAGAGGACGCACCGCCGGACGCGGCCGCTCTTCGGTGTCGACGGGTGCCACCCGCGCGCCGGGTCGCGCCGGCGACGCGGCGACTTCGGCGACTTCGGCGGCGGCGGCCCGCTCGGCCCGCGCCCGACGTCGCGCCTCCCGGCGGGCCCGCGCTTCCGCGTCATCGGGTGCTGCGCCCCCGTGGCTGGTCGGCTCCTGTGTCTCGGGTTCGGCCTCGCTGCTGGCGTTCGTCCGCCGCAGCGCTGCTGATGCCGATGCCGAATCGCTCGCGCTGGGGAAGCTGAGCGGAGCGGAAGCGTGTGCAGGAGGCGACGGCGGCGTGCGTTGGGGTGCCGAACGAGCCGCCGGAGCCGCGGCTGGGGTGGTGACGCCGCGCCCTGCGGGGCGCGCCGCTCCGCGCGGTGAACCCGCGGCGGCCGCATCCCGCTGGCGGCCGACCATCTCCAGCCGCCGGCGATCGAGCTCGTTGACCGGGGGCTTCGGCGCAGGCGCCGGGACGACCGACGGGGCTTCGGGCGGTGCGGCCTGGCGTCCTGGGCCCGACGTCGCGCGCTTGGCGGCACCGGAGGTCTTCGCGGCCCGAGCCGACCTGGACGACTTCGCGGTGCGGCCGGCCTTCGCGACCTTGCTTGCGCGGGCGGCCTTCACCGCCTTCTTCGTCCCGACCTTCTTCGTCGCAGCGTTCTTCGTTGCAGACGTCGGACCCGAGCGCTTCGCCGCCTTGGTCACCTTCGCCGCCGCCTTGACGCTCTTGGTGCCGCGCGCGGTGGCCGGAGCCACACGGCGAGAACCGCCGGCCTTCTTCGTCGTCGACCTCGCCGGGGATCTGCTCGTCGACTTCGCCGGCGGCTCGTCGCCCTCGTCGAGCGCGGCACGCGGACGCTTCCGGACCTCTTGCGGATCGGGAACCAGCGACGCGATGCGCCTGCGCTTGCCGGGCTCGACGTATCCGAGGTCTGCGGCGATCCGGTTCCTGGCGACGACCTCGCCCTCGCCCAGGTCGACCTCCCACTCGGCGCGCTGGCGACGGCCACGGATCGTGATCTCGAAGACCACGCCCCACGCCAGTCCGCCGACGTTGAACGCCGACCAGCACGCGTCGAACTCGTCGTCGAGGAGACGGACGCCTCGGTCGGCGAGGTTCCACCGCACCGACAGACCGAGGGGCTCGGCCGACTCGCCCCGGCGCGGCCTCGTGTACACCAGCTCTCGCGCGCTGGCCACCACACGCGCCCGCTCGGCGAGCACCGGCGGCGCGAACTTGATGATCCACTCCTCGTCGGCGTCAGCCTCGGACGCCACTTGCGACGGCGTGCGACCTGCTCGGAGTCGGGCCTGGATCTCGCGCGGCGACAGGAGACTCGAGCGCTTCGTGGGCGTCCGCTCCACCGGCACCAGCTCCGGCGGTGCGTGGAGGACGTCTTCGCCGGCATCGGCGTTGCGGCGGCGCACGGCAGCGGCGATGACGTCGAGCAACTGCTCGTCGAGGGGCACGACGAACGACCCCGACTTCGCGCCCTTCTTGGCGCTCAGGATCAGGTGGTCAGAGTCCGTGGTGAAGCCGACGAGGTGGAGCTGTTGCACGCAGGGCTCCCGGCCCAAGCCGACCCGCCGATCGGGCCGCACTTGGCGCGGACGGTATCACCGGCCCTTTCGTGCGAAGGGGACCCTCGCCGCCCTTCCTCAGCCCGTGCCGGCGCTCTCGATCGGCTGGTGCCGTAGCTCGGGCACGAGACCGCCCTTGATGAGCATCCGCACCGCCCGCTCCTCGGCGACGTCGATGATGATGGCGTCGTCGGGCTCGCGCCCGCAGATGAACGTGACGATGCAGTCGCCGCAGGCGTCGGTCGCCTTCATCGTGCACTCGTCGCAGCTGATCCGGATCGTGTCGCGCTCCATGCCGACAGCGTGACGGACACCTGAGACAAAAAAGATCGCAAGCGACCGCAAGATCCGCCGGCTTCGCGCGTTACCGGTGCATCTGCGGCCCGGGTACCCGTGCCGCGGAGGTCGGCCCCGCCCTCCGTTGACCCCCGGAGGACGGGGCCGGCTGCGTTTCAGGTCGCCGTCGGGCAGCTCACGGTCGTTCGCGGCGCAGGAGACCGAAGAGCTGCGCTTGGCTGATCACGTTCGCCCCGCGAGCGGTCGCGCCCACACGCACCCGCTGGTCGTCGCTCGCCACCAGCACCGGCCGGGCAGGCGGCGTGACGTCGATCATCTCGAGGAGGACGTCGTCGGCCTCGACGTCAGCAGCCGTGAACCGCACCCGCACGTTGGTGCGCATCGGCAGCGGCTCGGCGGACGCGTCCCGTCCCGCCCCGTCGAACACGATGACGACCTCTGCTCCGACCCGCGCAGCCAGTTCACCGGCCGCGTCGGCCAGCCGTGCCCGCTGCATCTCGAGCGGCGCATCGGGCCACGCTCGCAGCGTCGCGTTGTACCCGTCGACGAGGACCACCGCGTGCGGCGCCCGGATCCACGCCTCGGCGGTCTCGGGCGAGTCCTCGAACAGCCCGTTCGGCACCGGCAACGGGCGCCGCCGCCCGCCCCGACCCTCCGGGCTCGGCGCGACTGGTGGCGGGTCCGCTGCCGCTGGGGGGACGGCGGCCTCCGCGCGGCCGAGTGCATCTCTCAGGTTGTTCGCCGCTACCTCGGCGTCTGCGAGTGCAGACCGGAGCTCCGGCGTCATCCGTGCGACCTCGACCCTGGCGGCCTCCGTGGAGCGCTCTGCGATCGTGGCCCGCAACAGCTCGAGCTCAGAACGGAGCCGCCGCGCCTCGGCGTCGGCAGCGGCCACGCGTCGATGGGCGGCATCACGTTCGCGCTCCAACCGCTCGATCGACCGCTCGGCCTCCTGCAGCGCCGACTCTGCCGCCGTCCGCGCGCTCCGCATCTCCGCGAGTTCGACTGTCAGTCGACTGACGTCGTTGCGGGTCCGGGCCAGCGCGTCTGCGAGCGTCGCCGCCTCCTCCTCGATCGCGACGAGACGGCGTTGCGCGACCCGCTCCCCGGCGGCTTGCGCTCCTTCGGCTCGCGCCGCTTCCGCTTCGCCCACGAGCTCCTCGACTCGCTCCGCCCAGCGGTCGGGCCGCCGGACGAAGAGATCGCCCGCCTCACCCAGTCGCTGCTTCGTCGCCTCCGGCGACGACGCGACGGCCGCCCGGAGGTCGTCGTTCTTGTCGAGCGCGTCGATCACCGACGCGATCGCTCGAGGAGGGAGCTTCGCGAAGCGGAGCAACGGCAGGAGCGGCCGCGGCGGGGGCACCGGCGGCACCTCAGCCCGTCGCGCCCTCACCACCTCCAGCGTCAGCTCCGCCAGAGACCGGAGCAGCGCGTCGCGCTCCGCCGTCACGGGCTACCCCTCTGCGGGATCGATCTCGACGACCGATGCACCCGTGGCGCACCACCGGCACACCACGTCGTCGATCGTCTCCTCCAGCACCTCTTCGTCCTCGATCGACAGCTCGCCGCCGAGGGTGAAGTGATGGAACGCCGTCGTGCGACGGGTGGACGTGACGGTGAATCGGGTGAGGTTCCCGCAGGCGTTGCAGCGGTATCGACGAGGAGGTTGGCTGCCGGACACGGGTCGCCGAGCATACCGAGGGCGGTCGCGAACGCTGGGTAGGCTCCCTCCGCTCCACCTGCTGCATCGCTGATCTGAATCGCCGTTCGCAAAGGGCTCACCATCTCCTCCCGCGCTCGACAGCTCCTCGACCGCTCGCAATCTGCGAACCCGCTCCCCGAAGGCACCGTCGCCGTCGGCGCGGGGCTCGTGGTGAACGGCATCGCTGCGTACCTGTTCTTCATCATCGCCGGGCGCGCCCTGGGTGCCGACCGCTACGCGGAGTTCTCGGTGCTCTGGACGCTGGTGTTCTTCGCCGCGCCCGGCTTCATGTTCCCGCTCGAGCAGGAGGTCAGCCGGGCGGTCTCGGCACGGCGTGCTCGTGGGTTCGGCGGCGGGCCGGTGATTCGCAAGGCAGGCGCTCTCGGTTTCGCGCTTGCCGGCATCCTCGCGGTCGTCGTGCTCGGGTTGTCGGGGCTGATCCTCGACCACCTGTTCGACGGCGAGGTCCTTCTGCTCGTCGGCCTGCTCATCGCGCTGCCGGCGTACGCGCTCATCCACCTCAGCCGCGGGACGCTGTCGGGCACCGGGCGCTTCGCGTCGTATGGATGGGTCCTGGCCGGTGAGGGCGTGATCCGCATCCTCGCGGGTCTCGCGCTCGCGCTCGTCGGCATCAAGGTGGCGGGTGCGTACGGCCTCTTGATCGCGCTCGCGCCACTGGTGGCGCTGCTGATCGTCCTCAGTCGAGAGCGGAACCTCCTCCAGCCGGGGCCCGAGGCGTCGTGGTCGGAGCTGTCGGAGGCACTCGGGTGGCTGCTCCTCGGCGCGGTCCTGTCGCAGGGGTTCGTGAACGCATCGGTGCCCCTGGTGAAGATCCTCGCGGCCCCTGGTGAGGACGCCGTCGCGGGCCAGTTCCAGGCGGGTCTCATCATCAGCCGCGTCCCGCTCTTCCTCTTCCAGGCGGTGCAGGCATCGCTCCTCCCGAAGCTCGCCAGCCTGGCGGCCGAGGGCCGCCTCACCGACTTCCGTACCGGCCTCAAGCGGCTCGTCGCCGTCGTCGTGGCCATCGGCCTCGCAGCGACCGTCGGCGGTTTCCTCATCGGTCCGTTCGTGCTGCGGCTGTTCTTCGGGAGCGAGTTCGACGAGCTCGGGAACGCCGACATCGGGTACCTGGCGCTGGCGAGCGCCGCGTTCATGCTGTCGATGGCGCTGTCGCAGGCACTGATCGCCCTGCGCGGCTACGCGAAGGTCGCGGCAGGTTGGGCGACAGCCATCGTCGTCCTCGCGCTGGTGACGTGGCTCTCGACCGACGAGCTACTGCTTCGGGTGGAGCTCGGCCTCGTCGGTGGGTCGCTCATGAGCATCATCGCGATGTCGGTCCTGCTCGCGGCGCAGATGCGCGGCGGCGTCCCGGACACGGTCGCGCCGCTCATCGAGGAGCTCAGCCCGAGCCACGAGATCATCGAGCCGTAGGATCGACGCCCCGTGAGCGCTCCGTCGTCCGACGCCGATTCGATCGACGCCCTCGTCGACAAGCTGAAGGAACGAGTCGCCGAACGTCGCCGAGCCGGCGAGTATCCCGAGCGGCTCGTGGAAGATCTCGACGCGCACTTCGAACGGATCGCCGCGCACCGGTTTCCGGCCTACGACTTCGACGTGCTCCGAGCGAAGCTCGGTGCGCTCGACGCAGCGGGTGCGTTCAACCCCGATCAGATCAGCTACGCGACACGGGTCCCGGGCGGGTCGTTCATCCACCGTCTGCTCGGAAAGGTCGTTCGGCGTCAGACCGAAGGGATCCTCGCCCAGGCCCAGCGTCACGCCGACGCCGTTCGCGACGCGCTGTGGGAGGTCGTGGCGGCCCTCGAGACGCCTGCTGCTCACACGCACGTCGACCTCGTCGGCGAGATCGAAGCGATCTTCGAGAAGCTCGCCACGTACGAGCGGACGGTCGGCCACACGACGGCCGAAGGCCTGGCGCGGCGGGTGGAAGCACTCGAGGCACGAACCGTCAACGAGTTCGACCCGTGGTACTCGAGCGACCACTTCGAGAGCCGCTTCCGCGGTGCGAGCGGCGATCTCATCGAGAGGTACCGCGATCTCGCTCAAGCCTTCGAGGGCATCCGCGGCCCGGTCGTCGACATCGGTTGCGGACGCGGCGAGTTCCTCGAGTTGCTGCTCGACGTCGTCGGCGACTCGCGCGGCGTAGAGATCGACCCCGAGCTCGTCCGCCAGTGCGTCGAGCGCGGACTCCCCGTCGAGTTCGGCGAAGCCGTGAGCTGGCTGGGGGCTGTCGCGGACGAAGGCATCGGCGGGCTGTCGCTGATCCAGGTCGTCGAGCACCTCACGCCGCAGGGCCTCGTCGACTTCGTGCAGCTGGCCGCACGGAAGGTACGTCCTGGAGGGCGTGTCGTCGTCGAAACCGTGAACCCGCAGTCGCTGTACACGTTCGCGCACGCCTTCTACCTCGACCCGACGCACAAGGCGCCGGTTCACCCCGCGTATCTCTTGTTCCTGTTCGAGGAAGCAGGGTTCTCGAAGGTGGAGCTCCAGTGGCGGTCGCCGTGCCCGCCGGACGACCGCCTTGCTCCGGTCGACGCGGGAAGCGCCGACGGCGAGCTCGTGCGGACCATCAACGCGAACAACGAACGGGTGAACCAACTGCTCTTCGCCGAGCAGGACTACGCGCTCATCGCCACCCGCTGATGCGATTCGACCAGGTCGTCGTCACGGCGGCGCCGGGTGACGCGACCACCGGAAGCGCCTTCGAGATCAGGTCGCTGCTTCGCCGGCTCGGCCCGTCCGAGATCTTCGCTCAGAACATCCACCCTGATCTGCACGAAGAGGTCTTCCCGCTCCACGACTTCCGCCGGACGAGCCGTGGTAGTCGCCGACCAGCGGACGACATCATCATCTTCCACGGCTCGATCGGGGCGCCGGAGGTGTTCTCGTTCATCCTCGGCCGTCCGGAGCGGATCGTCCTCGTGTACCACAACATCTCCCCGGCGGACGCCTTCCTCCCGTACGACCCCGCGTTCGCCGGCCTCCTAGAGTCCGGGCGGCGCGACGTCGCGCGCTTGGCGCGGCGCGCCGAGATCGCCCTGACGCCGTCGCACTTCAACGCTCGTGAACTCATGGCCATGGGCTACCGCGACGTCCGCGTGTGGCCGTTGATCGTCGATCTCGATCGGATGCGCTCGGTCGTGCCCGATCCGCAGACGGTCGTCGACCTCGACTCGCTCGACGGACCGATGCTGCTGTTCGTCGGGCAGATGCTCCCGCACAAGCGGCCCGACTACCTGGTGCAGGCGTTCCACATCCTGTCGACGTACCTCGTCCCCGAAGCGCACCTCGCCCTCGTCGGCGCACCGCGCCTCGAGTCGTACCGCCGGCGCTTGTTCACCTACATCGACGAGCTCAACCTCTTCCGCCTCCACCGAGTCGGGTTCATCGATGACGCGATCCTCGCCGCGTACTGGCGGCGAGCCAACGCGTGGGTCACCGCGAGCGAGCACGAGGGGTTCCTGCAGCCGGTGCTCGAGGCGATGGGGTTCGACCTGCCGATTGTCGCCCGCTCGTACGGAGCGGTGCCCGAGACCGTCGGGGGCGCTGGCATCGTCATCCCCGCCGGCGACGGGCCCGAGGTGTTCGCCGAGGCGATGGCAGAGGTGCTCACGAACGAACGCCTCCGCGAACGACTCGTAGCGCTGGGGCGCAACCGGCGGGCATCGTTCAGCGCCGACGCTTCGCGCGCCGCGTTCCTCCAGCACCTGGTCGACGTCGCCTGATGAAGCTGCTCTTCGTCGTGCAGCGCTACGGCCACGAGGTGGCCGGAGGCGCGGAGCGGTTCGCTCGGGACTTCGCGACCCAGATGGCGGCGCGGGGATCCGAGGTCGAGGTGCTCACCAGCCGGGCGAAGAACTACATGGACTGGGCCGACCACTATCCGGACGGCACGGAGATGGTCGACGGCGTTCCGGTGCACCGGCTGTCGGTGGTGCTCCCGCGCAGTGACCGCCTCTTCGGACCGATGCACTACCGGGTCTTCCACGGCCGCAAGCCCATCCCCTACCACCTCCAGGAAGCGTGGATGGAGATGCAGGGTCCGCGCCTCCGCGGCTTCACCGAGGCGCTGCGGGATCGTGCGGCCGGCGCCGACGCGGTCGTGTTCTTCACGTACCTGTACCACACGACGTGGGCCGGACTTCCGGCGGTCGGCGACCTCGCTCCGACGGTGTTGCACCCGACCGCCCACGACGAAGCGCCGCTTCATCTGCCGCTCTTCGAGACGACGTTCCGGCTGCCGACCGGGTTCGGGTTCCTGACCGAGGAGGAACTGTCGTTGGTCCGGGATCGGTTCGCCGTACGCCAGCCGTTCGCCGTCACCGGTGTCGGGATAGACCTGGAAGCAGTCGGCGATGGCGACCAATTCCGCGCCGGAGCCGGGGCCGCACTTGGCGCCCGGCCGTACCTCCTCTACGTGGGCCGCCTCGATCCGCACAAGGGCGCGATAGAGCTGTACGACCACTTCGTCGCCTACAAGCGCCGCAACCCGTCCCCACTCGCGCTCGCGGTCGTCGGCGAACCGGTCGTGCCGCTCGAGGAGCACCCTGACGTCGTCGTCACCGGCTTCGTCGACGAGCAGACGAAGCACGACGCATACGCCGGATGTGTGGCACTCGTCCAGCCTTCGTTCTTCGAGAGCTTCTCGATCGTTCTCGCCGAAGCGTGGGCCCACCGCAAGCCGGCACTGGTACAAGGACGCAGCGACGTGCTGGTGGGACAGGCACGCCGCAGCGGCGCGGCGATCCCCTACGTCGGCTTCGCAGAGTTCGAGGCGGCCCTCGATCTCCTTCTGGAGGACGACAGGAGAGCACGCCGTCTCGGAGACAACGGACGGGCCTACGTCGAGCGCCGCTACGGCTGGGACACCGTGATGGGCACCTACGAGACCTTCCTGGCGTCGCTACTGGGGATCCAGCCCCGCCGCAAGCTCACGGCGTCGCAGCCATCGTTGTGATCGTGAGGAGCGTCAGCGCGCCCAGCAACACTCCCGACGCACCGAGCACCGCCGACCACCACGTCTCACGAGCCGCTCTCGCGTAGGCGACCAGCAGCGGGAACGCAGTTAGCGCGAAGCGAGGACGTGACGAGATCGTCGACGACATCAGCACCGGCGCGATCACGACGAGCGTGTAGATCACGATCTCGGCGGGTGGCCTCCACCGGATCATCAGCACGAGCCCTGCGATCACGAACAACACCGAGAGCGTCGACACGACGACGTTCACGTCGATCGGGCGGTCGAGGACCGACAGAGACGACTCGATCGTCTTCGCGCCGAAGTCGAGGCGCTGGCCCCACCCGTCCCGCTGCGTGTTCAGCGACACGAGCGGGTCACCCGTGCGCGCCCACAGGAACGCGGTGAACACGACGAGGCCTGCGGGCGACAGGAGCGGGGCGAGGAGGGCCTTCCAGTCACGACGCGTACGCATGGCCCCGAACGCAGCCCATGCGCAGGCGAGACACAGCGCGACGGCGTTGGGGCGAGCGAACGTCGCGATCCCAGCCATGAGGCCAGCGGAGACCCACGCGCGGCGCCTCAGCGCGATCAGGCACCCGATCGCGAACGGGAGCATGACGGCTTCCGAGTACCCGATCAGGAACACGAACGACGCGGGGAAGAAACCGAACAGCGCCGCGCTGCGATCCGCTGTCTCGGCGTCGACGACCTCACGCACGAGCATCCAGAGCAGGACGACCGAGACGAACCCCCCGACCACAGCGATCGCCACGGCCGACTGCAGCCCATCGAGGGGCGTGAGACGATCCACCCACCGCACGAGCACGGGGAACAGCGGGAAGAAGGCCGTTGCGTTCTGCGCCACCCGGCCGTCCTGCATCGGGATGTCGGACGGGTAGCCGTTCGTGGCGATGTGGAGGTACCACCCCACGTCCCACGGCGCCACCAACTCCCGAAAGGTGATCCCCTGCCGGACGATCATCGCCACGCCGAACGCAGCGAGGACGGCGAGCCGGGAGACGAGGTACAGCACCCCGATCCGCCCCAGATCACGAGCCGCGGGGAGTCCCAGGTGCGGCAGGAGGCGGGACCCAGCGCGGTTCACGACCGAGAGATTTGCCTGCCGCGGAACGAACGGGCAAAGACGGTAGGGTCCCCACCCCGTGTCGACCGGACGACGACGCGCGTTCGCCATCGAGGCAGCAATGTTCCTGCTCTTCGTCGGCTGGGCGGTAGTGGTCACATGGCCGCTGACGTCGAACATCGCGACGTACGTCGCCGGTGACCTCGGCGACCCCCTCGAATACGCGTGGATGATCGGCTGGGGCGGCCACGCGATCACGGCGCAACCGCTCGCGCTCTTCGACTCGAACATGTTCTTCCCGCTGGAGAACACCCTCGTCTTCTCGGAAAACCTGCTCGGACTCGCGATCCCCATGGCCCCGCTCACGCGTCTGACGGGCAACGCCATCCTGTCGACGAACGTCGCGATCCTGCTCTCCATCGCCATCGGATCGTTCGGCGTACGGCGGTTGGCCATGGCGCTCGGCGCGCACGGTGGGGTCGCAACGCTCGCCGGATTGGCGTTCGCGGTGGCGCCCTACCGAGTCGCGTCGATCGCCCACGTGCACGTGCTGGCGATCCACTTCCTCCCATTCGCGCTGCTCGCCTTCCTTCGGCTGGTGAGGAACCCGACGTTCCGCGGCGCTGGCGTGCTCGCGGCGATCGTCGGCGCACAGTGGTGGACGTCGATGACGGGCGGTGCGATGACGCTGCTGGTGGTCGCGACCGCAGGAGTCTGGTGGCTCGTGGTGCGACGCGATGCGGCGGCCATTCGTGTCGTCGCTGTCGCTGCGGGCGCGTGCGTCGCGGGGCTGCTCCTGGCCGCCCCCGTCGTCGTCGCATACCGCGCCGCAGTGGAGGACCACCCGAACTACTCCCATCCGGAGATCGAGGTGCTCGACAACTCGGCAACCCCAAGCGCGTACCTGTTCCCGCACCGGGGCGGTGGGCTGACGCGCAGCGCGTACGCCGCGCTCGCCGAGCGGTTCGAGCCTGCTCGCTCCGGTCATGAGAAGACGCTCTTCCCGGGTGCCTACCTGGCGCTCGCAACCGTCGCCGCCGTCGTCGTCGCGGCGGCCGGCGTAGCGTCTCGACGCTCCCACTCCGCGCCGTTGCACAACGGCGCCAGCGCGATGACCGCTCCCCTGCTGCTGTGCGGGCTCATCGCCCTCCTGGGGTTCGCCCTGAGCCTCGGGCCGAAGTGGGGCGGCGCCGACGACGGGTTCCCACTGCCGTTCGCGCTCTTCGACAAGGTGGGCGTCGGGCTCGGACGGGTGCCGGCACGGTTCGGCGTCCTCGTGACGTTCGCGCTCGCGCTCGCGACGGCGCTCGTGCTCGGCCGCTTGCGCGGACGTTTTCTCCACGCATTCGTCGCGCTCAGTGCACTGCTGCTGATCGTCGAGGCGTGGCCGAACGCCGTCCAGCCGTCGCGGGCTCCCGAGCTAACCGAGGCGCACCGCGCGCTGCGCGGAACCGACCGCACCGTGCTCGTTCTGCCGACGACGGAATGGATCAACGGCGAGATCGTCGAGTTCCCATCCGTGGTCCGGGAAGCTCAGATCCTCTGGCTGTCGACCGCGAACTACCGGCCGATGGTGAACGGCTACGCAGCGTTCCTGCCCCAGGCCTACGTCGACATCACGAAGGGCCTCCAGATCTTCCCGTCGGAGTCGTCGATGGCGCTGTTGGGGCGACTCCGTGTCGACACCGTGATCGTGGAGACGTCCTTGCTCGCCGACACGCCGTGGGTCGACGTGTCGCACCACCTGGCGGCATGGCCTGGGGTGCGGCTCCTCGCCGAAGACGGCACGACCCAGGTCTGGGACATCTCGCAGGCGGCAGATCCTTAGCGTTGCGTCGACGCGCAAGCGAACGTGTGTTCGCTACAGTCCGCAGCTGTGCAGCGCACGTTCGACGACCTCGGCACCCCCCTCGTCGACGTCACGTTCGTCGTCCTCGACCTCGAGACGACCGGTGGCTCGCCGACGACCAACGCGATCACGGAGATCGGAGCGGTGAAGTTCCGTGGCGGGGAGTGCCTCGGCACCTTCCAGACCCTCGTGAACCCCAGTGCTCCGATCCCACCCGAGATCGTCTACCTCACCGGGATCACCCAGGCGATGGTCACGCCCGCACCGAAGATCGAGGCGGTCCTGCCGGCGTTCCTCGAGTTCCTCGCCGACGCGGTGATCGTCGGGCACAACGTCCGCTTCGACATGGGTTTCCTCCAGGCGAACCTGGCCCGCCTCGGTTACCGGCGCCTCACGAACAAGGTCGTCGACACGTGTGGCCTCGCCCGGCGCCTCGTTCGCGACGAGGTCCCGAACTGCACGTTGTCGACGCTCGCGCGCTACTTCCGGACGTCGACCGATCCGTGCCACCGAGCGCTCGACGACGCCAAGGCGACGGCGGAAGTGCTGCACGCGCTCCTCGAGCGCGTCGGCACGCTCGGCATCATTGCCCTCGACGACCTCCTCGCGCTGCCCACGACGGCTGCGCATCCGCAGGCCGCGAAGCTCCGGTGGGTCGCGTCGCTGCCGCGCGCCGCGGGCGTGTACGTGTTCCGCGACATCTCCGGGCGGCCGCTCTACGTCGGCAAGGCCGTCGACCTCCGGCGACGGGTGCGGTCGTACTTCGCAGGCGACGACCGCCGGAAGATCGGCTCGCTGCTGCGGGAGGCGCAGTCACTCGATCACGTCGTGTGCGCAAACGAGCTCCACGCTGAGGTCCTCGAGGTTCGGATGATCCAGGAGCTGCGCCCGCGGTTCAACCGGAAGGACAAGAACCCGGCAAGCAGCGTCTACGTGAAGCTCACGACGAACGAGCGGTTCCCCCGCCTCGCGATCGCTCGGGTTCGCCGGTCGAACGACGGCTGCGTCTATCTCGGCCCGCTCCCGTCGAATCGCATCGCGCGGTCGGTGATCGAGGCCATCGAGAGCGCGCTTCCCCTCCGCCGATGCACCGCCAGGGCCGGCGCGGCACCGACGCGCGAGGCGCCGTGCGCGCCCGCGCAGCTGCGTGTCGCATCGTGTCCCTGCTCGGGCGCGATCGGCGAGGCGGCATACGGCGAGATCGTCGACCAAGCCGTCGCTGCCATGACCACCACACCTTCGATCGTGCTCGAGCCGCTCCACCGGCGGATGCACGCGCTGGCCGCCGCAGGACGGTTCGAGGAGGCAGCGTCGGCCCGCGATCGCGCCAGCGCGTTCGTACGTGCCGTCGAGCGGCAGCGCAGGCTCGACGCGCTGCAGCGAGCCGACAGGATCGAGATCGAGATCGATGGCGGCGGCGGCGCGTTGATCGAACGCGGACGGCTCGTGTCGACATGGCCGTGCGGGAGCCCGCCACCTCCGGCCGAGCTGGGCCTGTGGCCGCCGCAGGAAGCGCTGCTCTCGAAGGAGGCCGCTGCCGAGGTCCTCACCGTCGCCTCCTGGGTCGAGCGGAACATGGCTCGCATCCGGCTCGTGTCGTGCGACGGCGATCTCTCGTGGCCCGTCGCCCGTCTGCCGCGGTTCGAGCCGCGCCGGGCGTCGAGGTCGCACGTGAGCCGCGCGG
Source organism: Acidimicrobiales bacterium (assembly GCA_035540495.1). Classification (GTDB taxonomy): domain Bacteria; phylum Actinomycetota; class Acidimicrobiia; order Acidimicrobiales; family CADCTF01; genus DASVEG01. The sequence goes on from DATLGL010000061.1 coordinate 32,084, forward strand.
CTGCGTAGCCTCTACGCGCTGTGGATGCGGTGAGACCCTGCCTGTCGGTCGTCATGCCTTGTTACAACGAGGAGGCGACGATCAAGACGGTCCTCGACAAGGTGCTGGCGTCGCCGTACGTCGCCGAGGTCGTCGTCGTGGACGATGCGAGCCGTGACGCGACACTCGAACTTGCGCGGGGGGTCGAGCAGAGCGACGGTCGCGTGCGGGTCTTCACACAGCAACCGAACCAGGGGAAGGGCGCTGCGCTGCGGCGCGGGTTCCGCGAGGCGACGTCTGAGTACGTGATCATCCAGGACGCGGATCTCGAGTACGACCCGGGCGAGTACGGCGACCTCCTCGAGCCCCTGCTCGACGGCCGCGCCGACGTGGTCTTCGGGTCGCGCTTCCTCGCCGGGCGCCCTCACCGAGTCCTCTACTTCTGGCACTCCGTCGGCAACAAACTCCTGACATTGCTGTCGAACATGTTCACCGACCTCAACCTCACCGACATGGAGACCTGTTACAAGGTCTTCCGCCGCGAGGTCCTCGACTCGTTCACGATCGAGGAAGACCGCTTCGGCGTTGAGCCGGAGATGACGGCGAAGATCGCGGCCGGCGGCTGGCGGGTGTACGAGGTCGGCGTCTCGTACTCAGGCCGGACGTACGCCGAGGGCAAGAAGATCGGATGGAAGGACGGCGTACGCGCGCTGGTCTGCATCGTGAAGTACTCGCGCGTCGGAGCGAAGGCACGCCGCCTCACCGGCACCGCGTAGCGTCGAGAGCGTGCTCGCTGCCTTCGTCCTGATCGACGCCGAACCCGCTCGCGTCGCCGACCTCGCATCAGAGCTCGCGGACGTCGAAGGCGTCGCGGAGGTCTACTCCGTCGCGGGAGACTGCGACATCATCGCCATCGTCCGCGTCAGACGGCACGACGATCTGGCGGAGGTGGTGACGCGACGAATCGCTGCACTGCCCGGCATCGTCGCGACGAGGACGATGGTCGCGTACAAGGCCTACAGCGAGCGCGATCTCGCCGCGCTGTGGGACCTCGGGGCCGACTGACCGTGATACCTCAGTCGTCGATGTTCTTGCGGATGGCCCGGTCGGCGACCGCAGCCATCTGGTGATCCTGCTCACGCGTCGTGTCGGCGCCGGCTGACTCGGTGCCGGTCGCGCCGCCGTCGTCGCCGATCGTGGCTTCGCCGTCGTAGCCAGGTTCACCCGGACCGCTCGCGCCAGGCGCGCCTGCGCCGCCTGCGTGATGGCCCGGATCCTCTGCCTTGTCGTCGTGCTTGCGGTAGGGGTCGTTCGAGGTCATCCGTCACCTCGTCCGGCGCCCGTGCCGCTGCCGTTGTCGGTCGTCTGGTTGCTCTGACCGCTGTTCCCCGTGTCGAGGTCGCCTTCCTCGTTCAGGGTCGGGTCTTCACGCTGGAACCCGCCGTCGGGGCTACCGCCGCTACCACCACCGCACGCGCCGAGAGGAAGGGCGAGAGCTGCGAGGAACGCCGCTGCTGCGAGTCGATTGCGAAGCATGTCCGCGATGTACCCCTGGAGCCCATGGCGGAACCGTCATCGCTCCGCGCTCGTTCGGTGGGCTCCCGACACCGCTACCAGGCGGTCGAGAACGCCAGCAGCCTTGCCCTCGTCGATCGATGCCTGCGCTCGCGCGACGCCTTCCTCCAAGCCCGCTGCCAGACCCGCGACGACCATGCCCGCAGCCGCGTTCAACACCACGACGTCTCGATGCGGCCCCGCCTCGCCGCTGAGCACGCGGCGGGCGATCTCTGCGTTGGTCGCAGGGTCACCGCCGCGCAGCGCCTCGCCGTCGACGGTGCGGAGGCCGAGGGTCGCGGGGTCGACGACGAAGGTGCGGACCTCCCCGTTGAGGAGCTCGAGCACGGTCGAGGTGGTCGTCGTGGTGAGCTCGTCGAGACCGTCGTGGCCGTACACCACCATCGCGTGCTCGACGTCGTTTGCCTCGAGGACGCCCAGCACCTTCTCCGCCATCGCCGGGTCGCTGACACCGACCAGCTGGCGACGCGGGCGGCCCGGGTTGGCGAGTGGCCCGAGGAAGTTGAAGACCGTAGGAACCCCGAGCTCCCGCCGCGCCGGCACTGCGTGGCGGCTTGCGGGGTGGAACTTGGGCGCGAAGCAGAAGCCCATCCCCGCTTCCGCGATGCATCGCTCGACGCCGCGGGCGTCGAGATCGATGGTGACGCCCAGCGCTTCGAGGACGTCGGCCGATCCCGCAGCCGAGGACGCTGCACGGTTGCCGTGCTTGCACACCTTCGCCCCTGCTCCGGCCACGGCGAAGGCAGCGAGCGTCGACACGTTGATCGAGTGGCTCCTGTCGCCGCCTGTCCCGCATGTGTCGACCACATCGCCCGCGTTCACGGGCTCGGCATAGGCGACCATCGTCCGCACGAGCGCGGCGATCTCCTCGACAGATTCGCCCTTGATCCGGAGCCCCACGGCGAACGCCGCGATCTGGGCGTCGGTTGCGTTCCCGTCCAGGATCTCGCCGAGCGCCGCTGCGGCCTGCGTGCTGGTGAGGTCCTCGCCGCGCATCAGCCGGCCGAGCACGAACGGCCAACCGCCGAGCTCGGCGAGGGTCACGTCAGGCATCGCCAGCCGCTCAGTCCCACCAGATCGAGCGGTCGAGGACACCGCGCCCGATGAGCCCGAGCTGCACCTGGCTCGTGCCCTCGACGATCGTCAGCTGCTTCGCGTCGCGGTAGTACAGCTCGGTCAGGTGGTCCTTCATGTAGCCGGCCGCACCGAGGAGCTGCAGAGCGACATTCGACGCCTTCACTGCCAGCTCGGTCGCGTAGTACTTCGACATCGAGAGGTAAGGCACCCATTCCTTGGAGAACTTCCCCTGGTCGGCGAGCCACGCTGCGCGATACGTGAGCAGGCGCGCCGCCTCGATCTCCGTGGCGATCTTCGCGATCTCCCACTGGATGCCTTGGAAGTCGGCAATGGTCTGGCGGAACGCCTCGCGCTGCTGCACGTACTCGGTCGCGTACATGAGCGCGCCCTCGGCCAGGCCGATGCCGCGGGCGGCGACGATCGGTCGCATCGAGTTGAGGCCGAGCATTGCCAGGCGGAAACCGCCGACCTCACCGATCACGTTCTCCGCGGGTACGCGTACGTCGGTGAGAAGCAGTTCGCCCGTGTCGACGCCCTTCACGCCCATCTTTCGGTCGACATTGCCGACCTCGACCCCGTCCCACGACCGCTCGACGATGAACGCCGTGACGCTGTCGTGCTTCCGCTCGGTGACATCGTCGGAGGTCTTCGCGAAGACCGTGTACCAGTCAGCCTGAACCACGCCGGACATCCAGCACTTCGTGCCGTTGAGGATCCAGCCGCCGTCGCCGTCGGGCGTGGCCTTGGTTCGCATGCCCATCACGTCGCTACCCGCCTGGGGCTCCGAGAGGCCGAATGCGCTGCGCTGGCTGCCGTCGGCGATGCCAGGGAGGTACTTCTGCTTCTGCTCCTCGTTGCCGGCGATCATCACCGGGCCTGTGGGAAGGCGGGTGAGGAGCAGCATCAACGCTGCGGTGTTCGAGTACTTGGCGACCTCTTCGATGGCGATCGTCAGCCCGAGGATGCCTGCGCCGGCGCCGCCGTACGCCTCTGGGATGCACAAGGCGAGGAGGCCGGCGTCGCGGAACACCTCGAAGAGGTCCTGCGGGTACTCCCCCGTCTCGTCGATCTCGCGGGCCCGCGGCTTCACCTTGTCCTGAGCGATGCGGCGGCAGGTGGCCTGGAGCTCGGCGAGCTCGTCGGAGAGGTCGAAATCCATGGCCCGAAAGTAGTTGGCGCGATGTCTGACAACTAAGGTCGGCCGCCCGTGGACGAACGCCCGCTCGTCGGCATCGTCGTCGTGAACTACAACGGCGGCGACCTCACGATCCGGTGCCTCGAAAGCCTGCACCGCCTGACCTATCCACGAGAGTGCACGCGCATCGTGCTGGTCGACAACGGATCGAACGACCGCGTGGTTGCTCGTGTACGCCGCGAGTTCCCGGGGGTCGACGTCGTCGAGACGGGTAGGAACCTCGGGTTCGGAGGCGGCTGCAACCGCGGCTTCGAGCGACTACCCGACGTCGACTACGTCGCGCTGATCAACAACGACGCGGTAGCTGAGCCTGGGTGGCTCGACCCGCTAGTGAACGCGCTCGAAGGTGACCCGACGCTCGGGGCGGCCGCACCAAAGGTGTTGCTCCGAGGCTTCTACCACGAGCTGGTCTTGTCGACGAAGGGCACACGGGTCGAGGTTGACCCGCGTCTCCTCGGTGTACAGGTCGGACAGGTCTGCGTTGGCGATCAGGATGTCACGGCCGAGGTCGAGTGGGCCGCCGGCTTCTGGGCACCCGAGAGCAGTAGGACCGGGCTGCACCACTATCGCTGGACGATGGATCGGGCGACGATGCTCGTGCCCACGAGACACGTCGCTCCGATCACCATTGAGCTCGCGATACCTGGTGGAGCGACGCGCACCGTCACCATCGAGTCCGGAGCGGTGACGGCTCAAGTCAACGTCGGCGCGTATGAACGCGTGACGCTCGAACCAACTGGGCCGGGTTCTCGCGTGATCAACAACGCTGGAGCGGTTGTGCTCGAAGACTTTTCGCTCGCAGATCGTGGGTTCCTCGAGGTCGACATCGGGCAGTACGACCGCGAGGAGGATGTCGAAGCATGGTCGGGCGCGGCGGTCGTCCTCCGGAGGACGTACATCGACGACGTCGGGAGATTCGACGAGCCGTTCTTCCTGTACTACGAGGACGCGGACCTCAGTTGGCGTGGGAGAAACCGGGGGTGGCGCTACCGCTACATCCCGACGTCGCTGGTTGAGCACGAGCACTCAGCCTCCGCCCGCTCGATGGGGTCGCTCGTGCGGCATCTATCGGCGCGAAACCGGCTCGTCATGCTCACGAAGGTCGCACCGGCCCCGGTCGCGAGACGTGCCTGGCTCTCGTTCCTGCGAGAGGTGGCTGCCACGTACGCCCGAGACGTAATCCTGCGGGCTGTGTCCGGGCGCTGGCCCGTGACAGCGCACGCGTTCGCCATGTCTCGAGTGATGCTCGGGGCACTTCGCCTGGCGCCACGAGCCATCATCCTGCGGCGAGCCGCTCGCGGAAGCCGCCGTTGAGCTACGCGCTCCGGCGACGCTGGCGGACGATCCGGCGGCGCTCCTTCTCGGTCGCGCCTCCCCAGACGCCCTCACGCTCGCGGTTCGTGAGCGCGTACTCCAAGCAGGTCTGGCGGACCGAGCACACGGTGCAGATCGCCTTGGCGATCTCGGCCTCCTCGTCGGAGACGGGATAGAAGACGTCGGGCTCGACGCCCTTGCAGGCGGCGTGCTGCCGCCACGCCTGATTGGTCAGGGGGACCACATCCTCACTGCGTTCTCGAAAGCTCAACACCCTGCGTCGCCATCGGCCCTAGCCCCCCGACAGGACCCTGGCGACATGACAGGCAAACATCGGCAGCAGAAGCCGACGGACGAGGAGTATTGCCTACGTTTCTTCTGGAAGTCCAGAAAGAAACGCCGGTGGCGAGCGCCCTATCCCCGCAGGTCAGAGAGCAGTTCTGCCCGCGTCTCCGCCGACAGCGTGGCGCCCTCGATGTAGTGATCGTGATTCACCGCGAGGACCACCGAGGCGGCCTTCTCCAGCGCATCGATCTGCTCCGGTGTCAGCTCCCAGCGGATGTAGTGGACGGACGCGGTGATGTCCGGGCGCGTCAGCTGCTCCTCGTGCGCCTCCTCCGGGATGCACGGCACGACGATCGACCCAGGGCCCTCGCCGATCACGAGCTCGACGGAGCGCTCGATGCCGACGAGCTTCGGGAGCCACTCCATCAGCTGCTCCTTCGACGTCAGCTCGATGAAGAGGGTCGCGCACAGCTGACCGGGGTCGGGGATGAGCGCGTTGTACGTGTCGACCTCGTGCTGGATGCCCTCGTCGGTGATGATCTTCTCGGCGCGCGCCATCTCCTGGATCTGGTGGCGGATCGTCTCGCGGTTCTCGAACGTGACGGTCACGATCGGCCCGATGCCGACGCGACGCTTCTTCTTGAGCTCGACGACGCGGTCGCGAAGTGCCGCCCGTTCGCGCTCGTAGGCGCGGAGGTCGAGGATGTCGTCGAGGCTGAGCTTGCGGGGGGTTGTCATGGCTTCTGCTCCAAAGAGAACTGGGCACGCTCACGCCGGAGTACCGGCGAAAGCGTGCCCAGAACGGCGGGTACGACGGATACGAGCTACGCGTTCGCCTTGAGGCCCTCGAGGCCCTGGGTGAAGCGACCGGCGTGGCTCTTCTCGGCCCGGGCGAGCGTCTCGAGCCAGTCGGCGATCTGGTCGAAGCCCTCCTCGCGTGCGGTGCGAGCGAAACCCGGGTACATCTCGGTGTACTCGTAGGTCTCGCCCTCGATCGACGACTTCAGGTTGTCCTCCGTCGGGCCGACGGCAACGCCGGTGACGGGGTCGCCGGCCTCGGCGAGGAAGTCGAAGTGGCCGAACGCGTGGCCGGTCTCGCCCTCGGCGACCGAGCGGAAGAGGGCGGCGATGTCGGGGTAGCCCTCGACATCGGCCTTCTGGGCGAAGTAGAGGTAGCGGCGGTTGGCCTGGCTCTCGCCGGCGAACGCCTCCTTGAGGTTCTCGTGGGTCTTGGTGCCCTTGAGATCAGGCATGCACGTCTCCTGTGGATCGGGTCGGACTGGGGGAACACTCGTCGCACAGGCCGCGAAGCACGACCTCTGTCGAGTCGATGGTGAAGCCGTCGAGCTGGTCGGCCGGCACCCGAACCCGCGGGTTCACGTACAGGTCGCGCACCTTGCCGCACCGGTTGCAGACGACGTGGTGGTGCCCGTCGGTGTTGGGATCGAACCGCGTTGATCCCGTGCCGAGGTCGAGTTGCTGGATCTCACCCATCGAGGCGAGGTCGTTGAGCGTCTGGTAGACGGTCTTCAGCGAGATCGTCGGCATCTCCTTGGCCGCAGCGGCGTAGACCGCTTCCGCCGTCGGATGCACCTCGTTGCCATGCAGGATGCGGAAGATGCACTGCCGCTGCGGGGTCATCTTCAGCCCCCTCGACCGGAACAGCTCGGTCAGCTCGGCAGGCGACTTCACGACGACCAACCTACACGATCTCGGCCACTAATCGACAACGTTTGTCAACTAACAGCGTCTCTCCACATGAAGAAGACGGGCGGTCCCCCGTCCGGCAGGTCCGCCTGCTCGACGACGCGGAAGCCGTGACGCTCGTAGAGCGGCACGTTCTTCTCGTTCGACGACTCGAGGTACGCCGGCATCCGGTCGGCGTCGACGCGCTGGAGCACCGTCGAGAGGCACGCGGAGCCAAGCCCCTGACCCTGCCGGCCGAGGTCGGCCGCGAGCACACCGAGGTAGTAGTGGGGCTCCTTGGGATGATGCTGCGCCGTCAGCCCGAAGAACTGACCGAGGCGAGCGAGGTCGCCCGGCTCGTAGGTGTGTGCCATCTCGACGCCGAACGGTCCCATCACCGACTCGTCGGGTTCCGGCGCGTCAGGCGGCGCCCACAGCGCAGCCGCCGCGCGATCGTCGGTCACGACGGAGATCCCGCGCGGGACGTGCACCGCCACCGCGACCCGGAAGAGCAGCTCAAGATCGCCGAGGCGCCGATCGGGGCCTCGGAAGACCCACTCGAAGCACGGATCCTCCGAGAACGCCCTCGCCATCATGCGCGTGAGGTCGGCGAGATCCCCCGCCTCGACCGGCCGCACCCCCACCGCGCCACGCATCGCGACCACCCTAGGGCCCGACCCGGCTGCTCCCTCAGCGAATGGGGGTAAGGAACCAGCAGGACTACTATCCGCCCGGTTCAGGACGGGCCCGATGTCCGTGTTCGGAACCCAGGAGAACGCTGCGTGACGTCAGGAATACTCGCCGCCGCTGAGAAGTCGGGCGCGAAGTTCGCATCGATCGACGTACCGATGTGGGGATGGGCGGCGCTGATCGCAGCCATCACCGTGATGCTGCTGTTCGACCTGCTCGTCGTGCACCGGAAGCCGCACGTGATCTCCTTCAAGGAAGCGGCGATCGAGAGCTCGATCTGGGTCGCGATCGGCCTCGCCTTCATCGCCGTGATGGCGGTCTGGCACGGGGGGCCCGCCGCAGGCGAGTACTTCGCCGGCTACCTGATCGAGAAGAGCCTCTCGGTCGACAACGTCTTCGTGTGGGCGGTGCTGTTCTCGTACTTCGCGGTGCCCGCGCAGTACCAGTTCCGGGTGCTCTTCTGGGGCGTCTTCGGCGCCCTGGTCATGCGTGCGGTGTTCATCTTCGCCGGCGTCGCCCTGATCGAGGCGTTCGACTGGATCCTCTACGTCTTCGGCGCCTTCCTCATCTACACCGCCGTGAAGATCGCGAGGCACTCCGAGGCGGAGGTCCACCCGGAGAAGAACATCGCGCTTCGCATCGTCAAGCGCGTCATGCCGACGACGAACGAGTACCACGGCCAAGCGCTCTTCACGAAGGAGAACGGCAAGCGCGTCGCCACGCCGCTGTTCACGGTCCTCGTGCTGGTCGAGGCCACCGACGTGATCTTCGCCGTCGACTCCGTGCCCGCGATCCTCGCCATCAGCCGCGAGCCGTTCATCGTCTTCGCGTCCAACGCGTTCGCGATCCTCGGCCTCCGCTCGCTGTACTTCCTGCTCGCCGGCATGGCCGGCAAGTTCCGCTACCTCAACGTCGGTCTCGGCGTGATCCTGGCCTTCGTCGGGGTGAAGATGCTGCTGGCCGACGTGTACCACTTCCCGGTGTGGGCGTCGCTCACCGTCATCGCCGTCGTCCTGACCGTCGCCATCACGGCATCGCTCCGGGCCGACAAGCGCGACGGCGGCCACGCACCTGTCACCGAGGCTCCGCAGCCCGACGTGCCAGGCCGCTCGCAAGAGCCGCAGATCGCCGACGACACCACTGCTCCGGCCGAGGCGAAGGAACCGTTCCTCGACGTCGACCGTGGCCCGAAGCACTGAGCACCCACTCCTGAGCGCGAACCCCACGCCCTTCGCCCGCAGCGCCGCCCTCGAACGGCTCGGGCGCGAGCAGTTCGACCTCCTCGTCATCGGCGGCGGCGTCACCGGTGCCGGGGTCGCCCTCGAGGCCGCCTCACGCGGACTGAAGACCGCGATCGTCGAGGCGAACGACTGGGCCCACGGCACCTCGTCGAAGTCGTCGAAGCTCGTCCATGGCGGGCTCCGGTACCTCCAGCAGAAGGAGTACCGGCTGGTCTACGAGAACCTCTACGAGCGCCAGCGGCTGCTCGAGAACGCCCCGCATCTCGTCAAGCCGCTCCCCTTCCTCATCCCGCTGTTCGGCAAGGGCGGCACGGTCAACAAGACCGTCGCCAAGGCGTACCGCACCGCGCTGTGGCTGTACGACATCACCGGCGGCGTCCGCATCGGGAAGCGCCACAAGCGCCTGTCGCACGACGAGGCGCTCGCGCACATGCCGACGCTGAAGACCGACCTGCTCGCGGCTGCGTTCCTCTACTGGGACGCGCAAGCCGACGACGCGCGCCTGACGCTCACGATCGTCCGCACCGCGGTGCTCGACCACGGCGCCGTCGCGGCGAACTACGCCAAGGTCGACAGCCTCCTGCACGACGCGAACGGAAAGGTCGCCGGCGCCCGTCTCGCCGACGGAACCGAGATCAAGGCGAAGGCGGTCGTGAACGCCACCGGCGTCTGGGTCGACGAGGTTCGGACGCTCGACGAGGGCCAGCATCCCGACTCGCTGCGCCCCGCCAAGGGCGTCCACCTGACGGTCCCTCGGTCGAAGCTGCCCTGCGACATCGCCGCCGTCGTCCCTGTTCCGCACGACCGCCGGTCGATCTTCGTCGTGCCGTGGGGAGAGTTCACCTACATCGGCACGACCGACACCGACTACCACGGTTCGATCGACGACCCGCAGGTGAGCCCTGAAGACGTCGCGTACGTGCTCGGCGCCATCAACACGTGGGTCACCGAGAAGCTCCGCCCAGAGGACGTGACCGGATCGTGGGCCGGCTTGCGCCCACTGGTGAAGGCGAGCGACAACGTCCGCACCGCCGACCTGTCACGGCGTCACTCGGTGCGGGTGTCCGACCAGGACCTCGTCACCATCACCGGCGGCAAGCTCACGACCTACCGCAAGATGGGCGAGGACACGGTCGAGGCCTGCGCCGAGATCCTCGGGCGGAAGCTCCCGAAGAGCCACACCCGCAGCCTCCGCCTGCGCGGCGCTGACGGCTATGGCGATCTCGAGTCGACCGACCCGCACCTCGTCTCCCGGTTCGGCAGCGAGGCCCGCACGGTCCGCGCCCTGATCGAGGCCGCCCCATCCCTCGGCGATCCGCTGCTCCCGGGACTGCCGTACCTGAAGGCCGAAGCCGTGTTCGCGGCCCGCTACGAGATGGCTCACACGCTGGAAGACATCCTCGCCCGGCGAACGCGTTCGATCCTGCTGGGCCGCGACGCAGCAGCCGAGGGCGCGGAGGCGGTCGCCCAGCTGGTGGCCGCCGACCTCGGCTGGGATGCCGACGAGATCGCTCGCCAGGCCGCTCGCGTGCGGGAGATCGCCGAGCACGAACGCACCTCAGCCGGTCTTCCCCGCACCGCTTCGATCGCCGGCTGAGCCGGCCGGACGTCAGGCGCCGGCGCGAGCGCAGGCCGCGTCGATGCGGTCGACCGCACCGCTGAACGCGGCCGCCTCCGAGAGCGGGACGGTCGGTGAGCCGGCCTTCGGCCCGAAGTCGATCACCAGGGCGATGTCGGCCCCCAGCGACGCGAACTCGGAAGCGGTGGCGGCACGCTCGAACGCCGCGCGCAGCGGCGCTGCCGCGGCTGCGAGCGCAGGCCCGTGCATCGGCGCCACTCGCCACGACGGGCAGGCTTCGCGCAGCGACTCCCTTGCGACTGCCGGAAGGTCGTCGCCTGTCTTCGGGGACGGGAACACCAACGCCTTGACACCGACTCCGACCATGGCGACGACGACGAGCGCGGCGGCCACCTTCACGGCGCGGTGCGCCACCTCTGCGCCTCGCGCCATCGGCACCAACGAGAAGCGCCGCGTGGCGACTGCCTGCAGCTGCCCCGCGACGTCGGTGACGCTGTGGGCCCGCTTCGAGAACCGCAGCGTGTGGTTCCCGACTCGCCCGGCGCCGATGTGGACCGTCCCGCCCCGTGGCGTGGGCGACAGTGTCACCGCCACGACCTGCGACACCGGCACGACCGCCTCGTCACCGTTCGCACGGACGACGACGAGCGCGTCGTCGTGGATCCGGAGGTCGACTCGCGCACGGCCCGCGCGGAGACCCCCGAGCACGCAGCGGACGCGACCGGTTGCCACGTACGCGGCGGGCGCCTCGCCGGCGCGTGACTCCGGTGGACGTCCGTCGAGTTGGCGAACCTGACGGGCGGCGACCGCGGCGTCAGCGAGCTCCTTCTCGGTGGCCGGAGGCGCAGCAGGTGCGAGCAGAACGGTCGAGTTCACAGCGGACGACGACGCCGCGGCCACGGGCGCGGCGAGCGACGGGTCGCCGTCGCACACGCACTTCCCCGTCGCTCGATTCAGCAGCCGCCCGCACCGTTCGCAGAACACCCTCGGCCTCCGTCGTCGTGAACCCCGCTGATCGCATCGACACGATGACGGTGGCGCTGTAGCGCTTCAGCACTAGACCGCGAGTCGGGTCGCCGGGCGAGACCGCAGCGGTAGTGTCGCACCCCGTGCCCGACCGTGCGCCGGTGAACCCGATGCCCCTTCCCGATGGTCCGGTTCGTGCCCGTTTCGGCACCTCGGACATCGACGAGGCACTCCTCGCTCGGCTCCGTTCCGCCTGTGCCGACGTCCGCGTCGACGATGCCTCGCGCACCGACTCCTCGCGCGACTGGTGGCCGCTCACGATGGTGTGGGCCCGCCAGGGCGAGGTGCCCGCAAGACCCGGAGCCGTGGCGCGCCCGACGTCGGCCGACGAGGTGAGCGCGGTGCTCGCCCTCTGCAACGAGGCACGCGTGCCGGTGACGCCCGCGGCCGGACGCAGCGGCGTCTGCGGCGCGGCCGTACCGATCTACGGCGGCGTCGTGCTCGACATGACCGGTCTCGCCGGCATCACATCGGTCGACGACGAGTCGCTGCTGCTGGAGGTGCTTCCAGGAACCTGGGGCGACGATCTCGAGGACGAGCTCCGCGGCACCCACGGCCTGACGCTCGGCCACTGGCCGCAGTCGATCGCGCTGTCGACCGTCGGCGGATGGGTCGCGTGCCGATCAGCCGGTCAGTACTCGACCCGCTACGGGAAGATCGAGGACATGGTCGTCGGCCTCGACGTCGTTCTCGCCGACGGCTCGTCGATCACGACCGGCGGAACCGCGCCGAGGGCGGCCGTCGGGCCGGACCTCGGGCAGCTGATCATCGGCAGCGAAGGCACGCTGGGCGTGGTGACCTCGGCGACCCTGCGAGTGCATCCGCTGCCCACCGGCGAGGGCCGCGCGGCCTACTCGTTCTCGACGTTCGCCGACGGGCTCGAGGTGTGTCGCAAGGTGCTGCGACGGGGCGCGACGCCCGCCGTCCTCCGGCTCTACGACCACAGGGAGTCGCGCCGGTCGTTCGACGTCGAGAACGGCAACGTGCTCATCGTCCTCGACGAAGCCGAACAGGTCATCGTCGACGCGGTGATGAGGATCGTCGAAGACGAGGCCCGCGCCCACGGCGCCGAGCGGCTCGACGATGCGCTGGTCGACCGCTGGCTGCACCACCGCAACGAGGTGTCCGGCCTCGCCGACGCCATCAACCGCGACGTCGTCGTCGACACCTGCGAGATCGCCGGACGGTGGAGCGCGCTCAGCGCCCTCTACGAGCGAGCGGTCGCGGACGTGAAGGCGGTCGACGGCGCGTGGGTCTGCTCGGCCCATCAGTCGCACGCGTACACCGACGGCGCGTGCCTCTACTTCACCTTCGCGGGTCAGCGCGACGGCGATCCCGACGGCTTTTACGCCGACGTCTGGACCGCGCTCACCGACGCGACACGGGAAGCCGGCTGCGCGATCAGCCACCACCACGGCATCGGCATCAACCGGTCGAGGTTCATGCGCGACGCGTGGGGCAGCGCGTTCGACACCCTCGTCACCGTGAAGAGCGCGCTCGACCCGAACGGCATCCTCAACCCGGGCAAGCTCGGGTTGCCCTCACCGTTCGGACCAGACGTCGCGTGGCCCTGACCGGCGTCGACAAGGGCGTCGTCGTACGTGGGGCGGGCATCGGCCTCGCCGTGCTCGTGCCCCCGGTCGCCATCGTGCGGGCGCTGCTCGGGAACGACGACGACTCGCCGCTGTGGACCATCGTGCCTCTCGCGTTCTTGCTCGCGTTCCCGTTGGCCGGCGGTGTCGCCGCGCGGCGCGCACCTACCGCTCCCCTCGCGCATGGTGCGCTCGCCGCGGCTGCGGCGTTCGGCGTCGCGCTCCTCGGCGGGATCGTCCGCAACCTGGTAGCGGGCTGGTCGATGACGCTGGCGGCGTTCGTCACCGGCGTGCTGTTCTGGCAGATCGCCATATCGCTCGGCGTGCTCGGCGCCTACCTCGCCGGCCGCCGTCGCCCGAGTCCTGAGGTGAGACAACCGTGACCGGACCGATACTCGTCATCGACGTAGGCACCAGCGGCGTGCGCGCCGCGATGGTCGCGGCGGACGGAAGCGTCGGCCACGTCCACCACCGCGAGGTGCTCCCCGAGACGCCGATGCCGAGCTTCGTCCAGTTCGACGCGCAGGCGATGGGCGACGCGGTGCTCGATGTCGCGCGTGCGGCGATCGAGAGCGGAGGCGAACCGACCGCCGTCGGCATCGCGAACCAGCGGGCGTCGACCATCGTGTGGGATCGCGACACCGGCGTACCGGTCGGTCCCGGCGTCGGCTGGCAGGACCTGCGAACGGTCGGGATGTGCCTCACCTTGCAGGGCCAGGGCTTCCGAGTTGCGCCGAACGCGTCGGCGACGAAGCTGGCGTTCCTCCTCGACATGGCGGATCCCGACCGCAGCCGGAACCTCGCCTTCGGCACCGTCGACACGTGGGTCGCGTGGCTCCTGTCCGGCGGCGACGTCCACGTCACCGACGCGACGAACGCCGGCGTCACCGCGCTCCTCCACAACGACGCCAGCGACTGGAACCCGGAGATCCTCGCGGCCCTCAACATCCCCGCCTCAGTGCTGCCGCAGATCGTCGACTCGGCGGGCGTGGTGGGCCACGCGTCGGTCCTCCAGGGTGCGCCACCGATCGCCGGCATCGCGGGAGACCAGCAGGCGTCGCTCGTCGGACAGGGCTGCGTCCGACCGGGGTTGGCGAAGATCACGTTCGGCACCGGCGGGATGCTCGACCTCACGGTCGGCGATCAGCGTCCGGGATTCGAGACGAGGGGCGGCGGCGGGTGCTTCCCGATCATCGCCTGGCGCCGCAACGGCCGGGTCACGTGGGGACTCGAGGCGGTCATGCTCTCGGCAGGGACGAACGTCGAGTGGCTGCGGGACGATCTCGGCGTGATCTCGACCGCGGAGGAGTCTGCCGCCGTTGCTGCCGCGTGCGCCGACACCGGTGACGTCTGGTACGTCCCCGCGCTGCTCGGCCTCGGCACACCTCATTGGGACTTCGGCGCACGCGGCACGCTCGTCGGCCTCACGCGCGGGACCGGTCGCTCGGAGCTGGTGCGCGCCGTGCTCGAGGGCGTCGCCCACCGAGGCGCCGACCTCGTCGAGGCTGCGGAGGCCGACGCCGGCGGGACGACGATCGAGAGCATCCGAGTCGACGGCGGGATGACGGCCAATGACGTCTTCGTACAGGCGCTCGCCGACGCCGTGCAACGCCCCGTCGAGGTCAGTCCGGTGCTCGAGGCGACGACCCTCGGTGCGGCCTACCTCGCAGGACTCGCGACAGGGGTGTGGAGCGACGAGGACGAGATCGCCGAAGCGTGGAAGCCGAAGACGGTGGTCGAGCCGAAGCGGAAGAGCGACCGCGACCGGTGGAAGGCCGCGGTCGAGCGGGCGCGGGCGTGGGTGCCCGAGCTCAGCGCGCTCGACTTCTGATCGCCCGCACCACGACGAAGATCAGGGCCGTGAGGGCGGCCGCCTTGATCATGAACCAGACCGTGGCGACGATCGCGCCGACGATCTTGAGCACCACCAGCGCGGCGACGACCGCGACCACGACGAGGAGCCCGTCGTCGAGGAGCGAGAGCGTGGAGCGGCGCGAGGTCGACCTGCGCTCGGGGAGGTTGCTCACGTCCCCAGCCTACGACGCACGAGGTCGTCGACCCGGTCGCGCTCGGCGGCCGTGACGTTCGGATCCGCCCGGCGGTACTCCCCCGCAGCCCCGAGGTGCGCCATCGCGTCGTCGCGTCCTGCTGCTGCCACGAAGTGATGGACGAAGAGTCGCCGCAGTCCGGCGGCGATCGTCTTCAACGGCTGCGGCTGAGGGATCTCCGACGTCGCCATCAGGACCCACGCCAGAGCGACGTCGAACCCCGCTTCCCCGACGCCCGCGTTCGACCAGTCGATGACGACCGGACCGGTCTGCGTGAGGATCACGTTCTCGGGATGCAGGTCGACGTGCAGCAGCCGGTCGCCCGTCCGCGTCAACCGCCGGAGCCCCGGCGGGGCCTCGATCTCGTGGAGCCGGCGGTGGAGTTCCGCGAGCTGGCGTCCCCACACCCGCAGCAGGGGCTTGCGGATCATCGCGTCGAGCATCGTGGGGCCGTCGACCCGCTCGATGACGATGCCTCCGTCTGCCTCGCCGAAGTACCGCGGCACGGGATACCCGCGCTCGTGGGCGTACTGCATCACCTCCCCCTCCGCCGCGAGCGACCGTGCGACGAAGGGGCGTCGCAGCACCTTCCCGTCGCCGTAGTCGAGGATCTCGCAGTCGCGGCCGCGGCCGATGACGTCGCCGCTGCTCACGACGACGAGACCGACGCTTCGACGTCGCGAAGCAGTTCGTCCGCTCGGGCACGGACGTCGTCCGAAGGAGGGCCGGGTGCGAAGGCGTCGTTCTCCACGAGAGCCGCGATCGTACGCACCCGAGGATCGGGCAGCACCGACGCCGCGAGCACCTCGGCGTAGTCCCCGGGGGTCTCCCACGGTCGTCTCGAGCGACCCTGCCTCGCCCCCAGCCGTTCGAGCCGTTCGAGCGTGACGTCGGCCCACGGACGTGCAGCCTCACGACGACGACGCTGCGCAGCCGAAACCACGAGCCACGCGATCGCGCCGAGCGGCACCGCCGCGACGAGCACCGCAGTGAGCACGGGACGCACACCGTCGGGGATGTCGGGGAACAGCGACTTCACGTACGAGACGAGCCCGGTCGCGGCGTTCGACGAAAACGGATCTCCCGCGAGCGGCACCGACGCGGTCGGATCGAACGCCTGCCATCCGACCCCCGGGAACCACACCTCGGTCCACGCGTGCGCGTCTCGCGCGCGTACCTCCCACATGCCGGTGAACGGGTTCCGCTGACCCGGCGCGTAGCCGACCGTGAGACGGGCGGGGATCCCCTGCGACCGGAGCATCACGACCATCGCGGAGGCGATCTGTTCGCAGAACCCCTGCTTGTCGACGAACAGGAACTGCTCGACGGCGTCTGCGCCAGCCGGAAGCGGCGGGATGTCGAGCGTGTACGACGTGTTCGCCGCCATCCAGCGCTCGATGTTGCGCACCAGGTCGTACCGGTTCGGCGTCTCGAGCGCGAGCCGCTCGGCGAGGTCGCTGACCCGGGCCGGCACGTCGTCAGGCAGCTGGGTGTAGCGCGCGACGAGGTTGGGGTCGTCGACGCCGAACCGGCCCTCACCGCTCGTGCGCAGGTCGGCTTCGGTGACGGGCGGACGCTGGCTCACCACGGTGTACACCGAGCCCTTCGGCAGATGGACCGCGGTGCGCACGGTGCCGTCCGTCATCTCGAACACACGGCGGTCGGAGAAGTAGAGCCGCTTCGGCGCGTACGCGGAGAAGATCAGGTTCGGCCCCTGCTCTTCGACGTAGATCGTCTGCACGAAGTCACGGCCGTCGGCGAAGATCGCTCGGTCTTCCGGAGCGCCGACGAGCTCGATCGGCGGCTCGCCGCCGGCCGGCCGGATCCGCTGGTCACTCTGCTTCCAGACGCGCCCGTCCCACGTGTCGAACGACTGGCCTCGCCAGAAGTCCGGCCGGTTCGCGCGCACCCGCATCACCAACGTGTCGTCGGGTCGGCCGCGGTTGCCGGTGTCCATCCGATCGGAGAAGCCGAAGTAGCCGGTCGTCGAGCGCCCCGAGCCGGTCGACGACGAGGTGCCGTCGGGCGACGCCGGGTCCGAGCCGCCGAGGCTCGGGTTCGCGAGACCACCCTGGTTCGGCACCGGCAGGCTGTTCGGTAGCCGGGCCGGGAAGGCGATGGCGCGACCTGCGCCCGCCGCGGGGAGCACGCCGAACACCGCCAACCCGACCGCGAGCGCGAGCGCGACCAGACCGAAGATCGGGCGCAGCGAACGGACACGAGCGCGGTGCGGCGTGTGGGAGGGCGCGGCCGAAGCTCTTGGCGGAACCTCGAGCTGCGGCCGGTCTCCCAGCTCCGAGCGGTGCGCGAGCACGAGGCTGACCAGCGCAGCCACCGCCCACACGAGCAGGAACGGACCCAGCGCGCTCGACACGGACAACACGCCCGCCACGGCGACCAGGACCAGACTCGACAACAGCGAGAACAGGAGGTCTCGACGTGCGGGAACGTCGAGCGAGTGCAGCACCTGGACCCACAGGAACAGCTCTGCCAGCGGGAGCTGCAGCTCGTTGATGGCCCCCGGGCCGACGCCGCTGGTGGCGCTCAGGAAGTGCAGGAACGCCGCGATCACGCCGACCGCCAGGAAGGCCTTGAGCAGGTAGCCCTCCCGGTGGCGCGCCCAGTGCGAGTACGCGAAGCCGAACGCGATGCCAACGGTCGCCGCCATGCGCAGCGGGAACCCCCCAACCCCCTGCGCGAGCGCGGCACCCGTCGCGGACAGCACCGCGACGCACACCGAAGCCCGGAGCGCGACCGACTCCTCGGCCTTGCCCTTCGCGTTCGCCCGCTTGACCGCGCCGACGAGGCTCACCAGCGAACCCCGCCTGCATCGACGACCACGACCCGCACTGCACCCGCGGGCGGATGTCCCACAGAACCTGGCACGGCGCGAGCGAGCCGGCGACCGATCTCGGCGCGTGAGTCGACGGCAGCGACGACCGGTCCGTCGGGCTCCGCAGTCATCAACGTCACCGGGATCCCGGCATCGAGCGCGCCCACGGCAACCCCTGCGCCCCACGCTGCGACGGCCTCGGCCTGCTCGCCGCCCACCGACAGGTCGACGGCGAGGGTCAACGGGGGCGCCGCAGCCGCTTCGAGCTCCTTGACCATCAGGTCGCCATGGCGGGCCGACGCTGCCCAGTGAACCGTCTTGATCGGGTCGCCCGGCCGGTATTCGCGAGCACCTCGCACGAGGTCGTCACCAGGATGCGGCGCCGATCGCGACTCGTGGCCGGTCGGTCCGGCGCCGGCAGGAGGTGGCACCCGCATGTCGGCCGGCGACGGCCCGACCTCCAGCGCGCGATCGAGCGGGCAGAGGTACGACCGGCGCCACCAGAGCAATCCGAGCGGCGCGGCGCAGCGCACGTGCACGGCGACCGCGTCATAGATGCCGCGCCGTTGCGGGACGATCGTCAGCCATCCCTCGGCAGGCGACGCCGCGGCCGACCACTCGCCGCCGAGGCCGACCTTGACCAGCACCCGGCTGCGGGTGCCGCTCAACGTGAGACGAACCCGGAGGGGCGCGCCGACGGTGGCGTCGCGCGCAGCGGACAATCCGACCCGCAGACGGAACAACGGGGCTGCGGGCAGCACGACGGCGAGCGCGACCACCGCGCCGAGTCCAGCGAGGATCACGATCAACCAGCCGGAGCCCGTCGTCTTCGCGATCCCGAAGAGCGCAGCCGACACGGCGGCGAGCGCGAGCGCAGGCTTGGTGACCGCAGCCGGACGTGGCACGCCACGCCGGGCCGGCACGACGCCCACGTCAGCCTCTCGGTACGGGGACCGACTCGAGGATGCGGCGCACGATCCCTGCCGCAGCCTGCACGTCGGCTCCGGCGCCGCCCGAGACGATCACTCGATGGGCCAGCGCGGGCACTGCGACGGCCTGCACGTCGCCCGGGGTGACGAAGTGGCGCCCGCTCATCGCTGCCACGGCCTTGGCCAGATGCAGCAACGAGATGCTCCCGCGCGGGCTGCAACCGAGAGCGACGTCCGGGTGCTCACGTGTCGCCGCCGCCAAGTCGATCACGTAGTCGGCGACGGCGGGCGCGCAGTAGACCGTGCGCACCGCGTGCTCCGCCGCACTGAGCGCCTCGGGCGACGACACGGCCCGCAACATGTCGAGCGAGTCGACGCCGCCTGATCCGAGCAGCAGCTCCCGCTCGGCCACTCGGTGAGGTGCGCCGAGCTCGAGGACGAGGCCGAAGCGGTCGCGCTGGCCCTCGACGAGCGGGAACGTGCCGGCATGTTCGATCGGGTTCTGCGTCGCGACGACGAAGAACGGCTCGGGCAGGTCGTAGGTCGTACCGTCGACGGTGACCTGGCGCTCCTCCATCGCTTCGAGCAGCGCCGACTGCGTCCGCGGCGTCGCCCGGTTGATCTCGTCGAACAGCACGACGTTGGCGAACAGCGGCCCGGCCCGGAACTCCCACTCCTCGCTCGCCTTGTGGAACACCGACACGCCGGTGAGCTCCGACGGAAGGAGGTCGGGCGTCCCCTGCACCCGGCGGAACGCACCGCCGACGCTGCGGGCGATCGCCTTCGCGAGGAGCGTCTTCCCGACGCCGGGCACGTCTTCGAGGAGGAGGTGGTGGCCGGAGAGCAGCGCCACGACCGTGAGCCGGAGCACCTCGGACTTCCCCTTGATCACCCGCCCGAGGTTCTCGAGGAGTGCGTTCCCGAGGTCAGCAGCGGCGAGAAGAGCGGGGGAAGGTGCGGACGCGGTCGACGCCGCCTCCGTCGCCGGGAGAGTCACCCGTCCAGTATCGACCTCCGAGTGCCGTACTTGAAGCCGCGCGGTCCACTTCGCGCCGGTATCAGCCGAGTCGCGGCAGTTCCTGGACGAGGGTGAGCGTGGGCGCGAACAGGTCGCCGTCCGCGGCCACCCTCCGCAACACGTCCTGTGCCTCGAAGCGGAGCGAGTCGGGATCGTTCCGGCCGGCGTCGACCTCGTCCCACGTCACGGGCGTCGACACCGTCGGCTGCTCGCGGGCGCGCAACGAGTACACGCCGGAGGTCGTCTTGTGCTCGTCGTTCTGGCTCCAGTCGACGAGGATCTTCCCGACCCGCAGATCCTTGGCCATGTTCGACACCACGAGCTCGGGCAGCTGCTTCTCGAGGAGCTGCGCGACCGCGAGGGCGAAGTGCTTCGTACCGGTCCCCCGCTCCTCGTACGTGACGTCGGGGTGGTTGAGCGGGACGTACACCTGCAAGCCCTTGGAGCCGCTCGTCTTCGGGAACGACGCCATGCCGAGGTGGTCGAAGAGCTCCTTGAGGTACATGCCGACCTCGCAGCACTCCTTCATCGCCGCCGGCGCGCCAGGGTCGAGGTCGAACACGACCATCGTCGGCCGGTCGATCTTCTCGCCGAGCGAGAGCGACGGATGGAGCTCGATCGCCGCGAGGTTCGCAGTCCACACGAGCGTCGCCGCCGAGTTGATGAGGGTGAAGTTGATGTTCCGGTCGTTGTGCCGGCTGTAGATCGGGACCGTCTCGACCCAGTCGGGCCGGTGTTGCGGCGCGTTCTTCTCGAAGAAGAACTTCTCGTCGACGCCGTTCGGATACCGCTTCAACGTCATCGGCCGGCCGCGGTAGTGCGGCACCGCCACCGGAGCGATCCGCGCGTAGTAGTCGATGACCTCGCCCTTGGTGAACCCCGTCGCGGGATAGAGGACCTTGTCGAGGTTCGACAGCTTCAGTTGGTGGCCGTCGATCTCGACGAGGGGCACCCGCCGGTTCTACCCGACGGTCAGCCTTCGGCGGACGCGGCGGCCTTCCGGGCTTCCTTGGCCGCGGCGACGCTGGCTTCGAGCGCGGCGAGCAGGTCGACCACCTTCGTCGGCTCCGCTTCGGCGACGGGCGCCACGACCACCTCGCCCGCGGCCTTGCGCTCGATGAGCTCCATCACCTTCTCGCGGTACTCGTCGGCGAACTTCTCGGGTTCGAAGTCGTCGACCGTGAGCGAGTCGACCAGCTGTGCGGCCATCTTCAGCTCGCGCTCGGAGACCTCGACGTCGTCGGCCGTCGGGATGTCGAGCTCCTTCGGCGAGATGACCTCGTCCGCGTAGAGCATCGTCGAGACCACGAGGACGCCGTCGACCACTCGCAGCGCCGCGAGGTACTGCTTCGTCCGCATGACGAAACGAGCGATCGCGACCTTCTCGCTCTCGGCCAGAGCCTCCGCCAGCAGGCGGTAGGCCTTCGCCGACCGCTCGTCGGGAACGAGGTAGTACGCCTTCTCGAAGTAGATCGGGTCGATCTGATCGAGGTGCACGAACTCCTCGATGTCGATCGTGTGCGTCGCCTTCGGATCGAACTCCTCGAGCTCACGCGGCTCGATCACGACGTACTGGTCAGGCGCGATCTCGTAGCCCTTCACGATCTCGTCGAAGGGAACCTCGATGCCCTCCGCCTCGCAGAACCGCTTCTGGCGGATGCGGCTGTTGTCCGGCGCGTGCAGCTGGTTGAAGCGGACGTCCTTCGGTGACTGCGCGGTGAACATGCGGACGGGCACGTTCACGAGGCCGAAGCTGATCGAACCGTTCCAGATGGGGCGAGGCATGGGGAAGTCCTCTCAGGAGGGAGGCGTAGCCCCGCATTCTCTCCTATTCGCCGGATCCGTGCGGCTCGAGATCGTGGAGTGCCGGGCCCTGGATCACCTTGCCGCCGCAGGTGTAGCGAGAGCCGTGGCACGGGCAGTCCCAAGACTTCTCTGCGGTGTTCCAGCAGACGAGGCAGCCCATGTGGGTGCAGACCGGCGAGACCGCGGTCAGCGTGCCGTCTTCGGCCCGGAACGCCGCCACCTTCTCGCCGTCGAGGGAGACGATGCCTCCCTCGCCTGGAGCGAGCGTGTCGGCCGACGGCGGGTTCATCGTCTTGAGCCGGTCGCCTGCGAGGTGCCCGCCGACGGCGTCGACGTTCTCCTTCACGAACTCCTTCGACGTGATGGTGCTCTTGATCCGGGTGGCGTCGTACGCGGCGAGCCACGGGTTCTCGATGCCGTCGACGATGTCGGCGAGGATGCGACCCGCAGCGGTGCCGTTCGTCATCCCCCACTTCTGGAAGCCGGTGGCGACGAGCACGTTCGACCCGGGGAGCTGGCGACCGACGAACGGGGTGCCGTCGACCGGGACGTAGTCCTGGGCCGACCATCGGTGCTCGATCGAGGCGATCGGGAAGTACTCGCGCGCCCAGCTCTCGAGAGACGAGTAGCGCTCGCGCGTGTCGGGATCCTGGCCCGTCTTGTGGCCCTCGCCGCCGAGGATGAGCACCTCGTCGCCGAGCGCGCTGCGGACGGAGCGGCTCGAGGAGTCCTTGCTGAGGTACATGCCCTTCGGCGTGGGCGCGCCCTCTTCGAGGCGGACCGCCATCGCGTACGAGCGGGTCGGGTGGGCCTTCGCGAAGAAGCCCCCTCGATCGAGGAACGGGAGGTGGGTCGCAAGCACCACGAACCGGGCCGCGAGGTCGCCGTGCTCGGTGCGGACGATCGACGGGTCGTCGCCGCGCTCGGCGTCGACGTCGAGCACTCGCGTGTCCTCGTGCACCTTTCCGCCGAGCTGGGTGATCGCGGCGGCGACCCCGATGCAGTAGTCGCGGGGATGGAACTGAGCCTGGTTCGCGAACCTCACCGCGCCGAACACGTCGTAGGGCAGGTCGGTCTCGGTGGTGTAGCTCGCGGGAAGGCCGAGGCGTGACGCCGTCTGCGCCTCCGATTCGATCTGGCGGAGCTTGTCGGACTCGGTCGTGTAGGTGAACGCGTCACGACGTTGGAAGTCGCAGTCGATGCGGTACGTCTCGACCCACGCCGCCACCTGCGCGATCGCTGCCTCGTTGGCCTCGCCGTAGAGCTGGGCGACGTCGTCGCCTCGGTTCTCGGCGAGATCGGCGTACTGGAGCCCGTGGAGGCTCGTCACCTTGGCGGTGGTGTAGCCGGTGACGCCGCTGCAGATCCTGCCGGCCTCGAGCACGACCACCTTCGCTCCGCGCTCGGCCAGCGTCAGGGCTGTCGAGAGGCCGGTGATGCCGCCACCGACGACGACCACGTCGACCTCCGGAACCTGGTCGCCGACCGTCGTGTACGGCAGGTACAGCCGATCATCGGTCGTCGTCGCGACCCACACCGATCGGTTCGTCTCGAACAGGGTTCCCATGTGGCGGTGCTACCCCGAGGTCCGCCGAAGGTGTCACACCCGGATGCCACCATGGCAGTCGTGACCACGATCCCGCTCGAGGCGCCCGACACGGTCGAAGCTGCGGCCTCGCGGCTGGCGACCCTGCTCACCGGCTCTGGCACCACCATGTCCGACGCCGGCGGCTCGGGCGATCTGCAGTTCGAGCCCGTGCTCTCGCTCCGATCGCTGGTTCGCACCGTGGCTCCGGCGGAGGCGTGGGCGGTCGACGGCGGCCAGATCACCGTCGCCGATGCACGTTGCATCTCGGTGCTCGCCACCCGCGCGGCCCGCGTCCGGTTCCGCAACGGACGCTGCGACCTCGAAGACGAAGGCGCGGTGCGGGTGATGGTGCTCGGCACGGGCGAGAACGCCGCAGCGCGAGCGGCCTTGGCGCTCGACGTCCTTGCGGCCGACGCCTCGGTCGACGGGAACCTCGTGCGCGACCGGTGGGAGTGGGACGGTGTCCTGCGGTGCATCGACGAGGCAGAGCCTGGTGCCATCGTGCTGATCGACGGCGACCTCCAGCCCGACTGGCGCATCCCGTCGACGTTCCTCGCTGCGCTGCTCGAGTCGGCTTCGGCGCGTGGCGTCGTGCTGGCGGCGATCACGAAGCACTCGTCGCTCGCCCGCGGTGGCGCCCCTCTGCTCGGCCAACTGGAGCTGGAGGCCGCGGCGCTCTACGGGTCGAGGGCGATGTGGTGGTCGGCGATCGGCCGGGTGCGCGGCGACGTCGGCCCCGGGATCCAGGTCGTGGCCGCCCGACTCGATCCCGACGCCCGCTTCGCCTTCCGCGTCGATCTGCCTGGAGACGTCGATCCCGAGCCGGTGCTCGGGGCGATCAGCGCGCTGTGCGACGACGCCGCGTTCCCCGGGTATCCGTATCCGCTCACGGTGGCCGACCGGCTCGCCGCGTGCCCCGGGTGGCTCGCCGCCGAGGTGCGCATGCAGCTCGACGACCACCTCGATCGCGCCGGCGTCCCGTTGGAGGTCCGTGAGCGCGCGTTCGCCGACCGACACTCGCTGATGGAGCGTGCCTGACATGACCGCCACTGGTTCGACCGGATCCGCGGCGCGCGGGCGCCTCTTCGGCAAGAACGTCCTCGAGGGGGAATTCCGTGCCGCGCCCGATGAAGACCTCTTCCTCGGCGAGCTCCTGGTCGGCGTCGACGAAGCGACGGGGCGGCGCTACCTGTTCCGCATCGTCGACGTCACCTACGGCACCGAGCACCGTGAGCCGGGATGGGCCGAGCGCGTGGCGGGCACGATGCTCGCCGACGACGCCCGAGGCGAGGCAGGCGCCCACTCCCTCTACGACTCCGCCCGCCGGACCTATCGCGTCGCCGAGTGCCGTTGCCTCGGCTACCTGACGCCCGACGGCACCGAGTTCCGGAAGCCGAAGTCGCTTCCCACCCAGTTCTCGCGTGTCGTCGCACCGGAGGCCGAAGACTTCGCCTTCCTGCGCTCACGCATGGGCGACCTGCCCGTCGGTCACCTGCGCAGCGGCGAGACGGAGGTCGACTTCGAGGTCGGCATCCCGGGCGGATCGCTCGCCTCGCACGTCGGCATCTTCGCCACGACCGGCATGGGCAAGTCGAACCTCATGCAGGTGATCGCCGGTGGCGTCATGCAGACCAACGGCCGCTACGGCCTGCTGATCGTCGACCCTCACGGCGAGTACCGCACGTCGCTGGCGAAGCACCCGTGGGCCGGACAACGCCTGCGTACCTATGCCGCGCGCCGCCTGCCGGCGACGTCGACGCTGCGCGTGTCGCTGGCCGAGCTCACCGTCGACGATCTCCGCACCGCCTACGAGTGGACGCGCCCGCAGGAAGAAGCGCTGTTCGAGCTCGAGCGCTTCTACGGGCGCTCCGCGGGCGAGGGCCTCGCATGGCTGCTGCCGTTCTCGCAGCTCGACGACCTCGCGCCGTTCCGGGAGATCGACCTGAACGGCCGCGTCGCCCTCAACACCCTGCAGGTGGTGCACCGGCGGGCGAGGCGGATCATGGAGCTCGAGTGCATCGCGCCCGACCCGAACGTCAGCGTCGGCTCCGCGATCCTCCGCGACCTGATGGACGGCAAGGTCGTCCTCGTCGACGTCGGCGGCCTGCAGTCGACCGAGGAGGTGCTCGTCTCGTCGTTCCTGACCCGGAAGATCCTCGAGACGTGGTCGGACGCCTACTTGAGCGATCCCGACCAGCACGAGCGGCTGCCGATCGTCGCCATCTGCCTCGAAGAGGCACAGCGCGTGCTGTCGTCGAACCGCGACCGGGAGTCGAACGTCTTTCCGAGGGTCGCTCGTGAGGGCCGGAAGTTCAAGGTCGGGCTCGTCGCCGTCACCCAGCAGCCGAAGCTGCTCGACAGCGAGCTGCTCAGCCAGTTCAACACGTTCTTCATCCTCGGCTTGGCGGACGAGAAGGACCGGAACATCCTGCGGTCGTCGTCGAAGCAAGACCTCGCCGCGCTCGGCCCGGAGATCCAGACGCTGATGCCCGGCGAGTGCCTCATCGCGAACCTGTCCGCGCCGTTCGCGCTTCCGGCCAAGGTCCACCTGTGGTCGAACGTGTGCCGCAACGTCGAGCCTCCGCCTGCGCCGCGACCGACGGCGGCCGCGAACGTGGCCGCCCTCGTCGACTGAGGTTCTGCGAGTTCAGCCGGCGTCGGCCGCCGCTGCGACCGCGGAGACGCCCTTGCCTCCGGCGTCCGTCAGCGTCAGGCGGCGAGCCACGATCCGATAGGTCACGGTGCCGTTCGTGGCCGCGGTGACGGCTTCGGCGACGCGCATCTTGTCGTCGGTGCATCCCCGGAGCGTCTGCACCCGTTCGGTGATGCGGATCTGTCGGCCGTCGAGCTCGTACGTGCCGCCGAACCCGTTGCACCCGTCGTCGCCCGAGATCTTCCCGTCGTCACCGAACTCGAGATAGGCCTCCGCGCCCTGCGGCACCGACGAGGCGGCATCGCCTTCGAGGAGCGTGTCGACGACCCAGCGGGTGCCGACGAGCGGTTGGTCGGGATCGGCAACTTCCCGGTAGGTGAACACGATCGTCGTGCCTCCAGCCGTCAGGGTGAGGTGGTCGTCGTCGAGCTCCCACGTCGGCTGGGTCGTGAGAAAGCCGGTGAACCACTCGTCCTGCGCGTGCCGCTCAGGGTCGCAGCCCATCTCGGTGCCACCGAGGTTCGTCACGACGAGCGCCTCGGCCTCGATCTCGAGCTCGCCGACGAACTGGTTGCACCCGGCGCTCGCACCGATCGTCCCGTCGTCGGAGAACGTGAGCCGCAGCTCGGTGCCCGCGACCAGCTGGCGCCCGTCGACGGCCGACGACAGGAACGTCTTGCCGATCAACGCCGATCCGGTGCCGGCCGAGCCCGGACCACCACCGCGGTCGCCTCCGTCGCCGCACGCACCGAGCACCAGCAGCGCGACGAGGACGATCCCGAAGCCGGCCCGCATCTTCTGGACCCTAGCGAATCACAAGCGTGTAACTTGTCCCACCCTTCGGGCACACTGGAGTCGTGAAGGTCGCCGCCATCGGAGATGCCCACCTCGGCCGGTCGTACCTCAACGTGACGACGCCCGAGGGTGTCAACCAGCGCGAGCGCGATTTCGAGGAGTCGTTCGAGGCCGCGGTCGACCTCGCCCTCCGCCAGGAGCCCGACGTTGTGGTGTGGCTCGGTGATGTGTTCGACCATCCGCGCCCGACGTACCGCTCGTTCCGAGTCGCGCAGCGTGCGCTCACGAAGATCCGCGACCACGGCATCACGTGCGCGCTCATCAGCGGCAACCACGACACGCCTCGGCTACCGGGTACGGGGTCGCCGTACAGCGCGCTCGCCGACACCTTCCGCGAGTTCCACTTCGCCCACCGCCTCCAGTACGAGCGCTTCGAACTGCCCGGCCTCGTGATCCACGCAGTCCCGCAGATGATGTCCGTCGAGGCGACGCTCGATGCGCTCGCCGAGGCCGATCGCCGGCGCGATCTCGACCGGTCGAACCTGCTGCTCACCCACCCGCGCATCACCCAGGTCGAGCCGCGATACGCGGACATCAACGAGATCGAGGTCGACGCCGGTGTGTTGCAGTCCGACTTCGTGCTGCTCGGCCACTACCACTTCCACACGAAGGTCCGTGACGGCATCTGGTACGCCGGGTCGACCGACACGTTCACCTTCGCCGACGATCCCGACAAGGCGAAGGGCATCCTCGTCCTCGACACCGACACCGGCAAGGTGGAGCACGTCCCGATCGCTGGGCAGCGTCCGCTGGTGACGCTCGAGACGATCCACGCGCTCGGCTTGTCTCCGGCCGAGGTCCAGCAGCTGGTGCTCGAGCGGGCGGCGACGGCGCCGGCCGGGTCGGTCGCCCGCCTCTACGTCGAGCGCGTCGACTCCGAGGCGTATCGCTTGCTCGATCTCGAGGCGGTGCGCGCCGCGGCCGGCGCGGCGATGCACTTCAAGATCGAGCCGACGTTCGAGGGCGTCGAGATGAAGGTCGAGCTCCCCGACCTCGATTCGATGCCCGCTCGCTGGGAGCGATACATCACCGAGCAAGACCTCACGGGCTTCGATCGCGAGCGCATCACCACGCTGGGCAAGGAGTACCTGGCCCGGGCCGTCGAGGTGGCGGAGTAGGCCGCGGTGCAGATCAGCCGTCTGTACCTCCGCAACTACCGGGTCTACGAGAAGGAGCTCGATCTCGCCATCCCCGGCGGGCTCGTCGGCGTGTTCGGCGCGAACGGTGGCGGCAAGACGACCCTGCTCGAGGCCATCCTCTGGACGCTGTGGGGCAAGGCTCGCACGGCGAAGGAAGACATCCGGACCGCAGGGGTGAACGGCGACTGCGTCACCGAGGTCGAGTTCGAGCACGAGGGGCACCTGTTCCTCGTCCGCCGCTCGATCACGGGCATCAACTCGACCGTCAAGGCGGAGGCGTTCGCCGACAACCTCCAGGTGGCGAACGGCGTGCGGGACGTGAAGCAGTACGTGCACTCCGTCCTGGGGATGGACGACGGCGCCTTTCGCGCGTCGGTGTTCGCGGAGCAGAAGCAGGTCGCGGCGTTCAGCAACCTGACACCGACAGCACGGCGCGACCTCGTCCTGAAGCTGCTCGGGGTGACTCCCCTCGACGTCGCTCGCGACGCGGCACGCAAGGATGCCAGGGCGGCTCGTGAAGACGTCGAGCGCGTGCGGTCGCTCCTGGTCGACCTCGACGAGCTTCGCCCGCGCGTCGACCAAGCCAAGGCTGCGGCGGAGGTGGCAGCGGACGAGGCCGCATCGGAGGCGACGGCGGCGGCCACAGCAGCGGAGCGCTTCGCTGCCGCCGAGGCGGCCTTCACCGCGATCGACGAGGTGCGCCAGGAGCACGACGCGCTCGTTCGTGAAGGGAAGGGGGCCAGAGCGGAGGTCGATCGCGCCCGACAGCAGCTCGAGCAACTCACCGCGGAGCTCGAGGCCCTGGCCACGGCCGAGACGAAGGTGGCGCCACTCGCCGCCGCGGCAGCAGGGCTTGCCGACGCGGAGCAGAAGCTGCAGCTCGTCCAGGCAGTCGCGCGCGCCGAGGCCGCGCTGGCGACGTGGCCGGCGGCCGGAGCCGAGCCTCCTGATCCGGACGATGCTGCGGTCGACTCGGTCCGGGCCGAGGCGGAGGAGGTCGCAGCCGCTGCGAACGCGATCGTTGGCGAACGCAAAGCCGCCGCGGCCGAACTGGCGCGAGCTCGCGACCAGCTCGAGAAGTCCGCTTCGTTGTCGGCCGACGAAGACTGCCCACTCTGCGGCCAGGAGCTCGGCGACGCGTTCGACCAGGTGCGGTCGCATCGTGAGCAAGAGGTCGAAGAGGCGTCAGCGCGACTCGACGAGCTGGCCGTCCGGGAGCGCGAGCTGACCCAGCAGGCCGACGCGGTGCACCAGCGACTCAAGACGGCGATGGCGGAGGCGAAGAAGGCACGGGCAGCCCGAGAGGCGTGGCTCGACGCGAACCAGCAACGCGCCGCGGCCGAACGGGTGGCCGCCGACGCACGCGCGGCCCTGGGCCGCGACGTGGAACCCGGCGAGGCGGAGGAGTTGGTGGCCCGCGTGGCTGCGCTCCGAGAGGCTGCCCGCGAGGCGGCGCGCCTCGGCGGGCTGCTCGAGAGGAAGCCCGTCGCCCTCGCGGCCAGGGCCGAGGCCGAGAACCACCTCGCCGATGCAGAGCATCGTCGGTCGATCCTCCTCGACAAGGTGAAGTCGCTCGGGTTCGTTCCCGAGAAGCTCGACGCGGCACGTGCCGCTCGTGATGATGCGAAGGCGAAGGCGGCCGCGGCGCAGCAGCGGGCCGAAGCTGCACGAACGGTCGCGCTCGCGGCGGCGAAGGAGGCCGAGTTCGCCGAGCGTCGTCTCGCCGACGCCGAGGCCCAGCACGCGGCCATCGCCGACAGGGCCGATGAGGCCCGTCACCTCGGCCGGCTGGCGGACCTCATGAACACGTTCCGCACCAACGTCGTCGCATCGGTCGGCCCCCGCCTGTCGACCCAGGCGGCCGATCTCTTCGACGAGCTGACCGACCACGAGTACGACCTGCTTCGCGTCGACCCGGAGACGTACGAGATCCGCATCGTCGACGGCGGTCGAGAGTTCGGGATCGACCGCTTCTCCGGATCGGAGACCGACCTCGCGAACCTGGCGCTGCGGGTCGCTATCAGCGAGCACGTGCGGTTCCAGTCGGGTGGCGCGGTCGGGCTGCTCGTGCTCGACGAGGTGTTCGGCCCGCTCGACGAGAACCGCCGAGAGCGGATGCTGCTCGCGCTCGAGCGGCTTCGCTCGAGGTTCCGTCAGATCCTCGCCGTCACCCACGAAAGCGAGATCAAGGAACAGTTCCCGAGCGCGATCGAGGTCGTGAAGCTGCCTGGCCGTCGTGCGACGGCGCACGTCGTCGGCGCCTGACCGCCGCGCCCGTCTCGCGCCGTCAGGGCCGGTACTGCTCGGTCATCCCGACGATCCCGTTGTCCGACACGACGATCCAGAACAGTGCGTAGCTGCCCGCGCGGTAGCCGCGGGAGTCGAGGTAGAGCGGCAGCTCGTCGAGCGAGATGTCTCGTTGCGCTGGCGAGCCGTCGTCATCGAACGCGGTGGTGACGCTCGACGCCCGCACCCGCAGCGTGCGCACGTCCGTTGTGTTGTTGCGGATGTAGTAGTCGTTCGGCGCGCCGTCGGTGTCACCCGTGTCGGCTCGATAGGCCTCGTCGGCATCGCGCCCGATCAGGAACTGCACGACGTCGATCGTGACGGTCGACGCCTCCGGGTCGACGGCGGTGACGAACGCCGCGTGGCGGCCGTCGGCGAGCGGTTGACCTCGCTGCGGAAGCCGCGCCGTGCCGTCGGTCGTGGACGAGTCGGGCGTGTCGCGCGGTCGCGGTGCTGTTGGCGACGTCGTCGTCGCTCCGTCGGACTCCCTCGTTGGCGAGGGCGTCGTCGTTCCGCCGGCGCTCCCGGACTCGGAGCCGCTCTCGCTGTCGCAGGCGACGAGCGTCCACGCGACCGCGAGCAGCAGGGTGGCGGTGATCGCGCGGCGCCTGCGACTCATCGCACCCTGACGAGTCGCAGCGTGTCGGTCGCCGGCTGCGGATCGCTCGGATCGCCGGCGACGACGGCGACGGCTTCGTCCGAGCGCGCGAGACCTCGCTCGACCGCCTCCTTCACCGCGAACCACACGATGTCGTCGGTGCTCGCCCGCTGCTCCGCCAGCACGGGCAGCACACCCCACGAGAACGTGAGCTGCCGGTAGGTCCGGCTGTGCGGCGTGACCGCCATGATCGGCACGGGCGGGCGGAAGCGCGCGATCACGCGTGCGGTCGTCCCGCTGTTCGTCGCCGCGATGATCGCGACCGCGCCCGAGTCGACCGCGGCACGGAAGGCCGCCGCCGACGTCGCCTCGGTGATCCGCTGCGTCGGCGAAGCCCCCATCAGCCGCGCCGGCTGGTCGTCGAGGAGGTTGGCCGACCACACGTCGTGCTTGAACTCCCGCTCTGCCCGGGCGGCGATCGTGCTCATCGTGCGAACCACACCGGCGGGGTCGTGCCCGATCGCTGTCTCGCCCGAGAGCATCACCGCGCTGGTGCCGTCGAAGACCGCGTTGGCGACGTCGCTGACCTCGGCGCGGGTCGGCACGGGGGCGTGGACCATCGACTCCAGCATCTGCGTCGCCGTGATCACCGGGCGGCCGTAGAAGATGCCGGCCTTGATGATCTGCTTCTGGTAGTGCGGGACGTCCTCGAGCCGGCACCGCACGCCGAGATCGCCCCGAGCGACCATGATCACGTCTGCCGCTTGGACGATCGCGTCGAGATCGTCGACGGCTTCCTGCGTCTCGATCTTCGCGACGACCAGCGCGCCCACGCGGTCACACGCGCGCCGAGCGCGGTGCAGGTCTTCCGCCGATCGGACGAACGAGATGGCCACCGCATCCACGCCGGCGTCGATCACCTGCTCGAGCAGACGAAGGTCTTCGGGAGTGGGCGTCGACGCGCTGACGCGCGACGCGGGCAGGTGCAGCCCTGGGCGACCCTGCACCTGACCGCCCGATCGCACGACCGCTACAGCGGTTGTCGAGTCGATGATGCGCTCGACGGACACGGCGACTCCGCCGTCGCCGAGCGCCACCCGGTCCCCCACCGCGAGCTGGTTCACGACGTCCGTGGCGTCGACTCGGATCACCTCGCCGGTGCTCTCCGCGCCCTGCTCCTCGCGAAGCTCGAGGACGGCCCCCTCCGCGAGCCACGCGCCACCTTCGACGAACTGACGGACCCGCAGCTTCGGACCAGGAAGGTCGACGAGCACGCCGACGGGTCGTCCGACATCAGCCGCGACGGACCGCACCGCCTCGATCCTCCTGCGGGCATCGGAGACGTCACCGTGCGCGAGCGACACCCGCACGGCGTTGGCACCCGCGAGCACGAGGGCCCGAAGCACCCGCGGGTCGTCGGTCGCTGGACCGACGGTGGCGACGATCTTGGTGCGGCGTCCGGGCATCTCGCGACCCTACGAGACGATCGCGAGGTCGACGCGCCGACGTTCCGGATCGGCACCTTCGACCCTCACCCGCACCTCGTCGCCCAGATCTGCCTTCCCGTCCACCGTCGCCACCACGGCAGGGTCCGTGATCTGCACCTGCAACCCCTTGCGGTGCGAACGCACGACGACGGCGTCGAGCACGTCTCCGACCCGGCCCGACAGCACCGCAGCCTCGACGAGATCGGCCGCCCGTCCGTCGGCCGCGCCCTCCCGCCGGCGGGCTTCGGCCATCGCCGCCGGCAGATCGGGAAGCGCGTTCCGGGCCCACGCCGGGGGCTCCTCACCGCGAACGACTGCGAGAACGATCTCGTTCGCGAACCGATCGACGAGGCGACGCAGCGGTGCGGTCACGTGCGCGTAGGGCGCAGCCACGGCCGCGTGGCGCGGATCGGACGGGATAGGTGCGCCGGCGGTCTCGTCGAAGGCGACGTAGCCGGCGCCTCGAAACAGGCGGGCAGCCTGGGCGAGCAGCGCGGCATGTGCCGGACGCCCGGCGTCGAGTGACCGGATCAGCTCGGCGTAGGTGGTGGGGCGCGGCCAGTCGATCCCGAGCGCGCGAGCGTGCCGCCGCAAGACGTCGACGTCGTCGTCAGCTGCAGGCGGCAGGGTCCGCAGGATCCCTACTCCGGCGTCGAGCATCAGCTGAGCGGCCACCATGCCCGTCATCAGTGAGATCTGCGCGTTCCAGTACTCGACCGGAAGCGGGGCGCGAAACGCCAGCCCGAAGTGCCCATCGTCGGCCTCCACGACCTGCTCGGGTACGTCGAGCGACACCCCTCCGCGATCCGCCTCGAGCTGCAGTCGCTTCGGACCGATCTCCGCGAGCAGCGCCAGCGTCGGATCGGCGTCGGTCACATCACCATCGACCGCTCGTTGCGCGTCGTCGTACGACCAGGCCCGACGGTTTCGGACCAGGGCGCGCTCGACGTCGACCGCGCTCACCTCGCCTGAGGCGTCGAGGTGGAAGCGCCACAGCAGGGCGACGCGATCGACGTCGGGCAGCAGGCTCGCCGCACCCTCGCTCAACACCGGCGGATGGAGCGGCGCGCGGACGTCGGGCAGGTAGACCGTCAGGCCCCGGGCACGGGCGGCGGCGTCGACCGCTCCCCCCGGCGCGACGAACGCGGCCACGTCGGCGATCGCGTAGTGGACGGTGTAGCCGTCGCGCGCACGCTCGATGTGGACCGCTTGGTCGAGGTCGCGCGCTCCCTCAGGGTCGATGCTGATGAGGTCGAGGCTGCGCCGGTCGACGTGGCCGCTGATGCGCGGCCCACTTCGCGCCACAGCTTCCGCCTCTAACGAGGCGGCGGGCGGGAAACCTACGTCGATCTCCAACTCGCGACGGATGTCGTCGAACGCCGGTCGCAGCGCGTCGATCGACGCTTCGAAGCGGAGCGGCGGCGTGGGCATCTCGCCATCCTTCCCGGCCCCGGCTCGTTCGACCGCGAGTGGCACGCGACAGGTGAGGTGGCGGACGCGCACCTGCGTGCGGACGGCATACGCGACAATGGACCCGCAGCGAGCCGGCCGGGTGGCCGCGGCGTCGGCTGGCGGGTCCGCCCGCCGGGACGGCGTCGAGGAAGGTCGGGGCTCCGAAGGGCAGGGTGCTGGCGCGAGCCAGGACGGGGCGACCTGTCGGATCAGGGCAACAGAGAGCAGACCGCCGATGGGTCCGGCGCCTTCGGGCGGCGGATCACAGGTAAGGGTGAAACGGTGCGGTAAGAGCGCACCAGCGTCCGGGGTGACTCGGGCGGCTCGGTAACCCCCACCCGGAGCAAGGCCGAATCGGGGCGGCTGGCCCGGCCAGTCCCCAGGTGGGCCGCACAGATGGATGGTCACCCAGCCGGTCACCCGAAAGGGCCCGGTGGACAGAACCCCGCCTACAGGCCGGCTCGTTGCGCTTCACGGCCTGACCTCGTTCCCGTCGGTCGTTGATCTCTTGATCCAGCGGCGGAACGGCGAACGCCCCCGCCGCCGGCGGGGGCGTTCGAGTGCGTCGACGCTTGTCGACTAGCGGCGGGCTGCCATGCCGAGGAAGAGGCCTGCGATCAGCCCGAGGCTGCCGGCGGCCATCGTTGTCATCGTGCCGGTGGTCATCGCGGTGGTGGTCGCCATGTTCCCTGCCTGTATGGCGCCCTGGGTGGCTTCCATGCCCGCAGTCGTCGCTGCTTGTGTGGCCTGAGCGGTCTCGAGCGCGTGCACGCGCTCGAGGAGCTGGTCGTTGTCCATCTGGGTGTTGTCTCCATTGCCGTCGTTGAGGGTTGACATCTGCGTTCGCCGTACCCGGTTGCGTCGGGCGGAACCGGGAACCCGGGCGTTTCGCCCCTGTTCCCGCCAGGTGCAGTGACCGCCGGAACGCAGGTGAACGTCACCGGAGCAGCCCCGAAGAGAGGATGGCACGATGCAGGGATGGCAAACGTGAAGCCCATCCCTGAGGGGTATCCCGTCGTCAGTCCGTCGCTCGCGATCGATGGTTGCGCCGACGCGATCGAGTTCTACAAGAACGTGTTCGGCGCGACGGAGCGGATGCGGATGGAAGGTCCGCCCGGGAAGATCGCACATGCCGAGCTACAGTTCGGCGACTCGGTGATCATGGTGTCGGACGCAGCTCCTGACGCAGGATTCGGGGCGCCGGCGATGTACGGCGGCTCACCGGTCGTGATCAGCGTGTACGTGGAAGACGTCGACGCGACGTTCGCCAAGGCCATCGGGGCAGGCGCGAAGGAAGAACGGGCAGTCGAGACCCAGTTCTACGGCGATCGTTCCGGCGGCTTCGTCGACCCATGGGGTCACCGGTGGTACGTCGCATCGCACGTCGAGGACGTGTCGGAAGAAGAGATGACCCGGCGCATGCAGCAGATGATGGGCGGCTAGCGCGGTGAAGCTGCCGCAACCCGTCATCAGCGCCGGGGTTTGGGCGCTCGAGAACGGCCACCGCACCCTGCTCGCGCTCACGGGCGGCCGCTTCCCGCACTCGATCGCAGGAATGCCCACGCTCGAGCTCCACACGATCGGTGCCAAGACGGGCGAGCGGCGGTCGCGCCTGCTCACGTCACCGATCGTCGAGGACGGCCGCGTCGTGCTGGTCGGCTCGAACGGCGGCGGTGCGACGAGCCCCAGCTGGGTGGCGAACCTTCGGGCCAATCCGGAGGTGGAGATCACCATGGGCGACACCACGCACCGGTACCGCGCTCGCATCGTCACGGGCGACGAGCGCGCAGAGCTGTGGACGCGAGTGGTGAAGCGGTACCGCGGCTACGCGACGTACCAGCGACGCGCCCCTCGCGAGATCCCGGTCGTCGTCTGCGAGCGGATCGATGCGGGCGCGGGCTGACCGCGGCGGCTCAGCGCTCTCGAGGACGCACGAACGTGGGCTCGCCGGACGTCGAGCGTGACGGGTCGTAGCGGTAGCCGGCGACGTCGAACCGCTTGAGGGCCGTGACCGATCGCACGCGGTTGCGCACCATCCACCCGGCCATCGCACCGCGAGCCCACTTCGCGTTGAACGAGCTGATCTTGTACTGGCCGTCGGCGGTCTCGTCGAGGAACCGGGGGCTGATGAGGGTGCCGTCGAGCCGGTCGGGCTCGACGGACCGGAAGTACTCCCCCGACGCGAGGTTGACGACGACCGACGGTCCGGGCGACTCCGCGAGGTCGGCGTTCACGACGTCGGTGATCCGATCGCCCCACCAGTCGTAGAGCGTGTCGCCACGATCGGTTCGCAGCTTGGTCCCCATCTCGAGGCGGTAGGGCTGCATGAGGTCGAGCGGCCGTAGCACCCCGTACAACCCCGACAGGATGCGCACCGTCTTCTGCGCCTCCGCGAGGTCGCGACCATCCATCGAACCGCGAGCGTCGAGACCCCGGTAGACGTCGCCGTCGAAGGCGAACACCGCCTGGCGGGAGTTCCGCATCGTGAACGGGAGCTCGAAGTCCGCGTAGCGCCTCGCGTTGAGGTCGGCGAGATCCATACTGATGCTCATCAGGTCGGCGATCTCGTCGGCGGTCTTCGTGCGCATGACGTCGATCAGCGCGGCCGCTTCGTCGAGCATGCGCGGTTCGCTGTGCTTGCGCGTCGGGACCTTCGACTCGTAGTCGAGCGACTTCGCAGGAGACAGGAGGGTCAGCACCTCTTCATCCTCCCAGGATCCGGTGCCAAGACGCAGTTGACCTGCTCACATCGCCCCACGAGGTCCACTCGAAGAGCCGGTCGACCCTCCTACCTCACATCGACGCGCTACTCGACGCATCGGGGGCGGTCGACCTCCGAGGACGAGCTGCTTCGAGCTGAATCACGTCGCCGTAGTGGCCCGTTGTCCTGGTCACGCGCGTTACAGCGAGCCTGTCCGGCTACCACACACCGGTGGCGGCGCGGCCGCCGGTGTACAGGGCGACCACGACGAGAAGCGCTGCGAACGAGCGCTGCATTGTCTGCGGCTCGATCCGGCCGGCGATCCGGGTGCCGGCCCCCACGCCGCCAACCGCGGCTACTGCGAAGGCGAGTGTGGTGCCCCAGTCGATGGAGCTGCCGAGCCGGGCCGCAAACGCCGTGGCGGTGTTGACCGCGATGACGACGAGTGAGGTACCGATCGCTTCAGGCATCGAGTACTGAAGGACGAGGGTGAGCGCAGGCACGATGACGAATCCGCCGCCGACACCGAACAGCCCCGTGAGGAACCCCACGACGGTCCCGGCGGCGGCGAGCTTCGCGACGCGCTTCGGGTCGCGATGGGCGCGCACGGCCACGACGTCACTGACCGGCGTGCGCAGAGCCGTCGTCTCGCCGACGCGCGTGCAGCTGGGGCAGCCGGCGACGATCCTCCACGCCGCGACCACGATGAGTCCCGCGAAGGCAAGGAGCAGGACGTCGCCGTCGAGGCGACGGTTGAGCGTCGACCCCGCGAGCGATCCTCCGATGCCGAGGACCCCGAACAGCGCTCCGGATCCGACGCGCGCGCGTCCGTGACGCCAGTGCCCGACGGCGCCGACGACCGCCGCAGCGGCGACCACCAGCAGAGACGTGGTGGTCGCCTCCGAAAACGTCTGTCCGGCGACGAAGACGAGGACAGGGACCGCGAGGATCGACCCGCCGCCACCGAGGGCGCCGAGCGACACGCCGATGAGGAACCCCAACGGTGAGGCGAGCAGCAGGCGACCAGTCATGCCCGGTGCTTCGATGCCTCGTCCCAGTCGTCGTGGATGGCAACGACTTCCCGACCGGCCCGCTCGACGAGAGACGCGGCGATCGACGCGCGGAACCCCGAGGCGCAGTGGACCCATACCACCCCCGTTGGAGGAACCTCGTCGAGACGCTCCTCCAACTCGTCGAGAGGGATGTGAATCGCACCGTCGAGGTGGCCGGCGTCCCACTCGTCGTGGCGGCGCACGTCGAGAACGACCAGGTCGCCGGCGCTTCGTTCCGCGGCGAGCTCCGCGAACGTGGCACTTCGATACGAGCGGGTCTCGCCGCCCGCGCCCCATGCTGCGATCCCTCCGGTTGCCGCACCTGCCGGACGATCGATGCCGATGCGCACGAGCTGGCGCTGCGCTTCGGCGACCTCATCCGGTGTGTTCCCCAGGAGGGTGACCGGAGTGCCCCAGCGGATGGTCCAGCCGAGGTAGGTGACGAAGCTGTCGCCGATCTCGACGTTGATCGTGCCTGCGAGGTGCGACTTGGCGAAGGCCTTCCGGTCCCGCAGGTCGACGATCCACTCGCCGGCGTCGATGCGGCGACGTAGCTCCAGATCGTCGACCGGCTCCGGTGGCGACAGGTCGACGGGCGACGGACCCCGACGATTCCGCGGTGCCATGTGCGCGTAGTAGCGCGGATGCGCGGCCAGCCCCGACAGCAGCGCCTCGACGAAGTCGTCCTCTCCGTCCGTGATGAGGGCGATGTTCGTGCGCTGCTCCTGTGCGATCGTGCTGGCGTCCGAGCCGCTGGACGACGCAGACGAGCAGAAGCTGCCGAAGCCGTGCGTCGGGTGGATGCTCACCGGGCCCGGCAGCTCCGCCGCCAACCGCCGTGCCGAGCGATACTGCGCACGCGTGAGCTCGATGGTGGCCTCGTCGCTGATGAGGTCGGTGCGCCCGACGGTGCCGTACAGCAACGATCCGCCGGTGAACACCGCCACCGGCTTCTCACGATCGACCACCACGTACGACATGTGGTGCGGGGTGTGACCAGGCGTGTGCAAGGCCCGCAGGACGACGGAGCCGCCAACCGCGAACTCGTCACCGTCCGCTGCACCGACACGATCGAACTCGACGTCGTCTCCGCCCGGTAAGACGTACGAGGCTCCGGTGCGACCGGCGAGCTCGAATCCCCCGGTCACGTAGTCGTTGTGCAGGTGGGTCTCGAACACGACCCTCAGTGCGAGGTCACGCGCCTCGAGCTCAGCGAGCACACGGTCGATGTCGCGCTGAGGATCGACGACTGCGGCAGCGCTTCCGTCGACGACGATGTAGCTGCGGTCGCCGAGTGACTTCGTCTCGATGGTGAGGATCTCCACGACGCTCTCCTTGATCGGTCGGTGTCAGGCGAGCTTCGTGAACATCTTCTGCACGTCAGCCAGCTCGTACCCGGCTCTGGCGGAGCGCTCGGGATCCTCAAGGCACCAGGTCAGCCCGGCGGCGATGAGCACGAAGCCGGCCTGCTCGAGCGCCTTGTTCGCAGCGGACAGCTGCATCACGACCTCGCGACAGTCGCGGCCGTCCTCGAGCATCTGCTGCAGCGCACGCACCTGGCCCTCGACCCTCCGCAGACGGCGGATCACATTGGCGACGGTGTCCTCCGGCAACTCCATGCAACCATCGTACACTATACCCCGGGGGGTATCCGAGCCTCGCCGGTGGTCATCAAGCACGTCGCATTTGCGGAGCTCCGCTGCGTCCGCCGGGCCCTACGACCCCGGTCGATCGTCCTCGGCCGTTTGCAGCTCCTGAAGCGCCTTCACGCGGTTCTGGTGCATGGCGTCGCCCTCGGGGCCGCCGGGGCGTCTGCCGAGGCCGGCGATCGAGTCGTCGTGGCCGTACACGACGAGGGAATCGCCTCGGCCGACGGAGGTGTTCTTCGACGGCACAGGCACATAGGAGCCATCAGGTCGGACGATGCCGAGCACGGATACGCCTTCGTCGTGGAGTCGCAACTCGCCGAGGGTCCGACCGTCGAGCCAGGAGCCCGGCTCGACCGCCGTCTCCTTCACGGAGAACTCGCCGGCCAGGTGGAGGAGCCGGTCGTAGTCGCGCGTCTCGAGCTCGGTGTGGGCGCGGAGCAGCTTCGCGATCAGCTGCGAGAGCGAGCGGTCGACCCGCTCCGACTTCGACACGACGTAGATGACAGCGAGGCCGGCGACGAGCAGAGCCGCACGTGACAGCCCCGCGCCGGCGTCGGCGCGCAGGAACCCACCGAGCACACCTGCGACCGCGGTCGCGAGGCCGACGTTGCCCAGCAGCATCAGACCCATCACGATGCGGCGGCGCACCGGATGGCTCACCACCGACTCGGACTCCGAGGTGGTGAACCCGGCACCGGTGAGCGCGCTGCGTGCCTGGAAGCGCGCTACGGCTCGTGGCAGGCCCGTCACGGTGAGGGCGACGGTGGCAACGCGAGAGATGAGCAGCGAGACCAGAGCGACGACCAGCAGCAAGACGATCGACGACATACGACATCGATCGTTCCCAACCTGGGTGTGACGCCAACTCCGCCGATGTCAGCCGGAGGAGACGGCGCGTCGCCGGCGGTCGGTCCAGCGGTGCCCGGCCCAGCACACGTACGTGGTGCGGCCGTCAGCCTCGGTCGCCCAGCGCTCTTCCACGAACTCGTCGCAGGACGGGCAGCGCGAACCGGCAGGCTCTCGCCTGCGATCTGCGCCGATGGTGTCGGACGGAGTGGTGCCGTGCATCACGTGACCCCTGAAGAACCTCGCTGTAGGTACCCGACGGGAGGACGGGGGAAACGACATGGTCCCCGCCATCCTCCGCCCGGCGCACACAGGGACTCGGGCTCAGTTGATCAGGGGGTCGCGGGGCAGGCCGAGGATCCGCTCCCCGATCTGGTTGCGCTTGATCTCCGAGGTTCCGCCTGCGATCGACATGCCGCGGTGCATGAGCACGAGGCCGTTGCTGATCGCGCCGGGCCCGTCCATGAACACGCAGTCGGGGCCGTTGAGCGCGGTGAGGATCGCCGCCGCCTCGTGCCCGAGCTCCGACGAGACGAGCTTCGTGATGGCCCCTTCCGGACCGGGCTCGCCACCGGCCACGGCGCGGTGCGCGCTGCGCAGGTTGAGGAGCCCGAGGGCCTGGTTGCCGGCGAGGTAGCGACCGATCCGCGCCTCGCCGCCGGGAAGCCGCTCCGGCGTGGCGTCGTAGGCGTCGATCATCATCTTCCCCTGAGGGCTGACGCCACCGGAGCCGCCCCCGATGCTGACGCTCTCGTTGCCGAGCGTGGCGCGCGCGACCTTCCAGCCACCGTCGACCGGGCCGACGACATCGTCGTCAGGAACGAAGACGTCGTTGAAGAACACCTCGTTGAAGGCGGCACGGCCGGACGTCTGGCGAAGCGGACGGACCTCGACGCCCTTGGCGTGCATGTCGATCGCCATCATCGTGATGCCGTCGTGCTTCGGCTTGTCGGGATCCGTCCGGACGGTCGCGAAACCCATCCCTGCGACCTGGGCACCGCTGGTCCACACCTTCTGGCCGTTGACCAGCCAGCCACCGTCGACGCGGGTGCCGCGGGTCTTCACGCCTGCGGCGTCGGACCCGGCGTCGGGCTCGCTGAAGAGCTGGCACCAGATGACTTCCTGGTTCAGCGCGGGCTTCACCCAGCGGTTGATCTGGTCTTCGTTGCCGTGCTGGATGATCGTCAGGATGTTCCAGCCGGTGATGCCGTACGCCGGACGCTGGATGCCTGCGGCCGCGAACTCCTGCTCGATGACCAGCTGCTCGATCGCCCCGGCCGCCCGACCGTACGGCTTGGGCCAGTTCGGGCTGGCGTAGCCCGTGTCGACCAGACGCTGGCGTTGCTCGTCCTCCGGGAGGTCCTTGATGGAAGCGACGAACGCCCGCACCTCCTCGCGGATCGTTTCCGCTTCGGGCGGGAGCTCGACGTCGCGTGCGCGCTGCACACCGCGCCGCGCCAGCGCCGTCACGTCGGCAGCTGCACGATCGGGCTCGAGCAAACCGAGCAACGTCGTCGCGCGGCGCATGAACAGGTGCGCGTCGTGCTCCCACGTCATGCCGATGCCACCGTGGACCTGGGTGTTCAGGTTGGCGCACAGGTCGGCGGCGTGGGCCGACAGCGTCGCCGCGACCGCCGCCGCGAACGAGAGCTGGTCGCCGCCGGTGGCAGCTGCGCGGGACGCGTCCCACACCGCCGAGGTCGCCAGCTCGGTGGCGACCGCCATGTTGGCGCAATGGTGCTTGACGGCCTGGTACGTGCCGATGACGCGGCCGAACTGCAGCCGCTCCTTGGCGTACGCCGCACCCATGTCGGTCGCCTCGCGGGCGATGCCGACCGCGTCGGCCGACAGGATCACGCGGGCGAGGTCGCGAAGGGTCGTCGCCGCGCCGGGGATGACCATCGCCGGAGCGTCGGCGAACCGAACGCGGGCGCTGCGGCGGGTCGGGTCCATGTTCGGCGGAACCTCGACGGTGACGCCGTCTCCGACCTCGACGACGGCGACGTCGTCGCCAACGGGGACGAGGATGACGTTCGCGAGCCCGCCCCCGAGGATCGGGCCGGCGTCGCCGCTGACGGTGCTGCCGGACGCAGTCACGCCCGAGCGCAGACCAACGGCGCCGACGGTCGAGCCCTCGGCAAGACCGGGAAGGAACCGCTTCTTCGTGTCGTCGTCGGCGACCGCGGCGAGCACCGCGCTCGCGATCACGGTCGGGACGAACGGGCCGGGCGCGACCGCCTTGGCCATCTCCTCGACGACGACGACGAGCTCTTCGATGCCGTAGCCCGAGCCGCCGTGCTCCTCCGGCACGTGCAGGCCCAGCCACCCGAGGTTGACGATGTCGTCCCAGCTCGCGGGCAGCGCCTCCGTCTCGGCCTCGAGCAGGTCGCGCGCTGCCCGCCGGACCTCTCGCTTCTGCAGGAACTCGGCCGCCGTGCTCGCCAGCGCCCGGTGGTCTTCGGTGATCGCAATTGCCATGAGAGTGGTTCCCCCTGTTGTCGTTACTTGGGCGCGAAGCGCTGGCCGGCGTCGAGCCGGATGGTGCCACCGTTGAGCATCGGGTTCTCGACGATCGCCACGACGAGCTTCCCGTACTCCTCCGGACGCCCCATCCGCTTCGGGAACGCGGCGTCCTTGGTGAGCTTGTCCTCGAACTCCTTCGGGATCCCCGCGGTGAGGCCGGTGGCGAAGAGTGAGGGTGCGATGGTGACGGCACGGATGCCGAGCGAGCCGAGGTCTCGGGCCATCGTCAGCGCCATGCCGGCGATGCCGGCCTTTGCTGCGGTGTAGGCGACCTGGCCGATCTGGCCTTCGAAGGCAGCGATCGAGGCGGTGTTGATGATCACGCCGCGCTCGTCGTCTTCCGGTTCGTTCTTGCTCATCGCATCGGCGACGAGCCGGCTGATGTTGAACGCCGAGATCAGGTTGAGCTCGATGATGCGACGGAAGTCCGCGAGCGGGTGCGGACCTTCCTTCGTGAGGGTTCGCTTCGCGATCCCTCCGCCGGTCGTGTTGACCGCGATGTGCACACCGCCGAGCGCCTCGACAGCCCCGTTCACGGCGGCCTCGGTCTGCTCCTCATCCATCACGTTGCAATCGAAGAACGAGCCGCCGAGCTCCTTCGCGACCTCCGCCCCCTTCGAGGTCGGAAGGTCGACGATGGCGATGCCGGCGCCCTTCGCCTTCAACAGCTCGGCGCTCGCCTTCGCCATCCCCGAAGCGCCGCCGAACACGATCGCCTTCTTGCCGGCGATCTCCATCGGCTACTGGCCCTTCCAGACGGGCTGGCGCTTCTCGACGAACGCCATCGATCCCTCGCGCGCGTCGTCGCTCGAGAACACCTTGCCTTGGAGCTCGCTGTGAAGGGTCCACACGTCGGCGGCTGGCTCGACCGCGGCCATGCGAAGGAGCTTCTTCGACGCTTCGACTCCGAGGGGCCCGTTCGCGGCGACGCGCTCGGCGAGCGCGATGGCCTCATCGAGGACGCGATCGGCAGGAACGACCTTGTTGATCAGCCCGAGACGGGCCGCCTCGTTCGCGTCGATCGGGTCGCCGGTGAGCGCGAGCTCGAGCGCCTTCGCGAGCGGGATGCGGCGCGACAGGAACATGCCGCCGCCGGCGGCGAAGAGGCCCCGCTTCACCTCGGGGATGCCGAACTGGGCGTCTTCCGATGCGACGACGAGGTCGCACGACATGAGGAGCTCGAACCCGCCGGCCAGCGCGGTGGCCTGCGCCGCGCCGATGACCGGGGTCTTGCACTCGCCACGCGACATGAAGTTCATGAACGTGCCCACGTACTTCTGGTCGTCCGGGTCGGCGCCGAGGTTGCCCCCGGCGAACGCCGCGAGGTCCATGCCGGCGCAGAACGAGCGGTCGCCCGTGCCGGTGAGGACGATCGCACGGATGTCGGCGGTGCTGTCCGCCTCGGCGATTGCCTTGCCGATGCCGGCCA
This sequence comes from Acidimicrobiales bacterium, assembly GCA_035540495.1. Lineage (GTDB taxonomy): Bacteria > Actinomycetota > Acidimicrobiia > Acidimicrobiales > CADCTF01 > DASVEG01. Next base: position 76,215 of record DATLGL010000061.1, read on the forward strand.
TCACCGCGCCGTTCAGCGCGTTGCGCTTCGCCGGGCGGTTGATGCGAATCACCGTCACGGCATCACGCCGCTCGGTGACGACTTCGGGTTCGGTGACGTCGGTGTCAGACATGGGTTCTCCGATCAGGAACGAGGGGCGGTGGGCGTGAAGGTCACCGGCAGGTGCTTCACGCCACCGACGAGCGGGATGGTGTTCGCCTCGAGGTAGGCGGGCGGGCCCGACGGGTCGATGTCGGGAAGTCGGGTGAACAGCTGACGGAAGACGATGCTGATCTCACGACGTGCGAGGTGCGCTCCGAGGCAGAAGTGCGGCCCTGGGCCGCCGAAGCCCACGTGCGGGTTCGGGTTCCGGCGGACGTCGAAGGTGTCGGGATCGTCGAAGACCTTGGGGTCGCGGTTCGCGGCGCCGTAGAAGAGGACGACTTTGTCCCCCTCGTCGAACTGCTGCCCGGACACCGTGACGGACTGTGTCGCCGTGCGTCGCATGAAGGTCACCGGCGACGCGTAGCGGACGATCTCCTCGACGGCCGTAGGCGTGACGCCCTCGATGTCGTCCTGCCAGATCCGGCGCTGGTCGGGGTGCTCGCCGAGGAAGTGCATGCCGAGGCTCGTCGCGGTGCGGGTCGTGTCGTTGCCAGCGACCGCGAGGAGGATGAAGAAGGGCCCGAGCTCTTCGTTGGTGAGCGACTCGCCGTCGACGTTGGCGTGAACGAGGGCGGAGGTGAGGTCGTCGGTCGGCTCCTTCCGGCGCTTCTCGGCCAGGTCGCTCATGAGGCCCGTGAGGGTGATGCCGGCCTCGAACATCGCACCCATCGGCTCGCGGCCACCGAGCATCTCCGGGTCACCGGCACCGAGGATGATGTTCGTCGCGTCGAGGACGGCGCCGAACTCCGACCGCGGGATGCCCATCATGTCGCAGATGACGAGCAGCGGGAACGGTGCCGAGATCTCCTCGACGAAGTCGATCTCGCCCTTCTCGCAGATGCCGTCGATCAGCTCGGCGCAGATCGAGTCGACCGAGTCGATCACCTGCTCGAGCCGCTTCGGGGTGAACGCCCGGCCCACGATCGCCCGCAGCCGTGCGTGCCGCGGGTCGTCCATCGTGATGAACGACCCGAAGAACTCGAGTGCCTCGGCCGGCATGTCCTGAATCGAGATCGAGCCCTTCCCGGAGCAGAAGAGGTGGGGCTGCTTGCTGATCTCGACGAGCTCGTGGTGCGAGACGACGGCGTGGAACGGGAGCGGCTCGCCGAACATGCCCGGCAGCTCGACCGGCACGAACGGCCCGTGTTCGTCGCGGAGCTGAGCGAAGTCGGCCATCCGGTCGTTCAGCGGGCGGCGCCAGAAGTCGGCATCACCGATGGAGAGGCGGGTGTCGGGCATAGCGCCGTTACGCTAACGCAGCTGAATGTCTCGGCGCTAGCAGGGAAAACACCCGCTGTTGTCAACGATGTTGACGCACGGTGTACGTTCCGTTCGTGGCAGATGCGCCGTCAGCGAGCCATCCCCTCGCAGATGCACTGCTTCGAGGGGCTCCCTCGGATGCGGGAACCCGAGCGAACTCCCGGGCAGCTCTCCTCGACGCGGCCATCGACGAGTTCGCGGCCAAGGGGTACGAAGCCACGACGGTTGCGTCGATCGCGCAGCGCGCAGGCGTCACCACCGGCGCTCTCTACGCGCACTTCTCCGGGAAGCTCGACCTCCTCCTCGCTGCCATCGGCCTGACCCCGCCGGACGAGATCGAACGATCGGCCGACGAGGTCGGCGCGCTGCCGCGCGGCGCGGCGGCCGCGTCACTTCGGCGATCGCTCGGCGCGTCGCCAGACGAACGGATGGTGCTGCTGCTCGACGTGATCGTCGTCGCCCGCCGTGACGCGCGCATCGCCAAGGCGCTTCGGTCCGGGCTGGAGGCCTACGTCGCCGCGACGGCGCGAGTCGTCGAAGCCGCGACGTCGTCGGGCGACGTGTCGCCCGTGGCCGCCGCAGCCGAGGTGTCTCGCCTGCTTGCGCTGATCAGCCTCGGCCGGACGGTGTTCGCAGCGCTCGAAGCGCGTCCGCCGTCGGCCGAGGCCTTCGACGCTGTCGGCGAGGTGCTCCTCCAGCCGTTGCCGGCGGCTGCTGCCGGAGGCGACGGCGATGTCGGCGACGATCCCGTCCTCGCGCGCGTGCGCGGCCTCGCCGCGGCGGCGACGCGAGCCGCCGACGCATTGAACGCCGCGATCGGCGACGCCGTCGCGGCCGGCTTCAGCCTGCGCCAGGTCGGCGCGGCCGCCGACCTGTCGCACGAGCGGGTGCGGAAGATCCTGCGCGATCGTCACGACGCCTAGAGCCGCCGCGTCACCATGAGGAACGCCGCCGCGGACGGCACGCTCACGAGCGCGATCGCGGAACCCACCGACAGCGACGTCGATCCGAGCACGCCGATCGCGATCGGCGCGACGAGACTCGAGGTGCGGATGCCTGCCGTGAGCGAGCCGAGGGCGGCTCCTGATCGGCCCGGCATCTTGGCCGCGTCGTCGTAGAGCTTCGGGATCATCGTCGCGGCACCGACACCGGCCAGCGCGAAGCCGCCGAGCGTGATCGCCCGCACGTCGACCAGACCCGCGACCCCCAGCCCGGTGGCGGCGACGACGGTCGACGTCCGGAGAAGTCGCGTGGAGCCGACGCGGTGAGCGGCCGTGTCGCCGAAGAACCGGCCGAGCACCATCCCGACCGTCACCGCCACGTACGCCGTCGCGCCGGCACCCGCTGACGCGCCGAGATCCTCGGTGAGACGGAACGCGGCCCAGTTCATGGCAGCGGCCTCGATGACCACTGCGAAGAACCCGGCGAGCACGAGCTCGACCGAGCGCAGTGGCGGCGGTCCGGGCCTCGTCAGGTGCCAGCCGGCGCCCGCAGGCTCCGGGTCCGGAACGGACTCGTCCGCCGCCAACAGCCACCGCGAGAGGAACGTCGCCATGAGCACGAGCACGACCGCGGATCCGATCAGGTGCACACGGAGGCTGACGCCCGCCGCAGCGGCCGATGACGCGACGGCCCCGCCGAGGAGGGTCCCGAGGCTCCACAGTCCGTGGAGGCGGTTCATCACCGGACGGTGGCGCCGTGCGCTCAGCCAGGACGCCTGCATGTTCATCGCGACGTCGACGAAGACGTCGAACATCGCGAGCGAGGCCAGACCGATCAGCACGAGCGGCCACACCGTCGCGGCGCCGACGATCGAGAGGCCGGCAGCGCAGGCCGCCATGTACACGACGAGAACGCGCCTCGTGCCGAGCCGGACGATCTGCCGGGACACACCGCGCTCCCGAGCAACCCGGTCGTACTCGCGACCGAGAGGAGGACACCGAGGTCGTCGAGGCCGATCCCGGTCGTCGCGCGGATCTCCGGGAGGCGGGGGACGAACGACGCGAACAGAGCCCCGTTCACCGCGAACTGGACGGCGACGGCCACAAGGGCCGATCGGTCACGCTTCGACCACGGTGCTGCGGCGTGCACGGCCGGGTGACGTTACGCGCCGGGCGGACGATGTGGAACGGTCGATACTCTTCGCGCGATGGCTTCCACGCGGACCGAACGGCGGCAACACGATCGCACCGCGGTCGAGCTCGCGGCCACCATCGAACGGATCAGCGGACGCCCGCTCACCGGCTCGGCGACGACGGTCGACCTCAGCCTGGGCGGCGCCCGTCTCGTGGCGCCAGCAGGCTTCGGTGTGGGCGACGTCGTCAAGGTCGCGCTCGCCAGCGGCGACGTGTCGATCGAGCACCAGGCGCTCGTGGTCGGACGGCAGGAGGCCACGAGGTCGACGGCGACGTTGAACCTGGCGTTCAAGTCGCTCGACGACCGCTCGGCGGAGGTGCTCCGCCGGGTGCTCGACCTCACCTGAGCGAAGTTCCGCGGGATAGTTCCTCTCCGGAATGGGGACGCTGTGCCCATGCGCCAGGTCCGCCTCGTGGTGAGCGGCTTCGACGCCGACGGTCTCGTGCTCGAGCTCTGTGCCGTCGCGCCCGAAGATGTCGACATCGTCACGCTCCACGATGCCGCGCCGGCGCCCGACGACGTCGCAGCCGAACACCCCGACCTGATCGTCCTCAGGACGCCCGAGGAGGGCGCCGCGCAGGAGACGCTCGACGACCTGGCCGCGCGCCTGCCGACCACGCGCATCGTCGTCGTGCACGGCAGCGCCGACATCCCCCGCGACCTGCTGAAGCGGGCCGAGGCCGTGTTCGCAGCCACGCTGTCGCCGGCTCGCGCCGCGGCCGAGATCTCCCGCGTCCTGACCTTCGCAGCCAAGCGGGCGACGGCAACTGCGCTCCCCCACGACCTGTCGAGCGCCACGCTGGCGCGCCAGCTCGTCCGCCGCGCGGCCGCTGCGTGGGGCATCGGAGACGAGGACACGCTCGCCCTGCTCGCGACCGAGCTCGTCGCGAACGCGGTGCGCCACGCGGGGTCTGTCGAGGTGACGGTCTTCCTCACCGACGGTGACATCAGGGTCGAAGTCAGGGACGGGTCGAAGCAGACACCGAAGATCGGCCAGCTGATCTCCGACCGAGAGTCCGGCCGGGGTCTCGCTCTTGTCGACGCACTCGCCGCGGACTGGGGTGTCGACCCGGAGGACGACGGCAAGTGCGTGTGGTTCACCGTCCCGGTGGGAGCGAGGGCGCGGTGACCTCGCACGGCGGCGAGCACGACCTGGCCAGGAGCCCGGCAGAGGTCGCGGCCGCGGCGCGTCTCGCCGCCAAGCCCGGAACCGCGAACCGCCTGGCAAGCCTCGCGGCGAGGCTGCTCGACGCGCCGTCGGCACAGATCTCGATCCTGACCGACGTCCAGCACGTCGCAGCCGGGGCCGGCGCGGCTGCCGGGGCGGTCGGCACGCAGGGCCCGCTGGAGGAGTCGCTCTGCACCGTCACGGTGCGACAGCGACAGCCGCTGCTCGTCGACGACGCGCCTCGCGACGAACGCGTCGCTCACCTGCCACCGGTCACTTCAGGCGTCGTCGGCTCCTATCTCGGCGTGCCGCTCGTGACGCCGGACGGAACGTACGTCGGCGCACTGTGCGTCTTCGACCCCGAGCCTCGCGAGTGGACGCCGGAGCAGGTCGCGACGCTCCAGGATCTCGTCGCACCCGTGATCGCGGAGCTCGAGCTCCTCGCGTTGTCCGGGGAGTACGCCTCGACGCAGGCGCGATGGGAAGTGGCGATGGACGCCGCCGGAGTCGGCGGCTTCGACTGGGACCTGACGACCGGTCGCTTGTCGTGGGACGAGCGGCTGCTCGAGATGTTCGGGTACGGCGAGGAGTCGTTCAGCGGCACGATCGAGGGGTTCGAGGCGAGGGTCCACATCGACGACCTCCCGCGCGTTCGCGACGCGCTTCAGCACGCGATCGACAACTGCACGACCTACATCGCCGAGTACCGGATCGTGTTGCCGGGCGGCGAGACACGTTGGGTGCACGCGCGCGGGCGGGCGATGTGTGACGCGACCGGGTCGGTCAATCGACTGCTCGGGGCCGCGTACGACACCACCGCCGCGCACGAGGGCGACGCACGCGTGGCGCGGATCCTCGAGTCGATGTCGGCGGCGTTCTTCTCCCTCGACAACGAGTGGCGCTTCACCTACGTCAACGCGGAGGCCGAGCGGCTGCTGGGCCGCCCGCGCGAGCAACTCATCGGCGGCGAGATCTGGGAGCTGTTCCCGAGCGCAGTCGGGTCCGACTTCGAGCGCCAGTACCGCGGCGCCGCCGCCTCTGGTCAACCGACGTCGTTCGAGGCCTACTACCCGGCACCACTCGACAGTTGGTACAACGTCCGCGCCTGGCCGGGGCCCGACGGGCTCTCGGTGTACTTCCTCGACATCTCCGAGCAGCGCGAGATGCAGGAGCGCACGGCGATGGTTACGAGCATCACCTCCGCATTGGCCGAGACGCTCGATGCCAACGAGATCGGACACCTCCTGGCCCAGCTCGCCGTCGGCCGGCTCTGCGACTGGTCGATCGTGACATCGGTCGACGGGGAGCACCCCGATTGGCGCCGGAACCTGGTCGACGTCGCGTCGGCTCACCGCGAGGACAACGCTGCCGCGCTGGTCGAGAAGTACGCGGCGTCGCGTCTCGCGAACCTGCCGGAGACGTCGCCGATCGCGGAGGTGCTGCAGCACCGCCGGCGGAGGACGATCATCGACCCGGTCCGTCTCGCGGCGCTGGAGACCGATCCGGAGGCGGCATCGCTGCTCGAACAGCTCCATCCCTCGGCCGTCATGTTCGAGCCGCTGCGAGCGCGAGGTCGCACCCTGGGGGTGCTCACCCTGGGGTGGAGCGCAGATCTCACCCGGGTGCAGGTCGCGGAGCGGGTCCTCAACGAGGTGTCGCCGCGTGCGGGACTGGCGCTCGACAACGCGCGCCTCTACGACGAGCAGCGCGACCTCGCCGAGAGCCTCCAGCGGAGCCTGCTCACCGCGCCGCCGCAGCCGGACCACATGCAGATCGCGGTGCGCTACGAGCCCGCGTCTCAGGTCGCGCAGGTGGGTGGTGACTGGTACGACGCGTTCCTGCAGCCCGAGGGCGCGGCGGTGCTCGTGATCGGCGACGTGGTCGGCCACGACACCGACTCCGCCGCCGCGATGGGCCAGGTCCGCACCTTGCTGCGCGGGATCGCGAGCGCGACCGGCGCGGGACCTTCCGACGTCCTCAGCCAGCTCGACCGCACGATGGAACTGCTGCAGTTGCACACGACGGCCACCGCGCTCGTCGCCCGCTTCGAGCAGACCGACGAGGAGCGGGCGGAAGGGGTAACCCGCATGCGGTGGTCGAACGCAGGCCATCCCCCGCCGGTCGCGATCTACGACGACGGGACCGTGGTGGTGCTGTCGGATCTCGTCGGGTTCGAACCCGACCTGCTGCTCGGCTTCGATCCCGCAACCGAGCGGCTCGAGGCACAGGTGGTCCTGCCTCGTGCCACGACGGTGCTCCTCTACACGGACGGTCTCGTGGAGCGCCGCGGCCGCTCGCTCGACGAGGGCCTCAGCGCGCTGCGCGACACCCTCGTCGAGATCGGCCGGCGTCCTCTGGAGGAGCTGTGCGACGAGGTGTTGCGGCGACTCGTTCCCGACCGCCGCGAAGACGACATCGCGATCGCGGCGGTGCGCCTCCACCCACAAGACCGGCCCCGCCCGGCCGAGGCCGGTCCGAACGACGTACCTGCGTCGATACCCGACGAGTGAGTCAGCCAGATCTGGCTGCAGCGATCGACGCAGCGAGAACGCTGGTCGAGTCGTTGAGCGAGGAGCTCGCCGGCATCTTCGACGCGCAGGCCGCCGACCCACCCGACGACGAACACGACGTCGAGGGATCGTCGATCGGGTTCGAACGCGCCCGCGTCACCGCGCTCCTCGCCTCGGCACAGGAGAGCCTCGCCGCGTTGCTCGACGCACAGAGGCGGGTGGTCGCGGGGACCTACGGCTCGTGCGCCTTCTGCGGCGGGATCGTCGACCCGGAGAGGCTCGCCGCCGTGCCGACCACCGATCGTTGCGTCAGCTGCGCGCGCTCAGCGCCGGCCGCGACGCTGCTTGGGCTTCGCCGCCGTCTGGACCCGAGGCTTCGCTGACGCCTGTCGCTCCGCCGGATCGCGGAACGTGACCACGGTCCCTTCGGCCCCGGCTCGCGCGGTGCGTCCGGAACGATGGACGTACGCCTTGTCGTCGTCGGGTGCGTCGAAGTGGATCACGCACCGCACGTCGTCGACATGGATCCCGCGCGCCGCGATGTCGGTCGCCACGAGCGCCGTCGCACGGCCGTCGCTGAACGCGGCGAGCGCCCGGTCGCGCTGGGGCTGGGTTCGGTTGCCGTGGATCGCGACCGCGGCGACGCCGAACTTCGACAGCTGGCGGGCGACCCGGTCGGCGCCGTGCTTCGTCCGGCAGAACACCACCGTCGACCCGTGCTCGTCGACGAGCTGTGCGGTGGCGGCGAGGCGCTGCTCGCGGGGCGTGTCGACGACGAGGTGCCTCATGCGGTCGACCGTCGGCTCCGGCGACACCTCGCAGCGTTCCGGATCGCGCTGGTAGTTCCGCACCAGCACGTCGACCGCGCCATCGAGCGTCGCCGAGAACAGCAACGTCTGACGGCTCCGGGGGGTGGCGTCGAGGAGCCGGCGGACCTCCGGAAGGAAGCCCATGTCGGCCATGCGGTCGGCCTCGTCGAGGACGACGATCTCGACCTCGTCGAGGATCATCACGCCACGGCGAACGAGGTCGCCGATGCGTCCGGGGCAGCCGACGACGATGTCGACGCCGCGGCGCAACACCTTGAGCTGCGGTGTCTCGCTCACGCCGCCGTAGAAGGTCGCGATGCTCCGCTTGTTCGGGACGAGCAAGGGTTGGAGGGACTCGGCGATCTGCGCCGCCAGCTCGCGAGTGGGCGCGAGCACGAGCGCACGCGGGCGAGCGACCCGTGCACGCGTCGACCGGACGGCGAGCGGGATGCCGAACGCGAGCGTCTTGCCGGAGCCAGTGGGAGCTCGACCGGCGACATCGCGGCCGGCAAGGGCCGCGGGCAGCGAGAGCTCTTGGATCGGAGTCGGCCAGGTGATCGCACGCGCCGCGAGGACAGTGACCAGCTCAGCGGGCACGCCGAGCTGCGGGAAGGACGAGGACAACGGAAAAGCTCCAGTCGGAGGGGGCTCAGGACACGCACGTCAGGCTGACGATGCGGTGCCGGCCGCCAGCGGGAGCACTTCCCGAACGGCCTGTCGACGGACGTCGACCAAGGGCAAGGTACCAGCGACGGCGCCCGACCTCGCATTCACGCCTTGAGCACGACCACCGCGATGTCGTCGCGAGCATCACCGTTCTGGAAGTCGAGCACCCGGTCGACGACGGCGTCGGCGACCTCCTGCGCACCCTGACCGTTCGTCTCCTGCAGCACCGCGAGGAGGGCGTCTTCACCGAAGAACTGGCTCCCTGACCTCGCCTCGAGGACCCCGTCGGTGACCAGCACCAGCGCGTCGCCCGGCGCCAGCGTCGCCGTCGTGTCGTGGAGGTCGACTCGATCGAGCATCCCCAGCAGCGAGCCGACGATGCCGATCTTCGCCGTCGACCCGTCGCCTCGGAGGAGGATGGGCAGGTGGTGCCCACCGCACGACACCACGACCTCGTGGCTGCCGGGCCGCGGCTCGACGAACGACAGCACCGCCGTGCAGAAGCGGTCGGGGTCGTGGCGGAGCGCCGCATCGTGCACCGACGCGAGCACCTGCGACGGGCTCACGGTCCGCGCCGCCTCCGCTCGAACGGTGTAACGCGCCATCGCCGTCATCGTCGCAGCGACCGCGCCCTTGCCCGCGACGTCTCCGAGCACGATCCCCCACGATCCACGGCCCGTGTCGAAGACGTCGTAGAAGTCGCCGCCGACCTCGCTCCCGTCACCGGCGGGGCGGTACCGGCCAGCCACGTCGAGACCCGGGATCGCCGGGATCTCCGGTGGCAGGAACGTCGACTGGAGGACCTGCGCCAGCGTCCGTGCCCTCGCTTCAGACTCCTCGGCCCGATGGCGCGCTGCGACGAGCTCGCGCTCGTAGGCGCGGCGCTCGCGCGCATCGAAGATCGCGATGCGGATCAGTCGTGGCGCGCCCGCCTCGTCGTTCACCAGCACCGCGTTGATGAGCACGGGTAGCCGTGTCCGGTCGGCGGTCACGATGTCGACAGCGATCTCCCGCACTCGCCCCTGCATGCGCAGCGCAGGCCCGAAATGGGTCTCGTAGAAGATGCGATCGCCGACCGCGAGCAGCTCCTGGAACCGCCGAACGCCGACGATGAGCGTCGGGTCGAAACCCGTCCACGCGAGGAACGTCCGGTTGACCTTGGCGATCGTGCCGTCCGGAAGCACCGACACGTACGCGCATGGTGCGTCCTCGTAGAGCTCCTCGGGATCGTCCTCCGTCAGCGCGACGTAGAACGGGCTGTCTTCGTGTGGCTGTGCCGTGGCGCTCCGATCAGGCAGCCGCGGCGAGGAAGCGACGGATCGCCTCCGTCGTCTCCTGCGGCGCGCTGAGGTTCGGGCAGTGGCCGGTGGCGTGCAGCTTGACGAACGTGCTGCCGGCGATCCGCTCATGGACGTATTTGCCCACCGAGTCCGGGGCGATGACGTCGTCAGAGCACTGGAGCACGAGCGTCGGTACGGACACCCCTGCGAGATCTGCGCGGTTGTCGGACAGGAACGTGGCGCGAGCGAACCTGGCCTGGATCTGGGGATCGGCTCGACAGAAGCTCTCGGTGAGCTCGGCGCCGAGCTCTGGGCGGTCGCCGTTGCCCATGATCACGGGAGCCATCTGGCTCGACCAGCCGAGGTAGTTGCTCTCGAGGGAGCTGAGCAACCCCTCGATGTCGGCCTCCTCGAAGCCGCCTTCGTAGTCGTCGGCGTTGATGTATCGAGGCGACGGACCGACGAGCACGAGAGCGCCGATCCGCTGTGGCACCCGTGCCGCGGCGAGCACACCGATCATCGAGCTGACGGAGTGACCGACGAACACCGCATCGCGGAGGTCGAGCGCCTCCAGGATCTCCACGACGTCGAGCGCGTACCCCGACAACGACGCATAGCGGTCGGCGTCGTAAGCGGACGAGTCGGAGTTGCCTGCTCCGACGTAGTCGAACAGGACCGTCCGGTAGGAGTCGCGAAACGACGGCTCGACGAACCGCCACATGTTCTGGTCGCATCCGAAGCCGTGGGCGAACACGATCGGTCGCCCGGACTCGACGCCACCGAGCACCACGTTGTTCCGCGCCACGATGTCGGTCACCCGCATCACCCTATGCCCGCGTCCGGTCCGTGTCTCCTGCGGAATTATGACCGAATGGTGCTGATGCCAGCCAGCGAGGTCAGGGTGAGTAACGAAGCGCGAGCAGGCAGACGTCGTCCTCCGGGTCGTCCGAGGCAGCGACCGTTGTGAGCCGGTCGACGAGAACCTCGACGGGGTCCCGCACGAGCTCGCGGCACGAGGACGCGAAGGCGCGCAACCGGTCGTCGAGGGCGACGCCGCGGCGCTCGACGAGCCCGTCGGTGTAGAGGAGCATCGTCGCGCCAGGGGTCAGAGCACCTCGCTGCCCGGCGCGGTAGCTGCTGCGGGTCACGCCGAGCGGCGGATCCACGCCCTCGAGGTACGTGCATGCATCGGTTGCGATCACCAGCGGCGGTGGGTGGCCAGCGTTGACGAACTCGAAGCTGCCGTCGCTCGGATCGAGGGCGACGATCGTCGCGGTCACGAACACCTCCGCCTCGCCGGCCGAGAACAGCCGGGTCACCTTCGACGCGATCTCGTGGGGCGGGCAGCCCTCGACGGCATACGCGCGGAACGCGTGCCGTGCCTCCGCCATCGTCGACGCTGCGGTCACGCCGTGCCCGGCGACGTCGCCGACCGCAACGACCAGCCGCCCTGACGTGACGATCGCGTCGTACCAGTCGCCGCCCACCCTCGCCCACCGCGCCGCAGGAACAAGCCGCGCTGCGAGCTCTACGCCGTCCACCGTCGGAACGTCGTCGGGGAGGATCGTGCGGCGGAGCGCGTCGGCGACGACCCGCTCACGGTCGAACGTGAGCGCGTGGTCGAGGGCGACGCCGGCCCGTGCCGCGAGCTCGGTCGCGGCCGCAACGTCGAACGCACCGGGAGCGCTTCGGCCCTCCCCCACCGCGAAGGCCAGCACGCCGAGAGGCTGTTCGTCGCCACCGAGCAGCGGGACCGCGAGCCCGGAGTGGATGCGGAGGCGACGGAAGACCTCGTAGAGCCCTTCGGGCGCGTTGGCCCGGAGCCGGTCAGGGTCACCTGTGCTGACGATCTGGATCGCCGACGTGCGGAAGGCTTCCGCGGCGGGCGAATCGCCGTCGGCTCGCAGCGAAGGCAGATCGGGCGGGCTCTCGTGAACCACGGTGCCATCGGGCTCCCGGTACGCCGCCGCCGCCCTCTCCAACATCCCGTCGCGGTGGAGGTACGCCGTCGCCCAGTCTGCGACCTCCGGGACGGCCAGGTTGACCAGCGCGGCGAGCACGTCACGCACCTCGAGCGAGCCAGTAAGGCTGCGAGCCGCGCGGGCGACGAACTCCAACCGTGACTGCGCGAGCTGCGCGGCCTCCCGAGCGGCACGTTCGGCCTCGAGGTCCTGGCCCGCCCGCGTCGCCGCCTCGACGACGTCGGTCGTCTCCCAGAACACGTTGGCCACCGCCACGACCCTGCCGTCATCGTCGTGCAGCGGGTAGAAGTGCTCGGCCGCGCTGCGAGGCGACGACTCGCCGGGGATCGTCGATGTCGACATCACCGTCTCGGGCTCATCGCGCTGCGCGACGCGGGCGACGATCGCCGTGTGACTGTCGGCGAGGTAGGGGACGACGTCGGCGATCGTCTTCCCGACGTGTTCCTCTGGCGTCAGGCCGTTGATCGACGCGACCAGCTGGCTCACCCAGAGGTACCGGCCCTCGACGTCGAACACGCACATGCCGGCGGGCGACTGGCGCATCAGCTCGTCGAGCGACAGCGGCAGACCATCGAGCACGGGCGACAGTGTGGCAAGCGGCGCCGCGAAATGCGGAGCCGGAGCGAGCCTCCGGCAATACCCACTGGCACTCAGTGGCGGTCGATCGCAGCCAGCCGGCGACGGACGAGCCCTTCGTAGGCTCGATCAGCGAGCAGGACGGCGTTCGCCGCGGCGTTCACCAGTTCGAGCATCTCGACGATCCACAGTCTTTCGTCCCACGCCTGGTCGTCCACCCGCACCTCGCGATACCCGGCGATGAAGGCGGCTTCGGCGGCGGGATGCTCGGGGAACACGTGCAGCCGAAGGCGCACGAGGTCGACCGGCGCGTCCCAGCCCTCGGCCATGTCGAAGTCGAGGAGCGCGAGGAGCGACCCGTCTTCACGGGCGATCACGTTGTCGAGGTGGAGGTCGCGGTGACACACCACCGCGCAAGCGTGATCGGCGACCGCCGCCGCTGCGCTGACGATCGTCGTCGCGAAGCGATCGAGGTACGCGGCGTCGAACGCGCCCGCACCCGAGGAACGCTCCACGATCTGCTCCGATCTGTACGCGACGTATTCGTCCCACCGATCGAACGTGGGCGCCGACCCGTCGAGTCGCGACGTGAAGCGATCGACGTGCTGGCCATGAAGCATGGCGGCGGCTCGGCCGAGGTCGCCGAGCAGCCGCTCCGGATGGCGCGCGACCGCCGCCGGCCCGGGTACACCGTCGATCCACTCGAACATCCGCATCACCGAACCGCCGAGCGCGTCGCATGACGGGTCGAAGTGGATCAGCTGGGGAGTCGGCACGCCGATCTGTCGTGCCAGTTCCTGCGCGCCGCCGGTGGCCGCCCATTTCGACGCCGAAGCGGCGGGACCGATCTTGGCGATGAACCGCTCGCCATCGGCCGTCGTGACCCTCCAGTTCTCGTTCCCATAACCGGCAGCGATGTGGCTCGCGTCGTCGATGCGCACCCCGAGCGCATCGGCTGCCACGTCTCGCACCACCGCTGGCGAGTGGCGGGCCGGTCTCGACACGGCGGCGACGCTACGGCGAACATCTCGCCCGACGACAGGAGGTTTCGGCGATGGAACTGCACAACCGGGTGGCCGTGGTGACGGGCGGCGCGAGCGGAATCGGCCGCGCGCTCGCCCTCGCCGCGGCAGCGGAGGGCGCTCGCGGCGTGGTCGTCGCCGACCTCGACTCGCAAGGAGCCGATGCGGTCGCCAAGGAGATCGAAGCCACCGGTGGCGCGGCCAAGGCCGTCCGCTGCGACGTCAGCGTCGAGGACGACGTGCGGGCGCTGGTCGCGACCGCAGAGTCGACGTACGGCCCGGTTGACGCCTTCTTCGCCAACGCCGGCGTGTTGGTGGGCGGCGGCTTCGACGCCCCCGAGGAGCTGTGGGATCGCGCCTGGTCGATCAACGTGAAGAGCCACATCTACGCGGCGCGTGCGGTCGTGCCCGGGATGCTCGAGCGGGGAGAGGGCTATCTCGTCCACACCGCATCGGCCGCTGGGCTGCTCATGCAGCTCGGTGCGGCCCCGTACACGGTGTCGAAGCATGCGATCGTCTCGTTCGCCGAGTACCTCTCCGTGACCCACCACGCGCAAGGCCTGCGGGTGTCATGCCTGTGCCCGCAGGCGGTCGCGACGAACCTCGGCACGACAAGCCGCGACGTCCTCGCCGGCCGGGAGCCCCACAGCGAAGCGCGGCCGTCAGCCCAGGAGGCGACGGTGGCGGCGGGCCCGCTCGCCGGAACAGAGGCGCTTCGCGGCACCGCGGCCTCCGACGGCGTCGTCACGCCCGAGCGGTGCGCGGAGCTCGTCATCGAGGCGATGCGCGAGGAGCGCTTCCTCGTGCTGCCCCACCCGGAGGTGGCGACGTACGAGCAGCACCGGGCGGGCGATCGTGAGCGGTGGCTCCGGGGGATGCGCCGAGCGCAGGCCCAACTCGCGTCGTTCTTCTCGGGCGACCGGGCGCGCCCGGGGAACTGACGCCACACTGTGTTCATGGCTGACTCCGACAAGGACGACGAACAGATCGGCAAGACGGCGGGCATGTTCGCTGGCATGGCAGCCGGCGCCCGGATCGGCTCTGCCGCAGTGCCCATCCCGCTCGTCGGGCCGTTCCTCGGCAGCGTCGCCGGTGCGGTTCTCGGCGGAGAGGCCGGCAAGCGCGTGGGCCGCGCGGCGCTGAAGGGCGGACGTGCCTTCGTCGAGGCCCTCAAGGACGACGACAAGGACAAGAAGAAGGGCTGAGCACGGCGATCTGGAGGAAATTCTCCGGGCTGGTGCCGGAGAATTTCCTCCAGATCAGCACGGCGGCGCTGCTACGACCAGAGCGCGGCGACGCTCGCCCGGACTCGGTCGGGGCCGCCGGTGATCTCCGAACGGCGGAGCGAGTCGGGCTGAGCCTCGACGTGCTGCTCGAACAACGATCGGTGCGGTTGGAGGAACCGGCTGACCTGCCCGTAGGTGTGTGCGTCGTCGAGCTGACGGGGCCGGTGGTAGTAGCGAAGCGGATAGGTGACGTACAGCTCGTCGCGAGCTCTCGTCACGGCGACGTACAGGAGCCGCCGCTCCTCTTCGAGGCCCTCCTGGGTCGACAGCGACATGTCGGATGGCACGTTCCCATCTGATGCGTGGATCAGGAAGACGACATCCCACTCGCCGCCTTTGGCCGAGTGGATCGTGCTGAGGATCAGGTAGTCGTCGTCGAGGAGCGGCGGCCCCGCCAGGTCGCTCGTCAGCGTCGGCGGGTCGAGGGTGACGTCGGCGAGGAACGCGGCACGCGACCCTGACGACGCCGCAACACCCTCGAGCTGGTGCAGATCCTCGAGGCGCACCGCCGCGTCGGGGTACCGCTGCTCGAACAGGGGTGCCGCCGTGATGCGGATCGCCTCGATCTCCTGCGCCGGACCGAGTGGTTCGCCGTCGCCGGCCGGAGCGAGACACGCTGCGAACGTCGCCCGGAGCACGTCGAGGTCGGCGCCGGAGCGCTTCGGCACGGGCGCCCCGCCGTCGACGAATCGCCGCAGTGCGGCGGCATCCGGCAGCGCGAGGTGCTCGATGACCCGGCGGACCGATGCGGGGCCGACGCCGTCGAGCAGGGCCAGCACCCGGTGCCACGCCAGCTCGTCGGAGGGGTTCTCGAGGAGCCGGAGGAAGGCGACGAGGTCTTTCACGTGCGCGGTCTCGAGCACCTTGAGCCCGCCGTACTTCACGAACGGTACGTTCCGGCGCGCCAGCTCGATCTCGAGGCGCGCGCTGTGGTGCCCGGTGCGGAACAGCACGGCCTGGTCACGCAAGGCGACGCCACGCTCACGGTGGTCGAGCACGCGATCGCACACGAACTGGGCCTCCGACGACTCGTCGGCCAGCTGGCCCATCGTCGGCCGCGCCGCATGGTGCTCGACGCGGACAGCCCGCAGCTCCTTGTCGAAGATCCCCTTCGCGTCGGCCAGCACGGCGTTCGCCACGTCGAGTACCGGCTGCACCGACCTGTAGTTGCGCTCGAGCCGCACGAGCGCCGTAGACGGGAACCGCTCGGGGAACCCGATCATGTTCGCCGACGACGCAGCCCGGAAGCCGTAGATCGCCTGCGCGTCGTCGCCGACCACGAAGAGCCCGCGACCGTCGGGCACGAGGCCGGCCACCACGTCGGCCTGCAGCACGTTGGTGTCCTGGTACTCGTCGACGAGCACGTGGTCGAAGCGCGCATCGAGATGGCTGTCGGTGACGAGCGCCCGCCAGTAGAGAAGGATGTCGTCGTAGTCGAGGACGCTGAGCTCGGCCTTGCGCTCGAGGTAGGCGGCGAAGGTGTCGCGGATGCCGTCGGCCTCCTGCTCGCACCACGGGAACCGCTCCTTCAGCACCTGGGCGAGCGGTTCCTGGGCGTTCACGACGCGGGAGTAGATGTCGACGAGCGTCTCCTTCCGCGGGAAGCGGCGGCCACGCTCGGCGAGGCCGAGGTCGGTGCGGATCACGCCGAAGAGGTCGGACGCGTCACCCGCATCCAGGATCGTGAACGACGCCGGGAGCCCGAGCGCGTGGCCGTACTCACGCAGGAGACGGTTGCCGATGGCGTGGAACGTGCCGCCCCACACGCGCGCGGTCCGCACCCGGGTGAGCGCGCCGGCGCGGTGGAGCATCTCCTTCGCGGCGCGGCGGGAGAACGTCAGCAAGAGGATCCGATCGGGGTCGGCGCCGTCCTCGAGCAGCCGCGCCACGCGCGCCGCGAGCGTCTTGGTCTTGCCGCTGCCCGCGCCGGCGATGACGAGCACCGGCCCGGGCCCCGCGGTGACGGCCTCGAGCTGCGCCGCGTCGAGGCCGGTACGCCACGAGCGCTCGTTCCCGACAGATGCAGTTGCGAACATGTGTTCGATGCTACCGCGACCGCCTGGGCGCCTGCCGGATCAGGTCACGACTTGGTGAGCACCAGGAGGAACTCGAGCTCTCCCTTGTCTCCCACCTGCGCCGGGCCGAAGCTCGGGTTCGGGATCTGCCAGTCGTCGAAGATCACCTCGTAACGTCCGGCGACTTCGATGCCCGCCGCGGTCCGCTTCGCCTCGAGCGGGATCACGACGTCGTTCGTGGTCCCCCGCAGGGTGAGCTTCCCCTTGGCCTCGAACGTCTTGGTCTGACCGGCCGCCGGGAGCTCACCGAGCTCGATCGGCTCCGACAGCTCGAACCTGGCCGTCGGGTGGTTGGCGACGTCCATGATCCGACCACGGAACTGGTTGTCGCGCCGGCTCTCGTCGCTCGTGACGGTTTCGAGGTGCACGGTGAAGTTCCCATCCGTGACGGTGCGCCCGTCGATCGTCATCGCGCCCTCGACGTCGTCGGTGCGCCCGACGGCGGTCGTCTCCTGGCCGAAGAGGATCTCGGGCACGCGATAGCCGGCCTGGCTTCCCTCCCCGATCGTCCACGTGCCCGAGATGTCGGCGTCGATGGCGCTGTCCCCGCCAGCATCTTCGCCATCGACCGAGAGCCGCTCCGGTGCGTCGCCGGCGATGAAGTTGACGTAGACGAACGATCCGGCGACACCGAGCGCCACGAGAGCCACCGGCACGATCACGACCCACTTGAGACGTCCCATCACAGCGACCGTACGCGGCGCCCTGCCGATAGCGGTCGCGGCTTCCGACCCAACTTGACCGCTCAGTCAAGAGAGGGGGAAGCTTGGTCCGTGACGGATACCGCTACCGACGTCATTACCGAGCTCAAGCAGTGGCTGGAGGAGAACTGGGACCCGGATCTCACCGTTGGTGAGTGGTGGGAGCGTCTCGGCACCGCCGGCTGGTCGGCCCCGATGCTGCCCGAGAACGCCTACGGCCGCGGCCTGTCGCGGGCCGAGGCGAACCAGGTCCAGCAGACGATCGCCGAACACGGCGCGCTGGGTGCGCCGGGTGGTCTCGGCCTCCTGCTCGCTGCCCCGACGATCGCCACCCATGGCACGCAGGAGCAGATCGACAAGTACGTCCGCGACATCGTGACCGGCAAGCAGGCCTGGTGCCAGCTGTTCTCGGAGCCGGGCGCCGGCTCCGACCTCGCCGGTCTCACCTGCAAGGCGGTCAAGGACGGTGACCTCTGGATCATCAACGGCCAGAAGGTGTGGACCTCCGGCGGCCACGTCGCCGACATGGGCATGCTCCTCGCCCGCACCAACCCCGAGGTGCCCAAGCACCAGGGCATCACCTGGTTCGCGTTCAACATGCACCAGGACGGTGTCGACGTCCGCCCGCTCAAGGAGATGACGGGCCGGGCCATGTTCAACGAGGTCTTCATCAGCGACGCGCAGACCGGCGAAGACACGATCATCGGCGGCCTCAACAACGGTTGGGCCGCGGCGAACACGACCCTCGCCTTCGAGCGTGCCGGTCTCGGCGCCGGCGGCGGAGGCGAGGCTGGCGGCTCCGCGACCCCGGGCACCGTCGCCAAGCAGCTCGACATGCGGGCCGGCGACTTCGTGCGTTCGCCCGGCCAGGCCGCTCCTCGCCGCCAGAGCGGCGGCGGTGGCGGCGGTCGTCGCAGCGGCGCCGACCTCTACATCAACCTGGCCAAGGGCAACGGCAAGATCAACGACCCGAACATCCGCCAGGACCTGATGAAGCTGCACACGCTGGGCGAGATCGCGAAGTACATGAACCTCCGCTCGCGTGCGCTCCGTCAGGCCGGTCAGCCCGACATCCCGGGCGGCCCGAACATCGCGAAGCTGTCGATGTCGAACATCCTCCGCCTGCAGCGCGATCTCGGCCTCGGCATCATCGGCATGCTCGGCACGCTGCACGCCTACAACGGCGAAGACCGCGAGGTCCTCAACAAGGCGACGGGCAACCCGTTCATCGGCATGGTCACCGAGGGCGCCCTGTTCGCCCAGGGCCCGCCCATCTACGGCGGCACCGACCAGATCCAGCGCAACATCATCGGTGAGCGCGTCCTGGGTCTGCCGAAGGAGCCGAACAACGACAAGGTGACCCCGTTCAAGGACCTGCCCAAGAACGGCTGACCGCTCAGCGCTGGTCGAGCTTTCGGGAACGGATCCGCCGAGATATCGGCGGATCCGTTCCCATTTTCAGAGCAGGTCGAGGTGGCGGAGCGTCGCCTCGAAGGCGTCGAACAGCTCGAGCGACGCGATGTCGTCGCGACGCACCCACGCGACCTCCGAGGTCTCCCAGTTCAGTGACCGGGGCGCGTCGAACCGCTCGGCGACGTCGACGATGACGGTCCAGTACGACCAACCGCCGTGGTCGTCCTGATGGACCCCGGCGACTTCGAACCCGTGCTCGTCGAGCTTGAGGCCGATCTCCTCGGCGAACTCTCGGAGGGCGCCGTCGAGCGGCGACTCGCCCAGGTCGAGCGCGCCGCCCGGGATCGCCCACGTGCCGCCGCGGTGGGTGTGCTCCGACCGCCGGGCGAGGAAGTACCACGGGCCGTCGTCGTCGACGTGACGGACGAGCACGCCCGCCGCGCCGTACAGACCCCAGCGGGGCCGGCCGTCGGCTGCGCGCACGAACCCATCCCCCGACGATCGCATCGGGCGGACGTTACCCAGAGAAGCGCACGGCGAGGAGGGCGACGTCGTCACCCTGACCGTCGCCCACGATCTTCTCGAGCACCGTGTCGCAGAGCACCCCGACGCGTTGGTCGACCGCAGCGGACGTCACCGACGCGAGCTGGCTCATCCCTTCGTCGAGCGAGACGTCGCGTCCCTCGACCAGGCCGTCGGTGTACATCACGAGCAGCGAGCCAGGCGGCACCTGCACGACCGTCGAGAGGTAGATCGGCGCCGGTTGCACGCCGAGCGGGGTGTGCGGGTCTGACGCGATGAACGTCGCGCTGCCGGCTGCGTCGACGAGCAGAGGCGGGGGATGCCCGGCCGAGATGATCTCGATCTCGTGGCGCATCGGATCGGCGACCACGCACACAGCCGTCGCCAGCATCGTGTCGCTGAGGTCCTGCAGGAGCAGGTCGAGGCTGCGCATGAGCACGCTGACCGGGAACTGCTGCAGCGAGTACGCGCGCCAGCCCGTTCGGAGCTGACCCATCACCGCTGCCGCCGGCGCGCCGCGGCCGACGACGTCGCCCACGATCAGCAGCACGCGTCCGTCGTCGAGCGCCACCGCGTCGTACCAGTCGCCGCCGACCTCCGTGCCCGCACTGCCCGCCCGGTAACGCGCGTCCATCGAGATGCCGAGCACCTCGGGAAGGCGGCTCGGCAGCATGCTGCGCTGGAGGGTGTACGCGACGTCGTGCTCTCGTTGATAGCGGCGCGCGTTCTCGATGGCCACGGCGGCCAGCTGCGCGAGCTGGACGAGCACGAGCTCGTCCTGGTCGTCGAACTCTCCGTCGACCTTGTCGGCGACCTGGATGAGTCCGAGCACGTCACCCTCGCGCCCGATGAGAGGGACCGCGAGCCATCCTTCGAAGATCGGGTTGTGCGAGGCGACACCACCGACGCCGCGGGCGTCGAACGCCCGGGCGATGTCCCGCTTCGTCATCCGCACCGGCGCCCGAGCGCTGAAGGTCATGTCGAAGAGCGCGTCGCTGTCGAGCTGACGATCGCCAACGGCCCACGCGGCGTACTTCTCCGAGTACGAGCGCGACCGCTCACTGCGCTGCAGGTCTTCGTCGAGGGTGATGACGGTCTCTGCCTCGTGCGCGCCGATCACTTCGCGGGCGCTGTCGGTGATCGCCTGGAGCATCGCATCGAGCGATGACGTCGAGTTGATCGCGATCGCCGCGTCGGCGAGGCGCCGGAGGTGCGACATCTCGCGTTCGTGCTGTGCGGCCAGCTGGGCCCGCAGCACATCTCCCTGCTCCCGCAGGAGCCGCGTCTTCTCCCACAGCTCCGCGAACACCTGCACCTTCGCCCGCAGCGCCCACGGCTCGAACGGCTTGGTCACGAAGTCGACCGCGCCGGCCGAGAACGCCCGGAGCGCCTGCTCGCTCTCGGCGTGCTCCGCGGTCAGGAAGATGATCGGGATGTCGCTCGTCCGCTCACGGCGCTTGATGTGCTCCGCCGTCTCGTAGCCGTCCATCCCCGGCATGCGCACGTCGAGGAGGATCACCGAGACCTCCTCGGTCAGGAGGACCTTCAGCGCGTCGAGTCCGGACCGAGCGAACAGCAACCGGTAGCCGACGGGCTCGAGGATCGCGGCCAAAGCCTGGAGGTTCTCGTCGCGATCGTCGACGAGGAGGAGGGACTCCGGCTGTGGAACCGACGTCGCCGCGCTCACGCGCCGGCCGCCACCGGCCACGTGACGTGCACCGCGACACCACGGTCGGCGGCTGGTTGCATGCGGATCGTTCCGCCTCGGTGCTCCACCAGCCGGCGGCAGATCGCGAGGCCCAACCCCGTCCCCGGATAAGGAGAACCCTCGACGCGCTCGAAGAGCCCGAACACCCGCTCCATCTCTTCGGGCGCGATCCCAGGGCCTTGGTCGCTGACGACCACCTGCACCCACGCCCCGTCATCGTCGACCAGCGACGACTCGATCGTCACCGTCGGCGGGCCGTCGCCGGCGTGCTTCAGCGCGTTCGCGACGAGGTTCTGCATCACCTGCACCACCTCCCGCTCGACGGCCAGCACCCGCGACGCAGCGGGGTCGATCGTGACGTGGATGCGGGCCGACGATTCCTTCGACGCGGCCGCCAGGTTCGCCAGCGCGGCGTCGACGGCGGCGGCGAGCTCGACCGGCCCGGCTTCGGGCACGCTCACGCCGGCACGCGCGAACTCCAGCAGCTCCGCAACGAGCTGAGCCATCCGAGCGGTCGTGGCCTTGGCCTTCTCGATCCACACCGTGGCCTCGCTGCCGCCGAGCTCGTCCTCGATCATTTCGAGGTAGCCGTTGACGACGCGGAGCGGCTCCTGCAGGTCGTGCGACGCGATGTAGCTGAACTGCTCGAGGTCGCGGTTCGAACGCTCGAGCTCCTGGGTCTTGCGCTCGAGCTCCAGCTGCTTCAGGTGCAACTCGGTGAACACCGACACCTTCGCCCGCAACAGGTCGGGCGCGATCGGCTTGAAGAGGTAGTCGACGCCGCCGCTGTCGTAGCCCTCCAGGCGGTGCTCCTCCTCGCGGCTGATCGCAGTGAGGAAGAGGATCGGGATGTTCTTGGTCCGATCGCGTCCCTTGATCGCGCGTGCGGTCTCGAACCCGTCGATGCCCGGCATCTGCACGTCGAGCACCACCAGCGCGAAATCGTCGACGAGGAGCTTGCGCAACGCGTCTTCGCCGGAGAGGGCGGTGACGAGTCGGAAGCCGAGAGGTTCGAGCGCGGCTTCCATCGCCACCAGGTTCTCGGGACGGTCGTCGACGAGGAGGATCGCAGCCGGGGTCACGTGGGATCGCTTCCGGGGTCGAGCGCGGCGAGAGCGGCGGCGATGGCAGGAAGGGGAAGCACTCGGTCGACAGCTCCGGTGGCGATGGCGGCGTCGGGCATCTCTCGTCGTTCCGCCGTCGATGGATCCTGCACGAAGGTGCGGCCGCCTCGCATCTTCGCCGTCGCGATACCCCGTGCACCGTCGTCGTTCGCACCAGTGACCAGGACGGCGACCAGCCGGTCGCGAAATGCCGCCGCAGCCGATTCGAACACGACGTCGATCGACGGCCGGCTGAACCGCACCGGCGGGTCCACCGAGAGCGCGAGGTGATCGTTCTCGACGAGCAGGTGGTAGTCCGCGGGTGCGACGAACACCGTCCCCGCGGCGAGCTCCGCCTTGTCGTCGGGTTCGACGACCGGTAGAGCCGAGCTGCGGCTGAGCGCCTTCACCAACATGTCATCGGTTCCCGATGGGCTGCGGTGGAGCGCCAGGACGACCGGTAGGGAGAACGTCGGGGGAAGCCGGCCGAGGATGTCACCGGCTGCCGCGATCCCGCCCCACGAACCGCCGATCACGACGAGGCCGCAGGCGAGGTCGGCCATCAGGCGGCGCGGCGATAGAGCTTCTCGGCCGCGTCGATCTCCTCGTAGGAATCGGCGTACGACGTGAACCGGATCGACTCCTTGTGCCCGAGCGCGAGCACGCCGAAGCGGACGAGGCTGTTGTGGAGCAGCCCGTGCACCTTGTCCTGCAACGAACGGTCGAAGTAGATCATCACGTTCCGGCAGACGACGAGGTGGAACTCGTTGAACGCCGCGTCGGACACGAGGTTGTGCTGCGCGAAGACGACCTGGTCGACCAACGACGGGTCGAACCGCACCTTCTCGCCGAACACCTTGTAGTAGTCGCTGAACGCCGCGGTGCCGCCGCTCCTGATGTAGTTCTCGGTGTACTCGCGCATCTTGTCGAGCGGGAACACCCCTTCACGGGCCTGCTTCAGCACGACGTCGTTGATGTCGGTGGCGTAGATCCTCGTGCGGTCGCCCAAACCCTCCTCGTGGAAGAGGATGGCGAGGGAGTAGGTCTCCTCCCCGGTCGCACACCCCGCGTTCCACACCCGGATGAACGGATACGTCCGCAGGAGCGGTATCACCTTCGTGCGAAGCGCGCGGTAGAAGGTCGGGTCGCGGAACATCGACGTGACGCTGATCGACAGGTCGAGCAGCAGGCGTTCGAGCACGGCGGGGTCGTGCAGGATCCTGTCCTGGAGGGCCGAGATGGTCGTCAGGCCTTCTTCGGACGCCCGATGCCATATCCGCCTGAGCAGCGAGCTGCGGGCGTACTCGCGGAAGTCGTAGCCGTAGTACTGGTACATCGCCTCGAGGAGGAGGCGGAGCTCGATCTCCTCGAGGCGGTCGTCGGTCACTGTCGTCGTCCGTCGCTGCCGGGATCAGTCGTACAACCACACCCGCATGAGCGACAGCAGCTGGTCGACGTCGACCGGCTTGGTGATGTAGTCCGACGCGCCGGCCTGGATGCTGCGCTCCCGGTCGCCCTTCATCGCCTTGGCCGTCAACGCGATGATCGGCAGCTTGGAGAACTGGGGTCGCTTGCGGATCTCGGTCATCGTCTCGTAGCCGTCCATCTCCGGCATCATGATGTCCATCAGCACCAGGTCGACGTCTGGGTGCTGCTCGAGCGTGGAGATACCCTCCCGACCGTTCTCGGCGAACATCACGCTCATGCCGTGCCGCTCGAGGACGCTGGTGAGCGCGAACACGTTGCGGACGTCGTCGTCGACGATCAGCACCCGCTTGCCCTCGAGCACGGCGCTGCTCGCATGCAGCTGCTCGAGCATCAGCTGCTGATCTTTGGGCAGTTGGTTCCCAGGCTGGTGGAGGAACAGCGTGGTCTCCTCGAGGAGACGCTCCGGTGACCTGGCGTCCTTGACGATGATCGTCTCCGCGAACTTCGAGAGGCGGGTCTCCTCCCGGCGGGTCAGGTCCTTGCCGGTGTAGATGATCACGGGGATATCGCGGAACCGCTCGTCGCCCTTGAGCGTCTCCAGCAAGGAGAAGCCGCTCGACTTCGGCAGCTTGAGGTCGAGGACGATGCAGTCGATCTCGCTCGCGATCAGCGCCTCCTGGGCCTCCTCACCAGACGACACGGCGACGACCTCCACCGAGTCCGGCGCGCCGAGGAGGGCGCTGATGGCGGCTCGCTCGGCGTCGTCGTCCTCCACGACGAGCACCCGCCGGGTCGCGCGTTCGACGAAGCCGAGGAGGTTCGCGACGAGCGCTTCGACGTGTGCCCGCTCGACGGGCTTGTGGGTGAAGCCGAACGCCCCGCCGCGGAGGAACCGGTACCGCTCGTCGGTCGACGAGATGACGTGGACGGGCAGGTGCCGCAGCTCGGCGTCCTGCTTCACGTGCGCGAGCAGGGCACCCGCGTCGCTGTAGGGAAGGTCGGCGTCGAGCACCACCGCATCGGGGCGGAACTCCCGGGTCAGCGCGAGCGCAGCGCCGCCACGCCCGGCGACCAGGGCCTTCGCTCCTCGCGCACGGATGACGTCGACGGCGTCACGAGCGAGACCTTCGTCCGCCTCGACCACGAGGATCACGCGATCGCCGGGCTGGATCGACGCCCGATCGTCGGGGACGTCTCCGAGCACGGGCGCGAGCGGGTCGGGGTCGAGCGGCGGCAGGGTGCCGACGACGGTGGCGCCTGCGGAACGCTTCGCGCTCGGCGTGGGGGCATTGGCCGCCCGCGCCGTGACCACGGCCTGAGCCTGAGCCGCGCGAGCGACCATGCCCGCCGTCTCGTCGTCGTCGTCGACCGCGATCGTGCCGTCGACGGGCTCGTACACGTCTGGCAGGTAGAGGGTGAACGTGGAACCCTCGCCGAGGGTGCTCTCGGCGCGGATCTCACCACCGAGCAGCCGCGTGATCTCGCGGCTGATCGACAGTCCGAGCCCGGTGCCGCCGTACTTGCGGCTCGTCGTGCCGTCGGCCTGCTGGAACGACTCGAACACCCTGCGGAGGTTCTCCGGCGCGATGCCGATGCCGGTGTCGATCACGGAGAACGCGACCACCTGCGCGGCTCCCGCGAGCGCGGGCGTGGTGAAGACCATGTCCGCCGGCGCTTGGCTGATGCGGAGGCTGACGCCGCCCTCCTCCGTGAACTTCATCGCGTTCGACAGCAGGTTCTTGAGCACCTGGTGGAGTCGCTGCTCGTCGGTGACGACCGCTTCCGGCGCCCCGTCGGCCACCTCGATCGTCAGCGCCAGACCTTGGTTGGCGGCGAGCGGCGCGAACGCCTGCTCGAGCCGGCCCGCGACGTCGGTGAGCAGCACCGATGTGGGCAGGACGTCCATCTTCCCGGCCTCCACCTTCGACAGGTCGAGGATGTCGTTGATCAGATCGAGCAGGTCGCGCCCGGCGTGGTGGATCGTGCGGGCGAACTCGACCTGGCGCTCCGTGAGGTTCCCCTCCTCGTTGTCGCCGAGCAGCTTCGCAAGGATCAACAGCGAGTTCAGCGGAGTGCGCAGCTCGTGGCTCATGTTGGCCAGGAACTCGCTCTTGTACTTCGAACTGAGCGCGAGCTGCTGCGCCTTCTCTTCGAGACCGAGCCGCGCCATCTCGATCTCGCGGTTCTTCACCTCGATCGAGCGGTTCTGCTCCGCCAGGAGACGAGCCTTCTCCTGGAGCTCCTCGTTCGTCTGCTGCAGCTCCTCCTGCTGCTGCTGCAACAGCTCCTCGGACGCCCGCAGCGACGCCGCTTGAGACTCGAGCTCGGCGTTCGACCGGCGGAGCTCCTCCTGCTGCTGCTGCAGCTCGATCGACTGGGCCTGCAGCTCACCGGTGAGGCGCTGCGACTCCTCGAGGAGCTCCTCGGTGCGGGTCGTCGCGATGATCGTGTTGATCACGACGCCGACCGTCTCGATGACCTGGTCGAGGAAGCTCTGGTGGACCTCGCTGAACGCGCGGAGCGAGGCGAACTCGATGACGCCGAGGACCTGCTCCTCGAACACGATCGGCATCACGATGATGTTCATCGGCGACGCCTCGCCGAGACCCGACCCGATCTTGACGTAGTCGTCCGGCGCCTCCGTGATCAGGATCGGCGTGGCTTCGAGCGCGGCCTGCCCGACGAGGCCCTCGCCGATCTTGAACGACGTCGGGACGTTCTTCCGCGCCTTGTACCCGTACGACGCGACGAGCCGCAGCTCGACGTCGTCACCGGCCTCCTCGGCGAGGAAGAACGCGCCGTGCTGCGCCGATACCGTCGGCGTCAGCTCCGACATCAGCAGACGCGACACCGCCTGCAGATCGCGCTGGCCCTGCATCAGGCCGCCGATGCGGGCGAGGTTCGTCTTGAGCCAGTCCTGCTCCTCGTTTCGACGGGTGGTCTCCGCGAGGTTGGCGATCATCTGGTTGATGTTGTCCTTGAGGTCGGCGACCTCGCCCTGGGCCTCGACCGCGATGCTCTGCGTCAGGTCGCCCTGGGTGACCGCGGTGGCCACGTCGGCGATCGCCCGGACCTGGGCGGTGAGCGAGCCCGCCATGCTGTTCACGTTGTCGGTCAGGTCCTTCCACGTGCCCGACACGCCTCGCACCTGGGCCTGACCGCCGAGCTTGCCTTCCGTGCCCACCTCGCGGGCGACCCGGGTCACCTCGTCCGCGAACGACGACAGCTGGTCGACCATCGTGTTGATCGTGTTCTTGAGCTCGAGGATCTCGCCCCGCACGTCGACGGTGATCTTCTTCGTCAGGTCGCCGTTCGCGACGGCCGTCGTGACCTGCGCGATGTCGCGCACCTGCGACGTGAGCGAGTCGGCCATCGAGTTCACCGAATCCGTCAGGTCCTTCCACGTGCCGGACACGCCTCGCACCTGGGCCTGACCGCCGAGGTTCCCCTCGGTGCCCACCTCTCGCGCCACGCGAGTGACCTCGTCGGCGAACGACGACAGCTGATCGACCATCGTGTTCATCGTGTTCTTGAGCTCGAGGATCTCCCCCTCGACCTCGACCGTGATCTTCTGCGTCAGGTCGCCGCGCGCGACGGCGGTGGTGACCTGGGCGATGTTGCGCACCTGGCTCGTCAGGTTGGAAGCCATCGAGTTGACGTTGTCGGTCAGGTCCTTCCACGTGCCCGACACGCCACGCACCTGGGCCTGCCCGCCGAGCTTCCCTTCCGTCCCGACCTCGCGGGCCACCCGCGTCACCTCGTCGGCGAACGACGACAGCTGGTCGACCATCGTGTTGACGGTGCTCTTCAGCTCCAGCACCTCGCCCTTCACGTCCACGGTGACCTTCTTCGAGAGGTCGCCGTTCGCGACCGCCGTCGTCACCTCTGCGATGTTGCGCACCTGGCTCGTCAGGTTCGCGGCCATCCCGTTCACCGACTCGGTGAGGCTCTTCCACGTCCCCGAGACTCCCTTCACGCGCGCCTGGCCCCCCAGGCGGCCCTCCGTGCCCACTTCCCGTGCCACGCGCGTGACCTCGTCGGCGAACGACGAGAGCTGGTCGAGCATGCGGTTCGTCGTCTTCGCGATCTGCAGGAACTCGCCGCGCAGCGGCCGCCCGTCGCTCCGCAGGTCGATCTTCTTCGTGAGGTCGCCGGCGGCGACGGCCTCGATCGAGCGGGAGATCTCGGCGACCGGGCGCACCAGGTCGTCGATCAGCTCGTTGATCGCGTCGAGCGACGCCGCCCACGTGCCGGCGGCGGCGGGAATCGACGCGCGGACGTCGAGACGGCCGTCGCGGCCGACGGCGCGCGAGACGCGCGCCAGCTCGGCCGTCGTCTCCTCGCGGCGCTCCGCGAGCTCGTTGAACGCGGCGTACAGCTCCCCGACGATGCCGGGTCGCGTGTTCCGCATCCGGACGCCGGAGTCGCCCGCGCGCGCAGCGCGGAGGCCGGCGAGGAGGGGCTCGAGGTCGCGCGCGTCGACCTGCTCGAGCGCTGAATTCTGGGCAGGGGCTGTGGCGGACCGGCTACCGGTCCTGCCGGGCTTCGGGGCAACGGCCAAGAGGGGGCTCCTCGGTCGGGGGTCGGGCTCCTGCATCTCTACCCGTTTTCGTGCCTGGTTTAACGGACGGCGGCTCCGGTCAGGCGTGCGCGAGCGCCTGCTCGATGTCTCGCCACAGGCTCTCGACGGGCTCGAGCCCGACGCTCAGGCGGAGCAGGCCGGGCGGCACGCGGTCGCCCTCCCAGCGATGTCGCGACTCGATCGTCGAGCTGACGCCGCCGAGGCTCGTCGCGTTCGCGATCAGCTCCGTCGCCGTCTCGACCGCGCGCGCCGCCGCCGCGCTCGCGACGTCGAACGAGACGAGGCCGCCGAAGCCGGGATGCCGTACCACCCGCACGGCGGGGTGCGCGCGCAGCCGCTGCGCGAGGTCGCGCGCAGTCGCCGTCTGGCGGCCGACGCGGAGCTCGAGCGTCCGCAGCCCGCGCAGGAGCAGCCAGGCGGCGTCGGGCGAGGCCACGGCACCCGTGCGCGTGCGGTGCTCGAGCAGGCGCCCGTGGAGCGCCGGGTCGCGGACGACGAGGGCGCCCGCGAGCACGTCGTGGTGCCCTGCGAGCACCTTCGTCGCCGAGTGGAGGAC
>DATLGL010000062.1:0-8588 GCA_035540495.1 Acidimicrobiales bacterium
CCCGGCACCCCGCCCGGTGACCCGCGTCCTGCGTGCAGCGACGCGCGGGAGCGCGCTCGCTCGCTGGCAGACCGATCACGTCGCTTCGCTGCTGCGGGCCGCGCACGGTGATCTCGAGGTCGAACCGGTCGTCGTGCAGACCGAGGGCGACCGGCGACAGGACGTGCCGCTCGACAAGATCGGCGGGCGTGGCGTCTTCGTCAAGGAGGTCCAGGCGGCGGTGCTCGACGGCCGGGCCGACATCGCCGTGCACTCGGCGAAGGACCTCCCGTCGGCACCCGAGCTGCAGCCCGCGGGCCTCGTCATCGCGTGCGTCCCGGAACGAGAGGACCCACGCGACGTGCTCGTCGGGTCGAAGCTCGACGACCTCCCGGTCGGAGGCGTCGTCGCCACCGGATCCGCCCGGCGCCGCGCCCAGCTCGCGCACCTGCGCCCCGACCTCACCTTCAGCGACCTGCGCGGGAACATCGACACCCGCCTCGCCAAGGCCCGCGACTTCGACGCGATCGTGATGGCCGCGGCCGCGCTCATCCGCCTGGGCCGGATCGACGTCGCGACCGAGATCCTCGACGCCGACGTGATGGTCCCTCAGGTCGCGCAGGGCGCGCTGGCCATCGAGTGCCGCGCCGACGACACCTCGACGATCGGCGCGCTGCACGCGATCGAGCACGCTCGGAGCCGGCGGGCGGTCGAGGCCGAACGCGCGTATCTCGCGTCGCTCGGCGGCGGGTGCGACCTGCCGGTCGGCGCGTACGCAACCGTCGACGCGGCAGGTGACGCCGCGCGCGGTGTCATCACCCTCACCGGAATGCTCGCCACGCCGGACGGCCACTCGCTGATTCGCGCTACTCGCACCGGCTCCGACCCCAAGGCGCTGGGGCACGAGGTCGCGTCGTACCTCCTCGACGGATGCGGCGGGCACAGCTTCCTCGGGCGTTGAGCGATGACCGTCTACCTCGTCGGCGCCGGACCTGGTGATCCCGGGCTCCTGACCGTTCGCGGGGCGGAGCTGCTGCGCCGGGCGGACGTCGTCATCTACGACCGCCTCTCGGTCGCCTCGCTCCTCGACCTCGCGCCGGCTGCGGCCGAGCGGATCAGCGTCGGGAAGACGCCTCGGGGACCGAGCACGCCGCAGGAGGAGATCAACCGGCTGCTCGTGGAGAACGGCCGCCACCACGAGACGGTCGTTCGGCTGAAGGGCGGCGACCCCTTCGTCTTCGCGCGCGGCGGCGAGGAAGCGCTCGCGCTGGCCGCCGCGGGCGTGTCCTTCGAGGTCGTGCCCGGCATCACCTCGGCCATCGCCGCTCCGGCGTACGCAGGCGTGCCGGTGACGCATCGAGGGCTGTCGACGTCCTTCACCGTCGTGACCGGCCACGAGGATCCGTGGGCGGCGACCGAGACCGATTGGGACGCGGTGGCGCGGGTCGGCGGGACCATCGTCGTCCTCATGGGTGTCGCCACTCGGGGCGAGATCGCCGAACGGCTGATGCGAGCGGGTCGTGCCGCGGCCACTCCCGTGACCGCGGTGTCGTGGGGCACGCGTCCCGAGCAACGAACGGTGCGCACGACGTTGGGCGAGCTCGGTGTCGCGCCCGTGGGTCCGACGTCGACGATCGTGATCGGGCCCGTCGCCGCGCTCGACCTCCGCTGGTTCGAGGACCGGCCGCTGTTCGGACGGCGCGTCGTCGTGCCACGGTCGCAGGAGCAGGCGGGAGCGTTGGCGACGCGGCTGCGGGAGCTCGGCGCCGAAGCCGTGGAGGTCCCGCTCATCGCGGTCGAACCCGGCGAGCCGGTGACGGCCGGCGCGCTCGACGCGGTCGACTGGGTGATCGTCACCTCGCCGACTGCGGTTGCCGCGCTCTTCTCGTCGTTGCGAGACGGGCGCGACCTCGGCCGCGTCCGCGTCGCCGCGCTCGGTCCGGGGACCGCAGGTGCGCTGCGGGAACGAGGCATCGTCGCCGACCTCGTTCCCGGTCGCTCGAACGCAGAGGGACTGCTCGACGAGTTCGAGGACGGTCCGGGTCGGGTGCTGCTGCCCCAGTCGGCCATCGCTCGACCGACACTCGGCGACGGGCTGCGGGCGAAGGGCTGGACCGTCGACGTCGTGGCGACCTACCGCACCGTCGCCGCGCCGATCGACGAGCGGGGGAGGCAAGCGATGACATCGGCGGACGCCGTCGCGCTGACGTCGTCGTCGACCGCGCAGAACCTCGCCGACGCGTTGGGTGACGACCGCTCCGGGCTCGGCGCACTGATCGCGATCGGTCCTGCGACGGCGGAGACCGCGCGGGCAGCAGGGCTCGCGGTCACGGCGATCGCCGAGCGGCACGACCTCGACGGTCTCCTCGACGCCGTCGTCGCGACACTTCGGAACCGCAGCGGCTCCTCGTAGCGTCGAACGGTCATGCGCAAGGCGTTGGTGACCGTGACGGTGGCTCTGGTGGCGGGACTGCTGGGCGTTGCGTGTGATCCGCCCGAGGACGAGGCACGGAGACCTCAGCGCGACGACGCATCGGTCGTCGACCTCGGCGAGCTCGAGCTCGTCGGGCTCACGACGGAGAACAACTGCGACGACCTCCTGACGTGGTTCAAGAAGGAGGCCATCGCTCACGCGGAGCAGAGCGCGAAGGCGATGGTTGCGTACTCGGCGACGGACGCCGGAGGCGCCGACGCCGTCGCTCTCGCGACGACCGGCGACGCAGGCGGCTCGACGGCGGCCGCGCGAGCAGCGGGGGAGCAAGCGGCGCCGGCGACGACCACGCCGGCCGTGGGGGAGGACTTCTCCACCACGAACATCCAGGAGGCCGGCGTCGACGAGCCCGACATCGTCAAGACCGACGGCCGTCGCCTCGTCGCACTGGCCGGGATGCACCTGCGGGTCGTCGACGTCTCCGGCGACACGCAGCGCCTCGTCGCCAGCGTCCCGCTTCCGGGTGCCCAGTCGCTGTTCCTCATCGGCGACCGGGTGCTCGTGCTCGGCAGCGAGGCGACGTACCACTCGATGCCGGGCGCTCCGGCGATCGCGCGTCCGGGCGGCGGTGTCGCGGTCGACGCGATCGCGCCGCCGGGGTGGGCCAGGCAGAAGACCACGGTGACGGTCGTCGACGTCGCCGACCCCGCTCGTCCCACGATCGAGTCGTCGACCGAGCTCGAGGGCTCCTTCGTCTCGGCCCGCCTCACCGGCGGCACCGCACGGGTCGTTCTCCGATCCTCACCGGAGGTGATGGCTCAGGGCTTCGCGTATCCCGGACAACCAGGCGTGGCGACGCCCGACGACGCGCTGCGGCGGAACAAGCAGACGATCGAGGCGACCGAGATCGGCGACTGGGTGCCGCCGTACGTGCCGTGCCAGCAGGTGCACCATCCGAATGGCTTCACGGGCCATGACGTCGTGTCGGTGGTGTCGATCGATCCCGCCGATCCCCGACCTGGCAACGGTGCCTCGGTGGCCGGCGCCGGCGACATCGTCTACGCGAGCGGGCGCAGGCTCTACGTCTCGACCAGCGCGTGGTCGTCGTTCCCAGGGCCGATCACCCCGGCCGCGTCCCGGGTGGCAGGCGCCGCGCCCGCAGGGCCGACGACGTCCATCCACTCGTTCGACATCACCGATCCCGTCACCACGCGCTACGTCGGTTCTGGCGCCGTCGACGGAACGCTCCTCAACCAGTTCTCGCTGTCGGAGCACGACGGCGTTCTGCGGGTCGCGACGACGACGTTCGCCACGTCGGGCGAGGGCGCGGGGCAGAGCGAGAGTCACGTCGTGGCGCTCCGCGAAGAGCCGATCGACGGGGGCACCGTGTTGAAGGAGGTCGGCAAGATCGGCGGGCTCGGCAAGACCGAGCGCATCTACGCCGTGCGCTTCCTCGGCGACCTCGGCTACGTCGTCACGTTCCGTCAGGTCGACCCGCTCTACGTCCTCGACCTCTCCAACCCCGAGAAGCCCGAGCTCAAGGGCGAGCTCAAGATCCCGGGGTACTCGGCGTACCTCCATCCGATCGGCGACGGGAAGCTGCTCGGAATCGGGCAGGACGCGACCGACGAAGGCCGGCGCCTCGGAGCGCAGATCTCGCTCTTCGACGTGAGCGACCCGAACGCGCCGAAGCAGCTGGCGAAGCACGACCTCCGCACGTACGGGTCGACCGCGGAGTACGACCACCACGCGTTCCTGTGGTGGGCTCGCACCCGCCTCGTCGTCGTGCCGATCGAAGGGACGACGCCCGCGGGGCCGGAGGGCTTCCGGTACACGGAGTACCGGCCCGGCGCGGTCGGCATCGGTCTCGAGGGCGACTCCTTCGTCGAGAAGCGGCGGATCGAGCATCCGACTCGGATGCCGATCACGCGGTCGATCGTCGTGGGCGACCGTCTGCTCACGCTGTCGGAGAGCGGCCTCATGGCGAGCGATCTTGCATCCCTCGACCAGCGGGCCTGGACGGCGTTCTGAGCGCCGTCTCGTAGGCTCGGGGGGTGACGTTCCCCGAGCGCCGCCTCCGCCGGCTGCGCCGAACTCCCGCCCTTCGCCGCCTCGTCGCGGAGACCCGCCTCGGCGTCGACGATCTCGTCGCTCCGCTCTTCGTGCGCGAGGGCATCGACGAGCCGCAGCCCATCGCGTCGTTGCCAGGTGTCGTCCAGCACACGCGCGAGTCGCTGGTGAAGGAGGCGCGGACGCTCAGCTATCTCGGCGTGCCGGCGCTGATCCTGTTCGGCGTGCCGGCCACGAAGGACGCCCAGGGCAGCGGCGCATGGGATCCGAAAGGCATCGCCCAGCTCGCGCTGAACGATCTGCGTGAAGAGCTCGGCGACTCCATCGTGTTGATGGCCGACCTCTGCCTCGACGAGTACACCGACTCCGGCCACTGCGGTGTCCTCACCGCCAACGGCGACGTCGACAACGACGCGACGATCGAGCTCTACGCGCGCGCTGCGCTCGCCCAGGCCGAAGCCGGCGCGCACGTCGTCGCCCCCAGCGGGATGATGGACGGGCAGGTCGCGGCGATCCGAGATGCGCTCGACGGCGACGGTCACGAAGGCGTCAGCATCCTGGCCTACGCGGCCAAGTACGCCTCTGCGCTCTACGGCCCGTTCCGCGACGCGGTGCAGGTCGAGATCGCCGGCGGCGGCGACCGCAAGGCCTACCAGCAGGACTACGCGAACCGCCGTGAGGCGCTGGCCGAGGTGCTCGCCGACGTCGACGAAGGCGCCGACATGGTGATGGTGAAGCCCGCGGTCACGTACCTCGACGTGATCGCCGACGTGCGGGCCGAGGTCGACGTGCCGGTCGCGGCGTACCACGTCAGCGGCGAGTACTCGATGATCAAGGCCGCGTCCGAGAAGGGGTGGATCGACGGAGACGCCGTCGCGCTCGAGCAGCTCACGGCGATCAAACGGGCCGGGGCCGACTTCGTCCTCACCTACTTCGCTCGCGAGCTCGCAGAACGGCTGAACGGCTAGATGACGACGAACGACGAGCTGTTCAAGCGGGCGAACGACGTCATCCCCGGCGGGGTCAACTCACCCGTGCGCGCCTTCCGCAGCGTCGGCGGCACGCCGTACTTCGTGCAGAGGGCCGAGGGTGCCTACGTCTGGGACGTCGAAGGCAAGAAGTACATCGACTACGTGCAGTCGTACGGCGCGTCGATCCTCGGCCACGCCCATCCGAAGGTGATCGAGGCGATCAAGAGAGCTGCCGACGACGGCACCACCTACGGCGCGCCGACCCAGCGCGAGGTCGAGCTCGCGGAGACGATCAGCGAACGCATCGGCGACGGCTGCGACCTCGTCCGCCTCGTGAGCAGCGGCACCGAGGCGACGATGTCGGCGGTGCGCGTCGCTCGCGGCTTCACCGGGCGCGATCGCATCGTCATGTTCGAGGGGTGCTACCACGGGCACTCCGATCAGCTGCTCGCGGCCGGCGGTAGTGGGATGGCGACGCTCGGGCTGCCGGCGACGGCAGGCGTCACCAAGGGCGCGGTCGCCGACACGATCGTCGTGCCGTACAACGTCGTTCCCGAGATCGGCGACGACGTCGCGTGCGTGATCGTCGAACCGGTCGCCGCGAACATGGGCCTCGTCCCGCCGGCGGCCGGCTTCCTGCAGGGCCTGCGCGACGCGTGCGATCGCGCAGGTGCGCTCCTGATCTTCGACGAGGTGATCACCGGCTTCCGCCTGCGTCGTGGCGGAGCGGCCGAGTTCACCGGGGTGCGACCCGACCTGTGGACGTTCGGCAAGGTGATCGGCGGTGGTCTCCCGCTCGCTGCCTTCGCGGGCAGACGTGAGGTGATGGAGGCGCTCGCTCCCGTCGGACCCGTGTACCAGGCCGGAACCCTCAGCGGGAACCCGCTCGCCACCGCGGCCGGGCTCGCGGTGCTCGATCTCCTCGACGACACGGCGTACTCCATGCTCGAGGGGCGGACGAGCGAACTGGTGGCGATGCTGCGCGACGTCCTCAACGAGGTCGTGCCGACGCAGGTGCCCCAGGTCGGCCCGCTCCTGGGCGTCTTCTTCGCGGAGTCACCGGTCACCAACTACGCCGAGGCGCGTGAATCGGCCGAGTGCGGCCGGTACAAGGGCTTCTTCCGCGAGATGCTCAACCGTGGCGTCGCGTTCGCACCCGGCGCCTACGAGGCCATCTTCCCGTCGCTGGCTCACACCTACAGCGACCTCGAACGCACCGCCGACCTCGCCCGCGCCGCGGCAGCCATCGCCTTCGAGAGTTGACGCTCGGCTGGGCACCGGGGACCCGAGGGAAGCGCTAGCGACGAGGGGCCACCGAGCGGGAGGGGAGCGAAGCGACCAGGAGCGGTCAGATCAGCGGGGGTTCGGCGCCAGCCGAGCGATCGCAGCGACCGACTTGTAGATCGCCTCTGCGGGACCGAGCTCGTCCGGGCGCAGCAGGTTCGCCATGATCCGTAGCACCCACTCCATGAGGGTGCGGGAGTGCATGCCTGTCGACACCATCATCCGCATGAGCTCGGGGTGGCCGATGATGCGGACGAAGGCCCGCGCCACCTTGTAGTAGAGCCCGTAGGTCTCCATCAGGCGGCGGTCGTACAGCTGGAGCGCCATGCCGTCGCCGGTGCGCAGCGCCTCGTCGAGGATCTCCGCCGCGAGGCGTCCGGTCTCGTAGCCGTACGCGATGCCCTCGCCGTTGAACGGGTTGATCGCGCCGGCCGCGTCGCCGGTCACCAGCCACGTCGGACCGGAGTGCGGGCCGACGGAGAACGACATCGGCAGGCGTCCGCCGGTGGCCGGGCCGCACGACGTCTCGGGCGAGATCTCCCACGACTTCGGCGCGTAGTCGACGAACGCCTCCATCAGGTGCGTCGTGTTGACCGCCTTCCACTGGTTGAACGTGGAGAGCAGGCCGATGCCGACGTTCACCCGTCCGTCGCCGACCGGGAAGATCCAGCCGTAGCCCGGGAGGACGTTGCCCTGCTTGTCGCGGATGTCGAGGTGGCTCTCGATCCACGGCTCGTCATGGCGCGGGGATTCGAAGTAGCCGCGGATCGCCATCCCGAGGGGGTAGTCGCGGTTGCGCGAGGTGCCGAGCGCACGTCCGAAGCGGGAGTTCGCGCCGTCGGACACGACGACGTAGCGCGCCCGAACCTCGTCGACGCGGCCGCCGTGCTCCTCGCCCTTGCGCTTGATCTGCGCGCCGCGGAGCAGGCCACCGTTGGGGAGGGGCGCGATC
Organism: Acidimicrobiales bacterium; assembly: GCA_035540495.1. GTDB lineage: Bacteria > Actinomycetota > Acidimicrobiia > Acidimicrobiales > CADCTF01 > DASVEG01. The sequence goes on from DATLGL010000062.1 coordinate 7,688, forward strand.
GCCTCCGACTCCTGCCAGACGACGGCGCCGGCCTTCTCGGCCCGCTCGGCGACCATCGCGTCGAGGTCGTGGCGGGTGACGACGTAGCCGTAGTCGGGGAACTCGGGGTGCGACGGCCACTTCATCTCGAGCGTGCGCCCGAACGCGATCGACCGCAGGCCGCTGAACTTGTGATGCCGGGTGAGCGCGTCGGCGAGGCCCATCTCTTCGAGCTGCTTGACCGAGCGGGGCGTCAGCCCGTCGCCGCAGGTCTTCTCGCGGGGGTACTTCTTCTTCTCGACGAGGATCACGTCGTGGCCAGCTTCTGCGAGCCAATACGCAGCGGCGGCCCCCGAAGGGCCGCCGCCGATCACCAGGACATCTGTCGTCGCAGTCTGCGAGGCGTCAGGCATCAGCCGCCGCCTTCACCGCCTGCTGTCACGCCGACGTCACCGTCGCTGCCGCTGTCGGTCTCCTCGCCCGCACCCGAACCCTCGCCGGCGTCGGGCTCGGCGCCCGCCTCGCACTGCGGCGGAACCGGGTCTTCGCGTGCGAACTGGACCCGCTCGTAGCAGACGACCGCGTTGAGGTCCTCGTCGGACAGCGCGAACCCGGGCATGCCGCCGGTGGCGATCTTGCCGGTCTCGCCGTACGGCTGGCCCTTCACGCTCGTCGACCCGTTCTTCACCCAGGCGACGTGGTCGTCGAAGTTCGGGAACGTCTGGACGACGTCGGTCATGGCCGGGCCGACCCCGCCCTGGCCGTTCGGACCGTGGCAGCCGCCGCAGCCCTGGCCGGTGTAGATCGCCGCGCCGCGGGTGACCGGCGTCTCCTCGCCACTCGCCCGCTCACCGAACGAGCCGGCGTAGAGCATCGCCCAGAACGGGAGCGCAGCCACCACCGGCATCGCCCAGATCGGGAG
>DATLGL010000063.1:0-145195 GCA_035540495.1 Acidimicrobiales bacterium
GTCCGGGCTCAACGTCTCGAACCTGCGGTCCTCCTACGAGCAGCTCGCGGTCGGGGGGTACTCGTCCGGGCCCGTGTCGTTCATGCGGGGGGCGGACGCGGCGGCCGGAACCATAAAGAGCGGGGGCGCGACCCGACGGGCCGCGAAGATGGTCGTGATGAACATCGACCATCCCGACATCCTCGAGATGCGGGACAAGGCTCCCGGGTTCATCTGGTGCAAGGCGGTGGAGGAGCGCAAGGCCCGCGCCCTGAAGCAAGCCGGGTTCGACATGTCGGTCGACTCGGGCGTCGACGCGTACTCGATCCAGTACCAGAACGCGAACAACTCGGTCAGGGTGACCGACGTCTTCATGGACGCCTACGTCCAGGACACGCAGTACGAGCTGCGGGGGGTCACATCGGGCGACGTCATCCACCGCTACATGGCGCGAGACGTCATGAAGCAGGTGGCGCAGGCCGCCTGGGAGTGCGCCGACCCGGGGATCCAGTACCACGACACGATCAACGACTGGCACACGGCTCCAGCGGCGGGTCCGATCACCGCCAGCAACCCGTGCTCGGAGTACATGCACCTCGACAACTCGGCCTGCAACCTCGCCTCGATGAACCTCCTCAAGTTCCTCGAGACGGACGGCAGCTTCGACGTCGAGGGCTTCAAGGCCGCCACCGAGGTCGTGTTCACCGCCCAGGAGATCCTCGTCGGCAATGCCGACTACCCGACCGAGAAGATCGCCGAGACCTCACGGCGCTTCCGTCAGCTGGGCATCGGCTACGCCAACCTCGGCGCTCTCCTGATGGCCCAAGGCTACGCCTACGACAGCGACGAGGGTCGGGCGTGGGCCGCGGCGATCACCGCGTTGCTGACCGGTCAGGCCTATGCGACGTCGGCTCGCACCGCCGCCCGCATGGGACCGTTCGCCGGCTACAGCGACAACAAGGAGCACATGCTCCGCGTGCTGCGCATGCACCGTGACGAGACGGCGAAGATCGACGAGGAGAAGGTCCAGACGTCGCTCCTCGACGCGGCGCAGGAGGCGTGGGACCAGGCCGTCGAGCTCGGCGAGCTGTACGGCACCCGCAACTCGCAGGCGTCGGTGCTCGCGCCGACCGGCACCATCGGCCTGCTGATGGACTGTGACACCACGGGGATCGAGCCCGACCTCGGCCTCGTCAAGATGAAGAAGCTCGTCGGCGGCGGGACGATGTCGATCGTCAACCAGACGATCCCGCGTGCGCTCCGCCGGATGGGCTACACCCAGCCCCAGATCGACGACATCATCGGCTACATCGACGAGCACAAGTCGATCCTCGGTGCGCCCCACCTGGCGGCCGAGCACGTGCCGGTGTTCGCCTGCTCGATGGGCGACAACACCATCCACTACATGGGCCACATCCGGATGATGGCGGCGGTCCAGCCGTTCATCTCCGGTGCCATCTCCAAGACCATCAACTGCCCGGAGGAGGTCACGGTCGAGGAGGTCGAGCAGCTCCACATCGAGTCGTGGAAGCTCGGGCTCAAGGCGGTCGCCATCTACCGCGACAACTGCAAGGTCGCCCAGCCGCTGTCGACGGTGAAGAAGGGCTCGGCCGAGTCAGGTGAGCCGGCGTCGGATGCCGAGGCCCACGACGTCGAGCTCGCGGCGAAGATCGCCGAGCTCGAGGAGCGTCTCGCGAACCAGCAGACGGTGATCGTCAAGCAGCCGATCCGCGAGCGTCTCCCGAAGCGCCGGACGTCGGCCACCTACCACTTCCGTGTCGCCGACTGCGAGGGCTACTTCACCGTCGGCGAGTACGACGACGGTCGTCCCGGCGAGCTCTTCCTCAAGGCGTCGAAGCAGGGCTCGACCCTGGCCGGCATCCTCGATGCCTTCTCGATCTCGATCTCCTTGGGACTTCAGCATGGTGTCCCGCTGAAGACGTTCGTGCAGAAGTACACGAACATGCGCTTCGAGCCCGCGGGCATGACCGACGATCCCGATCTGCGCATCGCGTCGTCGCTCGTCGACTACGTCTTCCGTCGGCTCGCGGTCGACTACCTGTCGTACGACGAGCGGGCCGAGCTGGGAATCCTCACCGTGAACGAGCGGATCCAGCCGACGCTTCCGGGCGTCGAGGAGGCGACGACGGAGTCGAGAGGCGTGGTCGAGGAGACCCCTGCGGCGGCCGCGCCGGTGGCGCACGTGCCGGAGCCGGTGATCGACGTGCGGCCGGCCGCGTCGGTGGCGCACGCCGATGCGCCGTTCTGCATGCAGTGCGGCGTGCAGATGCAGCGGGCCGGCAGCTGCCACGCCTGCCCGTCGTGCGGCACGACGAGCGGCTGCTCGTAACGCGGCCCGATCCGACAGGTCACGACACAGCGGCGGGCGGCCGCCTCGTAGTGAACTCGACCGAGGGGAGCCCGAGGCGGCTCCCCTCCGTCGCGTTCAGCCGGTCCTCGTGCTTTGTTAGCCGATACCCTCAGGGGGTATGCTTGGAGCATGCGCCGCCGATCCCACATGCCCGTTGCCGCTGTCAGCATCGCGATCGCGCTCCTGGCTTCAGCCTGCGGAGGAGGCGACTCCGCCTCTGACGGAGCGTCGCGGCCGGGCGCCACGTCGGGGAGGACGGTCGACGTCGAGATGGTCGACATCGCGTTCGAGCCGAAGGAGCTGAAGGTTGCCAAGGGCGAGAAGGTGACGTTCCGGTTCACCAACTCCGGGAAGCTTGCTCACGACGCCTTCATCGGTGACCGCGCAGCTCAGCAGGAGCACGAGAAGGAGATGGGCGACAAGCACGGCGGCCATGGGTCGGCAGACGACGCAGTCACGGTGAAGCCGGGGGGCAAGGCCCAGCTGACGTACACGTTCGACGAATCCGGCAAGTTTGAGGTGGGCTGCCACCAACCCGGCCACTACGCCGCTGGCATGAAGATCGACGTCGAGGTCACCTGACCCGTCGGCGCGGGCGCCGCGATGTCGGTCAGCCCGAACGTCGGCGCTGCGCGTGGAGCGATTCGATGACCCGGAAGCCCTCGCCCACGACGACGCCCACGGCTGCGCCGCCGACGACGTCGAGCGGCAGGTGGGCGCCCGAGTAGATGCGGGCGAACGCGACGAAGGCGGCTGCGCCCAGCGCGGCCCGGCGCCAGGGCGGGCGGAGGTGGGGCGCGGCAACGGCGTAGAGCGCGAACGCGACGGATGTGTGGCCCGACACGTAGCCCCAGCCGACGCTGTCGTCCCGGACGATCGCTTCGAGGCCGGCGCCGAACGGCCGCTCCCTCTGTACGAGGTCCTTGACCTCCTTGGCCACCAGCCAGGCGGTCGTCACCGCGCCGGCAGCGACCGCGCCGACGACGCCCCGCCGGGTCGTCACGCCCAGCGCCGTCGCGAGGATCAAGCCGCCGGCGAGGCTGCCTGCCTGCATCGGCAGCCAGATCGGCCGGTACAGCACATCCGGGAGCCCGTTGATCGCCTCGAACACGTTCCGCTCGAGCCCCGGCACGCCTGCCCGGGCGATCGCAGCTCCGCCCGCTAGCGTCGCTGCTGCTGCGACCACCCGCCGCGTGTCGCGCCGGGTCCACACCCGTTCTCCAACGCCGACGACCGACCGAGACCACCGCACGAGATCGCTGAACCTACCGGAGGGGCGCTTTGGCGAACGCCGAATCGACGACGAGCGTCGCGGCCGCGTATCGCCGATCGCCTCGAGCGTTGGGCGTCCTCGTCCTCGCCGCCGTTGCGTCAGCGCTGCTGGTGGGGTTTCCGCACCTCCTGAACCGCACCGACGAGGGACTGAGGGAAGACGTTCGGGAGGCGGCCGCCCATCTTCCGGACATCATCGGGACCATCCTCGACTCGTTCGCCGCCACGCTGCTGGTGGTCGTCGTCCTGGCGACGGTCGTCGATCAAGTCGTCCGGCGGCGTGTGCGCGCCGCGGTCACCACGGCTGCGACGGTGGTCACGCCTGCAGCTGCCATCGGCTCGCTCGCTGCGATCTTCCCCGACATCGATCCGAGATGGGTCGGCGAGCAGGGATGGGCCGGCGCGCTGGCTGCAGCAACTGCGGCCGCCGGAGCCACCCTGACGATCTCCATCGTGATGTCCGCCCCGCCGGCGCTGCGAAAGGCGGCGTGGGCGGCCGCGGCAGGGTTCGCGATCGCAGGCGCGTGGAGCGTCGAATCGATCAGCGGGCGGATGTGGCTGCTCGCGTTCGGGGCCGCGGTCGGCGGGCTACTGGTCCTCGTGGCAGGGACCCCGTCCGGTCAGGTGACCGCGCCAGAGGTGGAAGAAGGTCTGCGCGCCGCCGGCATGAACCCGAAGTCGGTGCGGCCGCTCGTCACCGATGCGCGCGGATCGGTCCCGTGGACGGTCGAGCTCGAGACCGGGGCGCGCGTGTTCGTGAAGACGGCGGGCGCGGAGGAGCGGATCGCCGATCTCCTGTTTCGGCTGTGGCGGCGCATCCGGCTCAAGGACGCAGGCGACGCTCGCCCGGCGGCATCGCTCCAACAGGCCGCGGAGCACGAGTCGCTGGCTGCAACGCGTGCGACGGCTGTCGGCGTGCGCGCGCCGCGGGTGCTGGGTCTCGGCCGGCTGCCCGACGGCGGTGTGTTCTCGCTCCACGAGGTGATCGACGGCACCAACCTGGTCGAGCTCGCCGAGCGCGACGGGCCCGACGGCATCGGCGAAGCGACGTTGCGCAGCGTGTGGTCGATGGTGACGACGCTCCACCGCGGCCGGATCGCTCATCGCGATCTCCGCGCCGCGAACGTCGTCGTCGACGACGAAGGCGAGGTATGGCTCGTCGACTTCGCCTTCGCCGACGTCGCAGCCGACGAGGAGCTGCGCCGGCGTGATCTCGTGGAGCTGCTCGCGTCGACGGCCGCGCTCGTCGGCGCCGACCGCGCGGTCGACGCGGCGGTGACGACGCTGGGCGAGCAGGTGTGGCACGACGTGCTGCCCCTCGTGCAGCCGCTCGCGACCACGGCCGCGACCCGGACGGCGCTCGGTACGTCCGGGTTCGCCGAGCTGCGGGCCACCCTCGGCGACCGGATCGACGCGGGGAAGCCCGACCTGCCGAGGCTCGGGCGCCTCGACCGGAGGACCGTTCTGTCCGTGCTGGCTCTCGGCGTGGCGACGTGGACGCTGCTCCCGCAGCTGACCCAGAGCGACGAGGTGTGGCGCCAACTGCCCAAGGCGAATCGAGCGCTGCTCGCAGCCGCAGCGGTCGCCAGCATCGTCACCTACGCCGGTGCGGCGGTCTCGCTGTGGGGCGCCGTGCCGCGACCGCTGCCCGCGCTGCGGACCTTCGCCGCGCAGCTGGCGTCGACGTTCGTGAACCGGGTGACCCCGGCCAAGGTCGGCGGGCTCGCTCTCAACGTGCGGTGGCTCGTGAAGGAGGGCGTCGAGTCGCCTGTCGCCGCGGCCGGCGTGAGCGTGAACGCCTTCGCCGGCTTCGTGATCCACGTGCTGAGCACCGTCTTCGTCGTTGTGTGGGCCGGACAGTCAGGTGTCGGTGACATCGAACCGCCCTCCGCTCGCACGGTCGGCCTGGGGCTCGCGCTGGTCGCCGGCGTCGTCGCCATCACCTACGCGATCCCGCCGCTGCGGCGCACGATCCGCCATCGAATGTGGCCACGAACGCGGCAGTCGGTCCGCGCGGTCGCCGAGGTCACGGCCGACCGGCGTCGTGTCGTGGCGCTGTTCGGTGGTTCGCTGCTCGTGACCGCGACGTACATCGCCGCGCTCGCGTTCTCGCTTGCTGCCGTCGACGCGAAGGTCCCTCTTGCCACCGTCGCGCTCGTCTACCTCGCGGGCTCTGCGATCGCCTCCGCCGCCCCGACTCCCGGAGGGTTGGGCGCCACCGAGGCCACGTTTGCCGCCGCGCTCACGGCCGTCAGCGTCAGCGAGAGCGACGCCATCGCCGGCGTGCTGCTCTACCGACTCGTGACGTTCTGGTTGCCCATCCTCCCCGGGTACCTCGCCTACCTCGCCCTGCAGCGGGCCGAACGCATCTGACCGCAGGACGCGCGCACGGCGGCGCCTAACCTCCTCCGCCCGTGAGCGCGCAGCACGACCAGCAGGAGCAGCGGACCCATCCCATGGCAGGGCACGTCCTGGGGCAGATCGGCATCCACGCCGCGGAGCAGGACGACCCGTGCGGCCCGGGGATGCACCTGCACCTGGCGCCGCAACTGATGGACGACGACGGACACGTCGACTTCGGCGTGCTCGGCGTCTTCCTCGACATGGCGTGCTCGCAGGCGGGCTTGAACGGGCGGTTCCTGCACGCCGACATCAGCGTCCACCGGATCGACAAGCCACAGGGGACGAAGCTCTTCGTTGATGCACGGATCGCCCGACGCGGTGGTCGATCCGCAGTGGTCCACATCGATGTCCACGACGACCTCGGTGTTCGTGTCGCCTACAGCTGCCAGCAGATCCGCGTGTCGCCTATGCCGTCGCCCGAAGGCGAGCAGACGGCCAACCAGCAGCAGATGGAGCACGCGATGCGGCGCGCCTTCTTCGAGCGGTTCAACGGCGAGTGCACGCTTCCCGGGCGGCTGCACGACAGCCTCGACCTGCGGATGGAGACGGCGGACGACGGCGGACCCGTGTGGACGATGCCGCTCACGCCGAGCAGCCGCAACGGCTTCGGCGGCCTCCACGGCGGTGTCGCGTTCTCGCTCGTGGGCGACGCGGCGGCCGGCGCTGCTGCTGCGGAGTTCGGCGGCGCCAAGACGACCAGCGCGCTGCTTCGCTACCTCGCGCCCGGGCTCGTCGGCCCGTTCCGCGCCGTGCCCCTCGTGATGCCCCAAGCCGACGGCGGCGCGTTCGTCCGGGTCGAGGTGTTCGACGAGGGCGCCGACGACCTGCTGATCATCCTCGGGGAGGTCCACGTCGTCCCCGACGTGACCTGAGCTCCCGGCGGCCACGGCGCGCTCCCTGAAGCTCTACCTTTGAACGACGTGAGCGACGTGCTGTCGACGGTGCACATCGAACGCATGGCCGAAGCGTTCCTTGCACGCGACGTCTTCGAGGCGAAGCAGATCGCCCTCGACCTTCTCGATGCCGGTGTCGGGATCGGAGAGGTGATGACCCACCTCATCGCGCCAGCGCAAGCGCGCATCGGCGACCGATGGCACCTCAACGAGGCGTCCGTCGCCGACGAACACGCCGCGACCGCCGTCGCTGACGCGGTCGTCTCGGTCCTCACGACGATCACGCCTCCGGCGGCGAAGGGCCCCCACGTCGTGGTCGCTTGCGCGGAGGGCGAGTGGCACCTCCTCGCCGCTCGGCTCCTCGCGGAGACGCTGCGAGGCGACGGCTTCCGCATCTCGTTCCTCGGAGGCTCGATGCCGGCGGCGCACCTGGCTCGCTTCCTCGAGACCACGGCACCCGACGTGCTCGCGGTGAGCGCGTCGACCCCGCTCGCGCTCGAAGGCGTGCTGGCGTTCGTTCACGTCGCGCACAGCGCCGGTGTCCCGGTGATCGCCGGTGGACGCGCCTTGGGATCGGACGACCACCGGGCTCACGTGCTCGGCGCCGACCTGTGGGCGCCCGACGCGCTGGCAGCGTCGAAGTCGCTCCAGCAGCCGCTGCCTCGGGTGCTGAATGCGCCCACGGCCGACACGGGCACCGCGATGGAGATCTCGCTGCACGCGCCAGCGCTCGTCGCTGCCGCGATGAGCGAGTTCGAGATGCGGTTCCCAGCCGTCCTGGAGTACACGCCCGAGCAGCGCGCCCGCACCCGCGAAGACTTCGGGTACATCATCCAGTTCGCGCAAGCCGCGCTCCTGACGCGAGACGCGGGGTTGTTCGACGACTTCCTCGACTGGATGACGCAGCTTCTCGTCGCGCGCCGCGTGCCGGCCGAGGCGCTGACTCTCGCCCTCGACACGTTGACCGCCGTCACGGGCATCCGCGAGCTCGAGCAGCTCCTCCGGAACGCCCGCACCGCGAACCGCTGAGCGGCGGCGCCGCCCCTACTTGATCAGCGGGTCGCGAGGGAGACCGAGGATGCGCTCGCCGATCTGGTTCCGCTTGATCTCGGATGTGCCGCCGGCGATCGACATGCCTCGGTGCATGAGCACGAGCATGTTGCTCATCCCGCCGGCGCCGTCCATGAAGGCGGCCTCGTCGCCGTTCAACTCGGTGAGCACGGCTGCCGCCTCGTGGCCGAGCTCCGAGAGGATCAGCTTCGTCATCGCTCCCTCGGGCCCCGGTTCGCCTCCGGCGACGGCACGGTGTGCGGAGCGGAGGTTCAGAAGCCCCATCGCCTGGTGCTGCGCGATGTAGCGGCCGATGCGAGCCGCCCCGCCGGTGAGACGCTCCGGGTTGGCGTCGAACGCGGGGACCAGCGCGGAGCCCGGCATCGACATGCCGCCCTGGCCGCCGCCGATGCTCACGCTCTCGTTGCCGAGCGTGGCGCGAGCGACGGTCCACCCGCCGTCGACCGGCCCGACGACGTCGTCGTCGGGCACGAACACGTCGTTGAAGAACACCTCGTTGAACTCGGAGTTGCCGGTGGTCATCTTCAGCGGACGGACCTCGACGCCCTGGGCGTGCATGTCGATGACCATCGTGGTGATCCCCTCGTGCTTCGGGACGTCGGGGTTCGTGCGTACGGTCGCGAAGCCCATGCCCGCGTAGTGCGCGCCGCTGGTCCACACCTTCTGACCGTTGACCAGCCAGCCCCCGTCGACACGCGTCGCCTTCGTCTTGATGCCCGCCGCGTCGGAGCCCGCGTCTGGCTCCGAGAACAGCTGGCACCACACGACGTCGTGGTTCAGCGCGGGCTTCACCCAGCGCGACACCTGGTCTTCGGTGCCGTACTGGATCAGCGTGAGGATCACCCAGCCGGTGATGCCGTAGCCCGGGCGGCTGATGCCCGCAGCGGCGAACTCCTCCTCGATCACCAGTTGCTCGACGGCGCCGGCAGCACGCCCGTACGGCTTCGGCCAGTGCGGCATCACGTACCCGGTCTCGATCAGCTTTGCCTTCTGCTCCGCCCCCGAGAGCCCCTTGATCGACTTCGCGAACTCGCGCACCTCGGTGCGGATCGCCTCCGCCTCCGGAGGCAGCTCGACCGCCTTCGAGCGGGCGATGCCGCGGCGGGTGAGGTCGGTGACGTCGACGGCTGCGGTGCCGGCTCGAAGGAGCGACAGGAGGGTCGTCGCGCGCCGCATGAAGAGGTGGGCGTCGTGCTCCCAGGTGATGGCGATCCCGCCGTGCACCTGCGTGTTGAGGTTGGCGCACAGGTCGGCCGCCGGTGCGGCGAGCGTGGCCGCGACACCGGCTGCGTAGCTGAGCTGCTCGCCGCCGGTGGTCGCTGCGCGCGCAGCATCCCAGACAGCCGAGGTCGCGAGCTCGGTGGCGACGGCCATGTTGGCGCAGTGGTGCTTCACCGCCTGGTAGGTGCCGATCACACGTCCGAACTGCAACCGCTCCTTCGCGTACGCAGCGGCCATGTCCGTGCATTCGCGGGCGACGCCGACCGCGTCGGCCGACAGGATCACCCGGCCGAGGTCGGTGAGGACCTGCCGGCCGCCGTGCAGGACGGTCACGTCGACGTCGCTCAAGGTGACGCGCGACGAGCGGCGGGTCGGATCGAGGTTCGGCGGCGTCGCCACGGTCACGCCGTCGCCGGTGCGCACGACGATCGCGTCGTCACCAGCCGGGAGCACGAGCACGCCGGCGAGACCGCCGCCGAGTACGAGCCCGGCCGAACCGGACGCCTTCCCTCCTGACACGGTGATCTTCGCATCGAGAGCGATGCCTGCCGTGAGCGATCCGTCGACCAGGCTCGGCAGGAGCTCCTTCCGGGTGGCGTCGTCGCCCGCCGCGGCGATCACCGCGCTCGCGATCACCGTCGGCACGAACGGCCCGGGAGCGACCGCGCGAGCCATCTCCTCCACCACGACGACGAGCTCCTCGAGCGTGTAGCCCGAACCCCCGTACTCCTCGGCGACGTGGAGGCCGAGCCAGCCGAGCTCTGCGACATCCCGCCAGAAGGTGGGTAGGTCTTCGGATGGCGCCTCGAGGAGCGAGCGGGCGGCGGAGCGGGCGTCGCGCTTGGCGAGGAGGTCGGCGGCGGTGGCGGCCAGCGCGCGGTGGTCGTCGGTGATCGCGATGGACATCGCGGAACCCTACGCCCACCGGGAAACGAGGGGCCACCGACGCCGGCGGCGAATATGTGGTGCGGCGAGATTGGTTCAGAGGAGACGACGCGAATGACGCACGAGCCGGTCAGCGACTGGGCGACCGACTTCGATCACACCGACGAGGCATGGGTCGCGGACCCGTATCCGATCTGGGACGAGCTGCGCCAGAGCTGTCCGATCGCCCACTCCGATCGCTATGGCGGCGTCTGGCTGCCGACGAAGCACGCGGACGTCTCGGCCATCGCGAACGACACCGAGCACTTCAGTTCGCGGTCGATCATCGTGACGGAGCATCGCCCGCCGGCGATGCTCGCCCCGGAAGGGATCGCGCCGCCGATCTCGTCGGACCCGCCCTTCCACATGGACGCGCGGCGGATGCTCCTCCCGATCTTCTCGCCCCAGCGGATCGACGAGCTCGAGCCGTCGACGCGCGCGTACTGCCAGGAGCTGCTCGACGCCGTGAAGGACCGCGACGTGGTCGATGCCGCAGCCGACTACGCGCAGCACATCCCGGTTCGCGTGATCGCGAACATGCTCGGCCTGCCGGAAGAGCACGCCGACACCTTCCGCGGCTTCGTCCACGACATCCTCGAGGGCGTCGCGCTGCCGCTCGAGCAGCGGATGGTCGGCTTCCAGGCGTTGTTCCAGTACCTGATGGGCCACATCGACGACCACATCCAGAACCCGCGCGACGACCTGATCTCGTTCCTCCTCGACTCCGAGCTCCACGGCGAGAAGCTGTCGCCGTTCCACGTCGTGCGGACGATCGCGCTCCTCCTCATCGCCGGCATCGACACCACGTGGAGCGCCATCGGCGCGTCGATCTGGCACCTGGCGAAGACGCCGGCCGATCGTGAGCGCCTCGTGAAGGAGCCGGAGCTGCTGCCTACGGCGATGGAGGAGTTCCTGCGGGCGTACGCGCCGGTCACCATGGCTCGGCTGGTGAAGGACGACTTCGAGTTCCAGGGTTGCCCGATGAAGACGGACGACTGGATCCTCCTGTCGTTCCCGGCCGCGAACCGCGACCCCGAGGTGTTCGACCGCCCCGACGAGGTGATCATCGATCGCCAGCCGAACCGCCACGCTGCCTTCGGCCTCGGCATCCACCGGTGCGCGGGCTCTCACCTTGCGCGCATGGAGCTTCGGGTCGCGCTCGAGGTGTGGCTCGAGACCTTCGGTGCCGACTTCGAACTCGCCGACGCCGAGGCCGTGCGCTGGTCGGCCGGGCAGGTGCGGGGGCCCCGTGTCCTGCCCGTGGTGACGAAGAGAGGCTGAACGACGGAGCCTGCGGGCTCCCGTCAGCCGTCGCAACCGCCGGGCGGGTCGTCATAGCGCTGGCTGGTGCGCCAGGCGCCGTCCTCCCATCCCGTCGCTCGAAGATCGAGGTGGTCGAGCACCAGCTTCGTGACCGCTTCCGCTCCCGCCGGGCACAGGTGCCACTCGTCCGGTTTGCGGAGGAGCACACCATCGACCCGAACGGGCCAGGTTCCGTCGGGCGCGCGCAGTGCCGACTCGACGTCGAGGTAGTCGACGGCGCCGTGGCGCTCCGGGAGCTCAGCGAACAGACGGTCGACCGGTCGGTCGGGCGTGCGGCCACCGGGCAGCATCGAGAGCCACAGCACGCGTGCGTCGCCGGAGGTGAGCTGGCCGACGGCTGCATCGAGCTCTCGGCGGTACGCCTCGTCTCCCTTCGTTCGGAGGAACTCGATGTCCCAGCCGCCGAGCATCACGACGACGAGATCGGCGCGGTTCTGTCGAACCGTCGCGCCCCACGTCTCGTGCAGCGACCGCCCCGGCTTCGTGACGCCGATCCCCGGATACGAGGCGTCGACGACCGTCCAACCCTGGGCCTGGAACGCCGCGACCAGCGCGGGGCTCAGGTCGAACATGCCGGAGTCGCCGATGATGACCACCGTGCCGGGTGGGGGTGTCTCCTCGCGCGTCGCTGGCGCGGTGACGACCGCCGGTGGCGGGATCTTCGTCGTGTCGACGTCGGCGTAGGGGATGACCGACGTCGACGGAAGTGCGAGTAGCGCGACGATGACCGCGGCCGCGGCAGCCCCGCACGCGACGAGGAGAGGGCGAACGCCGAGCCGCGTCGCAGGCCGCTCGACGGCGACCCACGAGAACGCCGCGCCCGCCGCGGTCACACCAAGTCGCGCCACGAGCAGGCCGGGGCCGTCGAGCCCGGTGCGGGCCGGCGTGAGGATCGTGATCGCGGGCCAGTGCCACAGGTAGATGCCGTAGGAGACCCGGCCGATGAGCCGGAGGGGCGCGCGGTCGAGGAGCCAACCGACCGTCGAGGTCGACGACGCCGCAACGACCACCGCCGTCAGCGCGGCGACCGCCAGGAAGCCGCCGCGGTACAGCACGTCCGGCTCGTACCAGACGAACGCAACGACGATCGCTGCGAGCGCGATGGGCGCGAGGCGGAGGGCGGCCCGCAACCACCGGTGTGCGAGCGTCGCGGTGCCGACCGCTGCGACGACGGCACCAGCGAGGAACGCCTGGGCCCTCGTGTCGGTGCCGTAGTAGATCCGGAGCGGGTCGCCGTCGGGGGAGTAGAGGGCTGCCATCAGGAGCGCTGAGACCGCGGCGCCCGCTGCCGCTGCTGCCGCGATGGCCGGGCGGCTCCCGTGCGTTCGTCGGAGGACGAGAATCGCGACGACGGCCCACACCACGTAGAACTGCGCCTCCACGGCCAGCGACCACAGGTGGACGAACGGCGACTCGGCCGCGACAGCTCCGCCGTACGTCACCGCGTCGGCCACCAGGCGCCAGTTCACGAGGTAGACCAGCGCGCTGAGGCCCTGACTGCGGATCGTCGGCGCGAGCGCACGAGGAGCCTCGATCACCGCCCACACGCCGACGACCCCGACGACCAACAACATCGCTGGAGCCAGTCGCCGAAGCCGGCGGATCCAGAAGCGCCTGATGTCGATCGTGCCCGCACGCCGTTGCTCGTCGAGAAGCAGCGTGGTGATCAGGTACCCGGACAGCACCATGAACACGTCGACTCCGAGGAAGCCGCCCGGCAGCCGCCGGGGCCAGAGGTGGTAGGCGACGACCGCGATCACGGCGACAGCGCGGAGCCCGTCGAGCGACCCCACGCGCAGCCGCGTCGCGGTGGAGGCGTGCGTCGTCGCGACGGCGACAGCGGCGGGCTGTGCAGCGGTCATCGCAGGGTTAGCGTGCCCCGCATGCCGCTCGAAGGGGAGTACGAGCCCAGTCCGTGGGAGTGGGTGCGCCAGCAGGTCGAGGAGTACGAGGCGTCAGGGGGCACGAGAGCCAACACGCTCCGAGACACGGGCCTGCCGATCATCATCGTGACGACACGAGGCAACAAGAGCGGGAAGATCCGCAAGACCGCGCTCATGCGGGTCGAGCACGAGGGCGAGTACGCGCTCGTGGCCTCCATGGGTGGCGCACCGACACATCCCGTCTGGTACCACAACCTCAAGGGCGATCCGACCGCGGTCATGATCCAGGACGGGCCCGAGCCGTGGGACGCGGAGGTGCGGGAGGTCGACGGCGCCGAGCGTGAGGAGTGGTGGCGGCGGGCGGTGGCCGCGTTCCCACCGTACGCCGAGTACCAGGAGAAGACGGACCGGCGCATCCCCGTGTTCGTCGCCAGGCGTCGTGGCTGACGACTGGCTCGCCCTACACACCGCTGCCGCCCCCGGCACTGTCGCGGTGATCGAGGGCGAGCGCTCGTGGACCCGAGCCGAGTTCAACGCGATCGTGAACCGGTACGGCAACGTGCTCCGGGCGCTGGACGTGCGAGCCGGCGAGAAGGTCCTGTGGGTCGGGCAGAACGGCGTCGAGGTCGTGGCGATCAACCACGCGGCGCGGAAGGTCGGCTCGGTCTGCGTGCCGATGAACTACCGCCTCGCTCCGGAGGAAGCCCAGTACGTCATCGACAACTGCGACGCCGTCGTCGTGCTGTTCGATGTCGAGCAGGCGTCGCAGCTGGAGGGCGCGCCCGAGGCGTGTCCGACGGTGAGGTCGTGGCTGGCGTACCGGATCGACGACGCCGTCGGCGCACCCGTGCCGGCGTGGGCGGGGAACCTCGACGAGCTCGCAGCGTCGGCATCCACCGACGAACCCGACCGCGCGGGCGACGACCCGACGGCTGGCACGACCATGATCTACACGTCGGGCACGACCGGGAAGCCGAAGGGGACCGTCCGCCGTACGGCGACCGCGGGAGCGAGCAGTGGCGCCTCGCCGTTGGTGCAGATCGTCGGATGGCAGCCCGACGACATCTACCTGACGACGGGGCCGCTCTATCACTCGGCTCCGCTCGGGTTCATGTTGATCGTGCAGGCCCTCGGCGGGTCGGTCGTCGTGCAGCGCCACTTCGATCCCGAGGACTGGCTCCGCCTCGTAGATCGCCACAAGGTGTCGACGTCGTTCTCCGCCCCGACACCCGTACGCCGCATCGTCGACCTGCCCGACGACGTGCGGGCGAAGTACGACACGTCGTCGATGCAGCGGCTGATCGCGAACGCCGCGCCCTGGCCGTTCGAGCTGAAGAAGAAGTACGTCGAGCGGATCAACGACTGGTCGCTGTTCGAGGTGTACGGGTTCGACCGAGCTCGGCGTGAACACGATCCTTCGGCCGGAAGATCAGATGAGGAAGCCCGGCTCTTGCGGGCGTGCGCTCGACGGCGTCGAGATCAAGCTCTTCGACGAGGAGGGCACCGAGGTGACGACGCCGATGGAAGCGGGCGAGTTGTTCGTCCGGTCGGCGGGCACCTTCGCCACCTACTACAAGGATCCCGAGAAGTACGAGCGGTCGAAGCGGGACGACGACTTCCTTTCCGTCGGCGACATCGCGTACTTCGACGAGGAGGGCTTCTTCTACATCTGCGACCGGAAGAGCGACATGATCATCTCGGGCGGTGTGAACATCTACCCGGCCGAGATCGAGGCGGTGCTCGTGGCTCACCCTGCGATCGCCGATGCGGCCGTGTTCGGCATCCCTGACGACGAGTGGGGCGAAGCCGTGCACGCGGTCGTCTCGTTGTACGAGGGCGAAGCCGTCGACGACGACGCCGTGCAGGCGTTCTGCCGCGATCACCTTGCCGGGTACAAGGTGCCGCGGTCGTTCTCCCGCACCGACGAGATCCCCCGCACCGCGTCAGGGAAGATCCTCAAGCGACAGCTGCGCGAGCCCTTCTGGGCCGGCCGCTCGACCCGCGTCGGCTGAGCGCGACGCCCCTCCACCGCCACCCCCCCCGATCGCTTTGGGCCTCCACCGGTTCACCCGTGAACCGGTGGAGGCCCAAAGCGCGGTGGGGGTGAGGTGGAGGGAGCGGTCGGATCGGGCGGTCGGATCAGGCGGGCGAGCCGACGGCTGCCTCGATGCGGTTCTTCACGTCGTCGTCGATGCGGGCGATGACGTCGACCGCGCCGAGGTTCTCCCGCAGCTGCTCGAGGCGGGACGCACCGAGAATGACCGTGGAGACGTTCGGGTTCGCCGCGCACCACGCGATGGCGAGCTGGCCGACGGAGCAGTTGAGCTCGTCCGCGATCGCCTTGAGCTCCTTCACCTTCGCGTTGAGATCGGCGTCGGTCACCCGGTCCTTCAGCCACCCGTAGCCCTGCAGCGCCGCACGTGATCCTTCGGGCACGCCGTCGGCGTACTTGCCCGTGAGCAGTCCGCTGGCCAGTGGGCTCCACGTAGTGAGCCCCAGGCCGAACTCGTCGTAGAGCGGCGCGAACTCCTTCTCGACCTTCTCGCGGGCGAAGAGGTTGTACTGCGGCTGCTCCATCACCGGCTTGTGGAGGTGGTGCATGTCGGCGACCCGGTAGGCCTCGCGGATCTGCTCCGCGGTCCACTCCGAGGTGCCCCAGTAGAGGGCTCGTCCCGACGAGACGATCTCGCTCATCGCCCAGACCGTCTCCTCGATGGGCGTCTCCGGATCGGCCCGATGACAGAAGAGAAGGTCGACGAAGTCGAGGCCGAACCGCTCGAGCGACGCGTCGATGCCGTGCATCAGGTACTTGCGGTTCAGCGTGTTCTTCATGTTCGGGTCGTCGTAGATGCCCCAGAACAACTTCGTCGAGACCATGTACGACCACCGGGGCCAGCTCAGCTCGCGGATCGCGGCGCCCATGATCCTCTCCGACTCGCCGCCCGCGTAGGCCTCGGCGTTGTCGAAGAAGTTGATGCCTGCCTCACGGGCCGCGTGCAGCATCTCGGCCGCGGACCCCTCGTCGACCTGGCTCTTGAACGTGACCCACGACCCGAACGACAGCGCGCTGACCTTCACGCCGGCGCGGCCCAAGTGGCGATACGGCATCTCCATGCCGTCGGGTCTACCCCACGAGCGACTGCAACTCGCGCCGAACGCGCTCCTCGCTGACCTTGATCGGCGTGCGCATGTGCTGGGCGAAGACGCTGACCCGCAGCTCCTCGATCATCCAGCGGACGTCTTGCGCGGCGGTGGAGAAGCGCCGGCTCGCCGGCAACGTCGCGAGCACCCGCTCGTAGTCGTCTTCGAGGCGCTGGATGCGTCGCATCCGATCCGCGTCGCGCGCGACGTCCCCCGGGATCTTGTCGAGGCGGTGCGCGATGGCGTCGAGGTAGCGGCGAACGTCGCGAAGGCGGTCGCTCCCGATGACGGCCACGAAGCCGGGGAAGACGAAGCGTGCGACCTGGGAGCGGATGTCGTCCTGCGCGGCTGCCAGCGCGGGCGATGTGATGCTCGCGACCCGCACGTCGATGTCGCGCACGGCGGCGAGGACGTCCGCAGCGAGCCTCGCAACGGCGAGCGCGGCGTCGGGCAACTGCGCCTTCACGTACGCGTGGAGATCGCGCCACCCGTCCTCGTCCCACGCCGGGCCGCCCCGAGCGACGACCAACTCGTCGAGCGCGGTTTCCACGCACTCGTCGAGCAGCTGGCGGACCGTCGGGTACGGCCCGTGCGCCAGCGCCAGCTTCGCCGCGTTGCTCAGCCGCCTGTCGAGGTTCGGGACGGGTGAAGCGACGGTGAGCAGGAGCAGACGCCGCGTGCCGGACCACATCGCCCGCTGTTGCTCGCCTGGCGTCTCGAAGAGGCGGAGACCGACCGACGATCCCTCGTCGACGAGCGCGGGATAGGCCTTCACCGTATGGCCACCTCGCCGCGACTCGACCTCGCGCTCGATGGTGCCGAACGTCCACGACGTTGCGCCCGACTGCTCCGTCGATCCGGCCGCCTTGGCGATCGCCTCACGCACCCGACCCTGCAGCCGTTCCTTCAGGGCTTCGAGGTCGCGCCCCGAAGCGAGCGTGCGGCGCTGGTCGTCTTCGACGATGAACAGCATGCGGAGATGCGGGGGCAGCACGTCGAGGTGCCAGTCGGCCGCGCGCCACCGCTCGCCCGAGTGACTGGTGACGTAGTGGGCGAGCGTCGGCAGGAGCGGGCCGCTCGACGGGCCGTAGGAGGTGAGGAAGTCGCGCGCCGAGTCGGGAGCGGGGACGAAGTGGCGGCGCACGTCCTTCGGCAGCGCGCGCAGCAGCGACGTGACGAGCTCGAGTCGCAGCCCCGGGATGTGCCAGTCGAAGCCGTCGGCCCGTACCCGGTTGAGGACCGCGACGGGTATGTGGACCGCCGCGCCGTCGTCGTCGGATGTCGGGTCGAACACGTAGCTCATCGGCAGTTCGAGATCGCCCTGGCGGCACGTGTCGGGGAAGTCGTCGAGGCGGATGCCGCGCACCGACGAATGGAGCAGCGTCTCCATCGCGAAGTCGAGGAGATCGGGCCGCTTCTGCCGCTCCCGCTTCCACCACCCGTCGAACGACCGGGCCGACACCACGTCCGGGCCGACACGCGCGTCGTAGAAGTCGAAGAGCTCGTCCTGACCGACGAGCAGGTCGTGGCGCCGCACCCGGTCCTCGAGGCGGCGGATCTCCTCGATCCTCCGCTCGTTCTCGCGCCAGAACCGGTGCGGCGTCTTCCAGTCACCCTCGACCAGCGCGTGGCGGACGAACATCTCGCGAGCGACCGGCGGGTCGATGCGTCCGTAGTTCACCCGGCGCGAGGTGACGATGGGGAGGCCGTAGAGGGTGACACGTTCGTTGGCCATCGCCGCGCCCCGCTCCGCGTCCCACTCGGGCTCGGTGTAGCTGCGCTTCACGAGGTGGCCCGCGACCTTCTCGACCCAGTCGGGGTCGATGCGAGCCACGATGCGGGCCCACAGCCGGGTCGTCTCCACCAGCTCGGCCGCCATGACCCACTTGGGCGGCTTCCGGAACAACGCGGAGCCGGGGCTGATCATGAACCGTGCGTTGCGGGCGCCCAAGTACTCCGGCCGCTCCCCGTCCTTCATGCCGATCTGTGAGATGAGCCCCGACAGCAGCGACAGGTGGATCGAGTCGGCGTCGGCCGGCTCGGTGTTGAGGTGCACGCCCAGCTGCTTGGTCATCTGCCGCAGCTGGCTGTAGATGTCCTGCCACTCACGCACCCGCAGGTAGTTGAGGTACTCCCGGCGGCACAGCTTGCGGAACTGGTTCGACGACAGCTCGCGCTGCTGCTCGCGCAAGTAGTCCCAGAGGCGAACCAGGGTGATGAAGTCGGAGTCCTTGTCGGCGAATCGGCGGTGCATCTCGTCGGCCGCCTGCTGCTTCTCCTGGGGTCGCTCGCGTGGGTCCTGGATCGACAGCGCGGCGGCGATCACCATCACCTCGCGCACGCACCCGTGCTTGCCCGCCTCGATGACCATGCGGGCCAGGCGAGGGTCGAGCGGGAGCTGGGCGAGCTTGCGCCCGAGCGGTGTCAGGCGGTGGTCGACGTCGCTGTCGCTGTCGCGCGCCGCGTCGAGCGCGCCGAGCTCCTCGAGCAGCACGATGCCGTCTTTGATGTTGCGCGCCTCCGGCGGCTCCACGAACGGGAACGCCGCGATGTCGCCGAGGCCGATCGCCGCCATCTGGAGGATGACCGACGCGAGGTTCGTCCGGAGGATCTCGGGTTCGGTGAAGGCGGGACGCGATTCGAAGTCATCTTCGCTGTAGAGGCGGATGCAGATGCCCGGCGCGACACGTCCGCAACGACCCGCCCGCTGGTTGGCCGCGGCCTGGGAGATCGGCTCGATCGGGAGCCGCTGGACCTTCGTCCGCCGGTTGTACCTCGACACGCGCGCCGTGCCCGCGTCGACGACGTAGCGGATGCCCGGAACGGTGAGCGAGGTCTCCGCGACGTTGGTCGCGAGCACGACACGGCGGCCGGCGTGGGGCTCGAACACGCGGTGCTGCTCGGCCGAGCTGAGGCGGGCGTAGAGCGGGAGGATCTCGGTGTGGGCGAAGTCGGCCGCGTGCAGCGCGTCGGCCGTGTCGCGGATCTCGCGCTCTCCGCTGAGGAACACGAGGACGTCTCCGTTGCCTTCGTCCTGCAGTTCGTCGACCGCGTCGACGATCGCCTGGACCTGGTCGCGATCGACGTCGTCGGCATCGTCGTCGCCCTCGATCGTGAGCGGCCGGTAGCGCACCTCCACCGGGTAGGTGCGCCCGGTCACCTCCACGATCGGCGCGGCGTCGAAGTGCTCCGAGAAGCGTTGCGTGTCGATCGTTGCCGACGTCACGATGACCTTGAGGTCGGGCCGGCGGGGGAGCAGCTGCTTGAGGTAGCCGAGGATGAAGTCGATGTTGAGGCTGCGCTCGTGCGCCTCGTCGATGATCAGCGTGTCGTACCGAGTGAGATCGCGATCGCGCTGGATCTCGGCGAGCAGGATGCCGTCGGTCATGAGACGGACGAGGGTGTCGTCGCTGACCTGGTCGGTGAAGCGGACCGTGTAGCCGACGATCTCCCCGACCGACGTGTCGAGCTCCTCGGCGACGCGCTCGGCCAGCGTCCGCGCCGCGATCCGGCGTGGCTGGGTGTGGCCGATGAGTCCCCGCACGCCTCGACCGAGCTCGAGGCAGATCTTCGGGAGCTGGGTGCTCTTGCCCGAGCCGGTCTCACCGGCGACGATCACGACCTGGGAGTCGCGGATGGCGGCGAGGATCTCGTCCTTGCGTTCGCTGACGGGGAGATCCTTCGGGTACTTCGGCGCAACCGGTCGAATCGCCGCCCGGCGTGCCACCTTGGTCTCGGCCTCACCGATGTCCCGCACGAGCCGGTCGAGCGCAGCCCCGCCCTTCGTCGTCGCCTCCCGCACGCGACGACGCAGGCGACGCTGATCGCGCAGCATCACCGAGTCGAGCCGCTCGTGCAGCTCAAGGCGAGTGGGGGAGGAGGACGTCATCGCTGAGTACCACAACAGCCTGCTGCGTTCTGCGCATTTCGGGTACAGCCGACCCATGCCCGATGAGACGCAGGAGCAGAACGGTGGTACCCAGGAGCGAGTCGAGGCCACCGGCGGCGCCGGGCCGGTGGGCCAGCCGCTCGACCCCGACAGCCGCGAGGGCGACGAGCACCGAGGCGACGCCGGGTACCTCGAAGACGCTCAGGAAGACTGACGTAGCGCGTCGTCGGTGACGGTCGCCTCGCCGGCCCTGGCGAGGATCTCGTCGACGACGTCGTCGGGCGTCATCGCGGAGGTGTCGATCCACAGCCCGATGCGCGGGATCGCGTGCACGGCTTCGATGTTGGCGTCGACCGTGAACCCACCCTTGTACGCCACCTTCCCGGTGGTTTCGCGCCGGAATCGATCCCTCGCGGTCACCGCTTCCGCCGATGGGTCGAGGACGACCAGGTGTCTCGGCCGTGTGGTGATCGCCTCGAGCCACACCACGACGTCGTCGCCGTAGATCGTGTCTTGCGCGACGGTCGTGAAGCCGGCGCCGGCGTACGCGTTCGCGGCGTGGGCGGACAGGCCGTACCGGAGGTCGAGCAGCCGTCTGGCTTCTGCGTCATCCCCTTGCATCGGGTGGACCCACCCGGCCACGGCCCATCGGTAGAAGTGCGCGCCCCGCACGTGGACCGCCGGATCGAACCGGCGAGCGAGGAGGTCGGCCGTGGTCGATTTGCCTGCGGCTTGCGCTCCCGCGATCAACCACACCGAGCTCATCCGCAGATCTTCGCGGCCGCAGTCGCGCGGCGGACAGAATTTCGCGGATGGGTAGCGGGGACCGGTGGAACGCCAATCTCCACGCGTTCGACCGCGTTCTCCGTGATGTCCCGCCGCATGCGCGACGCGGGCTCGACGTCGGGTGCGGCGAGGGCGAGACCGCCCGACGCCTCAGGCGGCGCGTCCAGTCGGTGGTCGGCATCGATCCGCACGAGCCGAGCATCACGCAGGCCCGGTCGTACGGCGACGACATCGAGTACGTGGTCGGCGATGTCTTCGAAGCCACCATCCCCGGGGCGCCGTTCGACGTCGTCACCGCGTGCGCGATGCTCCATCACGTCGACCACCGACGCGCTCTCGAACGCTTGGCGACGCTGGTGGCACCCGGCGGCACGCTGCTCGTCGTCGGCTTGTCATTCGCCCGCGACCCGAGCGACTACGCGAGAGATGTTTGGGATGCCATCACGATCCGACGCCACCTGCTGATGAAGCGTGAGTGGCACACCACGGCCCCGATCGTGTGGCCGCCACCGTTGAGCTACGACCAGGTGCGCTCGGTGACGCGCTCCGTGCTTCCGACGTGCGACGTGCGACGGGTGCCCTACTTCCGGTACTCGATCGTGTGGAAGCGACCTCGGCATGTCTGAGTTCGGTGGTCTGGTCGCGACGTCGTTGACCGATTGGGGCGATAGGAGTACGTTCGCCACAGCGCGGAACGAGGCCGCGTCGAGACTCGCCGGAAGGCTGGAAGCCACCTCCTCATCTGCATCGAGCAGAGCGTTCGCCTGTTGCGAGTCCGGGCGACCACGTCGAGGAGAACCATGAGGATCCTTCCGGACAACCCCAACTTCGAGTTCCTGCGCCAGGAGGCCAAAGACCTCCTCGCCGCCATGCGCGAAACCGATCCGACTGCAGCGCTGTCCGCCGCGCAGCACGAGCTCGCCGTGCAGTACGGCTGCCGTTCGTGGGCTGCGCTTCGCGACGAGGTCGAGCGCCGTCGACAGTCGCTGCCGTCGGCGCCGCCTGCGTTGGTCGACGCCCTCGCGGCGGCGTTCGGGCTCGGCGAGCTGAGCACTCCCGCGCAGCCGATCGCGTTCGAACCGATGGGACGCACGTGGCGCCTCCAGACATCCACGGGGCAGTGGATCGCCAGACCGCAGTACCACTGGATGAGCAACGGCCAGGCGGAGCTCGGTGAGCGGCTGCGGGTCGCCGCTGCCGGTGCGGGTGTCGCGTCACCGGCACCGCGGCGCACTCCCGAGGGCGACCTCGTGGTGCGCATCGACGACGTCCCGTGGCGCGTCGACCAGTGGATCGAGCACGGGCCGCTGACGACGCGACCGATAGCGGCGATGACCGCACGAGCCGTCGGCGAGCTGCTCGGGAAGCTCCACGCGCTCGCGATCCCGTCGGACGTGCCGTTCCACGCGTACACGACGACGCGGCGGCCGATGTCGACGTGGTACGAGCTCATCGACCGCGGGCGAGTTGCGGGCAAGGGATGGGTCGACGAACTGGTCGCTCTCCTGCCCGCGATCGAGGAGCTCCGCGCCGTTCCCGATCCGTCCCTCGACGACCCGATCCTCGGCAACTGCCTGATCAACGAAGACACCGTGCGTCTCGGCCATCGCGGTGAGCTCGTCGTCACGGAGTGGGGCTTCACCGGTTCCGTCACGCCGAGCCTCGAGTTCGCGAGCGTCCTGACGCATCTGGTGCATCGTCCGTCGATCAACGTCGTCGCCGCTCGCGCGTTCGCCGAGGGATACGCGTCGATCACCGGGTCGGTTCCGGTCCTCGACCGTTCGTCGTTCCTGTTCGAGATCGGCGGCTGGTTCAACTGGACCTGGAATCAGCTGTGCGAGTCGACCG
Organism: Acidimicrobiales bacterium; assembly: GCA_035540495.1. GTDB lineage: Bacteria > Actinomycetota > Acidimicrobiia > Acidimicrobiales > CADCTF01 > DASVEG01. The sequence continues at coordinate 23,005 of DATLGL010000063.1, forward strand.
CGCCGACCGACGCCGACCGTGCGTGGCTCGCGGAACACGAAGGTCGCGAGTCGCTCGCTCACCCGATGACCGTCGAGACGATCGATCGCCTGATCGACGCGGTGAGCGCGGCGCCGGCCCCGTAGATCGGCCTACCGTCCTCTTCATGGACGTGTACGAGCGGAGCACGCGTGCGGCGCGCGTGCGCAAGCTCTGGAAGCGGCTCGGCACGGTCGACGGGTTCATGGAAGGCGCGTCGATCTTCAGCGACTCCGACGACGATCGGGCGTACTTCGTCAACGGCACCCAGGTGGCCAATCTGGTGGGCGACTCAGTGGCCTTGCGTCTCACGAGGAAGGTCGTGAGCGCGCACCGCGCGCGCCTCAAGGCGGAGCCGAGCGTCGACCTGTTGCGGAGCGGTTCCGACTGGATCGGCGTCAGCGTCACCACCGCACGGGACGCCGACCTGGTGCTCGAGCTGGCCGCGCTCGTCGCCGAGGCCCACCTGCCATCTCCGGGGACGCCGGTGAAGCCGCCGCCGGAAGGCGCGGAGCTCGCCCGGCGACGGCGCTTCCACTGAGCGCCGCGCCGGCCGAGTCAGATGCGCGCGAGCCAGTCGAGCGGGAACGGCGTGCGCGCGAGGGGCTTGACCGCGAGTTGGAACAGCAGGAGCGGCGAGTCGTCGCCGGCCGTGCGGTTCAGGTGGACGACGTGACACGCGGTGCAGCGGTGCACGAGCACCCACTCGCCGTCGCCGCGCACCGACACCGCGACCGGTTCCATGCCGGCGCCGCAACGGGCGTCGCGGTCGCCGGGCACGTCATCGTCGAGATGGCGGCTCCAGAGGCAGTTGGGGCAGTGGTTGCGGTGCGCGGTGCCGGGCGCGTCAGCGGGGACGTCGAGGTTGCAACGGCGACAGCGGAACGTGCTCGGCGGACGCCGAGCGCGGGCGCGGTGCTTGTCGGACAAGGTGGATCGACCTTCCGGGAGCGGTGCTTGATGAGCACGCCGCCCGGCTCGCGCCACTCGTCAGTCGAGCGGGCGCCAGCCTGAAGGAGCAGGCGACGTCACCACCGCACACACAGTCGTAGCCACACGCCCCTCCTCAGCTCGATCGTTCGCCGGCGCACAGATGACCACTCGTCTCGCCGCGGAGCAAGCGCATTTCGGCGACCTACGCGACGGATGGCCCCTGTGAGACGGGCACTCGTCGCGCAGGTCACGACGTGCGACCCGCGGCTACGCCACGTATGGGCAGTGACGGCAGCCGGAGTCGCAGCACGTCCCCCGATCGGCCAGGTACTGCGCGGTGAACACGAACAGCCCCGTGCCGGGATCGCGGTAGCCGGCGTCGCCGGCGGCCATCGCCGCGCTGTGGGCCGCGAGCACCGCCTCCCGCCCGGGCAGGTCGAGGGGCAACCGCGACGGATGTGGTTCGTCGAGCGGACGGTCGGCGCGCTTCATGACTCGCCCGACCGTACGCGGCCAGAATCGTCGCCGATGACCGTCACCTACGCCGACGTCGAGGCCGCAGCCGCAACGATCGCCGGCCACGTCGTACGCACACCGTCGTCGGTGTCGCAGACGCTGTCGGAGATCTTCGGCTGCACGGTCATCGTCAAGTTCGAGAACCTCCAGTTCACCGCGGCGTACAAGGAGCGCGGCGCGAGGAACCGCCTCGAGGCGCTCACCGCCGCCGAGAGGTCCGCCGGCGTCGTCGCCGTGTCCGCCGGGAACCACGCGCAGGCCGTCGCTCGGCATGCCGCGCTGCTCGGCATCCCGGTCACCATCGTCATGCCGCGCACGACGCCGTTCGTGAAGATCTCCCGGACTCGCCACCTCGGCGCGACCGTCGAACTTCACGGCGACGACCTGGCTGGCGCGATGGTTCGAGGACAGGAGCTCGTGGCCGAGGGCCGCACGTTCATCCACCCGTTCGACGATCCGTTGATCGTCGCGGGACAGGGCACCGCCGCGGTCGAGCTGCTCACCGACCACCCCGACATCGACTGCCTCGTCGTGCCCGTCGGCGGCGGCGGGCTGATCGCGGGCTGCGCCGTGGTCGCCGAGGAGCTGGCCTCGGACGTCGAGCTGTTCGGCGTCGAGACCGAGGTGTACCCGTCGATGGCTCGCTCGTTGGAAGCCGGCGCCATCACCTCGGTCGGTCCCGGGTCGACCCTCGCCGAGGGGATCGCGGTGTCGGCGCCCGGGGCCGTCACGTTCCCCATCGTCCAGCGGCGGGTGCGCGAGGTGCTCGTCGTCAGCGAAGCGGCCATCGAGGACGCAGTGAACCTCGTCCTCGAGATCGAGAAGACCGTGGTCGAGGGCGCGGCGGCCGCGGGGATCGCCGCGCTCGCCGAGTTCCCGGACCGCTTCCGCGGCCGGACGGTCGGCGTCATCCTGACGGGCGGCAACATCGACCCGAGAGTGCTGGCGTCGATCATCGAACGCGGTCTCGTTCGTGCGGGACGGCTGGCGAGGATCCGGGTCGGCATCGACGACCGGCCCGGCGCGTTGGCCGCGCTCCTGACGATCGCAGGGGAGCAGGGGGCCAACCTGATCGAGGTGTCGCACCAGCGCCTGTTCGCCGACGTGTCGCTGCGGTCGGCCGACGTCGACCTCGTGATCGAGGCGATGGACGCGGCGCATCGCGACGCGGTCGTCGACGCGATCTGCGCCGCCGGTTACCGCGCGCGTCTGCTCCCACTCGACGCAGCGCCGGCATGAACCGCGCTCCAGGTTTCGTGGGTGCATCCCGATACTTGCCGCATGCGTGGCGAGCGCATCCGGAAGCTCTGGCCGACGTGGAGACGTGACGTCCCGGCGCTGATCGCGACGCTCCTGCTGGTGTGGCTCGGCCTCGTGCGCGGCGGCAAGGTGCCGCTGCTCGGTCTCGTGGATCTCGGGTTCCACGAGCTCGGCCACCTGCTCACGTACGTGTTCCCTGACCTCGTGACGGCCGTCGCCGGGTCGGTCACCCAGGTCGCGGTGCCGGTCGGGCTCGCCGTCTACTTCGTCGTGGTGCGCAACGAGCGAGCGAGTGCCGCCGTGTGCCTGGCGTGGGCTGCGACCGCGGCGGCCGATGCCGCGGTCTACATCGCCGACGCGCCGTACGAGCGACTCGAGTTGATCGGCGGAGAGCACGATTGGGCGTTCGCGCTCAGCGCCGAGGGGTTCGACGCGATGGAGAACGCAGCCGGCCTCGCACAGGCGGTGCGTGGCCTCGGGTGGCTGTTCGCGACCGCCGCGGTCGGTCTGTGCCTGTGGCCTCTGGGGAGACGATGGGTGGCGCCGATCGAAGCTCCTATGTCTGTCAAGGCGCAGTTCCGGGTCGTGCGCGGCGGGCTCGTCGGAGGCAGGACAGGGATAAGCCACTCGGTGGAGGGCAAGCTCTTATTAGGCCGTCGTTCCTTGCCCGCAGCGCGCTGTGCAGCGGCGAGTGACCGGCAGATCGTTCTCGAGACAACCGGTTGGTGTCAGCCGATTTGGAGCCAGGTCGTCGCCGCTGGTCGCGCAGCGATCTAGTTGCGAGGTAGGTGGCGGTAGACCTCGCGTGCGACATAGCGCTTGAGGATTCGGATGATCTCGCTCTTGGCTTTGCCTTCGGCGAGGCGTCGCTCGACGTAGGCGCGGGTGCGAGGGTCGGAGTTCATGCGGGTGATGACGATCACGTAGAGGGCTGCGTTCGCCTGGCGGTCACCGCCACGGTTGAGTCGATAGCGGGTGACCTTGCCCGATGACGCGGGCACAGGAGCTGCGCCGCAGAGGTGAGCCCACGCGGCTTCGGAACGCAGCCGTCCAGGGTTATCGCCGGCAGCAACGAGCAGCGCAGCCGCGGTATCGATGCCCACGCCGTGGAGCTCGAGGAGCTGGGGTGCGGTCGCGGTGACGAGCTCGGCGAGGAGCGCATCGAGTCGCTCCTTCTCCTCGTCGAGGGCGAGCACCCGCCGGCCCAGGATGGACAGCGCGGTCTTGGTCGCATAGGTGACGGTGTCGGAGGTGGCCCGCGGTCGCAGCGCGGCGGCGGTCGCGCCGAGGTGGAAGCGGGACACACCGCGGAAGCGTTCCCGCAGGTCATCGGATGCGGTGAAGCCGAGGTGGCGAATCTGGTTGAGGGTGCGGATCTTCGTCGAACGACAGCTCCGCTTCGCGACGACGAGTGCGCGTATCGCTTCGACGTTGCCGTCGCGGGTCTTGCCTGCTCCCTGGGAGCGACCAGACAACGCAGCTCGCGCCGCTTCGACCGCGTCGGCGGGATCGGACTTGCCGGTGCGTCGTCGTGTTTGGCGGTTCGGTCGGTCGACCTCGACGACGTCGACCTCGGCACTGCGCAGGAACCGGGCGAGGCCGGCGCCGTATGAGCCCGTGCCCTCAACGCCCACGCGACACACGGTGCCGAACGAGGCCAGCCAGCTGAGGAGCTTGTCGTTGCCTGCCGGAGTCGCCTCGAAGCTCTCGACCCCGAGCACGCCGCCGATCTCGTCGAGCGCGGCCGCGACATGCACATCAAGGTGGGTATCCACGCCGCCGGTAACCAGGCGCGTGCGTTCTACGATGGTCATCGCCATCCCTTCTCTTCTCAACGGTCAAGGGGTGGCACGCGTCGCCCGCTTCGGGAACGACGCCGGTGTGATCGCCCTGCGCCAACAGGGCGATCCGCCGTCACCTCAGCGGGAGGCGAATGCCAGTGATGCGCTGGGTTCAGGCCGACCAGTCGTTCTCATGACAGCCCACGGCGTCAGCCGATTCTCGAGTCAGACCATCCCCCAGGCGCCGACCGTAGAGGGGAACGATCGCCCATCGGCGGACCCTCCATCGAACGGCACACTCACATACTCCCTGCCGAATCAGAGCCCGACGCCGCGCTCGCGCCGGCGCCGATCGAGATCCGCTGGACGCAGCCGGCCGACTGGAGCTAGCGACGCGCGGCGTCGACGAGCGCCTCGATCTGCTCGACCGAGAGCTCGCCGCTCGCCCGTGCGACGACCTCGCCGTCGCCGTCGATCGCGACGAAGAACGGGTAGCCGGTGAGGCCGTAGGCCTTCGCCGCGGTGCCGCGTTCGTCGTCGGCGAGGGTGCGCACCGGCCAGTCCTCCCGATCGAGCCAGCGCGAGGGCGGGTAGTTCGGCGCGCTCTTGTTCACCCCCGTCGAGACGCCGTAGAGCGACACCCCCTGCGGGATGCCCTTGTCGGCGATCCACTCCGAGATCACCGGCACCTCCTTCTGGCAGTGCGGGCACCAGTGCGCCACGAAGAAGACCACCTGCGGATCACCGGCCTTGCCGATGGTGATCGAAGCGCCGTCGAAGGTCTGACCTTGGAGCACCGGCGCGGTCGTGCCGACGGCGGTGTCGTTGCCGGCCTCGAAGTCCGCCAACGACGTCCCCGTGACCTGCACCGGCCGCGTCTGCTCGATCGCAGAGGCGCCATCGTCACCCGCCGTCGATCCGTCGTCGCCTCCGCCACGGCTGACCACGACAGCGACGATCGCGAGCAGCACGAACAGGCCGAGCGCGATCGGCAGCACCGGCGAGCGCTTGGCCGCCTTGCGATCGCGGGCGTTCGACGCCTTGTTGCGTCCCTTGCCCTTGTGGGGTGCGGTGCGGGTCGCCGACATCAGTCGATCTCCTCTTCGTCGTGGTCCGCGCGAGCGGCGAGAACCAGCACGACGATCAAGGCGAAGGCGCTCAGCGCCATCACCGGGATGGTCTGGTACCCGAAGCGCTCTACCCAGATGAGCGAGCACGGGTTGTTGGGGTCGCACGCGCCGGTCTCGAGCGATGGGAACCGCTCGAGCAGCACGTGGTACGTCGAGATCGCCCCGCCGAGCAGCGCGACCGGCACGACGTACCAGCTCACGTCGCGGTCTCGCCGCCACGCGGCGATGGCGAGGATGGGAACGAGCGGGTACATCGCGATCCGCTGATACCAGCACAACTTGCACGGCAAGAAGTGCGCGGCCTCGGAGAAGTACAGGCTCCCGGCCATGGCGATGGCGGCGACGCAGAAGGCGAAGAACAGCGCGTACGGAGCGATCGCCTCGCCCAGCGCGCGACCCGTCCGACGGGCTGCAGGCGAGAAGCGTGATGCGATCGCGAGGATCGCAGCGAGCGCGACCGTGGCCTGGGCCACGACGGCCAACAGGGCGAGGAAGAGCGTGACGGTGTCGGTCACGACCCCATCGTTACCTGATGCGGCGAGCGTTCCCGCAGGGCCGATGGTCCCTTTTGCGTGATGCGAGACGGTGCCGATCAGGTGGCGATGACGTCGTAGTCGTCGAAACCCGCAGGTCGTGGGGCGTGTGGGCCGCCTGGGATGCGGTCGTGCGACGTCCGGTGCTCGTCGCTGCGCATGTACGCCTGGAACGTGTCCTTCGACGTCCACCGGCTGATCATCAGGTACTTCCCAGGGCGCCGGCGGTGCCGCAGCACTTCAAGGCCGAGGAAGCCTGGCCACGCGTCGACCGCTCCGAGCCGAGAAGCGAACGCCGTCTCGAGCGCGAGGGCACCATCGTGGTCGACCGAGATCTCACTGATGGCCACGTAGGGGGCGGCTTCCGTCGGCATCTGCTCAAGGTAGATGGCCTCGGTAGTGTCGACACGTGCTGAGTGACGAAGAGGTCGAGCGGGTCCTCGTGATCACCGCCCACCCCGACGATGTCGACTTCGGAGCGGCCGGAACCGTCGGCACGTGGACTGATCGAGGGATCGACGTGTCGTACTGCGTGATCACCGACGGCGACGCCGGCGGATTCGATCCCGACGTGCCGCGCGCCGACATCCCGTCGATCCGCAGGGCCGAGCAGGAAGCGGCCGCGAAGGCGGTCGGCGTCGAGGCCGTGCACTTCCTCGGCTATCCCGACGGGAGGCTGGTGGTGTCGATCGACCTGCGTCGCGACCTGTCGAGGGTGATCCGCCGCACGCGCCCCGACCGGGTGATCATCCAGTCGCCGTTGCGGAACCTCGACCGCGTGTACGCCAGTCACCCCGATCACCTCGCAGCAGGTGAGGCGGCCATGTGCGCGGTGTATCCCGACGCTCGCAACGACTTCGCGTTCCCCGAGCTGATCGACGAAGGGCTTCCGGGCCACGTCGTTCCCGAGGTCTGGATCATGCACGGGCCGGACGCGGCGACCTACGTCGACATCACCGATGCCTTCGACCGCAAGATCGATGCGCTGCTCTGCCACGTCAGCCAGCACCCCGATCCCGAAGGTCTCGAGGGGCGGATGCGGGCTTGGGGGGAGGCGCTGGCCAAGGCGGGCGGACTTCCCGACGGGCGCCTCGCCGAGGTGTTCCGCGTGGTGGAGACCCGATGACGCTCCTGTCGGCCGAGGAGGCCAGGGTCGTCGGCGCGCTGGCGGAGAAGCAGCTGGCGACGCCCCAGTACTACCCGCTCACCCTCAACGCGCTGGTCAACGCCTGCAACCAGTCGAACAACCGCGACCCGATCGTGACCTACGACGAGGGCATCGTCGAGGCAGCGCTCGGGTCGCTGCGGGAGAAGGGGTTCGCACGCGTCGTGCACCCGGGCAGCGGCTCGCGGGTGACGAAGTACCGCCAGGTGCTGGACGAGGCGCTCGGCCTCGACGACCGCGAGCTCGCACTGCTCTGCGTGATGTTGCTGCGCGGGCCACAGACGCTGAACGAGCTGCGTTCGCGCACCGAGCGGCTCGCGTCGTTCGATGGCGTCGACGCGATCGAGCACGATCTCGACCGCCTGTCGACGCGAGAGGATCCGCTCGTCGTTCGCATCGAACGCCAGCCCGGCCAGCGCGAGGAGCGGTACGCGACGACACTCGCCGCGGTGGCCACGCCGGGCCGTGCCGATGCCGGCCGCCCGTCGGGCGGCGCTCCGACCTCCGCCGGCGGGCGTGGCGCGCACCGGCCGCAGCTCCTCCCGTCCCCTCGCCTCGCGCCGCTGCGCGCGGACGACGCCGACGTCACCGACGACCAGCGCGACCTCCTGCGCGCGACCGGCGTCGACGCCAACAACCTGTTCGGAACGCTCGCTCGCCACCCGGGCCTGTTCAGGCGGTGGCTGCCCTTCGGCGGCAAGCTCCTGCAGGGCGGCAAGCTCAGCGGCCGTCTCCGCGAGTTGGCGATCCTGCGCACCGCTCACCTCGTCGGCGCCGCCTACGAATGGGGTCATCACGTGGAGATCGGCCGGGCCGCGGGCCTCACCGACGACGAGATCGCCCGCGTCGCGCAAGGTCCGTCCGCCGGGTGGGACGGCGTCGACGCGCTCGTGCTGCAGGCGTGCGACGACATCCACGAGCGCGGCCTGATCAGCGACGAGACGTGGAACGGACTCAGCACGGAGCTCGACGAGGTGCGCCTGGTCGAGCTGCCGATGCTGATCGGCCACTACCGGATGCTCTCGGTCGTCATCGCGTCGCTCGGCGTCCAGCCCGAGCCCGGCATCCCGCCGCTGCCTCCTGCCTGAACCGAACGAGCCGTTCCGGGCTCGGGTCGTTGCCGCGATCGCCGCGCTCCGGCCCGGCGACGTGGTGACCTACGGCGAGGTGGCTGCCCTCGCCGGCCGCCCCGGCGCGGCGCGTGGAGTCGGCGCGATCTTGGCCGGAAGCCGCGGCGAGAACCTTCCGTGGTGGAGGGTGGTCAACGCCAGCGGGCGCCTGGCGCCTGGCAAGGAGGACGAACAGGCGCGTTGGCTGCGAGCGGAGGGCGTCCCCGTCGCCGACGGCCGCGTCGAGGGCTTCAGCCTCCGAGGACGTCGTGTGCCAGGTCGAGGTACAGGCTCGCCGTCAGCCCGAGCGACGCCACGTCGACCCGCTCGTCGTGTCCGTGGAAGCGAGTCGTGAAATCGGCGACGGTCATCGACCGGGTGAACAGCGCGGCGCCGTAGGCGATCGTGCCCTTCTCCCGGTAGAAACGGGCGTCGGTGCCTCCCGCGGTGAGGCGCGGCACCAGCGACGCCTCGGGATACACCTTCCGCACCGCCCGCCCGATGGCGTCCCACATCGGCGTCTCGACCGGTGACGACGAAGCCGCGCCGTGTTCGACGGTCTCGACCTCCACTGCCGGCGCCAGATCGCCCAGCGCCTCGGTGAGGTTCGCGGCCACGTCGTCGCCGGTGTCGCCGGGCAGGATCCGGATGTCGACGTCGATGTCGACGACGTCGGGGATGACGTTCGTCTTCACGCCGCCAGAGACGACGTTCGGCGAGAACGTCATGTGGGTGCACGCGTTCGCGAACTTCGCGACGCGCGGATCGCCGATCGAGGCGGCGGCGTCCCACGCCCGCGATGGGTCGACCAGTCCGGCTCGGACGTCGTCGTCGAGGTCCATCGCCTGCACGTACGCCCGCCACAGGTCGCTGATGCCTGCCTTCGGCCTGTAGGCCGCGAGGCGGCGGATCACCTCGGCCGCCTTCACCAGCGCGTTGTCGGTGCCGAACGGCATCGAGCCGTGTCCGGGCGTGCCCCGCACCCGCAGCCGCCGCCAGGCGACGCCCTTCTCGCCCGCCGTCACCGTCACGTGGCGGCCAGCGGCGCTCTCGAGCACCAGACCGCCGGACTCGGTGATGAGGTAGTCGGCGCCGACGTCGTCCCACTCGTTGTCCACGAGCCAGCGCGCGCCGTGCTTCCCGCCCGCCTCCTCGTCGGCGACAGCGAGGAACAGGTAGGTGCCGCGCGGTCGCCACCCGGTCGCCGCCAGTTCCTTCGTGGCCACCGCCATCGCAGCCGTCATGTTGAGCATGTCGAGCGCGCCGCGTCCCCACACCTCTCCGTCGACGAGCTCGCCGCCGAAAGGATCGCGCGACCACCCGTCCGGAGAGACGGGAACGACGTCGGTGTGGCCGCAGAAGCAGACGGCGGGCGCGTCGGGATCGGAGCCTTCGATTCGCACGAGCAGCGATCGGCGGCCGGGGACGGGCTCGTAGGTCTCGACCTCGACACCAGGACCCTCGAGGTACGAACGGAGGAGGTCGGCGTTGCGGATCTCCTGACCCGACGCCGGTGTGCCGTCGTTGACACACCGGTTTCGAATCAGGTGCTGGAGCAGATCCGTGACCTCGGCGGTTCGGTCGCGCTCGATCATGGCTGCAGTCTCCTACCTTTGAGGGCGCCGCTCGCACACCAGCAGCGTCGCCTCGAAGGAGCTTCCATGTCCCCCCGTCGCCGTCTCGCCCTTCTGCTCCTCGCGCTCGTCGCCCTGGTGGTGCCCGCCGCGTGCGGGTCGAACGGCAGTGACGGCTCGCAGGCAGCGGCAGCGGGAGCGGACGAGCGTCGAGCGTCCGCTGACGGTGCCGAAGCAGATGCCGGCGAGATGGGGGCGAGCGGGAGCGCCACGGTCGCGGTGAAGCCGGCGACGTTCGAGCCGTCGACGATCTCGGTGAAGGTGGGCGACACGGTCACCTGGCGCTTCGGCGGCGGTCTCAACCACAACGTCGTCGCGGACGACTTCAAGAGCGCGATCAAGCGAAGCGGGACGTTCTCCCACCGCTTCGAGGAGGCGGGCACGTTCGCGTACCGGTGCACGTTGCATCCCGGGATGAAGGGCGTCGTGAAGGTCTCGTGAGCCGCCGCGCGGGAGCGCTCGCCGTGGTGGCGATCGTGATCACGTTGTTCGTCGCCGTCGGCGTCGCCTTCACCGCTGACGATCGCGACGACAGCCGCGGCAGCGACGGACGTCCGGTCGTCTACGTCGCCGTCGGCGCCAGCGACTCCGTCGGTGTCGGCGCCGACGACGCGGCGACCCAGGCGTGGCCGGTGCTCTTCCACCGCGAGTCGTTGCCGAAGGGGAGCACCTTCACGAACGTCGCCGTGTCCGGTTCGACCGCCGCGCAGGCGCTCCAGGAGCAGGTGCCCAAGGCCGTTGCGGCCGAACCCGATCTCGTGACGGTGTGGCTCAACGTGAACGACCTCCGCGCGCTCGTCGATCCCGCGACGTACGGGGCGCAGCTACGCGAGGTGCTGACCGCGCTGAGGCGGGGCGGTGCGACGACGGTGTTGGTGGCGAACACGCCCGAGCTCGACCAGCTGCCGGTGTTCCAGTCGTTGCCGATCCCGCCTGCCCTGATCGAGGATCGGGTCGCGGCGTACAACCGCGAGATCGACGGCGCCGCCACCGCGACGGGCGCCGTCGTGGTCGACCTCCACAGCGAGAGCGAGGAGCTCGAGCGGGCGGGACGGATCCCGGCGGTGACGTCGAGCGACGGGTTCCACCCGAACGCGGCCGGATATCGGGAGGTGGCGCGGGTGTTCGGCGAGGCCTATCGCCGCCTCGAGAGCGACGTCGATCGCCGTGCGGCCTAGCGCGGCCTAGCGTGGCTGCCCGATGCCAACTCGTTTCCTGAACGTCGGCGGACGAGCCGCGATCGAGCTCGACGGACTCGCGGTCGACGTCGAACGTGCATCGGGCGGGCGGTTCTCGTCGGACCCGATGGACGCGCTGCGTCGCTGGAACGAGCTCGTGGAGTGGGCATCGCGAGCAGAGGCGGATGACGGCTCCGCAGCGGTCGATCCGGCGTCGCTGGGTCCCGTCGTTCCCCGGCCGTCGAAGGTCTTCGGTGTCGCCCTCAACTATCGGAAGCACGCGGAGGAGACGGGCGCGCAGGTGCCCGACCAGCCGTCGGTGTTCACCAAGTTCCCGAACTGTCTGACGGGGCCGACGGCCGACGTGGTGATCCCCTCGGACTTCGTCGACTGGGAGGTCGAGCTCGTCGCCGTCATCGGGCAGGGCGGTTCGAGGATCCCCGAGTCGAAGGCGCTCGAGCACGTCGCGGGCTACTGCGTGGGGCAGGACTACTCCGAGCGTCGGGTCCAGATGGCGGGCACCCGTCCGCAGTTCTCGCTGGCGAAGTCGTACGACACGTTCGGGCCCATCGGCCCGGCGCTCGTCACCCTCGACGGCTTCGGTGATCCCGATGACGTCCCGCTGTGGTGCGAGGTCAACGGCGAGCGGGTGCAGGACAGCTCCACCGCCGACCTCATCTTCTCGGTGCCCGTGCTGGTGAGCTACCTGTCGGACATCTGCACGCTCGAGCCGGGCGACCTGATCTTCACCGGCACACCGAGCGGGGTCGGCGTCGCCCGCACGCCTCCGCGGTTCCTCGCGGAGGGCGACGTGGTGGTCTCCGGGATCGACGCGATCGGCGAGCTGCGGAACGTCGTCCGCCGGCGGGCCGACTAGAGCGACGGGGCCAGCTCGTCGAAGGAGCGCATCCAGCTGTGCACGTGGTCGACGTAGGCGTTGGAGCGGTTGTAGGAGAAGAACGCTCGCCGCACCGGCTCCTCGGCGTCGAGTCCGCCTGACGGAACCGCGCGGCACAGGTACGCCGCCGCTGCCAACGCGGCGTCATAGGCGTTGTTCGGATCCTTCACGCCGTCGCCGTTGCCATCCTGCGCGATGCGCACCCATGTCGAAGGGATGAACTGCATCGGCCCGACCGCTCGGTCGTACACGGTGTCGTTGTCGAGCCGGCCGGCGTCGGTGTCCTTGATGACCCGCGTGCCGCGGGTGCCGTCGAGAGGGATCCCGAGGATCCGTGGGTAGACGTCGCCGTTCAACGCGAGGCGCGCGCCGCGGTAGCGGCCGTGGTTCGACTCGACCTTGCCGATCGCCGCGAGCGCTGTCCACGAAACCCGGCAGTGGGGGACCTTCCGCTCCAGCGCCGAGGCGGCCTTGCGGTACGCGTCGAGGAACAGGCGGGGGATGTCGCTCGCGCCGACGGGCGCGGCAGCCGAGATGACGTCGAGCAGCTGCTTGCGGTGGACGAGCTCGGCGAACAGCGACTCGACGCGCTCGCGAGCCACGGCGACCTCCGCCTCGACCTGGCGAGCTTCGGCGTTGACGCGGTCGGCCTCCCGCACCGTGGCGAGCAGTTGCTCGCTCGCGGCCTTCTTCGCGGACTCGTAGTCGTCGACCGCGTCGGCCTTCGCCTCGGTCGCCGTCTGCACGAGCGACTGACGGCGGACGAACTCCGTCGGGTTCTTCGACCGGAGGAGGTAGTCGACCGGTGGCACGTCGCCGCCGATCACGTAGCCCGCGATGGCCATCTGGCGGACCCGCTCCCGCGCCGCGAGGAGGTTCGCGGTGGCCTCCCGGTCGAGCTCCTCGAGGTGGACGAGCTTCACGAAGAGCTCCCCCTGGCGGCGTTGGAGGGCGGGAAGTCGCTTCCTCGCCGTGCGCTCGCCGGCGACGGCCTTCTTCAGGGCGACCTCGGTCGCTCGCACGTCGGCGAGCGCCTGCTGGCGGCCCGCCTCGTCGGCGCCTGGCGGCGCGAGCACCACGCCGGGGGGTGCGAGCGGCTCGTCGGCCTCGGGCGGGGGGCCCGGTGTGGCCGGCGGCAGGGGCTCCTCGGCGACGGCTCGAGGCGCGACGATGCCGACCGCGACCAGGGTCGCAGCGAGCGCCGCGGACAGGAGCCGGCGTCTGGCCATCCAAGGACCATCGGCGGACGAGCGGGCCGCCATGAGGGAAAGATGTTGCCACTGTGGCTGGTGTGATTACCAGGGGAAACTTGTGGACGATCGGGCACGGGGCGCGCACGACCGAGAACCTGCTGGCCACCCTGCTCGACGCCGGGATCGAGGTGGTCGTCGACGTTCGCCGGTTCCCGGGCTCGCGGCGCCATCCCCACCTGGCCCGCGAGGCGCTGAGCGAGGCCCTTCCAGCTGGCGGTGTCGGCTACGAGTGGGCCGGCGAGGCTCTCGGCGGCCGGCGATCGGTAAGGGCCGACTCGCCTCACGTGGCGCTCCGGAACGACGCCTTCCGGGGCTACGCCGACCACATGGACACGGACCCGTTCCGCGTCGCGCTCGAACGTCTTCTCGCCGACGAGCGGCGGTGCGCGGTGATGTGCGCGGAGACGCTGTGGTGGCGCTGCCACCGCCGGCTGATCGCTGACGCTGCCGTGCTGGCCGGGGTGACGGTCGTCCACCTGCTCGACGTCGGCCGTGCCGACCCGCACCGGCTCACCGAGGGGGTGCGGGCCCGCGGCGACGGCCGCCCGATCTACGACGGCGGCTCGTCGCCGCTGTTCTGACGGAGCCTCGCAGTCAGATCAGGAAGCCGACTTCTTCGTCGTCTTCTTCGCTGCAGCGGCCTTCTTCGCCGCCTTCTTCGCCCCTGCGACCTTTGCCGGTGTGGTCTCGCCCTCACTGCCGGGAGCGCCACCGGACGACGATTCCGGGGTCGCGTCGGGCACGGCCTCGCCCTGGTCGTGGGTGGGATCCAGGTGGTCGTGGACGTGCGCCTCGCCCTGATGTTCCGACTCGAAGTCCTGGTGGGGGAGGTGCGAGTGCGACAGCGCGGCGTGGTCGTGCTCGTGCTCGTGCTCGGAGTACAGGTGGTCGAAGCCGCCCGTCAGGCGGTTGTAGTTGTGGGTCACGTGGAAGTGACGGTGGGAATGGAGCAGCGCCTCGTGGTCGTGGTGCTCGGGTGCGGGGGAGGCCTCGAAGGAATCCGACATGCCCGCGGCCATACCCCTTGCCTCCAGCAGAACCAGGGTGTAATCATGTAATTCATGCAAGCGGAGATCACAGGCTGGGTGAGCGGCCGCCTTCCGGACGGGTGGTTCAGCGGCCCTCCGTCGGTGGAGGTCGACCGCGAGGAGATCGTCATCGTCGGCGACGTCGGCGAGCCCGCCGTCGACGGAGGCGACGCGGCAGGCGCCGCGGCCCGGGCGGCTCGCATCGCGAGGTTCCGGGAGGAGACGCGGGGGCAGCGGATGCGGATCGCCGACGAAGCCGAGCACCGCTTCGCGAAGAAGGTTTCGTGGGGGGCTCAGTCCGGCGATCGCACCGAGGTGTTCACCAACGTCAGCGTCCCGGTGATGACGCGCCTCCGCCAGCCCGAGCGCCGCGTGCTCGACACGCTCGTCGACGCAGGCGTGGCGCGGAGCAGGAGCGACGCGCTGGCTTGGTGCGTGAAGCTCGTGGGCGCGAACCAGGCCGAGTGGATCGAGCGGCTCAGGGCCTCGCTGGAGGAGGTCGAGCGGGTGCGCTCCGAAGGCCCCACCACCTGACCCGCAGGCGGGGGCGGCCATACTTCCGGTGTGAGAGTCGGACGCGCCTTCGCCTTCGTCGACCTATCCGGCTTCACCAGCTTCACCGCGCACCATGGGGACGACGAGGCCGGAAACGTCCTGACGGAGTTCCGCCGGGTCATCCGCGAGGTGTCGTCTCGTCGAGGTGTAAGGGTCGCGAAGTGGCAGGGTGACGGTGCGATGTTCGTTTCGGTGGAGCCCGCGCCGCTCACCGAGGCGGTTCTCGAGATCGAGCGCCGCATCGACGACAACAACTCGCCCCTCCGCTTGCGCGCCGGGATCACGTGGGGCCACGTGATCCTCTTCGAAGGCGACGACTACATCGGCTCCGCGGTGAACCTGGCCGCCCGCCTGTGCGACGGCGCCGCGCCCCACGAGATCCTCGCCGCCGTGGAGCTCGAGCCGTTCGTGCCGAAGTGGGCGGAGGCCGAACCCGCAGGTCCGCTCGTGATCCGCGGCTTCGTCGAACCCGTTCCGGTGCTCAGGCTCAGCCGGCTCGAGTGCGAGGAGGGCATCGACGGCGTCAAGGACCCGATCTGTGGGTTGGTGATCCCGAAGGATGCAGTCGTCGCGTCGCGCGACGACCTCTGCTTCTGCTCGGAGTCGTGCGCCATCGCATGGGACGACGCGAACCGGATGGTGACGCCGGCGTCGACGCACACCTCGCTCACCGCGCCCTGATCACCGGCGGCGCCGGCGGTCAGCGGCGGGGAGCGCACTCCGCCGCGATGCTCGAGAGAGCCACCCCCCGCCGGCCCTGGCGCAGCGTGTGCTTGTCGATGCCGTTCGTGAGGTAGACGAAGGAGAGCCCGGTCGCCGGATCGGCCCACGCGATCTGGCCGGCCGCGCCGTTGTGGCCGAACGCACCGCCAGACACGGTGTAGCCGAAGCCTCGGAAGTGCGACCTCCCGTCGTCGCCTGCCGTGCACAGCCCGAGCGTGCGCATCGCCGGCGTTCCCAGCAGCGCGTCGGGCATGTTGTTGCGCACGTTCGTCTTCACATCGTGGAGCAGCTTCTCCGACCACACGCCCTTCGTGTTGTGGAGGAGCTCTTGGTAGAAGAGCGCGAGGCTGCCGGCGTCGGAGATGCCGCCGCCTCCCGGCACGCCGAGCGCACGCACACGAGGGTCGTTGAAGCCCATCAGCGCCTCGTCGGTGACCTCGGTGGCCGGCAGCACCTCGATGCCGAAGACGGCCTTGATCTCCTCGGGCGTCGCGACCTCGCCTCGCTCCTCGAGAGCCTGCACGTCGCCCTGCTGCGACTCAGGTACCCCGACCTGCAGACGGTCGAGCCCGAGCTGGTCGAGCACGAGGTCGCGGATCACCTCGCGGTAGTCACGGCCGGCGATGCGCTCGATGATCTCGGCCAGCACCCAGTGGGCGGAGGTCGGGTGGTACTCGTATCGGGTGCCGGGCTCCCAGTTGAGCTTCCACTCGGCGAACCGCTGCAGCCGGTCTTCGCGGGTGAACCATCTCGGCGCGCCGAGCGGCGCACGGGGGAAGCCCGAGGTGTGGAGCATGACCTGCTCGACCGTCACCTGATCCTTGCCGTTCCCGCCGAACTCGGGGACGTAGTCGACGACGCGGCGGCTGACGTCGAGCCCGCCCTGCTGGATGAGCACCCAAGCGGTGCTGGCGACGACGGGCTTCGTCGCCGAGAAGATCACGTAGCGGGCGTCGTCGGGTGCGTCGCCGTAGGTCTCCTGCACCACGACCTCGCCGTCGACGGCGAGCGCGAACTGACACGACGGGAGCAGGCCCTCGTCGATCTCGCGCTGGGCGCGCTTGCGGAGCTGCTCGACCTTGTCCTCAACCAGGTTCGTCATCGGGAGCGGACCGTAGCGTCACGACCATTGTCCACGCCGTCTCGTCGTCGCGCGCGATCTCGTACCCGGCGCGCCGGTACAGCTCGACCGCCGGGTTCTGCTTCTCGACGCTGAGCGACAGCCGGGCGATCCCGCGAGCACGAGCCTCCTGGTGCATCGAAGTGAGCAGCCGTCGCCCCAGTCCCTTGCCGCGCATCTCCGCGATCACCCCGATCGTGATCTCCGGGACGTCGTCGGCGACGAAGCCGTAGCCGGGATCGTCGGCCGAGAACCACGTCCACCACGCCGCTCCGACGCGACGACCGTCGACGACGGCCACCACGCCGCCGTCACGTTCGCCGATCGAGGAGACCAGGTAGTGCGCGAGGTCGGGCCGGATGCGTACCTCGTCGAGGGTCATCGGTGGACGGCTCCGATCCCAGTTCACCGCGAGCAGGACGACCTCCTCGAGGAACGGCAGGTCGTCAGCACGCAGCTCGCGAAGGTCAGCCGCCACGCGCTGTCTCCGCAGCCAGGCGCGACAGCTCCTGGTTGCGGAGCAGTTCCTCGACGCGGTTGGCGTCGTAACCGTTGGTGAGGAAGCAGAACGACGTCCCGGTGTCGGGATCGGCCCACGCGATCTGCCCTCCGGCGCCGTCGTGGCCGAAGGTGCGTGGCGAGGTGGCGGGCCCGAAGTGGTGCCGAAGCGACGCGTACGGCTCGTCGTCGCCGCGGATCACGACGCCGCGCCCCCGAGAGGCCGACTCGCCCCAGCGTCCGGTGTCCGGGAAGGTGTTCCGAACGACGGACGTCGCGTCGGCGAGCACCGCGGCGTCCCACAGCTTCGGGTCGTGGCGCAGCACGCCTTGGTAGAAGCGGGCCACGTCGGCTGCGTTGGCGACGCCTCCTCCGCCCGGGATGCCGAGGGCGAGCGCGGCCGGCGTGTTCATCAGCAGCGCGCCGTGGGGCGAGACCGTCGGTGGAGGCAGCGGGTCCCAACCAGCTGCGATGTACTCGTCATCGGTGGCGGCATCACCGACGACGACGACCTTCTCCACGTCGCCCTGGTCTGCTTCGTCGACACCGAGCCGGAACGACGTGAGCCCGAGCGGCACGGTGACCCGCTCGTGGATCACCGCGCGGTAGTCGCGGCCCTCGACCGCTTCGATGACCTCGGCGAGTACCCAAGCGCCCGCGAGCTGGTGGTACTCGTACTGCGTGCCGGGCTCCCAGTTGAGGCGCCACCTCGCGAAGGCTTCGCGCCGCGACGCGCTCGTGGCCCAGCGCGCCGGGCCGAGCGGTGCCGACGGGAAGCCGGCGGTGTGCAGGAGCACCTGGTCGAGCGTGACGACGTCCTTGCCGTTGGTGGCGAACTCGGGCAGGTAGGTCGCGACCTTCTCGTCGTACGCGACGCGGCCTTCGCCGACGAGCTGCCAGATCACCGACGCAACGATCGCCTTGGTGCACGACCAGATGAGGAACCGCGACGCAGCCGTCGCGTCGCCGACGGCCTCGAACAGCTCGACCTCACCGTCGCGCGCCACGGCGACTTGCGCGCCGGGAAGACCGCGCTTCTCGCACCACCGTGCCGCGGCGTCGACGAGGCGCTCTGGGATCACGGCGCGACCGTACCGTCGAGGCCGCACGCCACGGAGCGCCCGGGGATCCAGATGGCCGACCCGTCGTGGCCGCACGTCACTGCGACCGCGTCGAGGTCAGCGGCGACGTAGGCGGCTGCGGCCGCGTCGAGCCCGTCGTGCGACCACATCTCGAGGTGCGGCCCGCCGTCGATCCCCGCGGCGCGCAGCACCTGCGCACGCGCCGCGATCCCTGCCGCGCCGAGCTTGCTCGGCAGTCGTGCGCCGGCGAGGACCCGGTACACCGCATGCGGATAGACCTCGATCGCGTCGATGCCCGCATCGCGTACGGCTTCGAACATCGCGAAGCCGGCCTCCATCCAACGTGGGAACGGACCCTCGTTCGGGGTGACCCACGAGACCCAGAGGCGCTGCTGGCGCCCGAGCGCGATCTCGCCGCATCGTGCCTGCCGGAACTTCGGCGACAGGTCGACGTCTCCGGCGTGGGGCAGCGTCGATGGCGCGTCCGGCGAGTCGATGGCGACGCGTTGCGCATCCGCGCCGAGGAGGAGGTCGACCACCGACGCGGTGTCGTCCGGGCGGGCGACGACCGCGTGCACGACCCGGGCCTCGTCGTCGACGACGACGACGTGGAGTCGGTCGCCGCCGACGTCGATGCCGGCTGCCGGCGACAACCGATCCGCGGCCGGCCGCTAGGCCCCGAAGATGCGCTGGCGGTCGGGAGCGATCTTGACGATCACCCGCTCCGTGCCGATCGCGCTCTCGGGGTAGTCGTTGCCGTTGTACTTCTGGCTGAGCATGTCGATGTCGGCTCGGGCCTCGGGCCCGGTGACGGAGTCGGCGACTCGTCCGCGGACCTCGGCGTAGTGGTACGGGTTGTTGCGGTCGATGACGGTGACCGTCACCCGCGGGTCGCGCTGGAGCGCCTTGAACTTGGCCCGGTCGACCTCGGTGTTGATGAGCAGGTGCTCGTCGTCGGCGTGCACCCACATGACGTGGGTCATCGGTGTTCCGTCGGACAGCAGGACGGTCATGGCGGCGAAGTTCTTGTCCTTCGCCATGGCGGCGATGTCGGCTTCGAGGGGCATGACCGCTCCTTACCCGTGGTTCGGCCGGCGACGGCGCCACGGCGACGCGATCGCAGGCGGCACCCAACCCGTGTCGGCCGCGTTGAGGTTCGTGCCCGGCGGCACGATCTCGTCGATCCGGTCGAGCACGTCGTCGCTCAGACGAACGCCGGTTGCGCCGAGCTGTCCCTCGAGCTGATCCATCGTGCGCGGACCGATGATCGCGGAGGTCACCGCCGGGTGGTTGATCACGAAGGCGAGCGCGAGGTGGATCAGCGTCGTGCCGGCATCGGCGGCCAGCTTCTCGAGCTCCTCGACGACGTCGAGCTTCCGCTGGTTGCCGGGAAGCGACAGGTCGAACCGGCCGGGGGTGCGCGCGGCGCGCCCGGTGGTCGGCTGCTCCATGCCCTTGCGGTACTTGCCCGAGAGCCAACCGCCCGCCAGCGGGCTCCACGGGATCACGCCCATCCCGTACTTCTCGCAGGTGGGCAGCACCTCGGCCTCGATGCCGCGGACGAAGATCGAGTACGGCGGCTGCTCGCAGAGGAAGCGCTCGAACCCCCGCTTCTCCGCGACCCACTGCGCCTCGACGATGAGCGATGGCGGGAACGTCGACGAACCGATCGCCCGCACCTTCCCTTGGTGGATCAGGTCCGACAGCGCGCTGAGGGTCTGCTCGATGTCGGTCGCGGGGTCGGGACGGTGGACCTGGTAGAGGTCGATGTAGTCGGTGTCGAGCCGGCGGAGGCTGTTCTCCACCTCGCGGACGATCCAACGACGTGAGTTCCCCCGGGCGTTCGGGTCCTCGCCCATCTGCCCGTGGAACTTCGTCGCGAGGACGACCTCGTCGCGCCGGCCCTTGAGTGCCTTGCCGACGATCTCCTCCGACTCGCCCGCCGAGTACACGTCCGCGGTGTCGATGAAGTTGATGCCCGCCCCGAGGGCGCGGTGGATGATCTTGATCGAGTCGTCGTGGTCGGGGTTTCCCCAGCCTCCGAACATCATCGCTCCGAGACAGAGCGGGCTGACCTTGATGCCGGTGGCGCCGAGCGTCCTGTACCTCATGGACGCACGCTAGGCCGGGACCGCCCCGCGGCATGTCGCCACGCTGTGGTGTCGGCAGGTACCTGCCGGGTCGGCGGCGAATCGTTCCCCGTGGGGTCGGACGATCTGCGCGCCGTGCTCGACGAGCGGCTGCTCGTGGCGCAGGCGCGGAACGACCCGCAGGCGTTCACGCTGCTGTACCGCGCGTACGTGTCGCGCATCCACGCGTTCGCCTACCGCCGCACCGGCTCCTACGAGGAGGCGGAGGAGGTCACCGCGACCGTCTTCGAACGCGCGTGGCGTGCGCTCCCGACGTTCTCGTGGAAGGGCGGCGGGTTCGAGCCGTGGCTCTTCCGGATCGCGGCGAATGAGTTGGTGTCCCACCATCGCAGGAGGGTTCGCATCGAGAGCGAGCGGATGAAGCGAGTGCTCCGCGAGCTGGCCGAAGATCTCCGGGAGGACCCCGATCTCGCGGCGTTGCTCGACCTCGACGAGCAGGAGCAGCGGATGGTGCAGCTGCGGCAGGCACTCAGCACGCTGCCGCCCCGCTACCAGGAGGTCATCAGCCTCCGGTACCTCGCCGGGATGTCGCCGGCCGACGCGGCTCGCGCCCTCGGATGCTCGAAGCCCACGCTCGCCGTCGTGCTCCACCGGGCCCTGCGCGCGCTGCGGGAGGCCGTCGAGGTCGAGGCGAAGGTGGCGTCGTGACGCGGGTCGGTATGGGTGAGGTGCGGCGCGACCTCGACGCGATCGCGTCGTCGGTGCCGCCGGAGCCGAGGGCGGCGTTCGTGTCGTCGCTCGAAGAGCGTCTGGCCGGGCTCATCGGAGCGGCCGGGTCGGGCGACGTCGTGCCCGAGATCGAGCTCGCACCCGCCCACGCGCCGCGTCGTGCGGTGCTCGAGCGTGCGCCGCTCGTCCTGTCGATCACCGCGATCGTCCTGGTGGTGGCTGCGTCGATCGTCTGGCCGTCGAAGATCGAGCGCGACATCGACGCGATTCGCACCGCGGCGTCGTCGCACAATCCGTCGACGACCATCAGCACCGCCGACCTCGACGGTCCTCCTCCGGCGGATGGCGGCTCCGACGGCGCGACCGACAGCGCACGCCCGGGCCGGGGCGTCGTCCCTTCCGGGGGAGACCGATCGACGGCGGTCATCACGAGCCCTGCAGCGCCGACTGCTGTCGTCCCCCAGCCGGGCGATGCGAGTGCGCCGGCCGGCGTTGCCGCTCAACGCCCGAGCGACACCTCGAGCGCACCTCCCAGCTCCCTCACCCTCGAAGGGTCGGGGACGCCGGCCCGGATGTTCCTGTCGTGGTCTCGATATCAGGGCGACGACTTCGCCGCGTACCTCGTGCTGCGCGCCAACGCTCCCGACGAGCCCGACCACCCGGACACGAGCGGCCGGACGCTCATGCTCCTCCGGATCGAGAACCGCGACATGACGTCGCACGCCGACACCCCGAAGGTGGGAACGACGCCGCGCTACCGAGTGGTGGTCGTGCGGAGCGACGGCAGCGTCGCCGCGAGGAGCAACGTGGTCGAAGGTTCGGCGGTGGCGACGGGCATGGCTCGGCTCGGGCCGAGGCCCTAACCGGCCAGCTCGATCTCGTAGAAGAGCACGCCGTCGCGCTCGTGGCGCTCGGCCGCCCCGGCGAGGCGGAGGTGCTCGAGGTGGGCGAAGGTCTCGCTCTCGGCCATCGACCCCCAACGCTCCTTGCGGAAGAGGTGGTGCGACAGCTCCTCGACGGTGGCCGGGCCGCCGATCTCCTTCGACGCCTTCGCCAGCGTCTGCAGGCGCTCGAGGTGATGTTCCTTGATCGACTCGACGCGGTCGGCGAGGTCGCGGAACGGGTGACCGTGCGCGGGGAGCACCTGTTCGACGCCCTCCAGCGCGGCCACACGATCGAGAGACTCGAAGAACAACCCGAGCGGGTCGCGCCCAGAGTTCATGCCCGAGATGTGAGGCGTGATCGTCGGCAGCACGTGGTCACCCGACAGCACGACGCCAGCTTCCGGATCGTGGAGGCAGAGGTGGTCGAGGGTGTGGCCCGGAGTGTGCACGGCGAACCACTCTCGGCCGGCGAGCTTGATGACGTCGCCGTGCTTCAAGCGCGTCGTCGGCGCTGGCGGGCCGAATCGCTGCATGCCGCGGCGGGCGAGGGTGCTGCCCATGAGGCGGTACTGGAGCCGGCGCTTCAGCGGCGGCTTGAAGTTGCTCTTCGTGCCCCACGGTGTCGTCCCGCCACCCCAAGGCGTCGCGCTCTGCTCACGGGGCGCAGGAAGGTCGTCCGGATGGACGTCGTGGATCTCGGCCTCCTCCGCCGCGTCGCCGTGGGAGTGCGGCGTCCACCAACTCCGGAACGCCGAGTGCGTGATGACGTCGGCCCCGCCCGCCTCCTCCACCAGCCGGCTCACGCCACCGAAGTGGTCGGGGTGCGAGTGGGTGATGATCACGGAGTGCACGTCGCGCACCGCCAGGTCGGCGCTTCGTAGCCGGTCGGTGATCGCCTTCCACGAGGCCGGACCGGGGAGGCCCGGATCGACGATGGCGATGCCGCGATCGTCGACCAGCGCGTACATGTTCACGTGACCGAGCCCGGGCATCGAGATCGGCAGCTGCATCCGCAGGACGTTCGGTGCGACCTCGACCACATCGGTGTCGGCCGGCAGCTGCTCCTGCTTCGTGTGCTTGCGGACGTCCCCCACGGCGGGGAGACTACTTGACCGGTCGGTCAAGTACGCGGGAGAGCGGAGCACCTGATGCGTCTGGGCGCCATGATCGAAGACGCCGGCGTCACCACCGTCGGGTGACGGCGGTGGCTGCGGTGGCGCCGCGGTGAGCGCCGCCCGCATGGCGTTCGAGCTGGCGCGTTGGGCGCTGGGGTTCCTCGTTCTCTGGCGCATGCCGCGCCCGACCGGCGTGCGATCCGATGGTGCCGTGGTCGTCGACGCGACGGTTGTGATCCCCGCGCGGAACGAGGCCCGCAACCTCGCTCTGCTCCTGCCGACTGTCGTGCCGCAGGCCGCCGAGGTGATCGTCGTCGACGACTCGTCGAGCGACGCGACCGCGCACGTGGCCGAGATGTGCGGCGCCCGTGTCGTCCGCGCCGCCGACCCTCCGCGCGGATGGCTCGGCAAGCCGTGGGCGTGCCACACGGGGGCAGGCGCCGCCACGCGTGATGTCCTCGTGTTCCTCGACGCGGACGTCGTCGTCGAACGTGCAGGGCTCGCCCGCATCGTCGACGCGCAGCGCGACGACGGCGGGCTCGTCTCGGTGCAGCCGTGGCACGAGGTGCACCGTCTCCACGAGATGCTGTCGGCGTTCCCGAACCTCCTCGGTGTCATGGGCGTCGGCGCGTTCACCGTGCTCGGCCGGCGTCTCCGCCCTCGCGGCGCGTTCGGGCCGTGCATCGCGATCGACAGGCGCACCTACGACGCCATCGGCGGTCACGAGTCGGTGCGCGATCGCGTGATCGAGGACGTCGCGCTCGCGCAGCGCGCTCCTGCCGTGACCCTCTACGGAGGGAAGGGCGTCGTCCGGTACCGGATGTATGGAGACGGCCTCCGTTCGCTGTGGCGTGGCTGGACGAAGAACATCGCCGCAGGCGCAGGTTCGACTCACCCGCTCGTCCTCCTCGTCGTGGTGGCGTGGATGAGCGGCGCGATCCAGGCGCCCTTCACGGCGACGTGGCTCTCGCTGATGTTCGTCGCCCAGTTGTGGTGGTTCTTCCGGAGGATCGGCGGCTTCGGCCTTGTGACCGCGTTCTTCTATCCGATCCCGCTCGCGTTCTTCCTCGTCCTCTTCGCTGCGTCGGCGCTCAAGACCGTCCTGCGCCGTCCGGTCGAGTGGCGCGGTCGTTCGGTGCCGACGCGCTGACGTGGGCTACGTCGTCTCGCGACCGCTCACGGTCGTCCTCGACATCGTGGTGTGGGCGATCCTGCACGCCGGCACCGGCTATCTCGTCCACCGCATACCCGCGGCGCGCCTCGAACGCGACTGGTGGATCCATCGCACGCGCAGGTTCGAGCGCGACGGCCGGTTCTACGTGCGCTGGCTCCGGATCAAGCGGTGGAAGCGATGGCTGCCCGAAGCCGGCGACCTGTTCTCCGGAGGCTTCAACAAGAAGACGCTCCGATCGACGAACGACGACTACCTCCGCACGTACGTACGCGAGACGAGACGGGCCGAGCTCGGTCACTGGCTCTGCCTCTCCGGCGCGCCGCTGTTCTTCCTCTGGAACCCGTGGCCGATCGGGATCGTGATGCTCCTGTACGGCGCGGTGGCGAACGGGCCCTGCATCGCCGCCCCGCGGTACAACCGGATCCGCCTTCAGCGAATCCTCAGGCGGCGATCGAGCTGACCGGAGACACGGCCGGGCACGAGGGTTTACCCTTTCGGGCAGGTAGGGGTCCTGGGCGGAGGAGCAAGAACAGCACATGTCGGGCGGGCAGGTGGTTGGGGCGAAGACGCGCATCCCCCGCATCACCGGCGTCGCGCGCGAGCGGATCGATCATCGACTGGCCGGCCTCTGGGACCACCGCCTCGGCCTCGTGGTCGCCCCTGCTGGTTCGGGCAAGACGACGCTCCTCGCGCAGTTCGCCGTAGCGAGCGGTGTGCCGGTGGGCTGGTGGCGAGCGGAGGCATCCGACGCGACCGAGACCGCGGCAGTGGCTCACCTCGAGCGGGCGTTGGTGCCGGTGCTCGAGGGCGTCGTCGGAGGCTGGGACTCGATCGACGACGTCGCCGAAGCGCTCGACGGGTGGAACGGCCAGCGTGCGCTGATCGCCATCGACGACCTCCACGCGTTGTGGGGGACGGAGGCGGAGGCCGCGCTCGAGCGTCTCGTCACCCTGCTGCCGGCAGGCATCGTCGTGCTCGCGGCGACCCGCCGCCTACCCGGCTTCAACCTGACCCGCATGCTCATCTCCGGCGACCTGCTCGAGATCGGCCAGGAAGACCTCCGGTTCCGCGCCTGGGAGGTCGAGCACCTCTTCCGCGACTTCTACGGCTCGCCGATGCCGCCGGACGAGCTGGCCGAACTTGCCCGTCGCACCGGCGGGTGGGCGGCAGGGCTGCAGCTCTTCCACCTCGCCACGCGCGGGAAGCCACCGGCGGAACGCCGCCGCATGCTGGCCCAGCTCGGCGTTCGTTCACGCCTGCTGCGCGAGTACCTCGCCCGCAACGTGCTCGACGAGCTGCCGGTGCACGTGCGCGACTTCCTCGTGCGCACGTGCGTGCTCGGGCGGCTCACCGCCGCGCTGTGCGACGAGCTCACCGGCGGGACGAGCAGCGGCGCCGTGCTCGCCGAGCTCGAGCAGCGCCAGATCTTCACCGCGGCGCTCGACGACGAGGGCTCCTATCGCTACCACGAGGTCCTCCGCTCGCATCTCGAAGGCGTGCTCGTCGAACAGGTGGGGGAGTCCGCGGCTCGCGAGCGGTTCGCGGAGGCGGGGGCGCTGCTCGAACGTCATGGCTTCCACGCCGAGGCGCTCCGTGCGTACGGCCGCGCCGAGGCATGGGATGCGCTCACCCGTCTCCTCGGAGGCCGTCCGGAGGAGCTCGTCGATCGGCCGGGCGACTGGCTCGACGCGTTGCCGAACGCGCTCGTCGATCACGATCCGTGGCTCCTGCTCGGCACCGCCCGCCGGCTCACGTCGCAGGGAAGGGCCGACGAGGCGATCGATGCCTATCGGAGGGCCGAGGCTGCGTCCGGGGCTGCATCGCCCGTCGACATCTGCCGCCGCGAGCGCCAGGCGATCTCCACGTGGCTCGGCGCGGCGCCGCTCGTGCCTGCCGACTGGCTCGCGGCGCTTCGCCTCGCCACGGCGCGCGCACCGAAGGCGGTGGCCGATCACGCGACTCGCTCGTTCCCCGGCGCGGAGGGGAGGCTCGTCGCCGGCATGGCGCAGCTGCTCGCGGGCTCGCTCGACGATGCCGAACGGCACCTCGACGCCGCGTCGATCGATCCGGCCGCTTCCGCCGTCGTGGCCACCGCCGCAGCCATCGGCGCTGCGGCCGCCCGCGCGTTCGGCGGGCAGTCGGTCGTCGCCGAGCTCGATCGTTGCTGCGAGCAGGCCGAGGAAGCGGGGCTCCCGTGGCTCGCCGCTGTGGCGCGCGCCGTCGCTCTGCTCGACGGTGAGCGACCGAGCGACGTGGGTGCGGGCGGCCTTCCGAAGAGCGACCCGTGGGGTGCAGCGATCGTCCAGCTGCTCGCCGGCATCGGCGAGATCCGCCGTCGATCCGGTGAGCTCGACGCCGCTGCGGCGCTGGCCGACGCGAGCGACGGCTTCCGCGCGCTCGATGCACCCGTGCTCACCGCGTGGGCGACCTCCGCGCTCGCGGTTGCATCTCCCGGCTCCGTCACCCAGCGAGAAGCGCAGCAGGCCGTTCGTGCCGTCGGTGTCGACGCGCTGCCGATCATCGGCGCGACGACGGCGACGACCGCGACGAAGCCCACCGAGGGCCGGCTCGCCCTGCGCTGCTTCGGCATCTTCGAGCTCAGCGTCGACGGCGCACCGGTCGACCTCGGCGCCATCAAGCCACGGGTGCGCTCGCTCGTCCGCTTCCTCGCGCTCCACGCCGGCCAGGGTGTGCACCGCGAGCGCGTGATCGAGTCTCTCTGGCCGGACGAGGGCGATCTCCGCACCGGGCTTCGCAACCTCCAGGTCGCCATCTCGTCGTTGCGCCAGCTCGTCGAGCCCGGCGTCGCGAGAGGGGAGGCGACCCTCGTCGTGCGCGACGGCGACATGTACCGCCTCGCGGTGTCGTCGCCCGACGAGTGCGACCTGCTCGGGTTCCGCGCCGCGTGCGCCGCGGGTCGCAGTGCCCGAGCAGCCGGTGACGTGGCCGCGGCACGAGACGCCTTCGCGACCGCGGTCTCGCTGTATCGAGGCGACCTGCTGTCCGACGAGGGAGCAGCGGAGTGGGTGGCCGACGAACGGGAGCGATGCCGCCTCGACGCAGCCGATGCCGCGCTTGCCGCGGCGGACCTCGCGCTCGAGGCCGGCGATCTGGCCTCCGCGGTCGAGGCGTGCTCCACGGGGTTGCGCATCGACCCGTACCGCGACGGGTTGTGGCGCACGCTCATCAAGGCGAACGAGCTGGCCGGTGACGTCGCCGCCGCGCGTCGAGCCGAGGAGCGCTACGCCGAGGTGCTGAAGGAGCTCGGCCTCAGCTGAGCCCTGGTGTGCTTCCAACGCCGACTCGGAGGAAATTCTCCGGAACATGTCCGGAGAACTTCCTCCAGATCGTGCGGGGCGGCGCCGGTCGGATCAGCCGAACAGGCCGCCGAGCATGCCGCCGAGGCCGCCGAGCATCCCGCCCGGTCCGCCTCCGCCCATCAGCCCGCCGAGCATCCCCATCGGGCTGCCGCCCGGCATCTGGCCCATGAGCCCGCCCATGGCGCCCATGCCCATGCCGAGGCCCTGGTTCGCCAGGCCGCCGAGCATGCCCATGCCCTGCCCGAGGAGGCCGCCGGCCATGCCCTGCATCCCGGGCGGAAGCATCCCGACCGCCTGCTGACCGAGGCCGCCGAGGGCGCCCATGCCCATGCCGATCCCCTGCTGGCCGAGCCCCTGCGCCATGCCCATCGGGTTCTGCATCGCCTGCTGCGCCATGCCGCCTGCACCGCCGAGGCCGCCGAGCAGGCCGCCCAGGAACCGCTGCACCGGTACCTGTCCCTTCGACGGCGCGGACGGCCGCCCCAGCGCCGACAGCACGCCGGAGTTGCCGGCCGCGCTCTGCATGCCGAGCATGCCGGCGGGCGACATCAACGACATCGGACCCGCCGACTCGCCCGCCTGCGCGCCCTTTGCGAGCACCCGCTCCGCGTCGACGTCGTGATGGTGATCGTGGACCATGCTCATGCGAGCCCCTCCCTCGAGTTCTGCGGTGTGGCCGGCGAGCGCAGCGACTGCACCCGTGGCTCCCCCCACGCCGCCCAACCGTCGCGGTCGATCGCCACGACGGAGACGTCCCACCACTGGCCGTTGGCGTAGCGGTGGCCCTTCAAGACCCCTTCGACCGAGAACGCGCTGCCCTCGCCGGACACGACGGTCGGCCAGGCGAACGAAGGCACCTCGGCGTACAGCTTCCGCAAGGGGAAGGTCGCGAACAGGTAGCTCACGAACAACCCCAGCCCTTCCAGCGCCCACCCCGAGCCGATGCGCTCGGGACGCGCCGTCGCCGTGACGCGTGCGTGGCCGTCGATGAGGTTTCCGGCGACGGCCTGCACGATCCCGACCCGCTGGGCGCTGCGAACGTCGTCGACCATCATCTGAGCCAGCACGTCGCGATGCAGCTGCGCGACGAACTCGTCGTAGCTCAGCGGAAGACCACGCGACTTCAGTCGCCACCCGATGTGGGGCGACGTCGCCAGCTCGTACAGGAACGGGTGGTCGTCGAGCACGACCGGGCGCAGGCGGAGCCGCCGCGTCTCCAACGCCGTGGCGCTCGTCTGCGGCGCCTCGGTCCCCGCAGGACGCACAGCCGAGATGGCGTCGTATGCCTGGCCGACCGTGTCGACGCCGTCGGCCACGTCTTCCGGTACGAGCACGCCGGCGTCAGCGACCGCGACCATGAGCTCGACCATGCGAAGCGAGTCGAAGCCGAGCTCGTCCCACAACACGGCGTCCTTGGTGACGGCGTCGGGCGCGACGCCGGCCACCTCGGCAACGAGCGCCGCGAAGGCGTCGAAGGAGAGGTCGGCGCGCGCCATCGTCACGACCGCTTCCGGAACTCGACCTCGGCGATCGAGGTGTCCTGGCCGCCGGTGCCCGGATACACCGAGGTGATCGTCAGATCGACCCTGGTGATGTCCTTCGCTCCCTTGATGGTGAACGACTGGGCCTTGTTCACCTCGTCGGTGAGGGTGATGTCGGTGCTGCCGCCGTTGTCGAACACCAGGTGGATGTCCTTCGGCCGTGGCTGCTTCAGGAAGACGTCGGGTTGGTTGGTGTCGATCGCTCCCGGCGTGAGGAGGATCTTGCCGAGCTCGAACTTCTCGCTGAACGTGAACGACAACGTCTGGCCGATGCCTTCGCCCTCGGCGCCCTCCGCCCAGTAGGTGTTCACCGCGAGATCGGCCGCGAGGAGCGGGCCGTGGTCGGGCGCCTCGCTGGTGGCGGTCACCTGGATCGGGCGGATCGGGTCGAAGCTCGGGAAGAGCGTGTCGCGAGCCTTCTGGATGCCGTCGCGCGACGCGCTCATGATGACGCCACGCGTCGACGGAACGACCATCATCCCGCCCACGCCGAGCGCGGCGAGCAGGAAGGTCAGGTTGCGCAGCCGGGCCATGGCCATCTCGGCCTTGAAGCTCGCTTGCTTGGCCCCGCTCTTGCCCTTCTTCGACTTCGCGGCCTTGCTCGCCTTGGGCTGGCTCTTGCCCCCGCCGAAGAGCTTCTTCCACCACGGCACCCTCTTGACCGGCTCGGCCTTCGCGAGCGAGTTGCCGCAACGCCGGCAGAACTTGCGGCTGGGGTCGTTGCCGGTGCCACACGAGTCGCAGACGAGGTCGCCTGGCTTCGGGCCGTCGTCGACCTTGACCTGGCTGGCCGGCTTCGGCGGCGCCTTCGGCTTGGCGGGCGCCTGTGACGGCGCCATGGCGGATGCTTGCGCTGCGGCAGCGGCGGCGGGATCGACAGACGGCGGCGTGGCAGCAGGAGCGGCGCCGGCGCCCGGGGCCGTCGGAGCGGCAGGCGCCGATGCACCGGCGGGCGGCGCCGCCGGCGGACGAGTCGGTGCGACCGGGGCGACGGGAGCGACGGGGGCCGTCGCGGCTGTCGGGGCTGCGGCGGCCGGGGGAGCGGACGCCGGGGGAGCGGCTTCCGGCGCAGCGGCGCCCGCCTTGGGCTGGGCGAGCAGGGCAGCCGCGCGGCGGGCGGCCTCGGCCCGCGCCTCGGCCTCCTTGCGCTGACGTTCGGCCTCCGCCCGCTTGCGCATCTCCTCGGCTTCGGCTGCGCGGGCAGCCTCCTCGGCTTCTACCCGAGCGCGCTCCGCCTCGACGCGTGTCTTCTCGGCTTCGGCTTCCTCGGCCGCGCGCCTGGCCGCTTCCTCGGCTTCGGCCTGCTTGCGGGCTTCCTCGGCCGCCGCCGCTTCGGCCGCCGCACGCTCGGCCTCCGCTTCGAGGCGCGCCCGCTCGTCGGCGGCCGCCTGATCGGCTTCCGCCTGCCGCCGCGCCTCTTCGGCCGCGGCGGCTTCGGCGGCGGCTCGTGCTGCTTCGGCTTCGAGGCGGGCTTGCTCCTCGGCCGCTGCGCGCGCAGAAGCCTCGGCTTCCGCGCGGCGGCGAGCCTCCTCGGCTGCAGCCGCCTCTGCTGCCACACGCTCGAGCTCGGCCTTCTCGCGAGCCGCCTGCTCCGCCGCGGCGGCCTCCTCCGCCGCCTTGCGAGCCGCCTCCTCTGCGGCCGCTGCAGCCTCTTGGGCTCGGCGGGCGGCTTCGGCTTCTTCTGCCGCGCGGCGGGCCGCTTCGGCTTCTTCTGCCGCGCGGCGGGCGGCTTCGGCTTCGTCGTCAGCGGCAGGGGCAGGGGCCGCGGCCGGTGCTTCGCCGTCGACGACATCGACGCCGCTCGACTGCGGCGCGGCCAGGTCGGTGCCGGAGGCCTGACCCTCGATGCCCACGGCCGCCTTCACGCGGTCGATGAGGCCGACCTTCTCGGGCTCGGCCTCGACCGGCTCAGGGGCGACCTCGACCGGCTTCGGCTCCTCGACCTTCTGGCCGACCCACTCGAGGAACTTGCCGCACGAGCCGCAGAACTCGTCGTTGTCGCCGTTGTGGTTGCCGCAGTTGGTGCAGATGATCACGCCGGCACCACCTCTACGGTCGCCACCACGTGGGCGGGCAGGTGCCGCTCGACGGCCTGGCGCACCCGATCGAGCCGGTCTTCACGCTCGGGGCCAGCGGCCGGTAGCTCGTCGACGCGCACGCGCACGGTCACCCGCGGCTCCGCCGCGCCTGGCATGTCGCCGCCCGGTTCGACGCTCCACGCCGTGGCGCCGGAGTCGTCGATCTCGGGGCGAACGCCGGCGTGCAGCTCGATCAGGTCGGCGAGGCCGCGCGCCGTGCCGGCCCAGCCGAGCAGCTCCACGGCCTTGGCCACGAGCGCACGCTGGCGTTCCTCGGGAAGCGCCTCGTCCCATTCGGACGACACCCACTCCGCGATCCACGCGAGGTAGTCGGGCGGTGCCAGCCACGGGTCGATGTAGCTCTCGATCGCATCGAGCGTCAGGAAGATCGGAGCGAGCACGACGTCGAGGCCGCCGGTGAACCCGAGCGCGACCTCGTCGTCCTGGAAGAGCGCAGGGAGCTCGAGTCCGATCGGGTGAGGCGACTCGAGCCCTTCGATGGTTCCGCGCACGTCTAGAGAACTTCCCGCCTGGCCATGCAATCGAGGGTACCGCCGTCGACCTGCGTCATCGGGACCGCACGTTCACTTGATGCCCCCACGAGAAGACGAGCGCGTTCGGCTCGACCGGCAACGTCTGCACCTCGGCGGCGCGCGTGCCCTCGATCGGTGACGCCGGGTAGATCCGGACCTGTTCGACCGCCTCGACGCCGGGCACCGCCTGCAGCACGGCGTACGCCTCGCCCTGGGTGACCTGCCGCCCGAACGGCCAGCCCCTGCCGTCACTCCCGCCTCGGATCGGGTGGAAGTACGTGTAGAGCGCGGCGACCGCGTCCTTCTCGACCTTCTTCGAGTCGTGGCGGGGCTTTGCCCGGAGGAGCGCCACGACGCTGAGCGGCGCGTAGCGCGCCGATTCGACCTTCACCCGCGCGCCGATCGTGCGTCGCTCGTCGAGGTAGTCCGCGATCGCCGAGAGCACGTCGTCGTTGGGGAGCAGGTCGCCGAACTCGATCGCGCCGTTCTCGTCCTCCTCGACGTGGGGGACGATGTGCACGCGCACGCCGCCGGCCTCGGTGCCGTCCTCGCCCGCCGGGATGCAACGGGCGCGCGCCACGTGGTGGTGCGCTTCTTCGGCCAGACGCTCGTAGTCGGCGCGAGTGACGGCGCGGTTGCGCGTCCGGAGCAGCAGCGGGCCGCGCAGCTTCGCGTCCTCGATCGTCTCGGCATCGAGGCCGCCCAGGCCGGGGCGCCGGTTCGAGGTGTCGTTCACGAATGGCACCTGGTCCTGGAGGACGGTGATCGTGTTGCGCGCGACGTTGCCCCGGCTCCCACCGCCGCTGCGGTACTGGGGCAGACGGATCGCGCCGCCCTTCGGCGGCACGGCCCCGTACTGGCGGACGGAGCCGTCGGGCTGGCGGATCGCCGGTCCGAAGACCACCTCGCCGGTGTTCTCGTCGAGCTGGAAGTGCCGGTCGAGGTCTCCGCTCATGGCGAAGTCCTCCACCTGTGTCCACTCCTGCCAGCCTTCGATCGACGACACCTCGACGACGTAGCCGGCCTCGACCGGAACGATCGGCGGGTGCTCGACGCGGAAGCGCTGCGACGGCACGCCTTCCGACATGCCGACGATCTCGTCGGTGATGATCTCGGCGTTGACGGCTTCGGCGGTACCGCCGATCGTCGCCGCGCTGACGCGGTGGATCCGCGGTGATGCGCTGTACGCGGGCGCCCAGTCGGCGACGGGCTCGGTCACCCGGCAGCGGATCCAGCCGGCGTTCAGGCGGAGGATCGCCGCGTGGGCGGTGTGCTCGACCGGGAGGTGGAGCACGACCTCACCGTTGCGGTTGAGGCCGCCGGTGGTGTCGCGCTCGAGATCGCACGGCTCCCACGTGTCGCCGTTCCACGCCTCCCAAACCAGCGGCGGGTAGTCGGGGTTGACGCCGACGCCCTCGATCGAGCACTCGAACTCGAGTGACACGACGCACCGCGGAGCGGCGTTCGACAGGCCGATGTAGAAGCAGTCGCCGACGTTCGGGACGCGATCGAAGCAGAGGAACGCCTGGCCGCTGTCGAGGGTCTCCGTCTGGTTGACCTGGAGGTTGTTGATCTCCGTGACGACGTAGCCGCGCGACGACGGGACGATGTCGAGCGCCTCGGTCGTGGTGAACACGACCGGCTCGTCCTCGCCGCGTGACGTCGCGGCCTGCGTGCCGTGCGGCACGTGCACGTTCTCCTCGAGAGACGTCGAGAGCCAGAACGTCACGGGTGCAGTCGCCGCCGCAGGCGCCTGCAGCTTCACGCCCAGTAGCTCGAGGAACTTCACGTAGATGCGGTCGGGCACGCGGTTCAGGCGCCAGATCAGCTGATCGACCATGTACGCGAACGTCTCGATCAGCGTGACGCCGGGATCGCTCACGTTGTGATCGGTCCACTCGGGACAGCGCTGCTGCACCATGCGCTTGGCGTCGTCGACGAGCGACTGGAAGTTGCGGTCGTCGAGGTTGGGCACGGGGAGGGTCATGCTGGCTCTTCCTCGGAGGGGATCCGGTAGAAGGGGAACACGAGGTTGCGCGGGTCGTTCGCGCCCTTCACTCGGTACGTGACCGAGATGTACATCACCGCGGAGTCACCGGCGTCGTACGTGACGTCGACGTCGTCGACCTCCACGCGCGGCTCCCACCGCTCGAGCGAGCGCCGCACCTCGTACGCGGCCTCGCCGGCGGTCGTCGCGTTCGCAGGCGCGAACACGAGGTCGTGGATGCCGCACCCGAACTCGGGCCGCATCGGGCGCTCGCCGTAGGCGGTGCCGAGGATCAGCCGGATGGCCTGGCGCAGCTCCTCGTCCTCCTTGACGAGCGCGAGCGAGCCGCCCGCGCCGATGCGCAAGGGGAAGGAGATGCCTTGGCCGACGAATTCCTCGGCCATCAGTTGATCTTCACCATCGCGGCCTTGACCTCGGCCATCGCTTGACCGGCGACCTGGGCTTGCGCGCCTTCGAGCTTCGCGATCGCGCTGCTCTTCAGGGTGGCCCCGCCGGTGCCTTCGATCGTGGCGTTGGCCTTCGCCTTGGCCTCGAAGTTCGTCTGCGCGTCGACCTTCACGTTGAGGCCCTTCAAGGTGATGTCCTTCTGGGCTTCGAAGGTGATGTTGTTGGTCGCCTTCACCATCACGTCCTTGTCGGTCTCGACCTTCATCCCGTCGGGCCCGAGGGTGAAGGTGGTCTTCGCTCCGTTCGTGACCGCGACGGTGATCGTGTTCTCCTTGTCGTCGAGCTTGATCGTGAGCGCCTTCTTGCCGCTCTTGACCTCGATCAGCTCCTCGCCCGCCTTGTCCTGGAACACGATGTGGTGACCGGCACGGCTCGTGAAGCCGCGCTTCTCGACCTTTCCGCCCTGGATCGCCTGGGCGTCGAAGGCGGGCTGGGTCGGCTTGTCCCTGCCGTTCCACACGCCGCCGAGCACGAACCCGGAGCGCGGGTCGCCGTGCTCGAACGCGACGACGACCTCGTCGTTCGCCTCGGGGATCATGGTGAAGCCGCGACCCGCGCCCGCGCCCGCGCTCACGACCCGGAGCCAGTCGGACTCGTAGGTCGCGTCGAACTGCGGGAACTTGACCTTGACCCGGCCGAGCTTCTCGGGGTCGTTGTTGTTCGTGACGATGCCGATGAGCACGCCCGGGAACCGGCCGCTGAGCACGTCGTCGCGCGACCTGCTCGCCTCGCCGCCCACGCCACGGTCTTCGAGCCCGCCGCACACGACACGCGTCGTGTACTCGCCGGCCTCGAGCTGATGCTCCGCGGTGGTGACGACGTACTTGCCCGCCATCGGATGCGTCGTCGGACCGACGCTGATGGGGACGCCCGCGAGCATCGAAGGGTTGCCGATCGTGACGGCCTCCACACGCCCGAACGTCGAGGCGATCTCCGATGCGACCGACGTCGCGAGCTTCGTCGCGTGGCTCTGGCTGGCGAGCGGAACGGTCGACGTCAGGAACGTCTTCGTCGTCGTCATGAGGCCGGCGTTCGCCGCGTCGATCGGCTGCATCGCGGCGACCGCCATGTTCTTGCCGGGTGCGGTGCCGATGGTCTTCGACGCGACGATCTCCGACTTCGTCTTCGAGTTCCAGCCCCGCGCCTCGACCTTGTTGACGAGGTACTCGCCGGAGTACGACACGTCGAAGCGCGCGACATCGTCACCGAGCACCAGCTGCGCCGGCGTGCTCGACCCGGGGCTCGCGGGCGAGGGAGCGCTCGACGCCGCGGGAGGTGCGCAGAACTCGACCTTGCCTTCCTTCATGCGGAAGACCATCCCGAACTCCGCTGCGAGTCGCTCGATGAAGTCGCCGTCCGACTCGTGCCACTGCGAGATGTAGTCGAACACGACGTTGACCGAGTCGATCGTGCCCGGCATGAGGCCCGACTCGAGGATCAGCGTCCTCACGACGGCGTCGGGCGTCGTCTTCAGGTACGCCTTCGTGCGGCGCCCGTGGTACAGCAGCTGCAGCTTGTCGGAGCACCGAACGCGAGTGATGGTCTGGTGGCCTTCTCGGGTCGCGTCGATGCCGACGACGATGCCGTCGAAGATCTTGCCGCCACCGCGCGACATGCCGGGCAGAGCGGCGCCGTCCTTGATCTCGACGGTGATCGGCGTGCCGATCCTCGCGAAGGTCGGGATGTCGAACTCGTGATCGTGGAACACGAGGTCGCACGTCGAGGCGCCGCGGATCACCGACCGCACGAGGCCACCGATCAGGCGGTCGGCCTTCGCTGCGGGGAGTGCGGCGCCGGCGACCTTGACGTGCCAGTTGACCGCGTTGCTACGCGCCGCGATCGACCCGGACAACGCGCCAGCGAGGGAACCGAGCATCAGATCGGCGGGATGAGGACGTTCGTGCCCGGGCGCAGGCGCATCGGGTCGTCGATGAACGGGTTGGCGTCGGCGATCGTGCGCCAGTCGGAGGCGCGGCCGTACTCGCGGTACGCGATCGACGGGAGGGTGTCACCGGCCTTGACGCGGTGCTGGGTGGTGCCGGGTTCGCCGCCGCTGCTGGGGTTCGTCGGCAGCATCGGTGCCTTGAACTCCTTGATGGTCAGCGTCGCCGTTCCCCGCACCGGGTCACCGTTCGGCCGGAACAGCGAGTACCTGACGGCGACGCTCTCGACGTAGCCCTTGAAGCTGATCTTGCTGCCCCACTGGAAGAGCACGAACGGGGCCGACGGCAGGTTCTTGAACAGCCCGCCGAGCGCGGGGTTCGTCGCCTGCAGGAAGACGTCGACCTTCTTCGAGATGTCGCCGTTGGGCTTGTCGGTCTCGTCGAGGAAGACCTCGACCGAGATCTGCGACGGGTTCGGGCCGTTGTACTCGGCCTGCACGACGCCGCTCTTGGCCTGCGGCACCGACCACTGGGCCGACCGCGAGATCGAGAACTCCTTCGGGTTGAAGTCGAAGGTCTCGGTGTGCAGCGCGATCTCCGGGCCGCCGAGCACCGGCGGCAGGAACTTGAGGACCGCCTTCGTCCACGTCGTCTCGAGCGCCATGTCAGGCGCCCTTCGCGACGGGCTCGATGAAGCCGTGGTAGGCGAGCTCGATCGTCTCGGTCGCCATCTTCGGGCTGTCGACGCTGAACGACGGGCCCGTCCACCGCACGGGCACGACGCCCCGCAGGTTCCATTCGGCGATGATGTTCTTGTTGCCGTCGACGGCCTTGATCGCCGCGGTGTTCGTGCGGGTCACGTTCTTCACGATCGACATGAACCAGACCGCGACCTTCTGGCTGTCCGCGTTGATCGGCCGGCTCAGCTTGATGTTCGAGAACTTCAGCCGCGTCGGAAGCTGGTGGACGAAGAGGTTGTTGCCGCCCTCTTCGCGCTGCTCGATCGCGGTCTCCATGCTCAGACCCTCGAAGCTGTTCCACCAGCCGGCGCTGATGCTGTCGACCTCGAGGTGGAACAGTACGGAGATCGCAGGATCGTCAGTACGTGTGGGGCTCGGGGGAGCCATGGGTCACCTCCCGTACCTGGTCCAGGAGCCGTCGCTGAATCGGCTTCGGTCGTTTCGGAGCTCCGCCTGCAACTTCCAGCGGATGCGGGGATAGAGGTCCTTCGCCAGCTTGTCGAGCTGGGCGTCGTCGCTCTCGCCGGCCTCGGCCGCCGGCGCAGCTGGGCCCGACGATCCGATCGCCCGCTGCACGACGGTGGTCGCACCAGGGGCAGATGTCGGGGTCGAGGCCGGGTTCGTCGTCGAGCCGTTCGCGCCCGGAAGCGCCTCGCGCTGGATCGGGAGCCCGTCGAGGCCGATCGCGGGTGCCGCCTGCTGCGTGAAGACGACGGCGCCGTCGGCGTCGCGATGAGCAAGACCGGCCGCGATCGCGGAGTCGAAGGCACGGCTCGTATCGGTCGCGAACGCGGCAGGACCGTCGTTGCCGCGAGACGGCGCCTGCAGCGGAAGGTCGACGCGGGTTGACGCCGCGGTCGACGTCGTCGCTGCCGCCGCGGCCGCCGCTGCACCGGGCGAGGTGCCGCCATCGGCGAGGGTCTGCACGGGCAGCGAGACGGCCCTCGCAGGATCACCGCCGACTGCCGGCAACGTCCGAGCGGCGAGAGGACGCGCCACCGGCGCTGGTGCGGCTGGCGCACCCATGGACGAGGGTGTGGTCGCGGCCGCGGGGATCGCCGCGATCGACGACGCATCCCGCTGCAGCGTCACGGGCCGGGCCGACGCTGCGGCGAGCACCGAC
Source organism: Acidimicrobiales bacterium (assembly GCA_035540495.1). Lineage (GTDB taxonomy): Bacteria > Actinomycetota > Acidimicrobiia > Acidimicrobiales > CADCTF01 > DASVEG01. The sequence goes on from DATLGL010000063.1 coordinate 61,084, forward strand.
GTCATGCCGCTGCTCGTCGAGCCGCCTGGCGCGGGGGCTGCCGCGCTCGCTCGCGGCGCGTTGCCCAGCGCCGGTCCGGGTGCGTCGACGACCAGCGGAAGGTCGGTTCGAGCGTTGCCGGGGGCGGCGGGCGTCGCCGGAGCGGCGGTTGCGTCGATGCTGCGCTGGAGTTGCAGCGACCGGTCGCCGAGGAGAGGCGCGACCTGCGCCTCGTGCGCGTCGTCGTCGCCGTCTTCGTGGACGCTGCCGTCGTCGTGGGTGTGGGTGCCCGCAGCGGCGGCGACAGGCGTGCTGTCGATCCGCTCGGTCTGCACGCTCGCCGCAGGTTGCGCCGCCGCGACGGCGTGGAGCGGGAGATCGGGAGCTGCGCCGGCCGACTCCTCGTCGTCGCCCTCGGACTCGGCCGGTGCGACGCTGGCGGCCAGCGGCGCGTCACCGAGAAGCGGCGCGGTCGCCTCGACGTCGCCCGGAGCATCGGCCGGAGCGTCGGTCGCGGCCGTCGGCGACCCGCCGGCGTCGGTGACCTCGTCGGCGGTCGCCGCGGGATCGGCTTCGCGCTGCACGACGGGGCGCTGCAGCGGCATCGAAGGTGCGGCCGCCGGAGCGGGCGCGTCGACCTTGGCCCACGACGGGAAGGGCGGCAATCCGTCGCCGTCGCCCCTCGGTGCGGCTCCGGCCTGTGCCGCACCGTCGTCGATCTTGCGCTGGATCGCGCGGGGCTGGATCGGCGGCATGAGGTCCGCGGGCTTCGCAGCTCGCGGCGTCACGTCGCCCGACACCAACGGTGACGCGAGAGGCAGGTCGAGCAGCGGCGCCGCGTTCTGCTGCGTCGAAGCCGGCTCGCTCGCCGGTGCGAGGGGAGCATCCGGCGTCGCCGAGGTCGCCAGTGGCGCTTGCGCCTCGGCGGGCGCATCCGGCGCAACGGCGAGGACCGGAGCGGCAGGCGGCGCGGCGGCCGTCGTCATCGACTCGCCCACGACCGCCAGCGGCGGCGCGGGACGATCGGACGGACGCGCCGGCGCAGCGGGCTCCCGCAGCACACGGGTGGGCGCGGGCGGAGGAAGGGGAGAGGTCGCCCGCAGCGGCGCCGGCGGCGCCGGTGCGGACACCGCGGCGACCTGGCGCTGGATGACGGGCAGCGGCGCGGCGTCGCTCACTGCTCGGAACGGCGCCGGCGCCTCGTCGGCCGGAGCGTCCGGTCGCGCCGGTACCCGCAGCGGAAGATCCGATGCCGCGGTTGTCGACGACGCCGACGCCACCGGAGCGACGGGTGCGGCCGTCGGCGTCAGCAGCCCGTGCACCGCGCCGGCGGGCGCTTCGCGCGACACGCGGTGGCCCAACTCGCCCATGAGGGCGGTGGGGCGGCGCGTCGTCATGATCTCGGCCACCCGCTGCACGCGGAACGTCGTCGGAGGCGGGGCGCTCACCGCCGTTGCGATCGGCGGCAGCGCCATCCAGTCGCCGACCCGAGCCGAGTCCGGACGAACGATGTCGCCGGTCGCCGCGCGCGAGGCAGCCTCCGCCGCAGCGGCGGAGGTCTCTTCAGGCTGCTCGTCGTCGCGCTTGCGGCGGAACCACGCCATCGTCGGGTCCTAGGGGTCCTACTGGTCCTCGCCCTTGGCGAGCTGGTTGAGGCGGTTGTTGAGGTTGGCGATCTCGTGCACGAAGGCACGGCGCCGCATGTGTTCGAGGTCGAGGAGCTCGTTCAGCGACCAGTGGAAGTGGAAGGCGACGTACGCGATCTCCTCGTGCAGCTGACTTGCTGCGTACGTCATCGCCCCCCCGCCGAACCACCGGCCACATCGACCGTGAAGGAGTGGGAGCAGCTCGGGCAGGTCACCGCGGCGCGGGTGTGACCTTCCTGGTTGATCCGTCGGTAGAGGTCTTGGAGGAAGGCGAGGTCGGCGGCGAAGAGCTCTTCGACGACCCAGGTGTCGATGCTCGGAAGCGTCCCCAGCTGGGTGATGACACGGGTGAGCAACAGCACCGTCAGGTACGACGGGTTCGCCTGCAGCCGCGCGTCGGACAGCGGCAGCAGCTCGTCGCGTGCGGTCGCCATCCGCATGACACCCTGCTTGTGCAGCGTGCCCGTGTTCTTGTCGAGGTACCCGATGGGGAGCTCGAATCGGTACTCGGTGCGAAGGGGCGCCGGTTGGTCCGGCGCCCCCTCGAACTCCGTCCCCTCGTCGGCGACCGCGGTGGGTGCGCCAGGGATGGTGCGTCGCATCGTTATTCGATGATCATTCCTTCACCCTGCAGGGTGATCTTCTCGTCGAGCGGGTTCGTCGCACCGGCCTGGACCTGCGTGACCTCGATCGACGAGGGCTGGCAGTTCTGGACCTTGTACGTCCGCTTCGGGGCGAGCTCGCCCGGCCCGTACACCTCGACCACGACCTCCTTGCGGTCGGGGGCGCCCTTCTCCACCTTCTCGATCCAGTCCTTGAAGAAGGAGTTGTCGGTCAGGGGTCGGGTGATCGTCAGGGTGACGGGCTTCTGCTTGCCCGGCAGCTTCCGAAGGAAGTACTGACCGTTGGCTGCCTGCGTCTTGATCTCGATCATGTCGAGCTCCTTCTTCAGGCCGGTCACCTCCTTCACGAGAAGGTCCGTGCCCTCGATCGACAACTTGAAGTTGTTCGCGGGGACCGCGTCGCCGGTCAGGAAGTCGTAAGCGCTCACTGTGTGTCCTCTCGTTCCGTCGCGTTACTCGTTGACCAAGCTGACGCCGCTCGGGAGCTGCTGCAGCTGGAAGATCACGAACTCGGCCGGCTTCACGGGAGCCACGCCGATCTGGCAGGTGACCTGACCGAGATCGATGGCCTCGGCCGGGTTCGTCTCGTCGTCGCACTTGACGAAGAACGCCTCGTCCGGCGTCGAGCCGAACAGCGCGCCCTTCCGCCACTCCATCACGAGGAAGCCGGCGATCGTGCGGCGGATCTTCGCCCACAGGTCACGGTCGTTCGGCTCGAAGACGATCCAGTCGGTGTTGTTCTGGATCGACTTCTCGAGGTAGTTGAAGAGACGTCGGACGTTGATGTACTTCCACGCCGGATCGCTCGACAGGGTGCGGGCGCCCCACACGCGGATGCCGCGGCCGGGGAACGCGCGGATGCAGTTGACGCCCTCGGGGTTGAGGAGGTCGTTCTCGCCCTTGGTGATGTTGATCTCGAGCTCGATCGCGCCGCGGATGACGTCGTTGGCCGGAGCCTTGTGCACGCCGCGCTCGGCGTCGGTGCGGGCCCACAGACCGGCGATGTGACCGGACGGCGGAACGAAGATGTTCTTGCCGCTGGCCGGGTCGAGCACCTTGATGCGCGGCCAGTAGAGGGCGGCGTACTTCGAGTCGTAGCCGGCCTGCTCGACCCGCCACTCCTTGATCTGCTGCGCGTTGAGGCCAGGGGGCGGATCGAGGATCGCCATGCGATCGCCCATCAGCTCGCAGTGGCCGACCATCGACAGCTGCACGGCCTTGAAGTCCTCCGCCGTGATCTGCCCGCGCTCGTACGCCGACGTCAGGTCGGGTACGGCGACCATCGTGATGTCCTCGATCGCCTCGAGGGCACCGAAGCCGGTGCGGTTGGCGACGTCGCCGACGTAGTCGGCGGCCTCGATGCTCGCGGGAGCCGCAGATGCGCTGCCGCCGCCGAGGGAGACGTTGCCGGCCGCGGGGCGCTCGAGCTGGCCGCCGCTGGTCGCTTCCTCGAGCCGGATCAGCTTCGACGCCTGGTTCACGACCTGGACGGCGTTCTGCTTGCCCTTCTTGGTGCTGAGGTCGGCGTGGGTCTCCTCGACCTTGCCGCCCTTCTTCACGACGATGGTGAAGCTGTCTTCGCTCGCGCCCTCACCCTGCGGGTGCTGGATCTCGACCGAGACGTCGTTGCCGGCGGTGCCGGGCTCGAGAGCCTGGACACGGTAGGGCAGTTGCTTGCCCTCACCAGCGGTCAGCTCGCCGCGAGCCGAAGGGGCCGAGCCGGCCTCTCCGCCGATGCGGACGACGTAGGCGATGGTGCCGCCGTTCTGGAAGTAGCCGTAGACGGCGTGAGCGAGATACGCGCCTTCGGTGAAGTCACCGAACGTCTTCACGAACTGGGTCCAGTTCGTGACGAGCGTGGGTTCGTTCACCGGGCCCTTCTCGGCCAGGCCGACGAAGGCAGCGACGGCTGTGCCGACACCCTCGATCGGGCGCGGCCCGCCGTCGAGCTCCTCGACGTAGACACCAGGGGACAGATACTGAGGCATGGGCCTCCTCCTCGTTCGACCGGGGAACGGCGTTGGGGAGGGGTCCCCGCCGCCTATGGAACGGCGAAGGGGTGAGGGGCCCCCGCCGGTGAATGCAGTCGATGCCAGGGTGGCTGGTCCCTACGCGCGTGCGCGAGGCCCATCAGCGCACTGTGCGGGGCAGTCGTCGGTGCCCCTTCGGGTAATGGACCGTTCGAGCCGTCTCCGGACGCGAAACAGCCGCCCACGAGGGGCGGCTGCCATGGCTCGAACGGAGGGTGGGACGAGCTAGCTCTCTTCCTCCATGTCCGATTCCTTCGCCTCGTCCTCCATGACGGGAGCGGCCCCGGCGCCCTCCTCGCCCTCGGACTCCTTGTCCTCCTCCTCGCCTTGGCGCTGGAGGGGGAGCGTCTGGACCTCTTCGTCGGCGGCTTCGCGCTGGACGCCTGCGCCGCCGCCACCGCCCGCGGGGGCGTGGTCGTGGCCGGCGTGGCTCGAGGCCGACGTGCTCATCACGTGATCTGCGGTGGCCTCGGCCTGGCGCTCGGCCCAGTCGCCCGGGTCGGACAGCTTGATGCCGCCGCCGATCGACTCGCCGGGGACCTCCCCCGAGCGCTGCTGCACGACGTGGGTCAGCTCGTGCGCGAGGGTGCGCGTGTCCGAGGTGCTCTTGCCCTCGCCGAGGACGATGTTGTCGCCCACGGTGAACGCCTGGGCCTGGACCGACTTCGCCGCGGCCGCCGCCTCACCACCTGAGTGGATGCGAACCGACGAGAAGTCGGTGCCGAACGACTTCTCCATCGACGCGCGGGTGGCGGCGTCGAGTGAGCTGCCGCCGCCGGACCCGACCACCTTGTGCACGAGCGACGTGTCGTCGCCGTCGGCCTCCCGCTGCGCGACGAGCGAGCTCGTCGCCGCGTTGCCTGCGAGGCGCTGCAGGTTCGTCGCGCCCTTGGCGCCGAGCGCCTCCGGCTTGTTGTGCTGCACCGCCGCCGCGACCGTCGCGGTGTCGCGTGCGGTCTCGGAGTCGCTCTGGGGCTGCCGCTCCGGCGCATGGCCGGGCGCGTACTCGCGCAGCAGGTCGTAGTCGGACATCCCGCCACCTCCCTCTTCGTTGGGGAGTGTACGACTGCGGGCCTCGCCTGAAGGGGTGTACGCGATGCCCGATCGGGCAAGAACCCCTTTACACTTCGGTGACGAACGGCACATCTCGTGCCTATTGGGGACATCCGCTGTTGACATTTCCGGAGGAATTGTCAAGGCCGGCAGGAGGTGACCCGAGTCACAGAGAAGTTGTCAGGCCGTGACACATTCCTGGAGGGAATTCGTGCCGAGAAGCCTCAATCGCCGTCCCCGTCCTGCTCGGGCGCTCGCCGTGCTGGCCGTCGGCCTCGTCGGCTCGGCCGGAGCGCTCGCGATGCCGGCCGGTGCGAACGAGGACTTCGTCGTCGGCAGCGGCCGGGCCGACGCCCGCATCCTCCGCGCCGGTCCCGCCGCCGGCCAGCTCGCGCTGGCGCCCACCTTCGGTCTCAGCCTGGCCGACTACGTCGGCAGCCTGGGCCGTGGCGAGGCCCGCGTTGCCGACTACGCCGCCCTCGACGGCTCGATCCCGCCCGAGTTGAAGGCGCAGGCGCCGGAGGTCCGCACCGAGTCGACCGAGGAGAACGCGGCGGCCGGCAAGTCGAAGACCTTCATGGGCACCCCGGCTGGGTCGCCGATCACCATCGGCGCGATGGAGCAGAAGTCGCGAGCGACCAAGGATCCGCAAGGCAGCAGCTCCGTGACGCTCGGCGCGATCGGCATCCCGGGCGTCATCGAGATCGGTGCGTCAACCGCGACGTCGTCGGCGGGAGTCATCGAGAAGAAGGCTCGCGAGGCGCGGGGGGTCACGACGATCGAATCGCTGAAGCTCGGCGGCGGCGCCGTCACCCTCAACGGCCTGACGTGGGAGGCCGTGCAGCGCACCGGTGAGGGCGCCAAGGTCGACGGCTCGTTCCGCGTCGAAGGGTTGACCATCGCCGGCACCAAGGTCCCCGTGCCGTCCAACGGCGCCGACCTCGCCGCGGTGCTCCCTCAGATCAACGCCGCGCTGAAGCCGACAGGTCTCGTCCTCGACGCGCCGACCGTCTCGAAGGACGGTGACTTCGCCCGGGTGACGCCACTCGGCGTCCGGATGGTCAACTCCCAGGCCGGCCAGACGGTCGTCGCTCCGGTGGTCGGCGCGCTGCAGCCTGCTCGTGAGCCGGTCACCGGCGCGATCATCAACAACTGCAGCCAGTGCAAGTCGGCCATCCTCGTCGCCGACGTGCTCGCCGGCGTCGTCACCGGCGGCGGCCGCTTCGACCTCGAGCTGGGTGGAACGACCGGGTTCACCGAGGGCGTCCGGTACGAGAGCCCCTTCAACTTCGACTTCAGCGGCCTCGGCGGCGGCGCGTCGAACGACTTCGGTGGTGACTTCGCCGGAGCCGAGGGCTTCGGCGACGTGGGCTCGTCGCCCTCGTCGTTCGAGTCGTCGGCCGCGTCGTTCGGCGGTACGACCTCGCCCGTCGGCACCACAGGTGCTTCGTCGCCCGCCGCGCCGGGCGTCGGTTCCGGCGGCTCGACCGGGACGCTCGCCGCGACGAACTCGCCCATCGCCCCCGGAACCAAGGGCGGCGCAGCCGCACTGATCGGCTTGGCCGGCCTGCTCGGGGCGATCGCGCTCGGAGCCGCCGACTTCCGGGCGATCCGAGCCGCACGCCGCACCATCCCCACCGTCTGACCCACCGCACTCGCAACCCACACCGCACCACTTCCACCGCAAAGGCAGACATCACCCGGCTGCGTCCCGACGGGGCGCATCGGGAGCTCTCCATCCCCCCAGGAGGACTTCATCGTGGCCACCGTGCCCACGTCGAACACCCCGGCTGCACGTCGGGTTCTCAAGGGCTACGGCCCCCTCGCACTCGCCTCGTTGCTGTTCCTGCTGATGGCGATGTTCGTCCCGACCGTCGGCCAGCAGGAGGCCAGCGTCTCGGCCGGCGCGCCCGGGTCGACGTCGCAGACGACGGACACCGTCGCGACGGGCGACATGGCCGCCACCGATCCCGCGGCTGGTGATCCGGCAGCGACCGATCCTGCGGGCGCACCGGCGGGAGCCGATCCCGCAGCCGGTGGTGGTGGCGGTGCCGCGCCGCCAGGCGGTGGGACGGCGGCTCCCGCGAACACCCAGAAGGGCGCGGCGGCGAGCTCCGGCGGCGGCAAGACGGGCCCGTGCGCCGGCCGCGAGAAGCAGATCCAGGGCGACCCCTACTCGCCGCCGTGCATCGCGTGGGAGGGCGACAACGGTGGCGCCACCTCCAAGGGCGTGACGCCGACCGAGATCAAGGTGTCGGCCCGCATCCTCAACGAGAAGGGCTTCCAGCAGCAGCTCGCCACCCTCGCCGGTGCCGAGATCACCGACACCCCGGACGACGTCAAGCGCACGATGAGCGCGCTGGCCGAGTTCTTCAACAAGAACTACCAGTTCTACGGGCGCAAGATCGCCCTGCAGTTCTACAACGGCAAGGGCTCCGGCACGACGGAGCTGCTCGGCGGCGGACAGGCCGAAGCCGAGGCCGACGCCACCACCGTCGCCGAGCAGATCGGCGCCTTCGCCGAGATCAACGGCGGCACGCCGCCGTTCTCGGACGCGCTCGCCCGGAAGAAGGTCATCGCGTTCGGCGCGCCGTACCTGAGCCGCAAGTGGATGGTCAGCCACCGTCCGTACAACTGGTCGATCGCGACCGACTGCTCGATCATCGTCGAGTCGGTCGGGGAGGTCGTCGAGAAGCAGCTCCTCGGCAAGAACGCCGACCTCGCCGGTGACGGTCTCAAGGGCAAGCCCCGCAAGTTCGTCGCCTTGGCCCCGGAGAACCCGTGGTACCAGGAGTGCGTGGACGACGGCGAGGCCCGCCTCAAGAAGGTGACCGGAAAGGGCTTCGACCTGCGCATCGCCTACAAGCTCGACATCAACTCGATGTCGAACCAGGCGGCGTCGATCATCGCCAAGCTCAAGAGCGAAGGCGTCACGACGGTGCTGATGGGCACCGACCCGATCATGCCGGTCTTCCTCTCGTCGAAGGCCCAGGAGCAGGGCTACAACCCCGAGTGGGTCGTGGCCGGCACCGCCTTCACCGACATCGACGTCGTCGGCCAGCTCTACGACCAGAACCAGTGGAGCCGCGCGTTCGGGGTGAGCTACCTCGGCAAGCAGCTTCCGCAGCGCGCCGGCCTCGGCTACGCCGCCTACAAGTCGATCCGCCCGAACGACGAGCCGGCGTTCGCCGTCGAGGCGATCTACGCCCAGATGTCTCTGCTCGCGATCGGCATCCAGATGGCCGGCCCGCAGCTGACGCCCCAGAGCTACGAGCAGGGCATGTTCAACTACCCCGGCGGCACCGGTCCGTTCGGAACCTGGGGCTTCGACTCCGACAGCTACACGCCGACCCAGGACTACCGGATCATCTGGTGGAACGCGAAGGCGACGTCGACCGTGAACAACAAGCAGGGTCGCTACGAGGAGTCGTACGGCGGCCAGCGGTTCAAGGTCGGCTCACTGCCGAAGGAAGACCCGAAGGTGTTCGGCAAGTGACCGCCATCACCGCTCCGGTCACGGCGCAGTGGAACAAGCTGCCGAAGCCGGCGACCTACGGCATCACCGGCTTCGGGCTGGTGCTGCTGTACCTGATCGGGAACTCGCTCCTTCCCGACGGTGCGCCGCTCCCGGTCGTGCTGATCGGGGCGGTGCTCGGCACGGTCACCGCGCTCCTCGCGATGGGGCTCATCCTCATCTACCGGACCGACAACATCATCAACTTCGCCTACGGGTCGATGGGCGGCATCGGCGGCGTCCTCGCGGTGACCCTCCACCTCAACGGTGGGATGCCGTACCCGATCGCCGCGATCCTCGGCCTCGCCGCCGGCCTCGGCATCGGTGCCCTCGTCGAGCTCCTGGTGATCCGCCGCTTCGCGAACTCGTCGCGGCTCGTGCTGACCGTGGCGACGATCGGCCTCGCGCAGATCCTCGGTGGCATCGAGCTGATCATCCCGACGCTGTTCGGGTCGGCCGGTCTGGTGGGTGGGTTCACGACCCCGTGGTCGTCGTTCGGCATCAACATGTCGCCGGTCCGGTTCACGGGCGACCACATCCTCATCGTCGCCGTCGTGCCGCCGGTGATCATGGCGCTGGCGTGGTTCCTGCTGAAGACGGACGCGGGAGCCGCCGTGCGTGCTGCCGCGGAGAACCGTGAGCGTGCGCTGCTGCTCGGCATCCCGATCCAGCGCCTGTCGACGATGGTCTGGATCATCGCGGGCGGACTCGCCGCGCTGACCGCGATCGCCAAGGCGCCCTTCGCTGGTTCGGTCTCCACCGCCCTCGGAGGGCCGACGCTGCTCCTCCCGGCGCTTGCCGCGGCGACCGTGGCGAAGATGGAGAACCTGCCGCGCGCGTTCGTCGCCGGCGTCGGCCTCGGCATCCTCGACCAGGTCGTGTTCTGGAACACCGGGCGGGCCTCGACGATGGACGTCGCCTTCCTCCTCGTCATCCTGGTCGCGCTGCTCGCTCAGAAGAACAAGCTCACGCGCGCTCAGGCCGGTGGCGCGAGCTCGTGGTCGCTGGCGGGCATCGTCCGCCCGATCCCGGCCGAGCTGAAGGGACTGCCGGAGATCCGAGCGGCCCGCATCGCGCTTCCCGTGCTGGGGCTGCTGGTCGCCGTCGTCCTGCCGCGCGCGCTCGATCCCTCCGACCTCCTGCTACTCGCCGTCGCGTGCGTATGGGCGATGGTCGCGGTGTCGTTGGTCATCCTCACCGGTTGGGGCGGCGCGATCTCGCTCGGCCAGTTCGCGATCGTCGGCGTCGGCGCGGTCGTGACCGGCAACTTCCTCACCCGCACGAGCCTCGACTACTTCGCGATCCTGCTGGTCTCGGGTGTCGTCGGCGGCTTGCTCGCGCTGTTGATCGGCCTGCCTGCGTTGCGCATCCGGGGGCTGTTCCTCGCGGTGACGACGCTGGCGTTCGCCGTCGCTCTCGACAGCTACTTCCTCAACACCACGAACTTCCCGACGCTCATGCCGGGCGGCATCGATCGTCCGATCCTGTGGCAGCGGTTCCCGCTCGACCGCGGGCTCACGATGTACTACCTGTGCCTCGGGTTCCTGGTGCTCTCGATCGCTGCCGCCATCGGCGTGCGGAAGGGTCGAACCGGCCGGGCGCTGATCGCGACGAAGGACAACGAACGCGCCGCAGCCGCATCGGCCGTGCCCACGACCTCGTTGAAGCTCACCGCGTTCCTCTTCTCGGGCGTCGTCGCCGGAGTCGCCGGCGGCCTCTACGTCGTCGCGGTGCGTGCGGTCGGCAACGGGTCGTTCCGCCCGTCGCTCAGCCTCGAGGTGTTCTCGACCGCGGTGATCGGCGGCCTGGGGTCGATCGGCGGCGCGGTGTTCGGTGTCACGTTGTTCCGCTTCCTCAGCCGCGTGCTGTCGGGCGAGCTGCGCCTGATCGTGTCGGGCGCCGGCCTGCTGTTCGTCCTCCTCGTGCTCCCCGGCGGTCTCGGCCAGGCGGCGATCGCGCTGCGCGACCGTGCGCTGCGGATGGTCGCGAACCGCCGCGGGATCCTCGTGCCGTCGCTCGTCGCCGACAAGCGCGACGAGGCCGACGACAAGCCCGAAGACGAGACCGGTGTGATCTCCGGCGCGCTCGACGACGACAAGGTGCCCGGCAGCTCCGACAAGGAAGGGGCGCTCGTATGACCGCCACGCTCGATCCGACGCAGCCGGTCCCCCCGGTGCCGGCCGACGACGGCGCCGCCGACACCATCCTCGACATTCGCGGTCTCGACGCCGGGTACGGGCCGGTGCAGATCCTCTTCGACGTCGACGTCGCCATCAAGCGCAACGAGATCGTCGCGCTGCTCGGCACCAACGGTGCGGGCAAGTCGACGCTGCTCAAGGCGATCTCGGGCCTGTTGAAGCCGTGGAAGGGCGACATCGAGTTCGAGGGCAGGAGCATCACCGGCATGCCGGCGAACAAGACCGCCGCGCTCGGCCTCGTGCAGATGCCGGGCGGCAAGGGCGTGTTCCCGACGCTGACGGTCAAGGAGAACCTGCGCCTGGCCGGCTGGCTCGTCCGCAAGGAGAACGAGAGGTACGAAGAGGCGCTGGCTCGTGTGCTCGAGATGTTCCCGATCCTCGAGAAGCGCTACGACCAGATGGCCGGCAACCTCTCCGGTGGCGAGCAGCAGATGCTGACGCTCGGGCAGGCGCTGCTCAACGACCCGAAGGTGCTGATGATCGACGAGCTGTCGCTCGGTCTCGCTCCGGCGATCGTGGGCCAGCTCATCGACGTGGTGCACAAGATCCACGAGACGGGCACGACGATCATCGTCGTCGAGCAGTCGATCAACGTCGCGCTCACGCTCGCCCAGAGGGCGATCTTCATGGAGAAGGGCGAAGTCCGCTTCGAGGGCGCGACCGCCGAACTGCTCGACCGTCCCGACATCCTCCGCTCCGTCTTCATCGCGGGCGCCTCCGCCGCCGACTCCGGCCCGACCGCAGCGACACCGGCTGCCGCAGAACCGCGGCGCCAGGAGCGCCAGCGAGAAGCCGCAACAGTCGAGCGCAGCGAGACAATCGATCGCGATGCGCCGGTCGTTCTCGAGACCGTCGACGTCGTGAAGCGGTTCGGCGGGATCACCGCGGTCGACAACGTGTCGATCCAGCTGCGCCAGGGGCACATCCTCGGCCTCATCGGTCAGAACGGCGCAGGCAAGACCACGCTGTTCGACTGCATCTCGGGGTTCCTGCCGATCGACGGCGGCCACGTGCTCCTGCAGGGCTACGACATCACCGACTGGGAGCCGCACGAGCGGGCCCGCAACCGGTTGGGCCGGTCGTTCCAGGAGGCGAAGCTCTACCCGTCGCTCACGGTCGCAGAGACGATCGCGGTCGCGCTCGAGCGGCACCTCGCGTCGAAGGACATCATCGCCTCAGCGTTCTCGCTGCCGGCCTCGTACGAATCCGAGCTCGTCGCCCACCAGCGGGTCGAGGAACTCATCGAACTGATGGGTCTGACGGCGTTCCGCGACAAGCTCGTTGGCGAGCTGTCGACGGGCTCCCGCCGCATCGTCGAGCTCGCGTGCATCCTCGCCCAGGACCCGTCGGTGCTGCTGCTCGACGAACCATCGGGTGGCGTCGCGCAGCGCGAGACCGAGGCCCTCGGTCCGCTGCTCAAGCGGGTGCAGGCGTTCACCGGCTGCTCGATCCTCGTGATCGAGCACGACATGCCGCTGCTGTCGTCGATCTGCGACGAGATGGTCGCGCTCGAGCTCGGCGGCGTGATCGCCCGAGGCACGCCGGACGAGGTCCTCAACCACCCCCGGGTGATCGAGAGCTACCTCGGCACCAACGAGGCGGCGATCAACCGTTCGGGCGCCCGCACGACGTCTCGCGAGCAGGCCGCGCCGGCGCCGGCCGCCGACGGCGCTGCCCCGACGCGACGCCGGCGTCGCCGCACGCAAGACAGCTGACCGGTACGGTCGTCGTCCATCGACGACCGCACCACCCTCAGCTGGGAGTCGCCGGACGGGAACCCCTGGTGGTTCGAGGCGGCGCACTTCCCGTACCCCGTCAGCCGCCTGTTCGCCGACGTCATCGACAGGGTGTGCGAGGGCTGGTTGACGGGCGCCATGTCGTACGGCGTGCCGCGCCGCCGCGCGCGGTGGGCCCACGTCAACGGCTACCTCTTCTACGGCGAGCAGGAGCCGTCGTATCCGGGTGACCCGGAGCTGAACGCGCGAGCGATTCGCGAGCGGTGGTGGGTGCGGGAGTACGAGCACTGGTTCGCCGACGAGAAGCCCGCCATCGAGGCGACGAACCGACGTCTCCAAGCCGTCGACGTCGGCGCGCTCGACGATGCGTCGCTCCACGCGCACGTGCGGGAGGCGCTCGAACACGTCCTGACCGTCGCTCCGCTCCACTTCTCGCATCGCGGGCGGGAGCTGTCGCGCCAGGAGCTGCGTCGTCTGGCAGAGGCCGAAGGCGTGGAGCTCGGCGACCTCGGCGCGTTCTTCGCGGGGCGCTCCCCGGCGTCGAGCCGGCCGGCGCACCTCGTCGCGGCCATCGCGGACGCGCTGCGCGACGGCGGGGTCGACCCGGGTTCGATCCACGATCTCGCTCTCGTTCGTGCGGTGCCGGAGGCAGCACGGCTGCTCGACGAGTACCTCGACGAGTTCGGGCAACGCCTGCTCGACAGCTACGACCTCGCGTGTCCGACCCTGGGCGAGCGACCCGAAGTCGTGTGTGCCTCGATTCGCGCCGCGGCGTCGCCGACGCGCCGGCGCGAGCCGATGACCGCTTCGCTGCCGGCGATGTCCGACGAGCTGCGCCGGCTCGTGGAGGAGGCGGCGATCTCGGCCGGGACGGAAGACGACGACGACGGCGTGTGCATCTTCTGGCCGTCGGGGCTGCTGCGACGGGCGCTGCTGGAGGTCGCTCGCCGGCGTGGGCTGCGTGACCCGGCAGCCGTGTTCGAGGTCGACCGCGACGAGCTCTACGCGCTCCTCGACGGTCGTGGGCCGAGCGTCGAAGAGTTGCACCGCCGCCTCGAAGCGCGCCTCGCCGCAGCAGCGATCACGCCGCCCCCGTCGCTCGGCACCGACGACACGGATCAGCGGGCGAGCGACGCCGATCGTCCGCGCCGCGCGCTCGAAGGCACCGGCATCGGCACCGACGTCGTGCGCGGCCGCGCCTGCGTCGTCGGGGTAGACGGCGACGGGCTCGCTCACATCGAACCGGACGACGTGCTCGTCGCCGTCACCACCACGCCCGGTTACAACGCGGTGATGCCGATCGTTGCGGCCATAGCGACCGAGACGAACATGGGCCACACGGTGATCTGTGCCCGCGAGCTCGGGATCCCCGCGGTCGTCGGCGTGCCCGGTCTGCTGTCGGTGGTGCAATCGGGTGACCTCGTCGAGGTCGACGCCGCAAACGGCGTCGTGCGGGTCATCGCTCCCGCGTGACATGACCGGCGCGGCCGCGCCCGGCGGATGTCGCGATCTCGTCCTCAAGCGATCGGATCGGAAGGTCGACGTAGCTCCGATGGACCGTGGCGGCTGGTTGTCGAGCGATGGTGGGCCGTCGCCCGAGCTCGAAGCGATCTGGGGCCCGAACGCGTCGACGCAGGCTCCGGCGCGCTCGTCGATCGTGGCCGATCCGGAGGCGGTGTTCCCGGGGCCGCGGCTCGACGCTGCGGCGCTGGTTCCCGAAGCCTCCCGAGCGTCGCGGCGCGCGATCGTCGTGTCGCTCGTCGCCGTCGGTGTCGTTGTGCTCGTGCTCGGTGCCGCCACGGTGCTACGTGCCCCGTCGAGCGGCCCGGGCGACGGCAGGACGATCTCCACCGCCGCCGCATCATCGTCGGAGCGAGGTGCACCGGAGGCCGTGACCGAGGAGCAGGCGGCGAATGCTCGCGCGTTCCTCGAGCGGTGGAACGCGGGGCCGTCGACGACCATGCCGCTCGGCGCGGCGGGCGTCCCGCTGCACGAGCGTCCGACGACGACCACACTGCCCGCCTCGACGCTGCCCGGTCGCTCGGCCCGACCCGAGGGCTCTTCGAGCTCGTGGAGCTCGTCGCCCCGCACAACGGTCGCGCCGACACTCTCGCCCGACGACCCGCGCCTCCGGGGAGCGGAGAAGGCTGCGCAGGACTTCGTCGACGCGATGAGCCGTCGCGACTGCGACGCGTTCTGGAACGCGCTGAGCACGCGCACGCGAGAGTTCTTCGAGGAGTTCTCGGAGGGTGATGAGGGGGGCGCGTCGATGAAGGACGAGATGTGCGCCAGCCTCCGTAGCGAGCAGCTGCCGAAGATCACCGTGCGACCGCCGGCGCGCCCGCACGGGAAGGACGGGGCGCTCGTCGAGATGGAAGCCGACGGCGAGGTCGAGCAGCTGCCGATGCTTCTCGAGGACGGCCGTTGGACCGTCGACCTCGTCGGCTCCTTCGAGTAGCCCGTCGTCAGGTCTGGTTCGACACCACCAGCTCGTACCAAGGGCCGAACTCCGACGGCACGCAGAGCCGTCCGAGCTTCCGGTACTCCCTCTGCGTCGCACGCATCAGGTCGAGCATGGTGATCGGCTTCGACGTCTCGGCCGCGAAGTAGGCGGCTGTCACCGCGATCGAGCGGATGTTGCCGCCCGACAGCTCGAAGCGCTCCGAGGCGAAGTCGAGGTCGAGGTCGTCGCCACGCGGGATCTCCTTCCCGAGGCACCGGTCCCACAGCACCCGCCGGAACTCCGGTTCGGGCAGCGGGAAGTCGATCACCGCGTCGAGCCGTCGGGCGAAGGCCTCGTCGAGGTTCGCTCGGAGGTTCGTCGACAGGATCGCCAGGCCGTCGAAGCTCTCCATCCGTTGGAGGAGGTAGGCGACTTCGATGTTCGCGTAGCGGTCGTGCGCATCGCGCACCTCGGAACGTTTGCCGAACAGCGCGTCGGCCTCGTCGAAGAGCAGCACGCCGTTGATGCCGTCCGCTTCGCCGAAGATCCGCTCGAGGTTCTTCTCGGTCTCGCCCACGTACTTGTCGACGACCGTCGCGAGGTTGATCGAGTAGAGGTCGAGTCCGAGCTCGCCCGCGATCACCTCCGCCGACATCGTCTTGCCGGTGCCGGAGTCGCCTGCGAACAGGCCGGTGATGCCGCGGCCGCGTCCGCCGCCTGGCCGCAAGCCCCACTCGTCGATGACGCGGTCGCGATGACGGGCTCGGCTCGCGAGCTCCTTCAGACCGGCGAGGGTCGGCGGCGGGAGGACGAGGTCGTCCCATCCGACTCGTGGTTCGACGCGCCGAGCGAGCGTCTCGAGGCCGGCGGCGTTCTGCGCGCGAGCACCGGCCCGGAGATGTGAGGCGGCCATCCCGCCGCCGTCTGCCGCGGCCTGGAGGTGAGCCGCGGTCGCGGCTCGGTGGATCTGCTCCGGGGTGAGGCGGAAGTGGACGGTGACGTCGCCCGCATCGTTGCCGTCCGTGGTCTTGTCGTTGTCGCCCAGCCACGTCTGCCACAGGCTGGCGCGGTCGCTCGCCGACGGCGCGGTCGCGTCGAGCAGCGCAGGGACGACCCGGCTCCAACCGGGCTCCCAGCTGCGCTTCCCGATGAGCACCACCGGCGGCGCGAGGCCCGGGTCGACGGTGAGGTTCGGCGGGTCGGGCTCAGCGAAGGCGCGCACCGCGGCAGGGCCACGTTCGGCGAGCGCCTCGACCGGTCCGGCGACGAGGCCGGCGCCCCGCAGGCGGGCGTCTCGGATCGCGATCGCCGCGATGGCGGCCGCGTCTTCGTTCGCTCCGATGCGGTTGAGGTCGAGCGCCACGGTCGGCAGGCCGACCAGGGTGAGCGCGGCCGCCGCGAGCGAACGTCCGGACGCCCCCGGCTTCTCCCGCACGTAGCAGAGGCGGGCGCCCGCGGTGATGACTCGGGCCATCGGCGCGGGATCGGGCGCGGCGTCGGCTGACGCATCCGCGATGAGCCCGAGGAGCCCGGCGTCGGGCGCGTCGTCGCCGAGCAGATGCGCCGTCACACGATCGGGAACCTGGAGCGCGCGGGTGAGGAACGGCCGTGCCGGCTCGTCGATGACGACGAGATCGTGCGCGATCAGCGGGCCTGTCGGGAGCAAGCGCTCACGAGCGAGGCCCGACGCCGTAGGCAGGCCTGCCATCTCGAGCGCGAGGCCGACCGTGGCGCGCCGGCGCGTGACGTCGTCGTTCAGGTACCCGTACAGCTTCTCGAAGCGGCTGTCGAGGTCGGGTGCCATCGCGAGGAGCAGCAGTTCGACGTCGACGGGCAGGAGGCCGAAGGTCGCCGCGAGCCGGCGCAGGCGGATGTCGGCGCCGGCGAGTTGGGCCCGGTCGGCGTCGGCCTCGATCCGCTGCAGCGCGCTCGCTGCCGCGGCATCGGGAGGCGGCGGCTGCACCTGCCCGGCGAGCAGCCGATCGACGTGTTCGTCCGACAGGTACAGGCCGCGGAAGGGATCGTCAGGATTGGGGTCGGCGGCACGCCTGGTCGCGACGGTCGCGCGGACGCGGACCTCGACGACGCCGAGGCGCCCCAGCAGATGCGTGAGCGACGGATCGAGTTGGTCGCTCGCTGTGGCGAGCACCGCTACCGCTTCTTCGACGACCAGGTCTGCGTGAACGCTCTCGCGCCGGCGGCGGTCGCCGCAGGCTCGCGTCCGCTCGCGCCGTCGCCGTCAGCGCCGTCGGCCCCGTCTTCACCGGGTTCGGGTGGCACCCGTCCCTTGACCGTGTCCGACTGCCCCTCGATGCCTTCCCACTCGAACGTGGGAGGCGTGCTGACGAGCGTGGCGACCGGGCTGAGGCGGTCGGTGTCGACGGGCACGAGGCAGACGAGGTCGAGCGACGGCTTGAGCTCGCCGCCCAGGGCCGACCACACGTCTGACAGGGCGCGGTCTTCCGGCGGCGGGAGGGCGATCGTGATGTCGATCGGCCAGCCGGTGTCGCCGAGCGAGCCGACGATCTGGTCGCCGGGGATGCGGTCCTGCTTGAGGAAGCAGGCGAGCATCGCGGACAGGAGGCGGTGCTCGTCCTCCGGGCGTTGCGTCCAGCACGTGATCAGGTACGACAGCTTGAAGAAGCGTGGGAAGATCGTCTTGCCCGTCTTCCGCCCCATCTCGTCGCGCGCGTAGACATCGCCCGACTGGCGGCGCTTGAGGTCTTCCCGGATGTCGTAGAGGTAGATGTCGATCGTCGGGGTGTTGCGGCGGCTGGCCCAGTCCTTCGTCGGCGCCTCGAAGAGCACCTCGATGTCGGACCCGTTGATGACCTCGCGGCGCACGATGGCGCGCAGGGTCTCGTCGACGTCGTGGATCATCAGATGAGCCCGTTCCGCACCGCGTAGGCGACCGCGTGCGAGCGGTTGCGGAGGTTCAGCCGGGCGGTCACGTCGTGGATGATGTTCTTGATCGTCCGCTCGCTGTAGGCGAGCTTCGCCGCGATCTCGGCCGTGTCGAGTCCCTCGGCGACGAGCCGCAGGACCTCGATCTCCCGCTCGGTGAGTCCCGACAGGGTGATGCCGCGGGGGCTGAGCACCTGGCGCTGCAGACGCCCGACGTGCTCGAGCAGGCGGCCGAGGAGGTCGGACGGGACGCTGCCGTCGCCCGATGCCGCGCTGATCACGGACTGCGCGAGGCGCTCGGGGACGGCCTCGTTGCGGCGCAGGAGACCGCAGGCGCCGGCTTCGATGCCGGCGATCATGCCCGCGTCGTCGAGACGGGTGATCACGAGGACGACGCGCGGGATGCCGTTGCGCTGGATCGCTCGCACCGTGCGCGACGTCTCCTCGTCGACCTCGTCGGCGACGACGATCGCCACCTGGGCCCGGTCGACGTCGTCGTCGACGACCTGGATCTCCGGCCGGACCCGCAGCTGGCTCGCGAGCCCCGCCTGCGAGATCGGATCGTGCGCGTACACGTAGACGCGAATGCGTTCCGCCATCCCCACCTTGTCCTCTCTCCGAACCACTTCGTCAGGAGCCCGCCGTGGCTCCCCGCCACACCCGCTGCGCAGGTGTTGCCCGAAGGTGCCACGACGCCCTCATCGGGCACTTCACGATGACTCAACGGGAAGCACCTCTTGCCCGGGCGATGGCCTCTGATGGCCGGTTCGCGGGCATTCGACGGTCTACGGTGCGCCCGTGGGTGCGCGCGCAACACTCAGTGCGGGACATGTCGCCGTCGTCCCGGGTTCCGAAGCGTCGATCGAGGTCCGGGTCAGGAACAACGGGGCGGTCGTCGACGAGTTCCGGATCGAGGTCGTCGGAGAGGCGGCAGGGTGGGCGACAGCCGTGCCCGCGTCGCTGAACCTCTTCCCCGGTGCCGAGGGGACGTCGACGATCACGTTCCGACCGCCCGCGTCGGCTGATGTCGTCGCCGGCGCCGTGCCGTTCGGCGTGCGGGTGGTATCCCGCGAAGACGCCTCCGGGTCCGTCACCGAGGAGGGGACGGTCGAGGTCCAGCCGCTCGTCTCGGTCGGCATCGACGTCACCCCCCGCACGTCGCGTGGCCGCCGCCAGATGGCCCACGAGGTGGCGGTCAACAACCACGGCAACTCGCCGGTCGCCGTGGAGTTGGTGGCGTCGGATCCTGACCAGCACCTCGCCTTCGATCTCTCTCCTTCGTCGGTGACGGTCGGACCAGGCGAGGCGGTCTTCGCCAAGCTGCGGATTCGCCCGACGACGAAGCACGGCAGCGGACCGCCGTTGACGCGGCCCTTCCAGGTCGTCGCTGCGGCGCCGGGCGGCGAGCCCTACGCGGCCGCCCAGGCGATGGCCGTGCAGGACCCGATCCGACCGCCGTGGCTGCGTCGCGCAGTGATGTGGACGATCCTCGGCCTCGTCGGGCTCGCCGCGCTCTGGTTCGCGCTGCTCAAGCCGACGGTCGAGTCGGCGGCGCGAGAGGCGGTGAAGGAGGACGACACGCCGGTGACGATTGGCCCCGGCGGCGGCGGATCGGGCGGCGGTGGTTCTGGTTCGGGCTCGGGGAGCTCCGGCTCCGGATCGGACTCGGGGTCCGGGTCGACCGACGGGGCTGGTGGCGTGGTCGGGTCGCAGCCGATCGACGGGCGTCTCTTCTTGACCTCGTCGGGCAGCACCGACTTCACCGTTCCGGACGGCCAGGTCCTGCAGCTCACGGACATCGTGTTGCAGAACCCGTCCGGCAACACCGGCTCGCTGCGGATCCAGCGGGGCGACACCCCGCTTCTGGTCGTGGAGCTCGCGAACTTCCGCGACCTCGACTACCACTTCGTCGCGCCGATCGTCTTCACGGGGGGCCAGAAGCTCGTGCTCGCGGCCGACTGCACGTCACCCGGCTGCAACCCCGGCGCCTACTTCGCCGGCTTCATCTCGAAGTAGTAGGGCTCGGTTCTCGCCGTGAGGCGCCTGCTCGCCGCTCTCGTCGTCACCGGTCTCGCTCTCTCGGGATTCCTCGCCGACCAGACCCGCAGCGCACGACCGGCCGCCGCCGCGATCAACGTCATCAACTTCGACGACCGCCCCGCGAACACCGTCATCACCAATCAGTACGCGCCACGCGGCGTCACCTTCACGGGATCGGGCGCATACGTCATCAGCAACGCCACGATCGCGCGGTCGGATCCGAACGTCATCACGTGTACGGCGACCCCCGAGTTCTGTTCGGGAGCCGTCACCGGAACGTTCTCGCCGCAGCAGTCGCGGGTCAAGGTATGGGTCGGCCGCTTCACGAACGGCTCCGGGACGGTGACGCTGCGGGCGTTCAACGCCGCCGGCTCCGTCATCGGCCAGCAATCGCACTCGTATCCGTTCTCGCGCACTGCTCCGCCGGTCGCGGTCGCCCTGGAAGTCTCCGTCGCCACGCCTGTTATCTCGCGCTTCGACGTGATCTCGAGCGACTACCACGGCAACACGGCGATCGATGATCTCGAGTTCGAGCGCCCCGATCCGGTTCTGACGCTCGACCCCTCATGCCGTGGTTCGAACCCACAGACACTCACGGTGGCGGGCTCTGGCTTCGCGCCGAATGGCAGTGCACAGGTCGTGTTCGACCCGAATGGCCCAGAGCAGCAAGTCGTCAACCGCCTTCCCATCAACGCATCCGGCGTCTTCTCCACGACGTTCTCAGCGAACGCGTCTGGACGGGCGGTTTCGATCAGCGCCAACGACACGCAAGGTCTGCGTGCAGACACCAGGTGGGCTCCTTGCCCTCCGCCGGGCGTTACGACGACGGCGCCACCGACAACCGAGCCGCCGCCACCCGACTCGGTGCCGGACACGACCGCCCCATCGACGACTCGCCCTGGGATCGTCACGATCCCTACGACGTCGACGACTATCCCGACGATCATCACGATCCCGCCTCCGACACCCGGCGCGTCGTTGTCGGTGGACCCGTCGCTCGGACCCGGTGGCTTCGTCACCCGTGCTGGAGGAACCGGGTTCCCGCCCGGGCAGCCGGTCACCCTCGGCTGGTCGCCGGGGATCGGGATCTACAGCGCGACGGCCGGACCGGATGGAACCTTCGAAAGCTCCGTCCTCGTGATGAACCGGGACGTGCTGGGGCCGCGCACCCTCGTCGCCACCTCCGGCGGTGTGGCGGCTTCGGCTTCCTTCCTGGTCGTCCCGTCGACGGTGCAGCCATCAGGCAAGGACGTCGCACAGATCACGCGCGTGCGCCGGTTCCTGCAGCGCTGATCACGCGGCGTCAGGCAACTTCGGGCGGCGCCGGCCCCGCTCGATCGCAGTTGGTGAATCTCGGGTGGCGGGGGTCGTCTGGTGGGACGAGTGGTCGTTTGCCGCTGCCTTCGACGAGGGCCCATCCGTGGAGGGTCTTGAGGTCGTGGCAGTGGTCGCAGACGCGATCGAGCCAGTCGATGAGGGTGATCTTCGATTGGGCCCAGTCGATGCGGTGGTCGCGTTCGAGGCGGCCGACCTGGGGGCAGCCTTCGGTGGTGCAGACGGGGTCTTTCCACTCCAGGGCTGACTGCTGCCACGCGTTGGGTGCGCGGCCGAGGTGGGCGACGCCGACGACCTTCTTGCCGTCGGTGACGATCGCGGCCAGGAACGGGTTACCGGTGGCGAGCATCTCGTCGATCACGGAGACCGCGACGGGGCCGTAGCCGGCTATCTCGGTGACCTCGCCCTCGATCGGGTAGCCGCGCAACAAGGCGTCGAGGTCGACCCGCACGAGGATCTTCGCCTGTGACCCGCCGCGGCGCGTCCCGCCACCCGAGCTGTCCGTCACGGTCGCTACCAGGGCGTCTGCGTCCAGCGCCTCCGACCGCTCGCGCCGGCCGTCACGTCGGGCGGCGTCGAAGAGCTCTTGGCGCTTCGGCTGGATGGCCGCCATCACGGCGGCGATCCGCTCGGGGTTGTCCCGCAACGTGATCGACGACGACCCATCCGCGTGCCTGGTGCGGCGCAGGAAGCGTTCGTCGTGGATCCGCTTCCGCCGCTCCTCCGCACCCCGATCGGCTTCCGCCTTCAACCGGTCGCACTCCGAACGCAACTCCGCGTGCGACAACCGCTTCGCCTTGTCCAACAGCGCGCCCGCATCAGCACGAGGATTCGCGGACAACGCTCCGGCGATCAGCGTCGTCTGGTGCGACGACAGCTCCCCACGGGCGGCAGCATCCGCGACCTCCGGCAGCGCCTCCAACAGGTCAGCAGCTTCCAACTCGGCAGCGGCCTGCCCCACCGGCACCCCCGACAGCTTCGCCAGCTCGTGCGCGGGCGACTTCTCTCCCCGCTCGCGGTAGCTCCCGAGCGCTGCCAATCGCGCGGCAGCCCTCGTCCGCACAGAGGCTGCCATCTTCTCGATCTGCGACGCCTTCTCCACCGCCAACCGAGCGCCGTGCAGATCGAGGAGCGCGGCGTCGAACGAGGCCGACACCTCGGTCATCTCCCGCTCGATCTCCCGCAACGTCAGCACAAAAGGGACGATACGACGGGGGTGAGACAGAAATACCTAGCTGGTGCGCGGCTGCATCAGCGCGCCCAATCCGTAAGCCGATGCCATCGCGAGGAAGATCGCGCCCGTCCAGAGCTCGACCGTCCACTCGATCCCCCACGCGAGCTCGTGCACAGCGAAGAACGACGACCAGGTCGCGAACGGCACCGCCAGCGCGTAGGCCCACCACGGCACGGCTCGCCGGCCGTTCGACGCCATCGACAGGGCGTCGCCGACGATCCCACCGATCACGAACGGGATCACCAACTGCGGGAACCGGAAGCCCTCGAGCGCACTCATGAGCAGCGCGTTCGCACCGAGCATTAACGTCCAGGAGCCCACCGGCAGGCGCCAGTGCAGGCGGGCGAACAGGAGCGGTGCCATCACCAGCAGGTTGCGCGCCAGCACCGACGCGACCCCGACCACCTCGCCGTTCTCCCCTTCGTCGAACCGCGCGATCGGCCAGTTCGCGCCGGCGTACATGGTGAAGAACGTCGCCAGCGACGAGCACAACGTCAACGCGACGAGCACCGGCGCGAACTCGAGGTGACGGGTCGAATCGCGCAGCGTCCTCTCGGAGAGCGCCCAGCGCACGGGTGCCGACAGCATGAGGAGGCCGCCCGTCATGAGGAGCAGGTGGGTCGGGCTCAGCAACGCCTCGAGGTCGACCTCGACGCCGAACACCTCGTGCCAGATGCCGTCGCCGACGCCGCCGATGACGAACGCCACGAGCCCGATCGAAGCGAGACGGTCGGAGGGGGCGGGCACCACTTCCGTGCGACCACGAGCACCCGAGCGTCTCCCGTCCCACGCGAACCACAGCACGGCTGCGACGAAGCCCGAGTAGAGCATGAAGTGCCACGGCGTGAAGAACGTCTCCGGCTTGTTCGCCTGGTGAGCCCACCCATCGACGAACAGCCCGACGATCGCCCAGGTGCCGAAGAAGGCGATCGCTCGACTCTCTCGCACCTGACGACGCAGGTCGCCCTCCACCGTCGCGGTCGCTGCCCCCATGCGCCGAGGCTAGGAGGCTGGCAAGGACTCCCGCAGGTCGGCTGCAGCCTCGGGCTCGACACCTTCCGCAAGTGGGTCGATCGGCCGGCGCCCTTCCTCGGTGCGCCAGACCTCGAACACGGCGACAGCACCCGTGAGCCACGCGAGTGCGAGCACGAAGCCGGCGATCACGTCGCTGAGGAAGTGGACGCCGAGCAGCAGCCGAGATGAACCGATCGCGAGGCACAGTGCGACGACGGCGACCACGGCGCCACGACGCGCACGACGTGACTGCAGGGTTGGAAGGAGGACGAGCAGCAGCGCGCCGTAGCAGACGACCGACCCGAACGAATGACCGGACGGGAAGCTCTTGCCGAAGGCGGTGTGGACTGGGTGATCGACGATCGGGCGTGGCCGGTCGACGAGGATCTTGACCGCGCTGTTCACGATGCCACCGCCGAGGCAGGTGACGATGAGGAAGGCGGTGAGGCGGCGCCGGCCGATCCGCCACATCCAGTACGCGACTGCGCCGACGAGCGGGAAGAACCAGATCGGCCGTCCGAAGAAGCTGATGATTTCGAGCGCGGTGACCGAGGCGGGGGAGCGGTGGACGACTTCGTTGAGTCCATCGGCGAGCTCGCCGTCGATTCGCGTGAGCGCACCCTTCGAGATGACCTGGAAGAGCAGCGATGCGAACGGGACGGCGACCAGCACGACCGCCACACCGAGCAGCGCAGCACGCAGCCCGTACCGCTCGTTGGGAACGAGCCGCCGGCGGATCGCGAGGGGTAGACCGGCTCGCATGATGGGGATGTACCCCCGGTGAATGCAGTCAAGACGCGCCCGAGCGAGCGACTGCGCGTCCCGCTCCTCGTGCTCGCCGCTGCTCGCGCGGTCGTCAGCGTCGCCGCCGTGCCGCTGGCACCCGTGCTCTACAAGGACCACTTTCTCGTGCTCGTGCTGCTCCGTCCGACGAAGGAGGTGCTCCTCGCGGGCGGCTTCCTCGTACGTCGAGGCGACGTGCACCCGCTGCCGCTGATCCTCGCGGCGCTGCCGCTGGCGTTGTTCGGCGTGTGGCACTTCTTCGTCCTCGGCCGCGCCTTCCAGAGCGAGATCCGCGATGGCACAGGGATGCCGACGTGGTCGCAACGGGTCCTTCCGCCGGAACGGATCAAGCAGCTGTGCAAGGTGCTCGACAAGCGTGGAAGGCTCGTCATCGTCGCGGGTCGCGTGGCCGCCTTCCCCTCGTCGATGCTGGGTGCGGCGGCGGGTGCATCCGGGATGGAACCACGCCGGTTCCTCCCGGCCGACGCTCTCGGGGCAGCGCTGTCGATCGCCGAGGTCGTCATCGCCGGGTACCTCCTCGGCGCCGCGTACAAGCAGGCGGGTCCGTGGATCACCGGTGCCGGGCTCGTCGTCCTGGCCGGCCTGCTCGTCTTCGTCGGCCGGATGCTCAGAAGGACGTGATATAGGGCCATTCGGCCATAGACGGGCGTCCCGAACATCGTTATCTTGCGGGCAACGGCAGAACGGCGGACAGGCTCTTCAGCGGCGGTCATGAAGCGGCGGTGACGGGCTCGCCCGCGCTCAGACAAAGGGAGCGGCGGTGCATCAACACGTAACGAGAGTTTTCGCGGCCGTAGTCGTCGCGCTGCTCGCGCAGGGGTGGCTACCAGCGGCGGCGAGTGCGGACACACGATCTATGGTCGAGGCGATCGATCGCGTCGCTGCGAAGGCAGATGTCCGCCCGACGGGCGTCTCGGCCAAGGCGACATGGAACGGCTCCGACGCCACGTCCGACGTTCCGTACTGTCAGGGCGACATCACGACCGTCGCGGCTGAGTACTCCGACGCGACGCTCACGCTGCGCACGACGGTGGCGTGCAGTTCCAACCCGAACACCAGCCCGAACTGGTTGTACGGCGAGACCGGAGCCGCCTGGCTCATCGAACTGACGGGCGACATCGCGTGGGACTACGGCGTGGCGATGATCAACGACGGGTCGACCGTGCGGGCGGGTGTCGTGACATCCGGCGGTTCGTTCGCCTGCAACGCATCGCCGAGTTGGGACGGCGACCGCACGTTCGTCGTGAGCTTCGCTGCCAGTTGCATCGGCGTTCCCGCGCAGCTCCGGGTGAACCACGGCGTGGAGTGGGACGAGAACCCGTACGGCACCACCTGTTCGTGCCCGATCGACGTCGCGCCCGACAACGACTATTCGCCGTGGATCGCGAAAGGAGCCCCTGCGCCGCCTCCGCCGCCTCCGCCCCCGCCTCCTGCTCCGAAGCAGGGGTACTGGATGATCGGGCGGACCGGCGACACGTACGCATTCGGTGATGCCAAGCACTTCGGCAACACCAACTCGCAGAACGTCGTCGACCTCGAGCCGACGCCCTCCGGCGACGGCTACTGGACGACGAACGCGGTCGGCAACGTCTTCACCTTCGGCGACGCGAAGTTCGTGGGCGGATCACCTGCGCTCAGGGCGAACGAAACGGTGACCTCGATCAGCCGCACCAACGACGGCGGGGGGTACTGGCTCTTTACGACGCTCGGCAGGGTCATACCGTTCGGCAACGCCCGGCACTTTGGCGACATGTCGGGTCGAGCGCTCAACGGGCCCGTGCTCGACTCCATCCCGACGGCTTCGGGCAACGGGTACTACATGGTCGCTTCCGACGGCGGCATCTTCACCTTCGGTGACGCCGCGTTCTTCGGCTCGATGGGCAACGTGAAGCTGAACGCACCCGTGCAGTCGCTCGTTCCTGACCTTGACGGCAGCGGGTACTGGCTCGTCGCGTCCGACGGCGGGATCTTCGCCTTCGACTCGGCGTTCTACGGCTCGATGGGAAGCGTCAAGCTGAACAAGCCAGTCACGGGCATGGTGGGCTTCGGGAAGGGCTACCTGATGGTCGCCGAAGACGGCGGCATCTTCACCTTCGGCGACGCTCCGTTCAAGGGGTCGCTCGGGTCGAACCCGCCGCCGCAGCCGATCGTGTCGGCGGCGATCCTGAACACCTGATCGTCAGCGGCGGCCTTGCCTAGGAGGCCCTTCCCTCGCCCTTCACGTAGACGGCGAGGGGACGGTCTTCCTTGCAGATCTCGAACTCGCGGGAACCGTCGAATACCTCGCCGTCTCGTGCGAGACGCACGGGTCCGTCGTCGAGCACCTTCACGTGGAGGCGGCGGGTCACGTGCGTCTCGTAGACGACGCAGCGTCCGAGTCGCCCGGTGAGCACCGCGAGGAGCAGTCGCACACGTCCCCACGGGTGATCGGCGTCGACGAGTCGGACGTCGAGCACGCCGTCGTCGAGGCGCTCTCGCCAACTCGGTGCGAAGCCCGCAGGGTGGTACCGGCAGTTGCCGATGAAGATCATCCAGAGCCGGCGGCGGCGGCCGTCGAGTTCCACGGTGATCGGCTCGTAGCGGCGCAGCACCTGGAACAGCGCGACGAGCAACGCCGGCCACTTCCCGATGCTGCTCTCGAGCCGCTCCCGCGCGTCGACGAGGTGACTGTACGAACCGAAGCTGGCGGTGTTGAGGAAGGGCTGGCCGTCGATGAGAGCGACGTCCACGGCCACGAGATCGCCCTCCTTTACGGCCTCGATCGCATCCTCGATCGAGTGCACGCCCAGGTCGCGGGCGAGGTGGTTGAGCGTCCCCGCGGGGATCACGACGAGCGGCTTGCCGACACGATGGGCGACGCCCGCGGCGGCACCAACCGACCCGTCGCCGCCGGCCATCCCGATCGCTCGCGCGCTGCTCGCGGCGCGCTCGAGCGCCTCCTCGAGGTCGGCGTCGCCGCCGATGTCGACGAACGTCGCCTTGGGGAACGCCTCCTCCAACGTCTCGTGCGGAGAACGTCGAAGGGCCGGACCGGCCGACGGGTTCACGAGCAACGTGAGGCCATCGCCGTCCTCGCTCGGTTCGCCGCCGAGCGGCGTGAGCGCGGGGCGGATCTGGGCAGCCGTCCGAGGTGCGACGGGCCACACCCGGCGGCTCGCAACAGCGGCGATCACGCCGGTGACGACACCGCTCCAGAGCAAGGGCCACTCCCGCCGCCGCCACTGGGGAAGCGCAGCAACAAGAGCCGCGGCAGCGAGACCAGCGGCGGGGAGCTCCTGCGCCGCACCGACGACCACAGCGCTCGCGACTGCGGACGGCTGACCGGCGCGCAATGGTCCTGCTGTGGTTGCGCCTGCCGCGATGCCCGCGCTCATCCCGGCGCGAAGCGCGCTGCGGCGACCGAACCGTCCTCGTGCCATCCTCGGCGGCGTACCCGGTCAGTCCGTCCGGAACACCGTGCGGCGGTAATGCTTGAGCTCTTCGACCGATTCGCGGATGTCGTCCAGCGCGCGATGGCCGCCGGACTTCGTCGGTGCCGACGCCACGGCGTCGGGATACCAGCGCCTCGCGAGCTCCTTCACCGTCGAGACATCGACGGAGCGATAGTGCAACCAGTTCTCGATGTCGGGCAGGTAGATCGCGAGGAACCGCCGGTCGGTGCCGATCGAGTTGCCGCACAGCGGGACCGTTCGCTGCTCGGGGACGTGCTGCTTGAGGAACTCCAACGTCGCCGCGCCCGCCTCCTCGAGCGTCACCGTCGACGCGGCGATCGCCTCGAGCAGGCCGCTCTTGGTGTGCATCGTGCGCACGACGTCGTCCATCTCCGCGAGGGCGGCGTCACCAGGGTTGATGACGAGATCCGGCCCCTCGGCGACGATCGCGAGGTCGTCGTCGGTGATGAGCGTGGCGATCTCGACGATGACGTGACGGGCCGGGTCGAGCCCGGTCATCTCGAGGTCCATCCACACGAGCACCCGGCGACTCTAGGAGCAGGTGCGGCTCTGCCTACGCTGGCGCCGTGCTGACGGTGCCGATCGTCCGGCTCGATCCCGACATCGAGGTTCCCGCCTACGCGAAGGACGGCGACGCGGGTGCCGACCTCGTGGCGCGGGAGCCTGCGACGCTCGCAGCAGGAGGCGGACGGGCGCTGGTGCCCACCGGTATCGCACTGGCACTACCCGCCGGCTACGCGGGCTTCGTGCAACCGCGGTCGGGACTCGCCCTCAAGCACGGGATCACCGTCCTGAACGCACCGGGACTGATCGACGCCGGCTACCGCGACGAGATCCGAGTGATCCTCGTCAACACGTCCGACACCACCTACGAGGTCGCGCGAGGAGATCGCATCGCTCAGCTCGTCGTGCAGAAGGTCGAGCACGTCGCGTTCGACGTCGTCGACCAACTGCCGCCGTCGGAGCGTGGCGTCGGCGGATTCGGGCACAGCGGACGATGAGGTCGACGGATGCCTGAACTGCCGGAAGTCCAGTCGCTCGCCGCGTACGTCGCGGAGCAGGCCGTCGGGAAGACGGTCGACAAGGTGGCGGTCGCTTCGCTGTCGGCCTTGAAGACCTACGACCCGCCGATCGACGCGTTGAAGGGCGCGACGCTGCAGTCGACGAACCGCTGCGGGAAGTACCTCATCTTCGACTTCGCCGCCGATCTCCACCTCGTGATCCATCTCGCACGCGCCGGCTGGCTGCGGTGGAAGGACGACGTGCCGACCGCGCCGGTGAAGCCGTCCGGGAAGTCGCCGCTCGCGCTTCGCGTGCGCTTCGACGACGGCTCTGGCTTCGACGTCACCGAGGCAGGCACGGAGAAGCGGCTGTCGATATGGGTGACGAGGGACATCGACGACATCGACGACGTCGCGACGCTCGGTGTCGATCCGCTCACGCCGGAGTTCACGACCGAGCTGCTCGCCGAGCTCTTGCACGCAGCCGGCGGATCGCAGATCAAGCACACGCTCACCGACCAGCGCATCATCGCCGGGGTGGGGAACGCATACTCCGACGAGGCCCTCCACGTCGCCCGACTCTCGCCGTTCAAGCCGTCGAACAAGCTCACCCCAGACGAGGTGGCGGCGTTGCGAGACGCAGTCGTCGACGTCCTGTCCGACGCGGTCGAGCGATCGAAGGACCTTCCCGCAGCCGGCCTCAAGACCGAGAAGAAGTCGGGGATGCGCGTCCACGGCCGCACCGGACAACCCTGTCCCGCGTGCGGTGACACCGTGCGCGAGGTGTCGTTCGCGACGAAGTCGCTGCAGTACTGCGCGACCTGCCAGACGGGCGGGAAGCCGCTGGCCGACCGGAGGTTGAGCCGCCTCCTGAAGTGATCGGTGGTCACCACGAAGCACGGCGGCCGCTGCTGGGGAAAGATGAGGCTCATGGAGCGGCTGACAGGACTCGACGCGACCTTCCTCTACCTGGAGAGCGGCGGCAACCTGATGCACGTCGCGTCGACAGCGGTGTTCGACCCGTCGACCGTCGAGGGCGGCTACTCGTTCGAGAAGGTGAAGGAGATGGTGGCAGCGCGCCTCCACCTCCTCCCGCCGTTCCGCCGCCGGCTGGTCGAGGTGCCCTTCGAGCTCCACCACCCGCTGTGGATCGAAGACCCCGACTTCGACCTCGACTTCCACCTCCGCCGCGCGGCGTTGCCTGCGCCCGGAGGTGAGCAGGAGCTCGCGGAGTTCGCGGCAGAGATCATCGGCCGGCCGCTCGACCGCTCTCGCCCGCTGTGGGAGATGTACATGGTCGAAGGGCTCGAGCACGGCTACATCGCGTCGATCTCGAAGGTGCATCACGCGGCGATCGACGGTGTGTCCGGCGCCGAGCTCATGGTGAACCTGCTCGACTTCAGCCCTGAGGTCGCCGAGGTTCCGCCACCCGAGGAGCCGTGGCGCCCCGACCGCATCCCGACCGACATGGAGCTCGTCGGATGGGCCCTCAACTCCCTGTCGCGGCAGCCGATCCGCGCCGTGAAGACGATGCGACGGACGGCGACCGCGGCCGTCAGCCTGCGCCGCCGCAATCGACAGCCCGACGTCACCCCGCCGCCCGCGCCGTTCTCAGCGCCGAACACGTCGCTCAACACGGCCATCACACCGCACCGCCGCTTCGCGTTCGCTCAGGTGCAGCTCGACGACGTCAAGAAGGTCAAGAACAAGCTCGGCGGCACGGTGAACGACGTCGTCCTCGCGCTGTGCGCAGGCGCGCTCAAGTCGTACCTGGAAGACCGGGGCGAGCACGTCACCGACCCGCTCGTCGCGATGGTGCCGATCTCGGTGCGCACCGAAGATCAGCAGGGAGCGATGGGCAACCGGGTGTCGTCGATGCTCACGTCGCTGGCCACCCACATCGACGACCCCGTCGAGCGCCTGGCCGCGATCAGCGCGGGCACGAAGCACGCCAAGGAGCAGGACAAGGCGATCGGCGCCGAGACGCTGATGGACTGGGCCGAGTTCGCCGCCCCGGGCCTCGCCGCACGCGCCGCTCGCCTGTACTCGCGCATGAAGCTCGCCGATCGTCACCGGCCGATCTTCAACGTGACGATCTCGAACGTGCCGGGCCCCGACTTCCCGCTCTACTCGGCCGGCGCGCGAATGGTCGCCTACTACCCGATGGGACCGATCGCCGACGGCGGCGCGCTGAACATCACCGTCATGTCGTACATGGGGACGATGTGCTTCGGCCTCGTCGCCTGCCGGGAGACGGTGCCCGAGGTGTGGTCGATCGCCGAAGGACTCCGGTCGTCGCTCGACGAGTTGGTGAAGGCGGCCGACGCGGTCTGACCGCGTCCGCCTGCGTCGGGGCTCAGCTGTCGCAGGCGGCTAGGAGCTCCGCGAACGACGAGGGCGTCCAGCCGTGCGCGACCTTGTCGGCCAAGCGGTCGATGCCGTCGGCCGTCACCTCCCAGAGACCCTCTTCGTCCTCCGACACGTACGCGAACACCGGGAGGTCGCCGACGGCGTCGCACCGCAGCGCGCCGACGACGAAGGTGCCCACCTTCAGCTCCTCCCATCGAAGGTCGACCGCAACGGCGTCGCCCTCGCGATCGACCTCGTCGGCGCCCACCGCGACGGCCGCTGCGCCGTCCATCCCGTCGACCGTTTCGATCGTGACCGACCCGATCGGGTGGTGGACCGTGAGGCAGGTCAGCGAGTGGCGGTCGGGGGTGACGCCGACGATGACACCCGCTGCCTGCCAGCCGACCTCGCCTGGGCGAGACCATGACGCCGGCAGCAGGTAGAGGTGGTTCTGCCCGTCGACCTCGTCCGGCTCGAGGTTCGGCACCGCGAAGTCGACGGTGACGAGACGCGCCCCGTCGAGCGCCTGGAAGCGGTCGACGAGGCGTTGCAAGGTCGCGGGGGCCAGGTAGGTGAAGACGACGTCGGCGTCGTCGAGGGGGAACTCGAACACGTCCCCGAGCTCGACCTCGCCGGGCAGCTCGTTCTCCGACAACGCTGCACGAGCGCGTTCGACGAGCTCTTCGTCGCACTCGACGCCCGAGACGCGACTGCCGCGGCGCGCGCCGGCGACGAGCACCTGGCCGTCACCACATCCGAGGTCGACCAGGTGCTCGCCTTCGGCCAGCTCCGCGAGGTCGAGCGCCTGCTCGACCGACTCCATGTCGCTCGGGGCCCAGAAGGGCCACCCGGTGAGGGTGCTCAAGCGTCGGTGCCGAGCACGCCGACCGGGCACGACACGCCCGTGCCGCCGAGACCGCAGTAGCCGTTCGGGTTCTTCGTCGGCGCGAGGTACTGCTGGTGGTAGCTCTCGGCGTAGTAGAAGGCGGGCGCCTCCCGGACCTCCGTGGTGATGTCGCCGAAGCCCGCTTCGCGCAGGCGCTCGGCGTACGCGTCCCGCGACGTCTTCGCCTTCTCGAGCTGCTCGTCGGAGTACGTGTAGATCGCCGACCGGTACTGCGTGCCGACGTCGTTGCCCTGCCGCATGCCCTGCGTGGGGTCGTGCGACTCCCAGAACACCCGAAGCAGCTCGTCGTAGCTGACCTTCGTCGGGTCGTACGCCACGAGCACCACCTCGGTGTGACCGGTCATCCCGGAGCACACCTCCTCGTACGACGGGTTCGGGGTGTGCCCGCCGGCGTAACCGGCCGCCGTGGTGTAGACGCCGTCGGTCTGCCAGAACTTGCGCTCCGCGCCCCAGAAGCACCCGAGGCCGAACACCGCCTGCTCGATGCCGGCCGGGAACGGCGGCGTCAGCGGCGCGTCGAGCACCTCGTGACGCGGCGGCACCGGCATCGTCTGCTGACGCCCCGGCAGCGCTTCCTCCGGAGAAGGGATCTCGAGCTTCCGGCGTGCGAACAGAGCCATGCGTTTCAGGCTACGCGCCCCGCGGAGCTACCGGGCCCAGAGAGCGAAGCGAACGGAGCGAGACCGTCGCTACGCGGCGGCGCCGTCGAGTGCCGCGATCTCGCGGCTCTCGGCCAAGCGGGCGAGCGCGGTCTCCTCGAGGGAGCGGACTCGCCGGGGCGCCATCCGCAGCCGGCGCGCGATCTCCGACAGCGACAGCGGCGACTCGCCTTCGAGGCCGTAGCGGAGCGCGATGACCTTCTGCTCGATCTCCGGCAGCGCACCGAGCGCCTTCCGCAGCGCGTCTTCCTGGAGGCGGACGTGCAGCTCCTCCTCGAACGACTCGGTGTGGGCGACGATCGAGCCGAGCGAGCTGTCGCCCTCCTCACCCAGGGGCTCGTCCAGAGAGGCGACGACGCGGCCGGCGTCGCGCACCTCCTGCACCTGGCGCACCGAGAGCTTCGCCAGCGCGGCGATCTCCTCGTCGGTCGGATCGTGGTCGAGCTCGTCGCCGAGCTTCTCGATCGCCTTCATGATCGCCCGCTCGCGGTCGAGCGTGTGGGCGGGCAGACGGATCGTGCGGGCCTTGTTCTGCACGGCGCGCTGCAGCGACTGCCGGATCCACCACGTCGCGTACGTCGAGAACTTGAAGCCCTTGCGCCAGTCGAACTTCTCGACCGCCCGGATGAGACCGAAGATGCCCTCCTGGATGAGGTCGAGCAGCGGCAGGTCGTAGCCCTGATAGCGCTTCGCCATGAACACCACGAGGCGGAGGTTCGAGTTGATCATCCGCTCCTTGGCCTGCTCGTCGCCGCCCTCGACCCGCTTCGCGAGCTCGATCTCCTCGTCGGCCGTGAGCAGCGGATAGCGGCCGATCTCGTCGAGGAAGAGGCGCGTCGTGTCGGCGGTCAGCTCCGCCATCGACGTGATCGACACCTTCGTCTGCTCGTCGACCGTCCGGCTGCAGTCGTCCTTCACCGGGACGCCGGCGTTCTCGATCCGCTCCTGGATCGCGGCGAGCTCCTCGTCTTCGAGCTTGAACCGTGAGGCCACCGACTCGATCGCCGACAGTTCGACGCACCCCGTCTTCCGGCCGCGCGTGACGAGGGCCTTCAGGGCCGCGTCGAGA
This sequence comes from Acidimicrobiales bacterium, assembly GCA_035540495.1. Lineage (GTDB taxonomy): Bacteria > Actinomycetota > Acidimicrobiia > Acidimicrobiales > CADCTF01 > DASVEG01. The sequence goes on from DATLGL010000063.1 coordinate 95,074, forward strand.
TCACCGGTGGTCGCCGTCTTCTTCGCCATCGTGGTTTGTGCATACCCCGGAGGGGCCGAGAAGCCACCTTTCGCACAGACTTGGGCGATGCGACGACCGCGGCTGGCTCTGGCAATGAACCCCGCACTGATCCGATCGGCGTTCACCGAGCCCCAGTGGACGCGCCTCCACGACCTCGCCGAGGTGGTCGACGACGAGCCGCTAGCTACGTTCACCGACGAGCGGGCAACCGCGGTGCTGCGCCGAGTCGAGGTGCTCCTCGGTCACTGGGGCTGCCCGACCCTGGATGCCCAGGCCCTGGAGAAGGCGCCGGAGCTCCGCCTGCTCGCGTACGCCGCAGGCTCGGTGAAGGAGTGGTCGACGATCACCGACGACGTGTTCGACCGGAAGGTCCTCGTGACGTCGGCCGCAGCCGCGAACGCGGTGCCGGTCGCCGAGTTCACCGTCGCCGCGATCGTCTTCGCGAACAAGGGCGTGTTCCTGGCGCGGGAGTGGCTGCGCGACCCCGATGGTCCGAAGGCGCGGCGGCCGAAGCCGGTAGGGAACTACGGGAAGCGCGTCGGCATCGTCGGCGCCTCCCATGTGGGGCGGAAGACGATCGAGTTGCTACGGCCCTTCGACCTCGACGTCGTCGTCGCCGATCCCTATCTCGACGAGCGCGCGGCCAGCGAGATCGGTGTCCGCAAGGTGGAGCTCGACGAGCTCGTCGCGACGAGCGATGTCGTCAGCATCCACGCGCCTGATCTCCCGGAGACCCGTCACCTCGTCGGTGCTGCGCAGCTGGCGGCGATGAAGGACGGCGCGGTGTTGATCAACACCGCTCGCGGGGCGCTCGTCGACACCGAGGCGCTCGAGGCCGAGCTCGCCACCGGCCGGATCTCCGCGGTGCTCGACGTCACCGATCCGGAACCACTTCCTCGAACATCGAGACTCTACGACCTGCCGAACGTCTTCCTCACGCCCCACGTCGCCGGCTCTCAGGGATCGGAGCTGGCGCGCCTCGCCGACCTCGCGCTCGACGAGATCGAGCGGTACGTGCGGGGCGAGCCGCCGCTGCACCCGATCACGCGCGAGGCGCTGGCGAGGATCGCCTGATGCTCGCCGGCGTCTGCTCGGTCACCTTCCGCCACCTCGGCGTCGACGAGGTGATCGAGGTCGTCGGCGCGTCCGGCCTCGACGCGATCGAGTGGGGCGCCGACGTGCACCTCCCGCCGGGTGACCTGACCGAGGCCGAGGCGTTGCGGCGACGCGCCTGCGACGCGGGGGTCGTCTCCGCGAGCTACGGGTCGTACCTGCAGCCCGGCCGCAGCGACCCCGCCGAGGAGGCCTTTGTGCTCGAGACCGCCAAGGCGCTCGGCGCGCCGATGGTGCGGGTCTGGGCGCGGGGGAGCGACCGCTCGGCCGTCGTCGAAGGACTCGCGCGGGTGGCCGGCGCGGCCCACGCTCTCGACCTGACCGTGGCGCTCGAGTACCACCCCGGGACGTACACGGAGACGGCCGCGTCGACGCTCGCGCTCCTCGCCGACGTCGGTGCACCGAACCTCCTCACGCACTGGCAGCCCGATCCCGAGCTGACGGACGAGGACAACCTCGCGGCGCTCGAGGCCATCGCGCCGCACCTCGCGCACCTGCACGTCTTCGCCTGGGAAGCCGACCGCTCGCGACTCGATCTGGAGGCGGGAGAGCAGTTGTGGACGAAGGCGTTCGCCGCCGCGGATGCCGTCGACCGTGTGGCGTTCCTCGAGTTCGTCCGGAACGACGACGTGGAGCAGTTCCGCCGAGACGTCGCGACGTTGCGGTCGTGGATCGCGTGAGCGCAGACCTCGCGACGCGATCGATCGAGTTCGTCGTCGACAACGTCGAGCGACTCGTCGCAGCCCACCTCCCCGACCTCCGCATCCCCCGGGTGTTCGCGGGTTACCCGGTCGGCCCCGATGTCCGAGCCGACCTCGCGTTCACCCTCGGTCTGCTGCTCGAAGCGGGCGTCGACTCGATCGCCGGCCGCGCGATCGCCGACGCCCTCGACCAGGTGCTGGAGCCGGTCGACGGTGCCCGCACCCACACCTTCTACAGCTATCGAGTGGCGGAGTCGCTTGCCCGCCTCGGCCGCCGGGCCGGTGATCTCGCGCCCAACCTCGCCGAGGCGTGCGACTCGACGGGTGCGGTCGCCGGACTCGACGACGGGACGCTGCCTCGCAACTACGCGTCGGTCCTCGCCCGATGCGAAGTGGCACGCATGCGCCTCGGACTGATCGACACCGACGACCCGCTGCTCGCGCGGCTCCTGTCCGACACCCGAGAGTTGCTCACGTCGAACCCGTCCGGCCACCTCGACGATTCGCGTGCTGCGACGGGTCGCTACGACATCTACACCGCCGACGTCCGTCTGTTCACGGAGCCGTTCGCAGACCTCCTCGGTGATGCGTGGGCACCGGGCGCGCGAGAAGCCGTCCGCCTCGCCGAGAAGGTGGTGCAGTCGAACGGCGCCGCCTTCACCTGGGGCCGATCGACCGGAGCGCTGTCGGTGTGCCTGACGCTCGAACTCGCCGGGCTCGTCCACCGTCACGACCTCGGCGCCGATCGTCAGCGGTGGTCGGCGCTCGGCGACCGCGCGCTCGACCGCCTCGGAGGCTGGTTCTCCGGCGGCGTCATCACCGCCCACCAGTACCGATCGACGTACGGCTACCGCGGACCGTTCCGCCGCCTGCAGATGACCCTCGACTGCCTCGGCAAGGTGGTTGACGCGGCGCTCGCTCTTCGAGACGGCGAGCCGTCCCCCGCAGCGCCCTCGAGCGACACGTTGCCCCGACGCGACGAGTTGATCGTGCTCGACGGCGCACGCCGCGCAGCGGTCTGGTCGTACCGGTCGGAGTCGCTCGCGTTCGTGCTCCCACTGGTCGGCGCGACAACGACCGATTACCTGCCGTCGCCGGTGAACCCGGGCCTGTTCGAGGTGCCGGTCGACTCCACGCTTGCGACCGGGGTGCCGTTCGCCGTCCGCGGCGGCACCGTGTACGCGCCGGCGCTCCTGCCTGCGGAGGTCGATCACGCCGACGGCACCCTCACCGTTCGGCACTCGGGATTCTGGCCGACGGGCCTGCTCGAGGTCGGTGACGACGTCGAGCCGTTGGCGGGGGAGCGGACCGCCACGTATCGAGTCGATGGGCGGACGCTCCACGTCGAGGAGTCGCTGACGTTCGCGGGGAAGCTCCCGCACGCGCTCGCGCTGCAGGTCGCGGAACCGAAAGGGCGGCCGTTGCGGGTCGACGTCGACCTCGGCACGGCGTCAGGAGCGGTCACGACGATCGACGTGGCGGGCATCAAGGAGTGGCGCAGCTTCTGGAGCGAGATTCCGACGCTCCACCAGGTCGACATCGACCCCGCTCCGGCTGCGGCGTTCCGATGGTCGGTGACGCCCAAGTTCCGGGTGCTGACGACGGCACACGAGCACCACTACCACCGCTCGCTCTACGACCCCCTCGCTGCTGACGTCGTCGACGCGCGGTTCCCGATGGGGAAGCTGAACGACGTCGACGCGCTGCGGGAGACGCTCTCGACGTGCGATGTCTTCCACCTCCACTGGCCCGAGTGGTTCCTGGGCGCCGACCTGGCGCGGAACGAGTGGTTCCTCGACGAGTTGCGGCGCGCCGGCGTGCGCATCGTCTGGACGCAGCACAACCTCGTCCCCCACATCCGGGATGCTCGTCTCGGACCGGTGTACCAGGCGTGGGCGAGCGCAGCCGACGCGGTGCTGCATCACAGCGAATGGGGACGCCGCCGGGTGGAGGAGCGCTACTCCTTCCACGCGGGCGCGCACCATGCGATCGTGCCCCACCCGCACTTCGGTCACCTCGCCCACGGCCGAGACGCAGAGCGGCGACGGCGGCTCGAGGCGGAGCTCGGCCTGCGCCACGACGTGATCCGCCTCGGTGTCGTCGGGGCTCCTCGGCCGGAGAAGGACGTCGGGCTGGTGCTGCGGGCGATGCGTCGCAGCCGGCGCGACGACGTCGAGCTCGTGGTGTTCTCGCTCGAGGGCAGCGAGGACGTTCCGGACGACGAACGGATCCACGCCGAGCGGTACCAGATGGTCGACCGGGATCTCTACGAAGACCGCCTCGGGCTCGTCGACGTGCTCGTGCTCCCGTTCGCACGGGGAGAGATGCTCACGACCGGAACCGTCGGCGACGCCATAGCGCACGGCCTCCCCGCGCTGGTCTCCGACTGGGAGTTCCTCCGCGAGGTGCTCGGCGATGCCGCGATCACCTATGGCTCGAGCGAAGATGATCTCGTGGCGGCGATCGACGCTCTCGATCGCTCGCAGCTCTCGGTCGCGGCCGCGGCGAGCGCGTCGCTCCAGCATCGTTACGCGGCGTCCACCGTCGCAGAGCGGCTCCTCTCGGCGCTCGAGGTCGTAGGGTTGCGTTTGTAGCAGAGCGCTGATACAAACGGGTCGTGGTCGGTACGGTGTTGATGGCGGCGGTCGCACCGGCGGTCGCCCTCGCCGTCCTCTGGAGAGGCTGGCGTCGCCCTGGCCACGGGTTCCTCGACGTGTGGCAGTCGAGGTTCGACGTCGAGGTTCCCGACGACGAACGTGCCTTCGTCACCACACGTCTCCTGCGCGGACGTCGCATCCGCGCTGCAGGTGTCGCCGTCGGTGTCGGCGTCGCAGGGGTTCCGTCGTACATGAACCTGATCGATCCGTCGCGCGCGGCTGACTTCGCGAACCCGCTCGTGGGCAACGCGTGGATGTTCGGCGCGACGGTCGGCGGGCTGCTCGCCGAAGCACTGGTGGTGCAACGGCCGCGCGTCCGCCGAGCCACGCTCGAGGTGCGCCGGGCTCGCGACTACACCGACCGCCGCTTCGTGATCGCGGTGTACGCGGCCGTGCCGCTGACGCTCGTGCTCGCGTCGATCTCGACGATTCTCGGCGGCCATCGCTGGTGGTTCTCGTGGTTCGGTGTCGCTGGTGCTGGCGTGGCTGCGGCGGGTGTGGCGCTCGGGCTCCGCGCCATCGTCGACCGCCCGGCACTCGCTCCCGAAGGCATCGCTCGGGATGTCGATGACGCCCTTCGTGCAGACGGCGCGCTGCGCCTCGTCGGCACGGCCGTCGCGCTCGCTGCGATGGGAGTGTCGACAAGCCTTCCCCACGGCGCGCCCGGCGGGTGGTCGTTCGTCCACGTCGTGTTCGGGTACGTGTCGCTGCTCGGTCTCGTCTGGTGGTGGTCGCTCGCGCGCGACGTGCGCTGGAGCGTGCCGCGTGCGCGGGCGCTCACCTGATGGAGATCTCCGTCGACGACTCGTCGCCGGTCCCGCCGTTCGAACAGGTGAGGGCGCAAGTGGAGTACCTCGTGACGAACGGCGCTCTGAGGGCAGGCGCTCGACTCCCGACGGTTCGCCAGCTCGCGAGCGACCTCGCCCTCGCACCGAACACCGTCGCTCGCGCCTACCGCGCCCTCGAGGAAGCGGGACTCGTCGTGACGAACGGTCGCCGCGGCACAGTCGTGGCGGACGTGGCCCTGCCGCGGCGGGCTCGGAGACGTGCCATCGAGGAAGCCGCATCTCGATACCGCGACGAGGTCATCCGGCTCGGCGGCACGTTCGACGACGCGCTGCGTGCACTCGCGTCCGTCGGCGAGGTGAAGGTGCACGGCTTCGACGGGTAGACACCTCGCATGCGCCTGTTCCAACGCGTCGTCGATGCCATTGCTGCGCCGACCATCGGGGTCGCACTCGGCGCGGCGTCGTTCGCCCGTCGGGCGCGGGTCTTCCACCCCGACGGCGCTGCGTTCCAGGCGACGATCGAGCTCGACGGCGGCCGGCCCGCGGTCGGCGCCTGTGCCCTCACCGGCCCCGGCCGTCACCGCGCCGTGATCCGCCTGTCGAAGGGGATCGGTCTCCCGGGCGCGACGCCGGACATCCTCGGCTTCGCGCTCCGGATCCTCGACGCCCACGGGTCCGGCAGCCACCAGGACCTGTTGCTCGTGACGTCAGCCGCGCCCGCCGTCGGGCGGCACCTCATCCTCCCGGCGCGCGACTTCGGCGGCGGGTTCTACTCGTCGATCCTCCCGTACCGGGACGGCGACGATCTCCTGCTCTTCGCGATCCGCCCGTTGTGGGCTGACGGCGTCGACCTCGACGAGATGTCGTCGGCGCGCTTCGCCGACGTCGAGGAGCACCTGACGGCGGGACGTCTCCGCTTCGAGCTGCTGGCAGCCGACCTCACGGGCCCGTGGCAGCCCGTCGGCACGATCGACGTCGGCCGGCGCCTGTCGGAGGCCGAACAGGAAGCGCTCCGGTTCAACGTCTTCAACACCGGCGAGTCGTTACGTCCGGCCGGCGTCATCAACGCGATGCGCCGGAGCGTCTACCGCGCGAGCCAGACGGCGCGACCGACCCCGATGGAAGACCCCACCGACAACGGCGCCGCCGCGTAGCCGATTGGTGATCCCCGTCCACCTCGGGTAGGACGGCGCCCGTGGCGATCCATGACTGGGCGTCCGAGGGTCCGCGCCGAGGGCGCCGCGGTGAGCCGCGGGTTCTCGCGATGGTGCTGGCCGGCGGCGAGGGGAAGCGGCTCGCACCGCTGACGGCGGATCGGGCGAAGCCCGCCGTGCCCTTCGGTGGCCACTACCGGCTCATCGACTTCGTCCTGTCGAACCTGGCCAACTCCGGGTACCTGCGCATCGTCGTCCTGACGCAGTACAAGAGCCACAGCCTCGACCTCCACATCAGCCGGACCTGGCGGCTCTCGACGCTGCTCGGCAACTACGTGACGCCGGTGCCGGCGCAGATGCGTCAGGGGCCCCGCTGGTTCCAGGGTTCGGCTGACGCGATCTATCAGAACCTCAACCTCATCGGCGACGAGCAGCCCGACTACATCCTCGTGCTCGGCGCCGACCACATCTACCGGATGGACCCCCGCCAGATGCTCGACGCGCACATCGCCTCGGGCGCGGGGGTCACGGTCGCGGGCATACGCGTTCCCCGCGACCAAGCCGACCAGTTCGGCATCATCGACCCCGGCGCCGACGGGCGGATCACGTCGTTCCTCGAGAAGCCGTCCGACCCGCCGCCGATCCCAGGATCGCCCGACGAGTCGTACGCATCGATGGGCATCTACGTCTTCTCCACCGACGTGCTGTGCCAAGCGGTCGCCGAGGACTCGATGGACGACTCGTCGAACCACGACCTCGGCGGGAACATCATCCCGATGCTCGTGAAGCAGGGCGAGGCGTTCGTCTACGACTTCAACGGCAACGAGGTACCCGGCTCGACCGACCGCGACCGCGCCTACTGGCGCGACGTCGGGACGATCGACATGTACTTCGACAGCCACATGGACCTCGTGTCGGTCCACCCCATCTTCAACCTCTACAACCTCGACTGGCCGATCTACACGAGCATGCAGGCGTTGCCGCCGGCCAAGTTCGTGTTCGAGGGCGACCGCACGGGCCACGCGCTGAACTCGATGGTCTGCCAGGGAGCGATCCTCGCCGGAGGCACCGTGCGCGAATCGGTGATCTCGCCCCTCGTCCGTGTCGAGGCCAACGCCTACGTCGAGCGGTCGGTGCTCCTCAACGGGGTGATCGTCGAGCCCGGAGCGAGCGTGAGGAACGCGATCATCGACAAGCACGTGCGGGTGCCGCGTGGCGCCCGCATCGGGTGGGACCTCGACCTCGACCGAGAGCGGTTCACCGTCTCCGAGAACGGAGTGGTGGTCGTGGGCAAGGGCGAGGTCATCCCCGAGGGCTGGGGCGCGTAGGCCGGCGTGCGCGTCGCGCTGCTCACACGAGAGTTCCCGCCCGAGGTGTACGGCGGAGCGGGGGTGCACGTCGAGTACCTCGCGGAGGAACTGGACCGCCTCGTCGATCTCGAGGTGCACGCCTTCGGCAAGGAGCGGCCGTCGTCGCTGGTGAAGGCGACATACGAGCCGTGGAGCGCGCTCATCGACGCCTACAAGCGGCACGCCGCTGCCCTCGGAACGATGTCGGTCGATCTCGCGATGGCGCTCGCGGTGGAAGGCGCCGACGTCGTCCACACCCACACGTGGTACGCCAACCTCGCCGGGCACCTCGCCGCGATGACCTACGACGTTCCCCACGTGATGACGTCGCACAGCCTCGAGCCGCTGCGCCCGTGGAAGGCCGAGCAGCTCGGAGGCGGCTACGCCCTGTCGTCGTGGTGCGAGCGGACGTCGATCGAAGCGGCCGACGCCGTGATCGCGGTCTCGGGCGCCATGCGCGACGACATCATCCGCTGCTACCCGAACGTCGATGCGGCCCGCGTGCAGGTGGTCCACAACGGCATCGACGTCACCCAGTACCAGAAGGACGACGCGACCGACGTCCTCGAGCGCCTGGGTGTCGAACCGGGCGAGCCGTACGCGTTCTTCGTCGGGCGCATGACGAGGCAGAAGGGGATCGTCCACCTGCTCGACGCCGTAGCGCACATGGATGGCGATCACACGGTGGTGGTGCTGGCCTCCTCGCCCGACACGAAGGAGATCGGCGACGAGTTGCGCCAGCGAGCGGCAGAGGTGCAGGGCAAGGGCGCCCGGCTGCTCCTCGTCGAGGAGACACCGCCACGGCGCGACGTCATCCAGCTGTTCTCCCACGCCACCGTCTTCGTGTGCCCGTCGATCTACGAGCCCTTCGGTCTCGTGAACATCGAGGCGATGGCGTGCGAGACGGCGGTGGTGGCGACGGCCGTCGGCGGGATCCCCGAGATCGTCGTGCCGGGCGAGACCGGGCTCCTCGTCGAGGTGGGGGAGGCGGACGAGCACGGCACGCCGCTCGACCGCGACGGTTTCGCGCGCCGCTTCGCCGCCGCGGTCGACGAGGTGCTCGGCGACCCGGAACGAGCGGCCGCCTTGGGCACCGCCGGGCGCGATCGCGTGCACTCGCAGTTCACGTGGCCGGCCATCGCGGAGCGCACCGTCGAGCTGTATCGATCGGTGGTCGACGGCCGCTCGTGACGCCCGTCCGGGCCGTCGTCGTCCATCGCAACCAGCCCGAGCGCTGCCGGCGCACGGTGGCCGCGCTGCACGACCAGGGAGTGCCCGTCGACGTCGTGATCGTCGACAACGCGTCGACGCCGGAGGCTGTCGCCACCGTGCGAGCGATCGGCGGCGCACGCGTCGTCGAGAGCGGCGGCAACCTCGGGTTCGGAGGCGGAGCGAACACCGGCATCCGCATGTGGCTCTGCGAGCCAAACGACGCCACCCGCGACTGGGTGCTGGTGCTGCCGCACGACGCCGAGCCCGCGCCCGACTGCCTGCGCCGCATGCTCGAGGCCGTTTCCGCACCATCGCTCTCAGACGTCGGCATGGTGAGTGCCGAGTACGGCGACGACGAGGTGCCGGTGGTCGATGCGTACTTCGGGGCCCTCACTGCACCGGCCGAACGCGGCGAGGGGTTCGTCGAAGCCGACTACGCCCACGGGACGTTCCTCCTGCTTCGCCGCGCGATGGTCCGCGAGGTCGGGCTGTTCGACGAGGCGTACTTCGCGTACTGCGAGGAGGCCGACCTGTCGCTGCGCGCCCGCCGCGCCGGGTGGCGGTCCGGGATGGTCTGGGGCGCGGTCGTCAAGAACCCGCACCAGGGTTCGCCGCCGCCTCTCGTCGACTACCTCATGGTGCGCAACACGGTGGTGCTCGTCCGCCGCCACTTCGGTCGCTACCGAGCTGTCATCCGGTTTCTCATCGTCGCCGCGTCGACGCCTTGGCACGCGCTGCGTTCCGGCGGATCGCGCTCACCGTGGTTCGACGCCCGCGCGCGCCTGTACGCGTTGCGCGACCTGGTGCTCCTGCGCCTCGGCCCCCCGCCACCAGAGCTCCTCGAGCGGTAGCCTTACGGCGTTCGACCCCGCAGCGGGTCCGGCTGGGGATTCGCGGGGACGAGCGGGAGGTGGACATGTCGACCAAGGAACACGACTTCGGGATCGTGCAGGCGAAGCACGCCAACGGAACGCGCATGGTGCGTCCCGACGGCGAGCTCGACATCGCCACCGCGCCTGCGCTCCGAGACTTCGTCGAGGAACTGTGGTCCGACGGTGTCGACGACGTCTTCCTCGACCTGAGCCACCTCGAGTTCATCGACTCCCGAGGCCTCGGTGTGCTCGTGGAGCTCCATCGTCAAGCGGCGGTGGCGCATCGACGGCTGGAGATGGGAGGGGCTTCGCCGAGCCTGAGCCGCCTGTTCGAGATCAGCGGCGTGGTGCACATCCTCCACCTCGTGCCGGTGCCGGCGTACGAGGCGCCTTCGTCGCCGTCAGCCGCGAACTGACGAGCTACTCGCCGCGGAGCTTCGAGGAGGCGAGCAGCGCCTCGACGTCGGCCTCCGCCCACGGCAGCGGCTCCGCCCCGTCGACCTGCGCGACGAACTCGCCCAGGAACCACCTGCGGTACGCGATCGCCTCGGGCGGGGTCGCGAGTGTGAGGAGCGACTCGCCCCGGCGGCAGTAGTCGTCGCACTCGTCGAGCATCTGGTTGAGCGAGATGCACGCCGGCTTCACCGCATGCGGCAACTCGTAGACGAGGTCGATCGTCTCGTCTCCACGCGCCACCGCCTCGTCGAGCAACTGGACCTGTTCGGCGCTGAACGACTCGAACTGCGCGTTGATGATCTCGACGAGCTCGAAGAGTCGCTTCGGGACGTCGACGTCGTGCTCCTGCGAACCGATCAGGATCAACTGGAACTCGCGCTGGAGCTCGGCCTGATGTTCCGACGCCCGAGCGTGGACCGGCACCGGCAGGCCCGTCACGACGACGCGATGGAGCTGCATCGGTGCCTCCGGGGTGTCGGTCACAGCGGCTGCACGGCGTCGAGGTCGAACTCGAACGACGACCCGTTCGACGCGACGTCGATCTCGAACCACACGATCTTGCCGCCGTCCGGTCGGTCGTCGACGCCCCAGGTGCGCGACATCGAAGCGACGAGGTGCAGACCCCGGCCGCTACCCGCGAGGGCGCTGAACGAGCGCATCGCCGGCGGCGTCGGGCTGGCGTCGCCCACCCCGACCCGCAGGACGTCGCCGGTCAACGACACCTCGACCGTCACCGGCGTGCGCGCGTGCAGCACCGCGTTCGTGACGAGCTCGCTGACGAGGAGCACCGTCTGATCGAGAACCGAATCGGCTTCGAGTCGCCCCAGCAGGTGGGCGACGAAGCGACGCGCGTGACGCGGAGCCTCCGGCGATGGGTCGAAGGTGCGGGTCTCGCCGCCGCCTTCCGCAGTCACGGCGCGCGTTCCTACTACAGCGCTGCCAGCTAGCCCAACATCCCTCAGGCGACGAACTCGCCGACGCCGAGATCGACACCCGCTTCGAAGGTCCGCTTCGCGCAGATCTTCGCGAGGTCGCCGGCCCGGGCGTTGACGGTGAAGTCGAGCTGGCCGAACAGCAGCGCGCCCACCAGCATCACGAGCAGCACCATCTTCCGGTACTCCTCGAAGGTGTCCGCGGCCGAGGGCATCGCGATGCCGTTCGCTTCCAGTCCCGATCTCCATCGCTCGACCAGGTCACGCTCGGTCTCGCGTCGCTGATCGGTCGGTACGCAGTTGGCGATGAAGTAGGCGACGTCGTACATGCCCTGGCCGACCGCGAGCGCCTGCCAGTCGATCGGGATCACCCCGCCGGCGGACTCGAAGAACATGTTGTCGAGCCGGTAATCCGAGTGGTAGATCGTCGACGGGAAGGGCTCCTCGTGCAGCCTCTCCTTGAACGTCGGGATCGCTCGCTCGACCCATGCCACCGCCGGAGCCGGAAGTTCAGCGGCGAGGTCGACCATGAACTTCGGGAACACGCCCTCGAGCATCGGCTGAAGCGCCTCGTAGGTCGGATCGGTCTTCACTCGCGGGAGCCAGTCGAAGACCTCGCTCTCGCGGCCCCACCAGGCGGCATGGAACGGAACGAGCCATTCGATCGCCCGTCGCGCATCCTCCACCGAGGTCCCCGCGACCTGATCACCCACCCGTGCGAACGACAGGTCTTCGAGCACCAGCGACCACAAGCCCTCGTCCGGGTAGCCGTCGGCGTAGAAGCACCTCGCCGTTCGGCAGGGGAGCGTCGGTGCGACGTCGTTGTAGAACCGTGCTTCTCGCTCCCACAGCCGCAGCAACTGGCCGAGCATCACCGCGCCGGGCTCGTCGCTCGGGAGCTTCCCGATCACCGACGACGGTAGAGACGTGCCGACGTCGTCGGCGTAGGTGAGGTCGAGGCGGGCCAGCTTGCCGGTGAAGCCCTCGCCGACGGCGATCTCCGTGAGCCGGACGTCGCTGATCCGAGCTTCGAGGACTGACGAGAGCCACTCGGGCGTGAAGTCGGAGAGATGACGCGGGGGGACGACGTCTGCCATGAGAAGTGGGATATCACGGATGGACGGCGACCGGTTGCACCCCCGGCGGGGAGGTCGCGGCCAGAATGCTCCGATGCGTGTGCTGCTCGTCGCCGCCCCGGGTGCTGGGAAGGGGACCCAGGCGACGCGCATCGCGCAGCGCTACGGGATCACCCACATCTCGAGCGGCGACCTCTTGAGACGCCACGTGCAGCGAGGGACGACGATCGGCCGCAAGGTGCAGGCGTTCGTCCAGCGGGGCGACCTCGTGCCTGACGAGATCGTGATCTCCATCCTCAGCGAGCCGGTGCTCGAGGCGGCAGGCGCGGGCGGCTACGTGCTCGACGGGTTCCCGCGGACGGCGCACCAGGCGGAGATGGCCTACGAGCTCGCCCATCCCCTCGACGTCGAGGTCCAGGTGACCGTCGCCCTCGACGTGCCTCGTGACGAGTTGCTGCGCCGGCTCCTCCATCGGGCGGCCGTCGAGGGACGCGCCGACGACACCGAGGCCGTCATCCTCCACCGCCTCGACGTCTACGACGAGACGTCGAACGCGCTGCTCGGGTACTACGACGGCCGGGGGATCCTTCGAAGGGTCGACGGGCTCGGCACGGTCGACGAGGTCAGAAAACGGATCTGGGACGCACTCGATCCGTTCCGCCGCGTCGCCGAGTAGCGGGTCAGATCGCGTCGTAGCCGACGAGCCACGGCCGGCCGCTGCGGCGGCGATGGCCGAGCATCAGCAACGTGCCGGCCAGGATCGCGAGCGTTCCGAGCACGCGGGTTCGGATGGGGTGGGTCTTGGTCCACTCGCTGATCGGAAGACCCGACGCCGAGAACACCGCGGCGCTCCCGTCGGACTCCTGACGGTCGACCGCACCGGCGATGCCGTGGGTCAGCCCGGGCGTGGGCGGCGCAGCCGGCGTGGACAGCGCCGCAGCGAGGTTCGCGAGAGGGGCAGGCGTCGCGTCGTCGGTCGCCGGTGTTGCCGTGGTCAGCAGGTGCGACAAGGCGGTCGGACCATCGAGGCCGTTGCTCATCAGCGATGCCAGTGCGCCCGTGACGTACGCCGCGGCCATCGACGTGCCGGACAGGCATCCGGTGCCCGCCGCCTCGATCTCTCGGGGATACGTCGAGAGCACGCCCGCCTCGGGGCATGCGCCGCCCGCTTCGCCACCGGGGGCCATCAGCCCCCACCGGGCGGTGCCGGGCAGGTTCGAGTACGAGGCCTTGACGCCTTCGGCGTTGACGGCACCGACGAGCAGCATCGGCACCGAGCGCAGGTCGGGATCGGTGAGGGTGATCGACCGGTTGCCGGTCGAGGCAACGACGACGGCGCCGTTGCGCCAGGCGTCGACGATCGCGTCGGCGAGATCGCCGTCCTTCCAGTCGAGGTCGACGCCGGCGTCGATCGAGAGGTTGATGAGGTCGGCATCACGGCTGGTGGCCCAGCGCACGCCGGCGACGACGTCACCGAGCTGCCCCAGCGCCCGGCACGTCCGCTCCTGCCCCTTGCCCTCGCAGGTGTTCGTGAGCGAACGGACCGCCAGCAGCTGCACCCCCGGTGCGACACCGTCGGGCGCCTTCCCGACCCGGCGAGCGCCGATGATCCCCGCGATGTGGGTGCCGTGACCGTTGTCGTCGATCACGTCGTCGGTGCAACGGGCGGGGTTGCCGCCGCTGCCGACGCAGTTCGCGGCGCCCGCGATGCGGCCTGCGAACGCCGGATGGTCGGCGTCGATGCCGGAGTCGACGACGGCGACCTTGATCCCGTCGCCGGCGGGACGGTCCGCCGGCACGCCGAGAGCGGTGAACGCCCACGAGGTGGACGTGCTCCGCTCACTTGCCTTCGGCAGCGTCTGGTCTGCGGCCGCCGGACCTGCGAACGCCAGCACGATCACCAGCGCCGAGAACAGCGCTGCGATCACTTTCAGGGCGCGTGAGGGGAGAGGGTTCTGCACGAGGGGGTCCGGTGTCGGGGGGCGACGCCGCGCATGTACCCACGACCGCCGGATGCCATGCCGCCTGTCGCGGCAGGATCAGCGCGCGATCAGCGAGGCTCGACCGGCCAGTCGTGCTTCGGGTAGCGGCCCGCCATTTCTTTGCGGACGTCGTGCCACGAGCCGGTCCAGAACCCTTCGAGATCGGACGTCACCTGAACCGGGCGTCCTGCGGGGGAGAGCAGGTGGAAGACGATCGGGATCTGGCCGTCCAGCACGGTCGGCGTCGTGGTGAGACCGAACGCGTCCTGGACCTTCACGGCGATCACCGGTGGATCGGCGGTGTAGTCGACCGCCACCCGCCGTCCCTTGGGAAGCCGGATCTCGCTCGGAGCGAGGCGGTCGAGCGCCCCGTGGAGGTGTGGCGGGACGAGTCGGAGCAGCGTCCGCTCGAGATCGATCCCGTCGAGGTCTCGCCGTGAGGTCGCCGTCGACAGATCGATGGCGGCGAGGAGCGCCCGGTCGCTCACGTCGGCCCAGCCGTCACCGGCGCGATGACGGTGGAGGAAGGCGAGGCGGGCACGCAACGCCACTGCCTTGTCGGTCCAGCGCAGCGACGTGATCCCGGCGCTGCGCAGCCGTTCCCGGATGATGCGCTCGGTGGCTGGTCCGCTCGGAGCCCGTCGCTCGACGACACCGAGCCGCACCTGGCCGAGGTTCCGCTCGACACGTTCGATGACGTCGTCTCGCTCGCGATCCCACACGACCGAGGAGTGCTCGGTGACCTGATCGGCGAAGACCTCGAGCAGCTCCTCGGCGTCGATCGCTGCGGCCAGCCGGATGCGGGCATCCTTGCGGTGTCCGTCGAGATCGGCTGCGACGACGAAGGCCTCGCCGGCGAGGGAGTCGGTCGGCCGCACCCATGCGGCGCTACCGCCGGTGAGCTTGAACCGGCCGGGGGTCGTGCCGTCCCGATTCTGCGCGACGCGATCGGGATAGGCGAGCGCCAGCGTGAGCCCGGCGCGATCGATGCGCACACCGCCGGGCTCCACGCCCACCCGCCTCGCGAGGTCGTACGCGGAGGCGCGCACGCTGCCGAGCGCGCGCCCGTCGGCCCTCGGATGGCGGCGGTCAGCGTCGGCGAGCAGCTCGAGCCGGACCGCCAGATCGGCCGGTAGCTCGTCAGGATGGCCGCGCAGCACGTCGCGGTCTTCTAGCAATGCGGCGAGCATGCAGGCGAGCCACCCGTCGCCCGACGCGCGACTCGCCACGACCATGTGGCCGAGCCGTGGGTGGAGGGGGAGCGTCACCATCCGCGACCCGATCGGCGTGATACGGCCATCGCCGTCGACGGCGCCGAGCGACCGAAGGAGCGCAACACCCTCGACGACTGCCCGCGCCGGCGGCGGATCGAGGAACGGCACGACGCGAGCGTCGTGAACCCCCCACGACGCCAGTTCGAGCGCGAGCCCTGCGAGGTCGACCTGGCTGATCTCCGGCTCGAGGTGAGGTCGGCGAGCGGCGTGCTCCACCTTCGACCACAACCTGTAGGCGACGCCGGGTTCGATGCGCCCGGCGCGCCCGGTCCGTTGGTCTGCCGAGGCCTTCGATGCGGTGACGGTCGTGAGTCGCGTCATGCCGGTGCGGGTGTCGAAGCGCGGCACCCGCGCGAGCCCAGCGTCGACCACGACCCGCACCCCCTCGACCGTCATGCTCGTCTCCGCGATGTCGGTCGCGATCACGACCCGACGCCGACCGTCGCGCGACGGCGCGAGGGCGGCGTCCTGCTCTGCAGCCGACAGCGCGCCGAACAACGGCCGGAGATCGGCCATCCCGTCGGCTCCCTCGATCTGCAGCGCCTGTTGCACCCGCCGGATCTCGGCCGCACCCGGGAGGAACACGAGGACGTCGCCCGCTTCCTCCCGGAGCGCCTTCATCACGGCGGCGGTGGTCGCGTCGTCGAGCCGCTCCTTCGGGCGCTTCGGGAGCCACCGCACCTCGACCGGGTGCTGCCTGCCCTCGCTCGTGACGACGGGCGCTTGCCCGAGGTGGTCCGACACCCGCTGCACGTCGAGCGTCGCCGACATCACGAGGAGCCTGAGGTCGGGCCGCAGCGACCGCCGCACGTCGAGCGCCAGCGCGAGACCGAGGTCTCCCTGCAGGTTCCGTTCGTGGAACTCGTCGAAGACGAGCAGGCCGACGCCGCCGAGCTCCGGATCCGACTGCAGGCGCCTGGTGAGCACCCCCTCCGTGACGACCTCCACCTTCGTGCGGTCGCTCACCCGCCGGTCGTCTCGCGTGCGGTAGCCGACGATGCCGCCGACGCCGTCGCCGACGAGGTCGGCCATCCGTCTGGCCGCGGCGCGGGTGACGACGCGGCGGGGTTCGAGCACCACGATCCGCTGGTCGCGAAGCCATGACGCGCCGAGCAGGCGGAGGGGCACGACGGTGGTCTTGCCCGCGCCCGGCTCCGCCGTCAGCACCGCCACACCCGGGTCGTCGAGCGCGGCACGGAGCGTGTCGATCGAGGCCTCGACGGGCAGGCCGGTGTCGGGGAAGGAGAGCGATGGCACGGGGTGCCCAGTCTCCCCCAGGCGGAACTGGGGGAGAGCCCTGGTTCCGCGATCTCGCCGTCGAACCGACGATGAGGACATGGTCGCTCTCGCCGAACCGCGCCTCCCCCTGTCCACCGTCGCGGCGCCCACGCCCACGTCGATCGCGACGCAGACGCCGACGCCGACAACGGCTCGCGATCGCTTCGTCGACCTGCTCCGGGCCGGGAGCCTGATGGTCGTCGTCGCGTGGCACTGGGTGTTCACCGTCGTGATCTGGAAGTTCGACGGTCCCCACGCGTCGAACCCGCTGGGCTCCACCCGTGGTCTGTGGCTGCTCACGTGGCTGTTCCAGGTGATGCCGCTGTTCTTCTTCGTCGGCGGCTTCGTCCACTCCCGCACATGGACTCCGGGACGCTACGGCTCGTTCCTCCGGAAGCGGCTCGGGCGTCTGGTCGTGCCGGCCGCCGCGGCCATCGCCGCTGTCGGCGCGGGCGGGCTCCTCGCGAACGAGCTTCTCGACTCGCCCCCGTGGTTGCCGCGAGCCGTGATCCTCATCCTCAGCCCGCTGTGGTTCCTCGGCGTGTACGTGCTGCTCGTGTTCGCCACGCCGATCGCGGCCGCGGCCCACCGCCGGTTCGGCGAGCTCGCGGTCGTCGCGCTGGCCGGCGCGGCAGCCGTCGTCGACGTCCTCCGCTTCCGTTTCGAGACGCCGTACGCCTCTGTGCTGGCGTGGATCGTCGTGTGGGGCTTCGCCCACCAGTTCGGGTTCCACTACGAGCGGCTGGTCGCGGCGCCTCGCCGCTTCGCCTGGTGCCTGGTCCTGGGCGGCGCCTACGCCTTGGGCGCGCTCACCAACATGGGCCACTACCCGAAGTCGATGGTCGGCGTCCCTGGTGAAGCCATCTCGAACATGGCCCCGCCGACGGTCTGCATCGTCGCCCTCTGCGCTCTCCAGGTCGGCGTCGCCCTCCTGATCCGGGATGCGGCGCTGAGGGCGCTCGACCGGCCGCGTGTCTCGCGAGTGGTCGGCTGGGTGAGCGAGAACTCGATGCCGCTCTACCTCTGGCACGGCGTCGGGCTCGGCATCGCCTACGGGACGCTCCGGTTCGTGGCCGGGATCACCGTTCCGGAAGAGACGACGTCGGCGTGGTGGCTCCAGCGTCCGTTGTGGATCCTCGCACCGGCGCTGGCGACGCGGCCGCTGCTTCGCCTGGCACGCCGTCTCGGCTGACCTGGAGAGCCTCGGCGGCGCCTGCCGCGCCTGCGTGTGAGTAGGTTCGGCGGCCATGCGGGCCGCGGTGATGCGCAACAAGCAGCTGGTCGTCGACGAGATCGCCGATCCGGTGCCGCAGTCGGGTCAGGTGCTCGTGCGCACGCTGGCGTGCGGCATCTGCGGCTCCGACCTCCACACGCTCCAGCACGGCGAGCAGATGGTGGAGCTGTCGAAGGAATCGGGCGCCCCCTTCGTGATGGACCTCTCGCGTGACGTCGTCATGGGACACGAGTTCTCGGCCGAGGTGGTCGAGATCGGACCGGACGCGGGCGACAACCTCCGACCCGGTGACGTCGTGGTGTCGATGCCCGTCGTGATCGGTCCCTCTGGCGTCCAGGGGATCGGCTACTCGAACGACTATCCCGGCGGCTACAGCGAGCTGATGGTGCTGTCGTCGATGCTGACGATGAAGGTGCCGAACGGGTTGAGCTTCGAGCACGCTGCGCTCACCGAACCGATGGCCGTCGGTCGCCATGCGGTGAACCGATCGGCCATCGCGAAGGGCTCGACCGCGATCGTGCTCGGCTGCGGACCCGTCGGACTCGCCGTCATCGCCGACCTGCGCCTGAAGGGCATCGCGCCGATCGTCGCCGCCGACTTCTCACCAGCGCGGCGATCGCTCGCGGAGACCATGGGCGCCCACGTCGTCGTCGACCCCCGCGAGCAGCCGGCGATCGACGCGTGGCGCGAAGCGACCGGCGGGATGAAGCAGCTCGTCATCTTCGAGGCCGTCGGCGTTCCGGGGATGATCGACCAGGCGATGTCGGCCGCACCTCGGGGCACGAAGATCCTCGTCGTCGGTGTGTGCATGGAGAACGACCCCATTCGTCCCATGCTCGGCATCGCGAAGGAGCTCGACGTGTCGTTCGCTCTCGGCTACGACCCGATGGAGTTCGGCGGCACGCTCCGCTCCATCGCCGAGGGCGAGCTCGACGTTGCCCCGCTCATCACCGGGCGTGTCGACCTCGACGGGGTGCCGACAGCGTTCCGAGACCTCTCGAACCCGGAGGTCCACTGCAAGATCCTGGTCGAGCCCTGATCGTGCAGTAGGGGGACCCCCGGGTTCCGGTCGACCGGTCGTCGCCGCACCGTGGATCTCATGACGACTCCCAACGTCCCCACCAAGCAGACCACCGCGTTCTACGTGCAGTCGGCGATCTCGTTCGCCGTCTCCCTGTCGGCGATGCTCCTCGGCATCGCCTACCTGCCCGTGAACGGCTGGGTCCGAGGCTTCCTGTGCGTCGGCGCCCTCTACCTCGTCACCTCGACGTTCACCCTCGCCAAGTGCGTCCGCGACGCCCATGAGGCCGGGCAGGTGCTGTCGCGCGTCGACCAGGCGCGACTCGAGCGGCTGCTGGCGACCCACGACCCGTTCGTCGCCTCGTAACTTCCTCGCCATGGCGTTCGAGATCTCGGCAGCGCAGCGCTTCGTCGACGACCGGTGGCAGCGGTCGATCCTCCCGACTCTGCACGACTACATCCGGATCCCGAACAAGAGCCCCGCCTACGACCCCAGGTGGGACGAGGCGGGGCACATGCAACGAGCGGTCGACCTGGTGACCGGCTGGATCGAGGCGCATCCCATCGACGGGATGCGCCTCGACGTGCATCGGCTGCCGGGTCGCACGCCGCTGGTGGTCGTCGACGTCCCGGCGACCGGACCGGATGCCGGCGACGGAACGGTCCTCCTGTACGGCCACCTCGACAAGCAGCCCGAGATGGTCGGCTGGCGCCACGGGCTCGGCCCGTGGGAGCCGGTCCTCGAAGGCGACCGCCTGTACGGGCGGGGCGGCGCCGACGACGGGTACGCCGCCTTCGCGTCGCTCTCCGCGATCGCCGCGGTTCGAGAGGCCGGGGGCTCCCACGCCCGGTGCGTGCTCCTCGTCGAGGCCTCGGAGGAGAGCGGCAGCCCTGACCTCCCGGCCCACGTCGACGCGCTGGGGGATCGCCTCGGGGAGGTCGAGCTCGTGATCTGCCTCGACTCCGGCTGCGCGACGTGGGACCGCATGTGGACCACCACGTCGCTGCGGGGCCTCGTCGGCCTCGACGTTCGGGTCGACATCGTGCGCGAGGGCATCCACTCCGGGGCGTCGGGGGTGGTGCCGTCGAGCTTCCGCATCCTCCGCTCGCTGCTCTCGCGGATCGAGGACGAGGCGACTGGCGACGTGCTGCTTCCCGAGCTGCAGGTCGAGATACCCGCGGAGCGGGTCGAGCAGGCGAAGGTCGCGGCCGAGGTGCTCGGCGACGAGGTGTGGAACCGCTACCCGCTCGTCGATGGCGCCCGCCTCATGGTCGACAACGCGGTCGACGCTCTCCTCGGGCGGACGTGGAAGGCGGCGGTGTCGGTGACCGGCGTCGGTGGGATACCACCGCTCGCTGACGCCGGCAACGTGCTGCGTCCCCACACCGCGCTGACGTTGTCGATCCGCGTGCCGCCGCGGGCCGACGACGTCGCTGCCCGCGAGGCCGTTGCCGCTGCGCTGACAGCCGACCCGCCGTACGGGGTGAAGGTGTCGATCGACCGGCTCGAGAGCGCGCCGGGCTGGGACGCACCGCCCACGTCGCCGTGGCTCGCGGATGCGATCGAACGTGCGTCGATCGACTGCTTCGGCAACCCGGCCGGAGCGGAGGGCGAGGGCGGCACGATCCCGTTCATGGGCATGCTCGGCGAGAAGTTCCCCGACGCGCAGTTCGTCGTCACCGGCGTCCTCGGGCCGGGCACGAACGCCCACGGCCCGAACGAGTTCCTCCACGTGCCGACCGCACGGAACCTCACCGCAGCCGTGGCGTCGATCCTCGACTCGCACGCCCGCCGCGGACCGGTGTGAGCGCAGACGCCCTCCGGCAGCTCTGGACGGCAGTCGACGGCGACGCTTCGCTCCTCGGCGAGGTGTCGTTCGCCGGCCCGCAGCACGCTCTCGCGTCGACGTTCCGGGTCACCGATGTGTCCGCCGCCGTCGTCGGCGCGCTGGGCCTCGCCGCGTCGGAGCACCTCGCGGCGCGGACGGGCCGCGCTCCGCGGCCGGTCGCGGTCGACCGTCTGCATGCCGCGCTGGCCTGCCGGAGCGAGCGGTACCTCACCGCCGACGCAGACCTCTCCTGGCCTGATCCACTCACCGGCGACCATCGTTGCGCCGACGGCTGGATCCGGATCCACACCGTGTACCCGCACCATCGCGCCGCTGCGTGCCGTGTGCTCCGGGTGGCCGAGGAGCGTGGGGCGTTCGTGGCGGCCATCCGCGAGCGATCCGGCGAAGAGGTCCAGGAGGCGGTCGTCGCCGCGGGCGGAGCGGCCGCGGTCATGCGCACGCGCGACGACTGGTCGGTGCATCCGCACGGCTCGCAGGTGCGTTCGTTGCCGCTCGTCTACATCCATCCCCCCGGTGCGGCCGGCCCGGAAGGGGCCTCGCCGGCCAGTTCGCACGCGCTGCGTCCGCTCCACGGCGTCCGCGTGCTCGATCTCACCAGGGTGATCGCCGGACCGACGGCAGCGAAGATGCTCGCCGCCCTCGGAGCGGAGGTGCTCCGCGTGGAGCCCCCGGGGTTCGCAGAGGTGCCGGTCGTCAGCGTCGACACCGGCTTCGGCAAGCGCGCTGCGGTGCTCGACCTTCGATCGGGGGACGATCGGGCCGCGTTCGAGGCGCTCGTGGCGCGCGCGGACGTCGTCGTCCACGGCTTCCGGCCGGGTTCGCTGGCCCGGCTCGGCCTCGGCGACGACGACCTGCACCGCCTGCGTCCCGGCCTCGTCACCGGCAGCCTCTCCGCCTGGGGCAGCGCAGGCCCGTGGGCGACCCGGCGGGGATTCGACAGCCTCGTGCAGATGGCGAGCGGCATCGCGGCCGAAGGCATGGTGGCGGCCGGCACCGACCGTCCGACGCCGCTTCCGATGCAGTTGCTCGACCACGCCACCGCCTACCTGCTCGCGCTGGGCGTGGTGCGAGCGCTCACCGAGCGGCGGTCGGACGGACGGGGGCGGTCGGTGCGGGTGTCGCTCGCCCGCACCGCCGCCTGGATCGACGACCTCGGGCGCGTCGACCGCGAGAGCGGGCTCGCCGTGGCGGAGCCGGGTCCGGCGGTCGTCGAGCCGTACCTCGCGTTGTTCGAGACGTCACCGTGGGGCCGGGTTCGTCACGTGCGGCCCGCGTTCGAGCTCGACGGAGTCGAGACCGGGTGGCTCACCCCGCCCCAGCGGCCAGGTTCGTCACCGGCGGAGTGGGCACCGAGGCAGCCCGCACGTTGACGAGCTTGGCGCTGCCGATCGCGCCGACGACCGCTGCGGCGGCGAGCACGAGCGCATCTCCGAGGCCGCCGGAGGCGCCCGCGACCACGAGCAGCACGCTGCCGCCAACCCACGCGCCGTCGCCGGCGGCCGTCGCCATCGCCCCCGTCCGCAGGGTCCGTCCCGCCGATCCGGCCAGCACGACCAGCAGAGGGACGTAGGCGAGCAGCGCGATCCCAGCGCCGCGGATCAAGCCCGTGCCGGCGTCGGTGTCAAGGACGTCGGCGACTGTCGCCGGTGCGACCGTCAGCAGCGTGCCCGTTGCGAGGCAGGTGGCGGTGTCGACGAGGAACACGGTGCGAAGTGCGCGATCGGATCGGGCCGTGGAGGTGGTGGAGGTCATGGCCTCAGCGTGCGCGGGCAACGTCGTCGATGCGATTACCTGCCAGGTAGTCGTCCCCGCTCCGCCCGCTCGGTACGTTCGGCCCATGGCGCTGCCTCGCATCGACGCCGGCCGTCCGGCCCACGCCCCGACCGTCGGCGACCTGCTGCGGTGGTGGCGTGCCCAGAGGCGGATGAGCCAGCTCGACCTCAGCGTGCAAGCCGGCGTCTCGGCGAGGCACCTGAGCTTCGTCGAGACCGGGCGGTCGAAGCCCAGCCGCGAGCTCGTGCTGCACCTGGCCGAAGAGCTCGACGTCCCCTTGCGCGACCGCAACGCCCTCCTCGTCGCCGCGGGCTTCGCGCCGACCTTTCGCGAGCGGTCGCTCGACGAGCCCGACCTCGAACCGGTGCGGGACGCGATCGACGTCATCCTGCGCGGGATGGAGCCGAACCCGGCGCTCGTCGTCGACCGGCAGTGGAACATGGTCGCTGCGAACCGCGGCGTGGCGGCGTTCGTCGCGCTGCTGCCGGCGGAGCTTGCGGAGCCGCCGGTGAACGTCGTCCGGGCCAGCCTCCACCCCGCCGGCCCTCGCGCGGTTGCTCGTCAACTTCGACGAGTACGCCGCGCACCTGGTCGTCCGGCTACGACGGCAGGTCGCAGCGTCGGGCGATGGCGATCTGGGCGCCCTTCTTCACGAGGTGCTGGGCTACGAGGCGGTGCATCGCGCGGTGCGCAACGCCGCCGTCGGAGCGGGCGACGGACACCCCGGCGCCGCGCTGCCGATGGTGCTCCGGCTCGACTCGGGCGAACGGCTGTCGTTCTTCTCGACGATGACCGTGTTCGGCTCGCCGCTCGACGTCAGGGTCGAGGAACTCGCGATCGAGTCGTTCTTCCCGGCTGACGAAGCGACGGCGGCTGCGGTTCGCGCGCTGGCTTCGTGACGGCGGGCTGAGGCGTCTCCCCGGAGGGCTCCTCGTGCTCGACGAGGCCGGACGACAGCAGCGTGTCGAGCAACGCGGCCGGTGCGTTCCGGAAGCGGAGCCGGCCGTCGCAGCTGCGCTCGACGGCACGGGCGGCGCCTCGCAGGATGCCGATGCCGGATCCGTCGATCGCGGAGGCCGTCGAGAGGTCGACCACGATGTCGCTGCACCCCTCGGTGACGAGTCGGCGGAGGAGCGCTCCGAGCCGGTGCGCGTTCGAGACGTCGAGCGCGCCGCCGAGCGAAACGATCGCTCGCCCGTGGTCGATGGTCAGCTCCGCCTCGATGCGCGCCATGTGACACGTGTGATACCCGACCCGGAAACGGAAGGAAACACCGTTTCCGAAAGTTCATCGCTTCGTTACACCGGCTCCATCGGCCATGGCCTTACGCGGGTGATCGCCGGGGAAGGGTGGCTCCATGGCAACCGTCGGGTTCCACGCCTCCCACGAGCAGATCGCACCCAGCGGGCTCCTGCGCGCCGTCGTTCGGGCAGAGGAGGTGGGGTTCGACGCGGCCATGTGCTCCGACCACTTCGCGCCGTGGAGCGAGCGTCAGGGCCACTCCGGCTACGCCTGGTCGTGGCTGGGCGCGGCGTTGCAGGCGACCGAGCTGTCGTTCGGGATCGTCACCGCGCCCGGGCAGCGCTACCACCCTGCGGTCGTCGCCCAGGCGATCGCGACGCTCGGCGAGATGTTCCCGGGCCGGTTCTGGGCCGCGCTCGGCTCGGGTGAGGCGATGAACGAGCACATCACGGGCGATCGGTGGCCCGACAAGCCGACGCGCGACGCCCGGCTGCTCGAGTGCGTCGACGTGATGCGTCGCCTGCTCCGCGGTCAGGAGGTCACCCACCGCGGTCTGGTCACGGTCGATCGGGCGAAGCTGTGGTCGCTGCCGCAGGAGATGCCGAAGCTCATCGGAGCAGCCGTCTCCGAGCAGACCGCCCGGCTCGTGGCCGAGTGGGCCGACGGCCTCATCACGGTGAACCAGCCGCCGGAGACGCTGCGCCGGGTGATCGGCGCGTTCCGGGAGGCCGACACGGTCGGGCGGCCCGTGTACGTCCAGGTCCACGTCTCGTGGGCCGACACGGAGGACGAGGCGCTCGCAATCGCGCACGATCAGTGGCGCAGCAACATCTTCGCGTCGACGATCGCGTGGAACCTCGAGCTGCCCGAGCAGTTCGACGACATCTCTCAGCACGTCGCTCCGGAGGCGGTGCGCGACTCGGTGCTGGTGTCGGCCGACCTCGGGGAGCACGCGGCGCGTCTCCACGACATCCTGGCGATGGGTGCTGACGGCGTGTACATCCACCACGTCGGCCAGACCCAGGACGCCTTCCTCGACGCCTACGGCGACAAGGTCCTGCCCGAGCTTCGGGGATGAGCACCGCCCGCACCAGCGATCTGTGGTGGAAGAACGCGGTCGTCTACTGCCTCGACATCGAGACGTTCCTCGACAGCGACGGCGACGGCAGGGGCGACATCACAGGGTTGATCGAACGGGTCGACTACCTCGCGGGCATCGGCGTCAGCTGCCTGTGGCTGATGCCGTTCTACCCGTCGCCGAACCGCGACGACGGCTACGACATCGCCGACTACTACAGCGTCGATCCGACGCTCGGGTCGCTCGGGGACTTCGTGGCGCTCGTGCGCACCGCGAAAGACCGCGGGATGCGGGTGATCATCGACCTCGTCGTCAACCACACGAGTGACCGTCACCCGTGGTTCCGGGACGCGAGGCGCAGCCGCACCGCTCGCTACCGCGACTTCTACGTGTGGTCGGACGAGAAGCCGAAGGAGCCGGAGAACGCCGTCGTCTTCCCCGACGCCGAAGACAGCATCTGGACCTACGACGAGCGGACGGAGCAGTGGTACCTCCACCACTTCTACGGCCACCAGCCCGACCTCAACATCGCCAACCCGGCGGTTCGCGACGAGATCACCAAGATCGCCGGGTTCTGGTTGCAGCTCGGCGTCGACGGGTTCCGGGTCGACGCCGTGCCCTACCTGCTCGAAACGGGGGAGGCGGGCGGAAACGCACCGACGCTCGACCCTCACGAGGTGCTGCGCGACCTGCGGGCGTTCATCTCGCGCCGGAAGGGCGACGCGCTGCTGCTCGGCGAGGTGAACCTCCCGGCCAACGATCTCCGCGCCTACTTCGGCGACGACGACCAGCTCCAGATGTCGTTCGACTTCCCCTTGATGCAGGCGATGTACCTTGCCCTGGCGCGACACGACGCGAAGCCGATCCGGAAGGTACTGGGCGATCGCCCGCCGCTCCCCGACGAGGGGCAATGGGCGGTGTTCGTCCGCAACCACGACGAGCTCACGCTCGACCAGCTGAGCGACAAGGAGCGGGAGGAGGTCTTCGCCGCGTTCGGTCCCGAGGAAGACATGCAGCTCTTCGGGCGAGGGCTACGGCGGCGGCTGCCCCCGATGGTCGACGGTGATCCTGATCGGATACGCCTCGTCTACAGCCTGTTGTTCTCGCTGCCGGGCACCCCGGTGCTCTTCTACGGCGAGGAGATCGGCATGGGGGAGAACCTCGACATCGACGGCCGTCTGAGCGTCCGCACCCCGATGCAGTGGACCGACGAGCGCAACGGCGGCTTCTCGTCGGCGCGGCCGTCGCAGCTGACGCGACCGGTGGTCGAGGGCCGCTTCTCGCCGCTCGCGGTGAACGTCGCCGACCAGCGCCGCGACCGCGACTCGCTGCTCAACTGGTTCGAGCGGGTGATCCGCCGCCGCCGCGAGTGTCCCGAGATCGGGTGGGGGAAGGTCACCTTGATCGAGACGACGGGATCCCCCGCCGTGCTCGCGCACCGCTGCGACTGGGAGCGCAGCGCCATCGTCGTCTTGCACAACCTCGGAGTCGAGCCGTGCAACGTGCGGGTGCCGATCGACGACGCGGCGGATTTCGACCGGCTCGTCGACCTCCTCGAGGAGTCGGAGCCCGTGCACGAGCTCGCCGAGCCGCACATCGAGGTGAAGCTGCAGCCGTACGGCTTCCGGTGGTTCCGCCTCCAGCGGACGGGGACGCGCACCACCCCGTAGCGTCGCCCGCGTGCGAAGCGAGCCGCGGCTGCCAGAGGAGCTGACCGAGGTCGACGGGTTCGATCTCGAGGAGGAGGCGGACGTCTCCGACCTCTCGGTCGCCCACGCCGATCTCAGCGGTGCCGAGGCGCGGAACGTCGACATCACGCGGTGCCGGCTCTCGAACGTGGTGCTCACCGGCGCGGATCTCGACCGCCTCCAGCTCACCGACTGCGTGCTCGAGCGGTGCGAGCTGTCGGGCGCGATCCTCACCGAGGCGTCGTTCACGCGGGTGGTGATCCGTGACTCGCGGCTCGCCGGCGTCGATCTCTCGTCCGCTCGGTTGCGGGACGTCGTGTTCGAGGACTGCAAGCTCGACGCCGCCAACCTCCGGATGGTCTCGGCGGAGCGGTTGCGCATCGCCCGTTCGTCGCTCGTCGACACCGACCTGTACCAGGCGAAGCTGCCCGAGGCGGAGCTGGTCGAGTGTGATCTGACGACGGCGCAGTTCACCAAGGCCGACATGCGAGGCGCCCGGCTGGCCGGTTCGACGCTGACCGACCTCCGGGGAGCCGAGCACCTCAAGGGCGCCGTCATCGACGAGGCACAGGTCGTACCGCTCGCACTGCTGACCTTCGCCGCCTTCGGCATCGTCGTCGAGAGCGACCGGTAGCGTCGGTCGCATGGGCCGGCGCCGCGCCGAGCAGGTCATGGTGCAACGGATCGACGCCGATCGGTCGGGAGGGGGTGGGGGCCGCCGCATGCCCGACGACGTGGTCGTCGAGGAGCCGATGGAGATCCGCCTCGACGGGCACCTGGTGACGACGACCATGCGCACGCCGGGTCACGACTTCGAGCTCGCAGCGGGCTACTGCTTCGCCGAAGGGCTGCTGAACGGTGCGCCCGTGCGCGACATCCGCTACTGCGCGACGGGATCCGCGGTCGACACCGAGTTCAACGTCGTCACCGTGTCGACGGGTGGTCGGGCGCCTCGGCCAGCCGAGCGTCTGTCGACGACCACGACGTCGTGCGGGCTGTGCGGGTCGACGGCGATCGAGCAGATCACGGCGAGGCTCGAGCCGCTCCCGGCGACGCCGGCCGCAGCTGCGCGGGTCGACGCGTCGACGCTCGCCCGGGTCGCAGAGGCGGTGCGGGCGCGGCAGCCGCTCTTCGACCGCACCGGTTCCGTCCACGCGGCCGCGGCCTTCGACCTCGAGTCAGGCGAGATCACCTGCGTGCGCGAAGACATCGGACGCCACAACGCAGCCGACAAGGTCGTCGGGCGGCTGCTGCTCGACGGTGCTCTTCCTGCGTCGGCGAGCGGGCTGTTCCTCAGTGGCCGCGTCAGCCTCGAGATGGTGCAGAAGGCTTGGGCCGCCGGATTCCCGCTGCTGGCTGCGGTGGGCGGGCCGTCGTCGCTCGCCGTCGCAACGGCGCACGCGGCGAACCTCACGCTGGTGGGCTTCCTCCGAGGAGATCGGATGACCGTGTACACAGGCGAGGGAGTCGTCGCATGAACGTCGGCCGGGGAGCGCGGCGGTGGAACCGCTCGACCTGGGTCGGGCTCCACCCCTACGGCATCGGCTCCGGGGTGCAGAAGCCCAACCACTACCTCGAGATGGTGAAGGTCGTCTGGGAGAACCGGCGCCATCCGATCTACGGCTGGCAAGTGCTGCGCAAGGGCGTGTGCGACGGCTGCGCGCTCGGCGTCGCCGGGTTCAAGGACTGGACGATCGACGGCGTCCACCTCTGCACCACCCGACTGAAGCTGCTCGCGGTGAACACGGCCGACGCGATCGACCCGTCGGTGCTCGCCGACGCCGGAGCGCTCGCCGGCCGCAGCGGCGCGGAGTTGCGCTCGCTCGGCCGCTTGGGACATCCGATGCGGCGGCGGGCGGGGGAGCGCGGGTTCTCGCGCATCAGCTGGGACGAGGCGATGTCGACGATCGCGCAGCGGATCCGCGACGCGGGCGGTGACCGAACCGCGATCTACCTCACGAGCCGCGGCATCACCAACGAGGTGTACTACGCCGCGGGCAAGGCCGCCCGAGCCATGGGCGTCGCGAGCGTCGACTCCGCAGCCCGCGTCTGCCACGCGCCGTCAACCGTGGCCTTGAAGGAGGCCATCGGTGCTGCGGCGACCACGTGCTCGTTCGTCGACGTGCTCGAGAGCGACCTGATCGTGCTCATCGGCTCGAACCCCGCGAACAACCAGCCGGTCTTCATGAAGTACCTGTACGAGGCCAAGCGCGACGGCACCAAGGTCGCCGTGGTCAACCCGTACCTCGAGCCGGGGCTCGACACGTACTGGGTGCCGTCGAGCACCGAGTCGGCGCTGTTCGGCACGAAGATCTGCGACGTCCACGTGCCGGTCCGGCCCGGTGGAGACGTCGCCTTCTGCAACGCGGCGCTGAAGCTCTTGATCGAACGCGGCGCGGTCGACGCCGGGTTCATCGCGGCCCACACCGACGGATGGGACGAACTCGTCGCCGCGCTCGACCGGCAGCCGCTCGACGACCTGCTCGCCGCGAGCGGGCTCACTCGCGCGCAGCTCGACGCGTTCGTCGATGCGTACGCCGAGGCTCGCACCGCGATCCTCGTCTGGTCGATGGGTATCACCCAGCACCGAGAGTCGGTGGCCGGCGTGCAGGCGATCGTCAACCTCGGGCTCGCCCGCGGCAACGTCGGTCGCGACGGGGCGGGCCTCATGCCGATCCGCGGGCACTCCGGCGTGCAGGGCGGGGCGGAGATGGGCGCGTACTCGACGGCATTCCCGGGAGGCGTGCCCGTCGACGAGGAGAACGCTCGCCGCTTCGCCGCTCTGTGGGGTTTCGCCGTGCCGTCGGCTCCCGGACTCACCGCGCCCGAGATGGTGGAAGCGGC
Organism: Acidimicrobiales bacterium; assembly: GCA_035540495.1. Taxonomy (GTDB): domain Bacteria; phylum Actinomycetota; class Acidimicrobiia; order Acidimicrobiales; family CADCTF01; genus DASVEG01. The sequence continues at coordinate 124,668 of DATLGL010000063.1, forward strand.
CGACGACGGACGCCTCGACGTCCTCTACATGTCGGGCGGCAACTTCCTCGACGTGCTGCCCGATCCGCCACGGGTCGAGCGAGCCCTGCGCCGCGTGCCGCTGCGGGTGCACCACGACATCGTCCTCACCAGCCAGATGCTGGTGGAGCCCGACGTCGGCGAGGTCATCCTCCTGCCGGTCGCCACGCGGTACGAGCAGGAGGGCGGAGGCACCGAGACGACCACCGAGCGGCGGATCGCGTTCTCGCCCGAGATCCCAGGTCATCGGGTGGCGGAGGCGCGCAGCGAGTGGCGGGTGTTCGCCGACCTCGCGATGCGCGTTCGTCCTGACCTGAAGCGTGCGTTCTCGTGGCCGACGAACCGATCGCTGCGGGAGGAGATCGCGCGCGTCGTGCCGTCGTACTCGGGCATCGAGACGCTCGAGAAGACCGGCGACAGCGTGCAATGGGGCGGACGCCACCTCGCACGGGGCGGTGCCTTCCCGACGACGTCAGGTCGGGGCCGGTTCACCCCGGTCGAGCCGCCGGCGATCGAACTTCCCGACGGCGCCTACTTCGTGTCGACGCGCCGCGGCAAGCAGTTCAACTCGATGATCCAGGCTGCGCACGACCCGCTGACCGGCGCGAGCCGCGACGCGGTCTTCATCGACGAGGCGGACGCATCGGCTCGGGGTCTCGGCGAGGGCGATCGGGTGAGGCTGGTGAGCGACACCGGTGCTCTCGTCGGCACGGTGCGCCTCGCGAAGCTCCCGGCGCGCACGTTGCAGGTGCACTGGCCAGAAGGGAACGTGCTGATCGGCGCCGGCCCGGAGCATCGCGAGCCTCGATCGAAGGTGCCCGACTACAACGCGGTCGTGACCCTCGAACGGGTCGAGTGACACCGGCGCCGCGGAGAATCGGCGTCGGCGGTACCGGCGGTACCGGCGGTACCGGCGGTACAGGCGCCGTCGGCGGCGTCGTGCTCGCCGGTGGTGCCGGGCGGAGGTTCGGCGCACCGAAGGCGACCGCGATGATCGGCGGCCAGTCCCTCGTCGAGCGCGCGGTGCAGATCCTGCGCATCGCGGGGTGCGATCCCGTGGTCGTCGTCGCTCGCGCAGAGACGCCGCTTCCCGCGCTCGGCGAGTCCGGCGCGATCGTGCGCGACGACGGCGAGGGAGCGCTCGGGGCGATCGCGGTTGGGTGCGATGCGCTCGACACCGACCAAGTCGTCGTCCTCGCGTGCGACCTGCCGAACGCCTCATCCGTCGTCGCACGTCTGGTCGACGACCCTCGCCCCGCCGTCGTCGCCGCTGACCTCGACGGCCAGGTCCAGCCCCTGTGCGCCCGATATCCCCGCGCCGCAGCCGTGGAAGCCGCGCGTGCGCTCGTCGCAGCCGGGGACCGCCGCACGAGGTCGCTACCTAAGGCCCTGCGCGCCGGCGTCGTGATCGCGGCGCTCGACGACGAGCTGCTCAACGTCAACACCCCCGCCGACCTCGATCGGGTGACGGAACGAAGGCGGCGATTCAGTCGACGGCGATGACGCCGCCGTCCTCCACGTTCCGCGCCCCGAGCGGGGCGTCGAGGCGCACGACCACCGACAGCTGGGTGCAGCGGGTGTGGGGCTGGCGCCGCCACACGGTCACCCGCACCGTCGTCGGGCTCTCGCTGACCTCGTAGCTCACGACGCGAGCGCAGGCCGAGGCGTCGACCGCGAGATGGAGCTCGTTGGGTGTCGCGCTCGAGACCAGCTGCCACGGCACCGAGACCCATTCGCCTTCGACGCGGCGTTCGCTCGCACCCGCGGCCGGAAGCTCGATCCCGTAGCCGCGACCGAGGATGAGGCTGAGCAGGACCGCCGCGAGCGCGCCCGCAGCGGCGCGATACGTCGCCCGCGTGTCGCCTGACGCTCGTGGCTGCTCGTCGCCGCGTGTGGCGACGGGCAGCTCCTCATCCATGATGCGATGCCTATCCACGACCTGACCCCGGCAATCCTTCGCCGTCGAGCCTCGCGCACCCTTCCGGCGAAGGCTCAGCCTTTCGGGTCGAGGAGCACCTTTAGGACGCCGTCCTCCCGGTTGTCGAACACCCGATACCCCTCCGCGGCCTCGCTGAGCCCGAGGCGGTGCGTGAAGACGTCCTCCGGATGCAGCCGCCCCGAAGCCACCAGCGGCAGGAGCGCCTCCCACGTCACCGGCACCGAGGCGAGGGTGGTTCGCAGGGTGAGGCGGCGGAAGAGGAGGAGCGGCATCGGCACCGGCAGCGCGAGGTTCATGCTCACGCCGATGACCGAGACGGTGCCGCCGGGCGCCGCGCACAGCAGCGCGTCGAGGATCGTCTGGTCGGCGCCGACCGCCTCGATCACCGACTGAGCGCCGCGCCCCTTGGTCAGCTCCATCACGTGAGCTGCCGTGCCCTTGCTCGCGTCGACCGGCTCCGCGCCGAGCTCCTCGGCCCGCGCCAGCCGGTCGGGGACCATGTCGACCGCGAGGATCCGGGATGCCCCGAACAGCTGGGCGCACTGCAGGGCGAAGATCCCCACCGGACCGAGGCCGATGACGACGACCGTCGAACCCGGTTCGATGTCGGCCCGCTGCGCTCCGAGGTACCCCGTCGGGAGGATGTCGGTGAGCAGTACCGACTGCTCCGTCGTGATCGCCTCGGGGATCTTCAGCGCGAAGACGTCAGCTGCCGGAACCGCCGCGGCCTCGGCCTGTCCGCCGGGGAGGTCGAGGTTCGTTCCGAACACCTTGACGCCGCCGCCCGTGCACACGACCGGGTCGCGGGAGAGGCAGGCGAGGCAGTGGCCGCAGCCGATCACGCCGGAGACCAGCACGCGGTCGCCGACGGCGAGTGTGCGCACCTCGGGCCCCACCTCCGAGATCGTTCCGACGAACTCGTGGCCGAGGCGCACGCCCGCCCCGCCCATCGAGCCGTGGTACAGGTGCAGGTCGGATCCGCAGATCGCCGTCCGGTCGATCGTGACGATCGCCCCGTCGGGCCCGGGGAGCGTCGGGTCGGGGACCTCCTCCACCGAGACGGATCGTTCTCCCTGGAGCACCACAGCGCGCATCCGGCGATCGTAAACACGCAACCCGGTGTGTGCGGTCCTCGAGGCGGCCGCTCGCTGAATACGGTGGCGCCGTGTTCGCTCCAGACCAGCTGTCGACGCGGTCGCGGAAGATCGCGGCCGCGCTGATCCACCGAGGCTGGGCGTGGATCAGCGCGGTCGGTGCGGTGTCGCCCGACGACGAGCGGGGCCGGCGCTACCGGTCGATGGGCACGGCGAGCTGCATAGCGTTCCCTCCTGGGGCCGTCTTCGGGGAGCGGTGGATCACCATCGGCGCAGGCACCCTCCTCGGGCCGCAGGTGAGCATGTCGGTCGGGATGCCGGGCGAGCCGCTCGACCCCGACGCCGATCCCGTGATCCGCATCGGCGACCGCTGCAACATCGGTCGCGGGTCGTCGATCATCGGCCGCCAGTCGATCGAGATCGGCGACGACGTGACGACGGGCCCGAACGTCTACATCACCGACCACAACCACACGTACAACGAGATCGACGTCCCGATCACCCGGCAGTGGCCGGCGGAGGCGCCGGTGCGGATCGGCACGGGGTCGTGGCTCGGCGCGGGCGTGACCGTGCTCCCGGGCACCAGCATCGGCCGGAACGTCACGGTGGGCGCTGGGTCCGTCGTGCGAGGCCACGTCCCCGATCACTGCGTGATCGCCGGGTCGCCGGCGCGGGTCGTTCGCCGCTTCGTCGACGGGGCGTGGGATCCGCCCATCCCGCCGCAGGACGTACGCCCACCGGCGGGGTGGAACGTGCGCGACCAGATCTGAACGCCGCCTTCGGCGTCAGCCGACGCGGCGAAGCGCGCGCATGCGCAGGCGGATGTGCGACGGTCGTTCCTCGTCGCAGAGGCGGAGGAACGCCACGGGACCGAGCGGGCTGGCGAACGTGGTGCGGTCGATCGGCGACAGAGGTGACGACATGCCGACGAACGCCTTCGGGTCGGGGAGGCCGGAGGCGACCTGCGCCGACGACGACGTCGCCCCGACCCGCATCTCGGAGCTGTCGACGAGTCTCGCCGTGAGGCCGCCGCCATCGTCGGATGGCTCGATGTCGATCGTCAGTTCGGCGTTGGCGTAGGTGCCGGCGTACGGCGTCATGTCGGCGGGCGCCGGCTCGTCGTCCGCCGTCGCGGCAGGACCGAACCCGTCGATCATCGCGGTCACGATGTTGACGCCCTGGTCGGAGTTGGTGAGGGCGACGAGCACCTGGTCGGTGTTCGGATCGAGTGCGACGACCCCCGACTGCCCGGGGTTCGCGCCCCCGATCCGGACGATCGTCCCCGTCGGGTGGTCCCAGACCTGCCACGCCATGCCGACGCCCCGCATCTTCGTCACACCTCCTGGAGCGCGTGCATGGAGCTGGCGCATCGCCCTCGCAGACGCCGCCGACAGGACGCGTGGCGCGGCGCCCTCGAGGTGGGCCGCGGCGAAGCGAGCCAGATCGGCTGCGGTGCTGACGAGGGTGGCCCCAGCGGGGGCGAGGCCTCGCGTGCACATCGGGTCGGCGGAGAGGGTGCCGTGAGCGACGGGCCGCAGGCCGTCCGGCCCGATCAGGTGGCCCCTCGCGACATCGCCTCCGGCGGCGAACGTCGCATCCGTCTCGCTCCCGCTGTCGAACCGCGTCGACTCCATCCCCAGCGAGTCGAACACGCGGTCGCGGGCGACGTCCTCCCACGTCTCGCCACGGAGGCGGGCGACGAGCAGCCCGGCGAGCACGAAGCCGGCGTTGCAATAGCTGAACGTCGCGCCGGGCGCGAACAGCAGATCACGGTCGGCCAGAAGTGCGGCATAACGTTCGAGCGCACCCGGATCGTCGCCGGTGTCGACGAACAGATCGCCGGCGTCGATGCCCGAGGAGTGCGCGACGAGGTGGAGGACGGTGATCCGGTCGTCGAGCGCCGCCTCGGGCAGCCATCGTCCGACCGGCTCGTCCACCGCGACGAGCCCGTCGTCGACGCACTGCATCACCATCGTCGCTGTGAGCAGCTTCGTGATCGAACCGGGACGGAGCCTCGTCGAGGTCGTGACGGGGCGCCCGGTCTCGGCGTCGGCCGTGCCGGCCGCCGCTTCGGTGAGGCACCCGTCGGCACCCACATGCGCGAGCTGGACGCCGGCCACGGAAGGGAAATCCGTCAGACCCGCTGCCGTCGTTGCAAGATCGGCGAACGGATCAAAGGCACCCGTCATGGGGTTAGACATGGGGTTACAGTAACCACATGGGCAAGGTCAACGTCTACCTCCCGGATGATCTGGAAGCTGCGGCGCGGGCCACCGGCATCTCGATCTCCGCCGTCTGTCAGGCGGCGCTGCGTGGTGTCGTCGATTCGGTCACGGCGATCAGCGACCCGTCCGGCGGCGGGTGGCGACGGATCTCGTCGAATCCCGCGGCTGCCGGGCTCGGCGTGACACCTCGGCTCGCGTCGATCCTCGATGACGTCGAGCGGCGGGCGATCGCGGACGGTCGCGAGGTGAGCGTGTTCGACCTCCTGGGAGGCATCGTCGACCACGGCGAGAACCTCGGTGCGCGGGTGCTGCGCGACCTGGGCGTCGAGCTCCCGCCCTCTGGTCAGGTGCCGCGGAGGAAGTCGCCCCGCCCGTCGACCGCTCGGTCGGGTGGGGATCGGGTGCTCGACGACGACGCCGTTGCCGTCCTGCGTGGTGCGGCACGGGCTGCGAGCGAGATGCGCCACCCGAGGATCGGCACGGAGCACCTCGTGCTGGCCATGGGTGGACCGTCTGCGCCGGAGGCGATCGCCTCGATGTTCGCCGCGTTGTCCCTCGACGAGAGGAGCCTGCGCCGCCACGTGCAACGACTGGGCGAGAACCCGTGGGCGGTCGCGGCGCCGGAGCATGGCGACGGTTCTCCGGCCGATCACGACGAGCGGCTCGCGCGGCTCGAGCGCGAGGTCGAGCGTCTCGCGGAGCAGCTCCGAGCGGGCGAGAGGCGGACGCGCTAACACTCCCGCCGTGGACGTGCTCAGAGCTGCGGCGAAGGAGGCTCCGGCTGCGCCCGGCGTGTACTTCCTCCTCGCGGGGGATGGCGAGCTCGTCTACATCGGCAAAGCCATCGACCTCCGCCGCCGTCTGGCTCAGCACGCTCGCGCCGCCGAGACCGGCGCGACGCCCAAAGACGTTCGCCGGGGGGCGACGGTGGCGACGGTGCGTTGGGAGGTGCACGCTTCGGGCGACGCCGCAGCCGACCGGGAGGCCGACCTCGTCGTGGCACTCGGTCCGGGTCTCAACGCTTCGATGACGGCAGAGGGGCGGTGGTCGACGATCGTCGTCGACGACTCGACGGCCGGCATTGTGGTCTCCGTGGCCCGAGAGGCGCCACCGGCGGTGCGCGGCCGGCGGGTGTACGGCTGCTTCCCGCATCTCGGCGTCGGGATGAGCTCGCCTCGCGGGATCGCGTGCAGTGAGGGCTACGCGGCGCTGACCCGGCTGCTGTGGTCCGCCACCGTCGCCGACGCCTCACATCGGATGCCTGCGCCGATCTGCGGCCCCTCGCCCGCCGCCGTCGCGACCGTGGGGCCGCTCGGCGCGTTCGGGAAGGGGCTCCACCGGCTCCTGTCCGGCGCCTCGTCCGGCGTCCTTCCGATGCTCCTCGCAGCGGCGACCGGCGCGCGTCCGCCGCTCGAGCACCCCGCCCTCAGGCGTGACGCCGAGGGGGCGGAGGCGTTCTTCCGCCACGGCCCGGCAGCTCTGCGGGATCTCCGGCGGCGCCACGCCATCCGCACCCGCGTCGTCGACCGCGATCGCTGGCGGACCGCGTTGCTCGACGAGCTCCGGGCGTCGATCGGTGACTTCGTCGCACCGGCCGTCGACGACCCGACGGGCGGGATCCTCGGCCCACGGCTCGCCCGCGAATACGCGGTCCGACGACGCCGCTGATCCCGTTGCACGTTTTCGCCGGCCGCGGGGTGTTCCGGGTCGTATGAGGCTGCGATCTGCGAGGGCCGACGACTTCGAGGCGCTCTTTCGCAAGGAGTTCGCGTCCCTCGTGCAGGCCCTCACCGTCGTGGCGGGCGACCGCGACGCGGCGGCGGACGCCGTGCAGGAAGCCTTCCTCCAGGCGTACAGGCATTGGGGGAAGGTCGCTGCACTGGAGAGTCCGGCCGGGTGGGTGCGTCACGCGGCCATCAACCGCATCAAGAACCAGCACCGGGGCCGGGCCAGGCTCCAGGCGGCCTTGCCGCGACTCGTACCGCCGCCGCCTACGTCACCGACGAGCGACGAGCGGCTCGACGTCGGTCCGATGGTGGCCGAGCTTCCCGAGCAGCAACGGGCCGTCGTCGCCCTCTATTACCTGCTCGATCAGCCGGTGGGGGAAGTTGCGCGGTTCCTGGGCGTGGAGGAGTCAACGGTGCGATCACTGCTGCGCCACGGGCGCGCTCGCTTGAGCAGCATGGATCCGAGAGAGGAGATCGAAGCGTGAGCGCCGACGTGGAGTCGCTCGACCCGCGCGACGAGGAGGTTCGCTCCGTGGTCGCGGCGGCCGCGGCGGCGGTGCCCGTGGACGTCGACGCGGAGTGGAGCCGGCTGGTCGCCAGGTTGGCTGCGGAGCGCAGGCGAGCGATGGCTGCACGCGGCGCCGCTGCCGCCGCCGTCGTGCTCCTGCTGACGGTGGGACGGCCCGTTGTGGACGTGGCCGGCACGGCGTTGGTGCGATTCGTCACCGACGTCTTCACCACCACGATCGACGGAGCGGCCGATGCCGTCGACGATCGGGTCGCTGCCTGGTCGGGGCGCGACAAGGCGCACGGGACCATCGACGACGACAACGAGTACTGGGTCGAGGTCCGAAAGGTCCACGAGCAGCTCAACAGGGCGGTCGGCTGGTCGCGCTGGGATGCGGACGAGCTCGACGGAGCGGCGGAGCGCCTCGAGGCCATCGCGTCGAAGGATCCGGAGCTGGAGGACGACGTTCGTCGGGCCGCCGACCTGATCCGGCAGGCCCAGTCACGCGCCCGACGCGAACCTGCGTCGCGGGCGCACTCGATCATCGAGGGCATCGAGAGCGAGCTCCGCCGGCGCGGCTGAAGCGCCGCCTGGCGGACCTTCTGTGACCGATGACGTGACGGCCGTGATCGGGACCTTGTGCCCTAGCCGGTGACGGCGCTCGGGGCGCAGCCTCGTCTGGGCGGCGCGACGTGCGTCGCCTGGGAGGAGCCCGACCATCACCGCCCGGCTGTCAGCCCTCGACGCGTCGTTCCTGTACACCGAGAGCGAGCGGACGCCGATGCACGTCGGCGCGGTCTCCATCTTCGAGGGCGGGCCGCTGCGCGACGGCGACGGCAGGATCAGGTTCAACGAGATCCGCAAGCTCCTGCAGAGCCGCCTGCCTCTGGTGCCGCGACTCCGGATGAGGATCGCGACGCCTCCACTGCGGATGGGGCTGCCGTCGTGGGTGGATGATCCGTCGTTCGACATCGACCACCACGTCCGCCTCGTCGAGCTGCCCTCTCCGGGAACCCGGCGCCAGTTGTTCGACCTCGCCTGCACCTTGCACATGGATCGTCTCGATCGCTCACGCCCGTTGTGGGAGGTCTGGATCGTCGACGGGCTCGAAGACGTTCGGGTCGCCATGATCCAGAAGACCCACCACGCCCTGGTCGACGGCGTGTCGGGCGTCGACGTCGCCACCGCGATGCTCGACCTCACGCCGGAGCCCCGGGCCGTCGAGGACGACGGGTGGACGCCTGCGCCGGCGCCGACCACGCTTGCCCTGGTCGCCGACAGCGCGCTGCACGCGTTCGACGCGCCGGTCGCTGCCGCGCGTTGGGCGGCCCGGTCGTTGGCGTCGCCCATGCGGCAGGTCGGCAAGCTGCGCTCCGTCGTCAGCTCGTTCGCGGCGGGTCCCGTCACCGCACCCCGCACGTCGCTCAACCAGAAGGTCGGAACGAAGCGGCAGCTGGTGGCGATCACGCTCTCGCTCGACGAGCTCAAGGACGCCGGTCATGCAGCGGGGACCAAGGTCAACGACGTGATCCTCACGATCGTCGCCGGCGGCCTACGGCGCCTGCTCGAGAGTCGAGACGAGGCGATCGACGTCCGGCCGCACGTGCTCGTACCGGTCTCGGTGCGCACCGACGACCAGCGCCTCGGCCTGGGCAACAAGGTGGCCTCGCTGATCGTCCCCCTGCCGGTCGAGATCGCGAGCGACCGCGAGCGGCTCGGTGTCGTGGCTGCGACCACGGCGAGGCTGAAGGAGCAGGATCAGGCCACGACCATGGCCACGCTGATGACCGCAGCCGATCACCTCGGCGGGCTCGGGCCGACCCTCGCCAGCGCGGTCATCCACCACCAGCCTCTCGTGAACCTCGTCGTCACGAACGTGCCGGGTGCACCGATCCCGCTCTACCTGCTCGGCGCGCGCCTCGAGGAGAGCGTGCCGGTCGTTCCCCTGGCGGCGAACCTCGACGTAAGCATCGGGGTGCTGTCGTACCAGCGTGACGTGGTGATCGGCCTCTACGCCGACAGCGACACGGTTCCCGATCTCGCCGTTCTCGCCGACGGGATCAAGGAGTCGTACGACGGGCTGCGCGCGCGAGCGGCGGCAGCCGCCTGACCGCTTCCGCGACCGCCACGCCGACTCCGAGCGACACCACGAGCGCCATCGCCGGCGACCGCTCCGCCAGCGGCGGGTACACCTGCCAGTGGGTCAGGTACACGTACAGCGACGACGTCGCGAGCACCGACACCGCGCCGACTGCGATCGCGGGCACGGCGACCCTCGACACCCACACGAGCAGAAGGAGACCGACGAAGACGAGGGTCTCGCGGCGACCGCTCTCGAAGTAGTGCGGCACGCCGATCGCGATCGCGCCCGTCAGCAGCAGTCGCTGGAAGGTCGTGGAGGCCCGGTGCGCCGCCCATCCGAGCGCGAACAGCCAGAAGACGGAGTCGACGCGGTGGATGAGGCGCAGCTCGCTCGACGTGCCGAGCAGATCGAACCTGAGTGCCAGGCCCACGCACATGACGCCTGCGGCGAGAGCGAACCCGTGGTCGCGATCGAGGCGCCGGACGGCAGGGACGGCCATCGCCAGGGCTGTCACCACGAGCAGCTGCACGAGCACCTCGATGAACCAGTACTGCCACCGCTCGCCCCAGCGTTCGGCGCCTGCGAGCGAGTTGACGAGGAAGACGTTCGCCAGGGAGTAGCGGTCGGTGATCGCCACGAGACCGCCGATCCACATGACTGCGGGAACGGCAACGCGGCCCGCGCTGATGAGGATCTCGCGTGCCGTGGTCAGGCCGGCATCGACGCCAGGGCGCAGTCGAAACCGTGCGAGGTTGTAGCCCGCGATCGCGAGGAGGACGTGGGCGCCGCCGCGCAGGTTCATCGCCCCCGTGTGCGACCCGACGATGATCACGATGGCCACCGCGCGCAGGACGACGTTGGTCTCGAGCCGGCGGGTGCGAAACGCGGACGCGAGGCGAGAGCGGAGCGAGCCCGCCTCCGCTGCGGCCTTGTTCGCCGCGGTGCGTGCCTGGCGCTCGAGCGACGCGACGGAGCGACGGGGCCAGTCGTCCGGCAGGTCGCCGAGGATCGCCTCCAGCCGGATCGACATCTCCACGTACGTCATCGAGTCGCCGCCCAACGAGGCGAACGAGTCGCCGTCGGCGACCGGTCCGTCGAAGAGCCGCTCGAAGCAGTCGCGTACGTCGCTCGTCGGCGCATCGAAGCCGGTAACGGCAGCGGCGATTGCGCGGTAGTCGGTCTTGCCGGTCGGGAGGACGGGCAGTACGTCGAACCGCGCGACGTGCGCGGCATGGCGGGGGAGGCCGGCCGGTGCCGTCGCCATCGCGACGAGCTCGTCGTCGCCGATGGGAGACGCCCGGCCGTCGACGCCGACGACGATCCCATCGTCGTCGCCCGCGCAGCGTGCCGCGATGCCGGCGTCCGCGAGCGACGACTCGATGGCATCCAGGTCGACGCGCACACCGAACGGCTTCACGAACCGAGACCGACGTCCGACGATCTCGAACAACCCGTCGTCCGCCTGGCGCGCCAGGTCGCCGGTGTGGAGCTCGTCGACCGAGCGCCCCGCGGCGAGGTCTTCCGGTGCCGTCGCGTATCCGAGCATCACGTTCGGCCCGGAGTACACGAGCTCGCCGGCGCCCTCCGCGTCCGGGTCGGCGATCCGGAAGGAGCCGCCTGGCACGGGCACGCCGATGGCGTCGGGGCGCTGTTCCGCGAGCTCGGGAGGGAGGTAGGCCATCCGCGCCGTCGCCTCGGTCTGGCCGTACATCACGAAGAAGCGCCAGCCGCGTTCGGCTCCCAACCGCGCGTACCTCCTCACCGCGTCGGCCTGCAGACGTCCGCCTGCTTGCGTGACGTAGCGCAGTGTGGGCAGGTCGAGGTTCGCGAAGCCGGCGCGGTCGAGGAGCTCGAAGGTGTGGGGCACGCCGGCGAGGCTGGTGGCGCCCCACCGAGCGAACCGGTCCCAAAAGCACCGGTCGACGACCGACGCTTCGCTCAGGACGACGGCGGCGCCACTGGCGAGGTTGCTGTGGAGGATCGACAGGCCGTAGCAGTAGTGGAGCGGCAGCGACAGCATCGCCCGGTCGGTGCGTTCGATCCCGAGGTACGACGCGATCGCGCTGGCGTTGGATCGCAGGTTCTCGTGCGAGAGTCGCACCAGCTTCGGCGACCCCGTCGACCCCGACGTCGACAGCAAGAGCGCCAGGTCAGGGTGCAGGTCGTGCGCGGCGTCGGAACGCCGGTGCATGACCGTGTGGTCGGCGGCTGCGGTGATCGTGACGTCGGGGTCGTACCGGTCGACGAAGGCGTCGAGCGCACGCTCGTTGCCTTCCGGTGCGAGCAGCACGACCGCCCCTGCCCGCATGGCCCCGATGTAGGCCGCCACCGCCTCGGGCGTCGCCGCGGCCTCGACCAGCGCGAGACGACGTCGATCACCTCGCAGATCTGCTGCCGTGCGATCCGCTCGTTCCGCGAGCTCTGCGTAGGTGACGGCACGCTCGCCCAGAAGGGCCGGAGCGTCGGCCCACCGTTCGAGGTCGTCGAACAGCGTGCGGACGCGTGGCGTACTGGAGCGGTGAGGGAGGACGAACACCGCCCCTGATGTTAGGCGCGCCTAACAACTGCTGTTCAAGTTGCCTCAGCCGCCGGACACGAGCGCGTCGGCTCCCGAGGGCGGGCGCGGGTCGTCACGATCGGCCAGCCAGCCAGGCGGCAGCGCGACCGGGCGCGGGCCCCCGGTGTGGCCTCGGGCGATGCGGCGCGCGTCGTCCGGGAACGGGAGGGCCGGATCGAAGTCGACGACGTGCGCGTCGAACTCCGCGATGGAGGAGATCTGCGCAAGCGCCTTGCGCTTCATCGGTCCGACCGGGAACCCTGCGAGGTACCAACCAGCGTGCTTGCGGAAGTCGCGCGGGCCGAGGTCGGGCCCGAGGAGGTCGACGAGCAGCTCGAGGTGGAACCGCATCATCTCGACGATCTGGCCGAGTGCGGGCGGCGCCTGCAACGGCCGCCCGGCCAGGCGGTCGGCGAGGTCCCGGAACAGCCACGGCCGGCCGAGGCAGCCTCTGCCGACCACGACGCCGTCGCAGCCCGTCTGCTCCATCATCCGGACGGCGTCGTCGGCTTCCCAGATGTCGCCGTTGCCGAGGACCGGAACCGACGTGACCGCCTCCTTCAGCTGCGCGATCGCGTGCCAATCGGCTCGGCCCGAGTAGAGCTGGTGGGCGGTGCGCGCATGGAGAGCGACTGCAGCGGCTCCCTCGCCCTCGGCGATGCGACCAGCCTCGAGGTGGGTGTGCAGCGTTTCGTCGATTCCGATCCGCATTTTCACGGTGACCGGGAGCGGGTCGGCGGCAGCGACCGCAGCGGCGACGATCGAGCGGAACAGCGCGCGCCGCACGGGCAGCGCCGCGCCACCACCCTTCTTCGTCACCTTCGTCGCGGGGCAGCCGAAGTTGAGGTCGACGTGGTCGACGCCGACCTCGTCGACGAGTCGCCGTACGGCCGCCGACACGACCGCGGGATCTACGCCGTACAGCTGCACGCTACGGACGGGCTCGTCGTCGGCGAAGGCCACCATCCGCATCGTCTTGGCGTTGCCCTCGACCAGCGCCCGTGCGGTGATCATCTCGCTGACGTAGAGCCCTGCGCCGTACCGGCGGCACAAGCGGCGGAACGCGGTGTTCGTCACGCCGGCCATGGGTGCGAGCACGACCGGCGGGTCGACGGTCAAAGGACCGATCTTCAGCTCCACAGCGATGTCACCTCGATGTCGAGTGCGCGCAGCATCGATCGCAGGAGCGGCAGCGACAGACCGATCACGTTCGTGTGGTCGCCGTCGATGCCGTCGACGAACAACGCCGACCGCCCGTCGATGGTGAACGCGCCTGCGACGCCGAGTGGTTCACCCGTGCGCGCGTAGGCCTCGATCTCGTTGTCTGTCGGCGAACCGAACCGCACGATCGTCGCTGCCACCTCGACCGCACGAGCGCCGGTCGTGGTGTCGATCACGCAGTGTCCGGTGAAGAGGGTGCCGGATCGGCCTCGCATCCGCTTCCACCGATCGGTCGCCTCTGCGACGTCGAGCGGCTTGCCGAGCACCTCGCCGTCGAGGTCGAGCATCGAATCGCATCCGATCACGACGCAGCCCGCCGGCGCGTCGGCGGCGACGGCGGCCGCCTTCTGCTCAGCGAGCGTCCGCACCAGCTCTCGTGCGTCTGGCGCTGAAACCGCTTCCTCGTCCACGCCGCTGACGATGACCTGCGCGTCGATGCCCGCCTGGGCGAGGAGGCGGCGGCGCGCCGGAGAGGCGGAGGCGAGGATGACGCGAGTCATGGGAGCAGCTGTTCAGCGGGCAGCGGTCGGCGTGCGGTGGCTGTTGTCGCAGAACGGCTTGTTCTGGCTCAATCCGCAGCGGCACAGGGCGAAACGGGTACCTCTCGCGACCGTGCCCTGGCGCGGGTCGACGATCTCCACATCGCCGCGAACGTACATCGGGCCGTTGGGGCGCAGCTCGACGACGACGGCCGCGCTCGGTCCGGCCGGTGCGACCTCGTCACCGAGGGTGAGCGCTCCCGTCGGGCAGCTCCGGACGGCAGCGGCGATCTCTTCGGGTGCGGCCGCGTCGACGTCGACCCACGGACGTGCGGCGGGATTGAAGACCTGGGGGAGCGCGCGGATGCACGCCGCCGCGTGCGTGCACAAGGTCGCGTCCCACACGACGCGCATGCCGTCGCGTTCGTAGACACGGGTCGGTCCCTTGGTCGCGGGCAGGCCGGCGTCGTCGGGGCTGTCGGGTACGTCGATCGGTACGGCCACGCTCTCTCCTCGTCGACCGATGCTACGCCGGGTCGGCCGCCGGCGAACCGTGCAGAATGCCGGGCCGATGCCGTCGACCAGGCCGTCGAGGAGCGAACGGTGGAGCTCGATGCGCACGCGCATCGCCACGACTGCGTTGTTCGTCGCCGGCTTCGGTGTCGGAGCCGGTGGCCACCAGGCGGTGGTCGCCGACGGCACCCGCCGCACCATCGCCATCGTCGTCGGGGTGTTCAGCGCGCTGGTCCTCGTCGGGCTCGCGATCGAACTGCGACGGGAGCGTCCCGGCGCTCACGCCCGCCGGTCGTGAGCGCGGTCGGCGCCTGACCACCCACGCACGAGGGCCATTGGTCCCTGGCGCTGCCCACTGGCGGCGTTCGACCATGATCGTCACGAGGGCCGACGACATCCACGAGGCAGCTCATGACAAGCGACGAGGGCGTGCCGAGCGCCGACGGCACGATGACGCTCCTGATCGTCGACGACGACGGCCCGACGCGTGCCGTGCTGCGGGAGCAGTTCGCCGCCGACTCGCACTTCAGGCTCGTCGCGGAGGCGGAGGACGGAGCGGAAGCCGTCGAGGCGGCGCGGCGGACGCGGCCCGATGTGGTCCTCATGGACATCTCGATGCCCCGGATGGACGGGCTCACCGCCGCCCCCCTCGTGCACGAGGCATCGCCGGGGTCGTGCGTGGTGCTCGCGACCGGGATCGCTTCGAACGTCGAGCGAACATCGGCGTTCCCGATCATCGAGAAGCAGATCCGCTTCGACGTGTTCCGGGACGACCTCCTCGACGCCGTGCATCGCATCAAGGCGTGGAAGTCCACCTGACGGGAAACTATGCCCAACGACGCCAAATTCGGCGTAGGGTGCATCCGCGTCACCTGTGGCACGTCCGGATGCACCGATCTGGGGGGTCGACATGGAAGACAGCGACGTAGCGGAGCGGGTCAGGAAGCTCGAGGAGCGGATGGCGCGCGTCGAGGAGGACTACGAGCTCTTGCTCGCTGCCGTCCGCGAGACCGTCCTCCTCCGCCTGGAAGCCGACGAGGCGGCCGTCGAGGCGTTCGGATCGATCGTCGCCCGGCTGCGCGAGCGCGACGGGGGCTGACGCCGTCGGCGGTCGTCAGTCGCGGGGCGTGAGTCCGGCCAGCGCGGCGTCGACGATGCGCGCGGCGTGCCCTTCGTCGACGGGCTGCGCGGAGATGATGCGCCCCCACATCGCTCCGAAGATGAGGTCGATGGCCATCTCGAGATCGGCGGCGGGATCGATCTCGCCCCGCTCGACTCCTCGCTGGAGCAACTCGCGGTAGTGCTCACGCCGCCGGTCGGCCACGGCCTTGAACGCCCTCGGCTGCTCCGCAGCACCCTGCAACGAGTCGAGGGCACTGCGCACGACCGTCAGCCCCGCACCGTGGGCGTACGTCGCGATCACCCTCGACACGAGGATGACGAGGTCGTCGCGCACCG
The DNA here is from genome assembly GCA_035540495.1 of Acidimicrobiales bacterium. Taxonomy (GTDB): domain Bacteria; phylum Actinomycetota; class Acidimicrobiia; order Acidimicrobiales; family CADCTF01; genus DASVEG01. Next base: position 140,490 of record DATLGL010000063.1, read on the forward strand.
ATCCGGTGTCCGGGATCTCGACGCTCTGATCGACGAAGCGCTCGATGGCGACGGCGAGGATGTCGTCCTTCGACGGCCACCGCCGGTAGATCGTCGACTTCGGCACCCCTGCGTGCTGCGCGAGCAGATCGACCGTGATGCTCCCATAGCCCCGCTCCACGAGCAGGGCCACGGCAGCGTCGATCACTCGTCCGTCGACCTGGGGGTCGCGAGGTCGACCGAGACGTCGTTTCTCAGAAGGTTCGTCCATGGGCGTCGGCCACGCCGCCACGCGGGGCGCGCGAGCGCAGGAATGTACCGCGGAGTGACGCTCCCGTCACCCTGCTGCAGCACCTCCCGCAGGAAGTGTTCCGGTCACCGTCGCGCGAGGCCCAGCACGACGTCGCGGAGCTGATCGAGAGGCGCCTGCTTGTCGAGCACCGCATCGACGCCGGGCCACGTCGCCACGTCGCCGAGGCAGCCGGAGTAGACGAGGACGCTGCACTGCGGCACGAGCGACTTGATCAACGGCGCGAGGTCCGTTCCCGGCCTCGTGAGCCCGAGGTCCCGATCGAGGATGACGACCTCGGGCCGGTCGCGATCTGCGAGTCGCACTGCTGCGTCGGGTGACGCGGCGGCGTCGACCTCGCAGCCGGCCGAACGCAGCACCGCCTCCACGAGCCGCCGGGTGAGCGGCGAATCGTCGACGAGCAGCACGCGTGGGCGTGCCTCCGTCGCACCGCGAGCGGCCACCGCATGCCGTCCAGGGGTGTGCGTCGACGCGTTCATGGCTCGACGATGCCGGAACCGGCGACCTCGCCGACAGTGCCGAAGGTCCCGGCGTGGGTAGCGTCGGCCGGCGATGAGCGGCACTGCCAAAGAGGTCCGCCACGGCGTCGAGCTGTCGAACCTCGACCAGCCGCTGTTCGACGGAGCCGATGCCACCAAGCGCGACCTCATCGACTACCTCGAAGGCGTCGCCGACCGACTGGTGCCGGTGCTGAGCGGGCGCGCGTTGTCGGTGATCCGGGTCCATCGCGGCGACGAGCCGTTCATGCAGAAGAACCTGCCGAAGTACACCCCCGAGTGGGTGCGCTCCGTGACGATGTGGGCCGAGTCGTCGAAGCGCGACGTCACGTACGCCGTCGTCGACGACCTGCGCACCCTGCTCTGGTTCGGCAACCAACGAGCGGTCGAGTACCACCCGTCGCTGTCGACGGTCGACGCCCCGGACCGGATCAGCCATCTCGTCCTCGACCTCGATCCGCCACCCGGCGACACGTTCAAGGCCGCGGTGGCTGCGGCGCACCTCGTGCACGCCGCGCTGGACGATGTGGGGCTGCGGGGCGCGGTGAAGACGAGCGGCGCCAAGGGTGTGCACGTGTTCGTGCCGATCGCGAGCGACACGGAGCCGTCGTCGGCGGCGGCGGCGACTCGCGCGATCGCGGAACGCGCCGCTGCGCTCGACCCGTCGATCGCGACGACGGCGTTCCTCAAGGAGGATCGCGAAGGCAAGGTGTTCGTCGACTCCACCCGCGCGGGCGGAGCGACCGTCGTCAGCGCGTACAGCCCGCGGGCGCGCAGTGGCACGCCGGTGTCGTTCCCGGTGCGGTGGGACGAGCTCGACGAGGTACGGCCGGCGGAGATCACCATCCGCACCGCCCTCGAGCGCCTCGGAAGCTCCGACCCGTGGGCCGCCGACATGCCGACGCCGCAGGAGGTCCCGGCCGAGCTCGTCGAGGAGGGTGGCGCGCTGCCGGTTCCGCGCGTGGCGGCGATGCACGAGGGGCGGCGCCGAGCGCGCACGCGCCGCAAGGGGTGAATCCTCAGCCTCGCTTCAGGTGCTGCGGCGTACCCTTCGGGACGTGTCGAACGCTGTACATGGCGTGGAGACCTCCGCGCCGCTCGCACGCTGCTTTCGCGGCCACCTCACCCCGGCCGGCAAGACCTTCTGCGAGAGCTGCGGCGCGTCGCTCGACGTGAAGGTGTCGTCGGACGTCATACCCGACGCGCCCCGGCGTCGCTGGCTCGTATCTAGAAGGAAGCGGGACTGAACCGGGCCACGTCCGAGGTCCGTCCAGCAGCCAGCAGGCGGGTGACGTCAGCTCCTGGCGCCGGCCGATGCAGGCCGAAGCCCTGTGCCTGGTCGCATCCGGCAGCGCGCAGGACGGCGAGCGAATCGTCGTCCTCCACGCCCTCGGCGACGGTGGTCAGGCCGACGGCACGAGCGAGCTCGACGATCGTGCGCACGATGCGCACGTCGGTCGGGTCGGAGGCGAGGTTCGTGACGAACGAGCGGTCGATCTTGAGCTCGTCGACGGGCAGCCTCTTGAGGTAGCCCAGGCTGCTGTAGCCCGTGCCGAAGTCGTCGATCGCCACGCGGAAGCCGATCTCGCGCAGCTCGCGGAGCGCGCCGAGTGCTCGGGCGTCTGCGTCGGCGATCCCTTCTTCGGTGATCTCGAGGGTGACCAGGTGAGGCGCGATCGCCGCTCGCTTCACCGCGCTGTCGACCTTCGAGACGAAGGCGGGGTCGGTGAGCAGCGCCGGCGCGAGGTTGAGTGCGATCGGGACCTCGAGCCACGCGGCCGACCACGCGGCGGCTTGCTCGAGCGCCGTCCGCATCACGTGACACGTCAGGTCGGCGATCAGCCCGGAGTGGGCGGCGATCCCGAAGAAGACGTCGGGAGGGATCGGCCCGAGGCTCGGATGGGTCCACCCTGCGAGCGCCTCGACGCCGACGATGCGTCGCGTGACCACGTCGACCTTCGGCTGGAAGTGGACCTCGATCTCTCTGGCCGCGATCGCCCGAGGCAGGTCGGCCGACAGCGTGAGCGTCGTGAGGCGGTCGTCCTCGTCGTCGTCGCCGTAGAGCGCGAGCGTCGTGCCGGAGCGCTTGGCCCGGTACATCGCGATGTCCGCCCGCTGCAGCAGCGCTTCTGCGTCGCCCGTCGCCGCGTCGATCGCTGCGCCTCCGATGCTGGCCGTCACTCGGAGCATCCACCCGCCGACGTCGAAGGGGTCGTTCAGAACGGTCGTGATCCTGTCGGCGACCTTGAGGAGGTCGCGTTCCGACACCACGCCTTTGATCACGATGCCGAACTCGTCACCGCCGAAGCGGCTCACCACGTCCCCGCTGCGGGTGATCTCGTGCAACCTCCGGCCGACCTCGGCGATGAGCGCGTCGCCGGTCGAGTGCCCGAGCGCGTCGTTCACGTCCTTGAAGTTGTTCAGGTCGAGCAGCAGGAGCCCGACTCGTTGTCCTTCGTCGAGGCGGCGGTTGATGATCTCGCCGATCGCCCGTCGGTTCACGAGCCCGGTGAGTCCATCGTGCGAGGCCTCGTGCTCGAGCGCGCGGTGCGCTTCCACCTGGGCACTGATGTCGCGGAAAGTGACGACCGTCGCGGTCTGCGTCGTGTGATCGGTCGCCGTCACCGGATGCACGGTGAGCGAGACGGGCACGAAGCAACCGTCGGCGGTCGTCCACCAGTCGAGGTCGACCGAGAAGGACTCGCCGGCACGCGCGGCGGCGCCCAGCGAGCAATCGTCGTAAGGGAACGGCGAACCGTCGGGCCTGGCCTTGTGGACGATGTCGTGCATCCGGCGGCCGACGAGGTCGTCGCCGTTGACGCCGAGGAGTGCGGCTCCTGCGCTGTTGATGAAGACGCATCGCCCCATCGAGTCCGCGGCGACGAGCCCGTCGCTCGAGTACTCGACGAGGAGCCTCGTGCGTTCCTCGGCCACCCGCCACAGGTCACGTTCGAAGCGCACCTCGTCGACGAGCCGTTCGTGCTCCCAGTGGAGGAGCATCTCCCGAACGAAGAACGCTGCGCCTCCGAGGACGCCTCCGAACACCAGCGCCGGCGGGAGCTCGCCCTGACTGAGCTGGACGAAGAACGCCGAAGGGAGCAGCGCGGCGAGTGGCGCGGAGGGCACGAGCGGCGTCCACCGCCGGTCGAGCGAGACGTGCCCGCCGACGAGGGTCGACAGCGCGACGACCGAGAACGCGACGACCCACAGCAGGTCGAGCGACGTGCCCGGCACGAAGCCACCGCGTCCTTCCTCGTAGACGTACACGAGGTCGGCTCCAGCGAGCAGCACCAGGCCACTCGCGACGCCGATCACGGACCGGTCGCCTCGTGGCGACATGCAGACCAGTGAAATGCACGCCACGGCCACCGCGATGTCGACCGTCGGGAAGATGGCGGCGAACCTGTTCGTGGTGATGGAGGGCTCGAAGATCGGGAGCCAGAGCACGCCGACGAGAGCCGCCGCGGCGCCGAGCCCGTCGAGCGCGAGGCCCCACCGCTGGGTTCGTGTGGTCGGCATCAGACCGAGCACCGCGAAGACGGCAGTGATGCCGGCCGCGCCGAACAGCGCGAGCTCGAGCGACTCCAGCGCGGGACCGTCTCCGTTGTGCACGCCCCACGTGTACGCGACCTGGCCCATCGACCACAGGCCGCACGCGATGGCGACGGTCCGCCAACGCGGTTCGTCTCGCGCCCGCCGCCACGCGGCACCGCCCGCCCACAGCGCGGCGGTCAGCTGCGCGAGGTTCGTCACGAGGCTGCTCCACGCGCCGAAGACACCGACCTCGAGAGCGAGGGTCAGCGCCACGAGGGCGACGGTGACGCCAGCGGCCCGCCGCTGCAGGGGAGTCACGGGGAAGCCCGTCGACCCGGCGCCCCAACCCCTTCGCAGCCCCCGCCCAACGGACGATCAACAGCGTC
>DATLGL010000064.1:0-132363 GCA_035540495.1 Acidimicrobiales bacterium
GGGAGGCGGGGGCGGATACCCCGAATCCATCGGCGGTTGGTCACTCATGAAGGTTCCCCCTTTTCAGGTGTTCTTTCGAGTGTAAGACGCCCGTTTCTGCAGGATGCGGATGCTTCGCACGTGTGCCCGAAGGGGCAGTAGGGGATCCACCGCCGACGGTCGCCTCGTCGTTACCCTCCGGATCGTGATGCCGACGAGCGACGAGCGGACGATGTCGATGCTCGCTCATCTCCTCGGCATCGTCGGTTGGTTCGTGCCCGCCCTGATCGTCCGGCTGACGAAGGGCAACGAGTCGCCGTGGGTGAAGGAGCAGAGCACCGAGGCGCTCAACTTCCAGATCACCGTGGCGCTCGGCTACGCCGTCTCGGCCCTGCTCGTGGTCGTGCTCGTCGGGTTGGTCATGCTGCCCGCGGTCTGGGTCGCGTCCGTCGTGCTCAGCCTTCTGGCGGCGATGAAGTCGAACGAGGGCGAGCCGTACCGCTATCCCTACGCGATTCGGGTGGTGAAGCCATGAGCGCTCCTCGAGACGATGTCGCGGTCTTCGCGATCGATCACGTGTGGATCCCGGCCGTGATCTTCTCGGGTGGCTGGCTCACGTCGGCCGTGGTGTCGACGGTGTCCGACGACGTCGGCGCCGTGATCGTGATGTGCGCGTGGGTAGCCAGCGTCGCGTGGACGTTCTTCGTCGCGCCGTGGCAGCGCGCCGAACGGGGAGCGACGTTCGGCGACGCCGTCGTCAGACGTGGCGTCGATGCGGAGTTTGAGGACCGGTGCTCGCGAGCGGTGCTTCCCTTCGAGCGCGAGTTCGTGCGCACGGTCGTCGACGTCGTCCTGTTGGGCATCCTCGGGGTGTTCACCCCGCAGCGACGCTCGTTCGGCGAACGCGTCGCGTCGTGGCGCCGGCAGCCGTCGCTCAGCGCTGGCTGACGTCGATCACCACCGACTTGGCGATCTTGTCGTGGATCGCCTGGCGCTTGGGGTCCCAGAGCGGGAAGAGGCCGTCGATGATGATGAAGACGAGCCCGATGCACGACGCGAACTGCGAACCCGCTTGCAGCACGTGGCGTAGGAAGCCGCGGCCGTAGCCGATCGCGCCGCCGGTCTGCTCGTCGCGCACCTGGATCTTGAGGGCCATCTTGCCGAGCGTCTGGCCCTTCTCGCCGCCGTTGAGGAGGGCGTAGTACGCGAGGCTCGCAAGGGCGGTGAGGCCAGTGGCAGCGAGGATCCCCGTGCCGAAGAGCGCGTCGAATCCCTCCGACGTCGTCGCGCGGTCGGAGCTCGTGGCGGCGAAGCCGGCGCCGAGGATCACGAAGATGACGATGGCCGGAACCGCGAGCACGAAGCCGTCGATGATCAACGCGACGAGTCGCTTCCACCACTCGGCGAGCGGCCGGCCGAAGTTGTCGACGTTCGCCGGACCCGCGGCCATCTGCGGCGCGCCGTACTGCTCGTACTGGCCGTAGCTCGGCGGCGGCGGCGGAGGCGGCTGGTCGCTCACGACTCGCACCGTAGCCTCCTGCCTGTGCCGGGCGGCGCCTGAGGGGAAGCGGTCGTCGAGTCTGCGCCCAAGTAGCCGCGACTCCTTACATAACCAACGTTTTGTGAGGTATCGCTACGGGTGGAGCGCCAGGACCGGCCGCGCCGCTTTGAGGAGCCAGTCAATGGCCAGCCGCAACTCGGCCGGGTCGTCGGCCGCAGCGGCCGCCAGATCCCGCTCGACGTCCTCGACGGCGGTCTCCAGCACGTACAGGGCGTCGCGCAGTTGCTCGAGCTCGGCTCGCGTCATGATCAGTTCGTTCTCGGCCAGTCCGAGCTCCGAGGAACGTCTCCGCGCCTCGTAGTCACGTTGCCGGCACGAGCGGCGGCAGAACTCGGGCGGGCGCCCCGACCCCGGCAACACCTCGAACCCCCGCCCGCACCACCGGCAGCGTCTAGGTCCCGTGGGTTTCGTCACAGAGCCGAAACCTAGGTCATACGGCCGTAGCGGCGGAGTGATGGGGCGTCCACCTCTCTGGCGCGTCCGACGGGCACGCTTGAGCGCGATGTCCGTCCCGTACGCGTCGACGCTCGAACGGTGGCTGGCCGATCTGGCCAACACCGGCCGGTCGGCGCGCACGACCGCGGCGTACCGGAGCGACGTCGACGACACGATGGCGTCGATCCTGCAGATGCGCGGTGTGCCGTCGATGGCGGACGACGAGCTCCTGCGCGCGTTCGAAGAGCTCGACGTCGCCAGCGTCACGAACGACGACCTGATCGCAGCCGTCGCCGAGTTCCGGACGCGGCCCGATCCGAGGTTCCGGACCAATCCGCAGCGAGCTCCGGAGGAACGCAGTCCGGCGACGATCGCCCGCCGCGTGGCGGCGCTCCGGACGTTCTTCGGCTGGTGCTACGAACACGACCTCATCGCCGCCGATCCCGCGGCGAAGCTCAAGACACCGAAGCGACGGAAGCGGCTGCCGAAGGCGCTGCCTGAGACTGCCGCGGTGCAGGCGCTCGACCAGGCCGGCTCGACCGCACGCTGGCCCGAACGAGACGAGCTGATCGTCGCGCTCAGCATCGCATGCGGCCTCCGCCTCGACGAGGTCGCGAACCTGCAGATGGAGAACCTGCTCGGCGACGGACCCGACTTCCTCGTCGTGCGGGGAAAGGGCGACAAGGAGCGGCGCCTCGGCGTTCCGCCGGTGGTGCAGGAGGCGCTGGCGGCGTACCTGCCGACCCGCACGCTCGTGCTCGAGCGACTCGGCCTCGACGCCCGGACCGTGATCGTCAGCTCGCGTCCCCGCCCGGTGAAGAACCGCAGGGGCGACGTCGTCGCGTCCACCGTCGAGAGCAGCCGCGAGTCGGTGGCGTATGTGGTCGACCGTCTGCTCCGCCAGCTTGGCGTACGTCAGGCCCAGGTTCGCGTGCATGCCTTGCGCCACACGTTCGCGACGCTCGGGCTGAAGACGGGCACGTTCAACCTCCGGCAGCTCCAGGCTGCGCTCGGTCACGCGAGCCTGGCGACGACGCAGCTGTACACGGAGGTCGCGGACGACGATCTCGCGCAGGCGATGGCCACCCATCCCCTCGCTCGCTCGCGTCGACCGCCTTCGCCGGCAGGGTAGGTTGGTGGCCCAATGCCTCGCCGGATGGACGTCGAACTCACGAGCGCGCGCGATGACGGTACCTGGACCTGGCGCGCCGCCGGGGCCAAGGCGCCGAAGGGTGTCGTCGACGCGAACGTGCTGTACGAAGGGGCCAAGGTCGGCGACGTGCTCCGTGCCGAGGTCGAGATCGACGTCGACGGCATCACGATCCTGTCGGTGACCCCGCCCAAGGGGAAGTCGGGCGGAGGCGAGAACCGCCTCGAGATCCTGGGTCCCCAGCGCGAGTTCCAGGGCGTCACCGCGTCGTTGGTGCCGAAGGGCGAACGCCCCCGTCGTGATCGGCGTGATCGCGATCGTGATCGCGGCCCTCGTGGCGACGGCGACCGCCCTCGCGGTGATCGCACCGGCCGGCCCGACGGACGGGGCCGTCCTGACGGCCGCGGGCGGCCCGAAGGCGCTCGTGGCGGTGACCGTCCCGAGCGCGGTGAGCGCACCGGTGCGCCGCGTGGCGATCGTCCCGATCGCGGTGACCGTGCTCCCCGTGGCGACCGCCGCCCCGGCGGCGAGCAGCGCGAGGGTGGGCGTCCTCGTCCCAAGCGCCTGAACCCGTCGAACACGCACCGCAACGCGATGCTCGAGTCGCTCTCCCCGGAGCAGCGCCCGATCGCGGAGCAGCTCCTGCGCGGCGGGATCCCTGCGGTTCGCCGCGCCATCGAGGAGCAGAACACCAAGGCCCGCGCCGAGGGACTGCCCGAGGTCAAGGGTGAGCCGCTGCTCGCGCTGGCGGAGGAGCTCCTGCCCCAGGTCAAGACCGCCGAATGGCGAGATCGGGCCGAGGCGGCGGCTGCCGACGTCGACCAGATCGGCCTGCGCGACCTGCGCAGCGTCGTCTCCGGTGGCGATGCCAACGCCCGTGACGACGAGACCCGCAAACTGGCCACGACGCTTCGGGAAGCGCTCGACCGCCGACTCAAGGCCGAGCGCGACGAGTGGACGACGGGCATCATCACCGCGCTCGAGGAGCACCGTCTCGTGCGCGCGCTGCGAAACTCGACTCGTCCGCCGGATCCGTCGATGCGACTCCCGGCCGACCTGGCGATGCGTCTGTCGGCTGCTGCATCGGAAGGGCTGTCGCCCGAGTCGCCTCCGGATCGGTGGGCTGCGCTGCTCGAGGCGGTCGTCGCCTCGCCGGTGCGGACGACCGTGAAGCCGGTCGGCCTGCCCGCCGAACCCGGCGAGCCGCTCCTGAACGCGGCCCGTCAGGCCGCCGGGCGCATTCCGGCGCTGGCGCAACTGCTCGGGTTGGCCATCCCTCCCCCGCCGTCGCCGACGAAGAAGGCGGCCCCTCGTCCTCGTCCCGCTCCCCCGCGCCCGGCGGCGCCGCCCGCCGAATCAGCCGGCGAGGTCGAGCAGGCCCAGTAGGTCCTCGGGCGTGCGCAAGAGCGCGTCGCCCGCTTCTGCGGCGTCTCCCGACGCGCGGGGGTTCCACATCGCCATGGCGAACCGCGCTCCGACCGCAGTCGCACACCGCCGGTCGTGCGCGGTGTCGCCGACGAAGATCACGTCGGGTCCGGCGACGCCCAGCGCATCGAGGACCGGCCCGAGTCGCTTCGGCCCGCCGAAGTCCTCCGCGAACAACGCCACGACCGGCGACCACCCCAGTCGATCGAGCTCGACGTGACCCCACCGGCCGACCTTGTTCGAACACACCGCCCACGGCACCGGCAGCGCCTGCAACATCTCGTCCACCCCGAGGAACGGCTGCGCGATCGTCGGGTCGTAGCGGTCGAGGTAGTCGTCGACGGAGAGGCCGAGCCGGGCGCACTCCTCGGCGACGACATGACCGAAGGTCACCTCCTCCGGCGGCACACCGAGCGCGACGTACGGCGCGGCGAGAGCCTCGTCGGAGTCGAGCAGCGTGCCGTCGAGGTCGAAGACGACGGCAGCGACGCGCGTCAGCGGACGCGCTTAACGAGCACGGACGAGCTCGTGCCGCGACCCTTGTACTCGCCGCTCCTGGCGTCTTCGTCCCACCGAGCGCCGCACGACTGGCACTCGCAGCTGTCGATCGCCGCGCTCGCGAGATAGAGGCGGCTCACGTCGTAGCTGTTGCAGAACGGGCAGGCCATGTGGCCCGGCGTTTCCGACACCGCTCGTACCGTAGCGATCTCGCACTGCCGATGTAGGGATCACTAGCTTGCCTTCGTGATTGATTTCGAACAGCGCGGACGCGTCGCCGTCCTCACGATCAACCGTCCGGAAGCGCGCAACGCGGTCAACGGCGAGGTCGCATCGGGACTCGAAGCGGCCGTCGACCGACTCGAGCAGGACGGCGATCTCTGGATCGGCGTGCTCACCGGTGCGGGCCCCACCTTCTCCGCCGGCGCGGACCTCAAGGCGATCGCCAGCGGGCAGGCCGCAGCGCTCAACACGAAGAAGGGCTTCGCCGGCATCACCCAGTACGAGCGGACGAAGCCGATCATCGCCGCGGTGAACGGCCCTGCCCTGGCCGGTGGGTGTGAGATCGCGCTCGCATGCGACCTGATCGTCGCCTCGAGCGAGGCCAGGTTCGGTCTCCCCGAGGTGAAGCGGTCTCTGGCTGCTGCCGCTGGCGGCCTCTTCCGCCTCCCCCAGGTGCTCCCGCCCCGCATCGCCCTCGAGCTGATCATGACCGGCGATCCGATCGACGCCGAGCGCGCCTACCAGCTGGGCATGATCAACCGGCTCACGGAGCCCGGCAAGGCGGTCGACGTCGCCGTCGAGCTCGCAGAGACGATCTGCAAGGCCGCGCCCCTCGCGGTGCGCGAGAGCCGCAAGGTCGCGCTGAAGTCGATGCAGCTCACCAACGAGCAGGAGCTGTGGGGCATGTCGGCCCAGGCGTTCGGCGCCCTCGCGCAGACCGAGGACTTTGCCGAGGGCCCGCGCGCGTTCATCGAGAAGCGCGAGCCCCAGTGGAAGGCCCGCTAGCGCGAAGGCAAACCTTCGGCCAAGGGCTCCTAAGGCGTCAGCGGCGCCGTCGGGAGCGCCAGCGAGCAGGCGCAACAGTCGAGCGGAGCCTGCGAGCGAGACAATCGTTACGCGATCGTTTCGATGACACCGTGCTCGTGGAGGAACTCGGCGAGGCCCTCCACGAGCCGGAGCTCCGCGACGTCGGTGAGCGGCACCCAGCGCGCTTCCACCGCGTCGTCGCCGGGGACCGGGTCCTGCTTCTCGAGCACCGTCGCCTGGTAGTCGAGGATCACGAAGTGGCGGTCGTCGTGGATCCGCTCGACGACGCCGAGGAGCGACCCGCAGACCACCTCGACGCCCGCTTCTTCCCGCACCTCCCGCAGCACGGCCTCGGCGAGCATCTCGCCCCCCTCGACCCGACCGCCGGGCACCGACCACTCCCCTGCCCCAGGGCCATGTCCGCGCCGGATGAGGAGGAGCTCGTCGTCGTAGACGACGACAGCACCGACGCAGACCTCGGCCCGCACGCCCGCGTCGGTCACGGCTGGAGCTTGTGGTGCATCACGAGCAGGCGCGCAGAGAAGCCCGACTCCTCGAAGAAGTTCTTCGTCGCGCGCGCGCCAGGAAGGGCCATGGCGTCGACACCGACGCATCGGCGAGTGCGGAACCAGGCGAGCAGCTCGTCCATCATGCGTTCCCCCACGCCCACCGCCCGAGCGTCTTCCTCCACGAACAGATCGGTGATGACGCCGAGACGCCGGCCATCGGCGAGCTCTTCGGCGAACCCGACTGCATAGCCCACGATCACGTCGTCGATCGTGCCGCACAGGACGACGTGACCAGCGGCGAGGTCGGCCTCGAACGTCGCTTCGAAGGGCTCGCGGCGCACCTCGCGAGTGACGAACAGGTCGCCGCCCCGGAGCGGCTGGAGCTCGGCGTGCGCAACGCGAGCCAGCTCGGCGAGGCGGTGGACGTCGTCGGGAGTCGCCGGCCGGGCCGCGTCCACCTACGTCGACTCGGCCTCGAGCTGGCCGATCTTGCTCAGGATCGTCCGCCGCCCGCGCGTGGCCTCTTCGTACGCCCGCACTGCGGCGAGCTCCTCCGTCGAGAGGCCGGGAAGGCGCTGCACGACCTGTGAGGCGGAGAGGGTGTCGTAGCCGGGGATGGCGAGGTGGTCGCCGCTCGGCTTCGGTGCGGGTGCGGCGGCCGCCGGTGCGGCATCATCCGACGCCTTCCCGTTCGAGGGCGCTGGCGACGTGGCGCCGTTGTTCGACGCCGCGCCGTTGCTCGACGCGGAGGACGACGCAGGTGTGGGCTCGGGGGCAGGTTTCCCCGCGCCGGGCGGTGGCGGTGGCTCGGCCAGCTTCTCGAGCCGGGCCCGCAGCTCCTTCTCCGCCTCCTTCACCGCGTACTGGCCCATCATCTTGGCCAGCGTCGTCTGCTGCGTGACCTGCTGGCGCCCCCGGTCGACGAGCGACGGGAGCTGATCGCGGGCGGTGAGCGCCAGCCCGAGCGGGGCGTACACGAAGAGATCGAGCAGCTGGTCGATCGGCGTCTTGTTGTCGTCAGCCATGGGTCGTGGTGGATCCTGGGTCTAGGGGGCCGTGTGCACGATGAGCACGTCGCACGGCGCGTGGTGGGAGATCTTGTTGGGCACGCTCCCGAGCAGGAAGCGCTTCGCTCCTGTCATTCCCTTGGAGCCGACGACGATGCAGTCGGCCCGGCGAAGCTCCGCGGCCTCGATGACGACGGCCGACGGCTCGCCCGCCTCCACGTACACGTCCACGTTGGTCGCACCGGCCCCCCTGGCGACGTCGCTGCCCTGCCGGGCCCGCTCGTTCGCCTCGGCTGCGTCGGTCACCCGCCAGCGCACCTCGTCGGGCGCGTCTGCCGCGGCTCGGTCGGTGGCGGGATCGTGTGCGTATGCGGTGACGACGGTCAGCTTCGCCCCGAGCGCAGCCGCCAGGGCGGCTGCTTCGCGCACCGCGCCGGTCGCGGTGTCGGACCCGTCGGTTCCCACCACGATCTGCCGGTACGCCATCTCGCTCCTACACGCAGTCGCGGCAGTACATGTTCTTCGCGTCCGCGAGCTGGCTCGGGTGCTTCACGAGGAAGCACGACTGGCAGACGAACTCGTCCGGCTGACGCGGCTGCACCTTCCCGACGCCCTCCGTGCGATCTTCAGGCTCGGGTGCCTCTTCCTCGTCCTCCTCGTCGTCCTGGACGACCAGGCGCTCCTTGAGGATCTCGTCGAGGGTCGCTTCGACGTCGTCGCCATCGAGGTCGTCGTCGTCGTCATCGTCGTCGTCGGTCTCGACCACGGCGACCGGCGTCTCGACCGCATCGTCGTCTTCCTCGTCGTCGACCACGACGTCGTCATCGTCGTCGTCGAGCCCGATCTCGTCGTCAGCCTCGTCGTCGAGCTCGAGGTCTTCGTCGTCGTCGAGCTCTTCGGGTTCTTCGTCGAGTTCGAGATCGTCGTCGGCGTCGTCAGCCATGCACGTCCTTCAGCGGTGTTCCCCAGCGGGCGGCGGCAGACTGTAGCCGCCCGACCGGGTCAGTGTTCGTCCCCTGAACGGTTCTCTAGGGCGCTGCATTCCCGTCACCTGCGGATTCGCTGCCGCCCAGGTTCAGGTTGGTGACATCGTTCACTCGCCACCGGCCGTCGACTTCGACGAGATCGAGCTGCACGTAGGTGTCGAACCCGCGACGCCTCCCCGCGTTGCCTTCCGCGACCGTGCTCGCCACGACGATCGCGGTGGCCGACCCGTTGTCGATCTCCCCGAGGAAGATGTCCTTCACCGTGCCGGTCGAGCTGGCCTGGGCTTCGGTAACGATCGGCTCGAGGCTCGCCTTGTAGGTGTCCTCGAACGTGCGGCGGAACGAACCGGTGCTGTGCGCGAGCACCCGGGCGCGCCAGCCTTCGAGATCTCGGTGGTCGTAGGTGAGCAGCGCCGCGGTCAGCTCCCCCGCGACGCGCTCGACCTCGCGGCGATCGTCTCGTTCTGCCGACAGCTGCCCCTGCAGCGAGGCCGCGACGACGGCGAGCACGACCGCGAACACGAACAACACGCCGGCCGTTGCCCACGGAACCCACGTCGCGCGCCTCGATCGCGTCGGCGTTCCCTCGGTTGCACCGTCGTCAGCTGCGGCGCCCGTCTCCGCAGCGTCGTCAGAGGCTGCGTCGGTGGCAGCGTCGCTCACGCGGCGGAGCGTAGACGGCGGGCGATGACAGAACCCACCACGAGGAGCACCGCACCCGTGGCCACTCCCGCGCCGGTCGCCGGCAGCTGGGGGGCGTTGGAACCCGACGCCGCGCCGACCGTCGACGTGGTTCGTGGGCGGTAGTCGCCCGACGTCGATGCTCGCATGCCGGTGGTCGACACCGGCTGCAGGCTCGAGCGGCAGCGCTGCACCACTCGCGGCTCCGGGAGCTGGCGCGGCGGAACGTAGACCGTGGGCGGGTTCTCGCGGTTCATGATGGTGCCGACCCGCAGCCACGGGCCATCGGCCTCGACGTCGCGGCTCTGCCACACACCCTCGAACGCCTTCGGGCCGATGGTCAGCAGGGCGTCGAGCTCGGCCAGTCGGCGATCGGTCGTCGTTTCGTCGACGACGAGCTCGAGCCCCTTCAGCACGCAATCGATGGTGCCCTTCTGCGCCGACACCAGATCGGCCGTCTGCGTGAGGAGCTGCGCGCCCCGGTCGAGCAGCACCTGCGTGTCGCCGCTGGACGCGCGAAGCGACTGCGCGACGAGCCGGAGGTCGCTGATCGACGAGCCGAGCGTACCACGACGATCGGTCACCACACGCGTCAGGCGGGTGTTGTTGGTGGCGAGACGGTCGAGCGCCTCGGTGCGTGCGGCGAACGTCGCCGCCAACTGATCGCCGGCTTCGGCGAGATCGCGGAGCGCCTGGCTGTTGCCTTCGAGCGCCGCGGCTGCTTCCTCGAGCAGCGTCGCGACATCGTCCGGCTCGACGGACTCGACGAGCGTGCCCGCGGAACGAAGGAGCTCCGAGAACTCGAGCGGCACGCTCGTGCGCTCGATCGGCACGACGTCGCCAGCGGTGAGGAACGGGCCGCCACCCTGGTAGCCGGCCGGCGGCGAGAAGGCGACGTACGGCTCGCCGATCGCCGACTTCCGCGACACCTGGGCCGTCGCCATCTCGGGGATCTTGCGATCGCGCTCGATGTTCATCAGCACCCGCACCCCGCCCGGTATGCGCTCGATCTCGCGCACCGACCCGAACCCGATGCCGAGATACGTCACCTCGGCGTTCGGCACGATGCCGAACGCGTTCTCGAACTCCGCCGAGACGGCATACGGCTGATCGAGGCGGTCGACGCTCACGACCTGGTTCACGGCCCAGCCGATCATGACGAAGAAGGCGACCGCGAAGACCGCGACGTTGACGACGATGCGCCGGTTGAGCCTCATCCGGGTGGGTTGTCCCCTGCCGGGCCCTGCGGGCGTGTGTCTTCCTCGACGGGAACCAGCCAGCCGTAGACCTGGGTGAAGTCGCCGGGCACCACGGGCGGCAACCCGGCGATGAACCGGTTGAGCCAGTCGACGAGCAGCCCGAGCTCCGCCGTCTGTCCGGCCGCGACGGCGACGATCGCGTCGACTTGCTTGATCTGGCGGTCGATGTCGACGCGGTACTTCTCGATCACGTCGTCCTGCACCCGCGCCAGGCGGCTCAGCTGCTCCAGCGCGTTGAGCGCTCGCTGGCGGTTGTCGGCGAGGACCTTCGTCGTGCCGGCGAGGTTCACGAACAACGCCTCGAGCTCGCTCGACCCCGCGGCGAGGGTGGCGGTCGTGCGATCGAGGCCGTCGATGATCCGACCGATCTCCTCCGTGCGGCTCGCGAACGTGCGGGCGATCACGGCGACGTCGGCGAGGAGGGCCTGCAGGTCGTCGCCGCGTCCGCCGAATGCGTCGGCGCCGGAGTCGATGAGGGTCGCGACGTCGGACGCCACCACCGAGCCGAGGACGTCGACCGCCTCCTGCGCCACGAACTCGAGCTCCGGCGCCTCGCCCGTGTCTTCGATGACGTCGCCGTCTTCGAGGTACGGACCGGCCCCGGGATCGCCCAGCGGCCGGAGCTCGACGAACTTCTCGCCCAGCAGCGACGTCGTGCGGATGAGCGCCCGAGAGTCCTTCGGCACCCGCACCGAGGGATCGAGCGCCATCTTCACCTCGGCCTTGAAGTCGTCGGTCAGACGGATGCTCGCCACCGACCCGACGCGGACGTCGGCCACCTGCACGCTGTGGCGCGCGACGAGATCGCCGACGTCGTCGAAGGTGGCCGTGATCATCGTCCGCTCGCGACTGCAGGCGCCGAGAAGCGTCGCGACGATCGCGGTCACCACGAGCAGCAACACCGGCACGCGCCCGCCTCTCACGGGAGGACCCCTGCGATGCGGCGGCCGACGCCGGCGATCCAGCCGAGCGCGCCCGTGGCCGCGGACGGAGTGGTTGCGGCAGCAGTCGACGAGGTGGTCGACGAGGTGGCGGTCGACGCCGCGCCCGGCACGGGCAGAGCAGGGGTTCCTGGCGGAGCCGACGGCAGCGGCGAAGCGCCGGGCGGGCACACCACGTCGACGGGCAGGCAGACCAACGGGCCGTCCACCCCGAGGACATCGAGCAGATCGGAGATCACCGGCGCCAGCGAGGTGCGGAGATCGATGCGGTGGTACTGCGGGTCGTACGACGCGTTGAGCCCCTCGTTCTTGCCGTCCAGGTCGTCGCCCGCCACCAGGATCGGCGCCGACGCGAGCAGGTCGCGAACCACGTCGATGTTCGTGCGCACCGAGTCGAGTGTCCGCGCGAGGACGTCGAGGTCGCGCTGCAGGCGAGCCCGATGCTCCGAGACGAGGTCGAGCCCGTCGACCGACAGCTGGGCCAGTGCCTTCACCAGGCGCTCGACGTTTCGGCGCTCTTCTGCGAGGACCTTCGCCGTGGTGGCGAAGCCGTCGAGCACCTTCGCCAGCTGCTGCTCGCGGGTCACGAGCGTCGCGGTGAAGTCGTCGAAGTTGTCAACCAGAGCGGCGAGCTCGTCGTCCTTGCGGGCGAGGGTGACGGTCAGCTCGCTGATTCCCTTGATCGCCCGGTTCAGCGACGCGCCGTTGCCCTCCAGGTCGTCCGCGAGGTTCGTGACGAGCCGGCCGGTCGCGTTCGGGTCGAGGGTGTCGAGGAACTCCTTCAGCGCCGCCAGCGCCTCGTCGGGTTCGACGGGGATCGACGTCCGCTCCGTGGGGATGACGTCGCCGTTGCGGGCCCGTTCCTGGCCCGTCGTCCACGCCGGGAAGAGCTGGATGTAGCGCTCGCCGATCAGCGAGAGCGGAATGATCGAAGCGTTCACCTCCGCCGGCACCGGCACGTCGTTGCGGATCTTCATCTCGACCCGCACCCGGGTCGCCTGTGCCTCGACCTCGATGATCTCCCCGGCGGGCAGCCCGAGCACCCGCACGTCTCCGCCGGGATACAGCGAGATGCCACGCTCGAAGTACGCCGTGAGGGCGTAGGTGTCGCCGCCCGACGAACAGGCGGGCAGGAGCGCGCCCAGCACGAGCGCGACGACCCCGACGACGGTGGCGCGAGTCACGGCACGACCCCCTCGGTGCCGACGAATGACTCGAGGAGCGTGATCACGTCAGGGCCGAGCGACCGGATGTAGATGTCCTGCCACGGTCCCTTCGTCGACGCCTTCGCCAGGCCGAGCGCGCCGGTGCCGAGCCACGACAGCGACCGGTCGATGTCACCGCTCCGGCGGTCGAGGATGTCGACCGTCGGGTGCAGGGTGTCGAGGATCAGGTCGAGCTGCGTCTTGTGCACCTGCACGATGCGCGACAGCTGCTCGAGCGACGTCGCACCGTCGTCCAGCGCCCGGCCGATGTCGGTCCGGCGCCGGGCGACGAGATCGAGCACCGCCTGGCTCTGGTCGATGAGCGCGACGAGGGTCTCGTCCTTCTCGGCCAGGGTGTCGGAGAGGGTGCGGGCCCGATCGAGCAGCTGCGACAGCTGCGCCTCCCGATCGGTGATCGCGGCGCTCACGTCGGTGATCCCGGAGGCGAGCTCGGCGATCTGGTCGTGCTTGCCCTCGGAGATGTCCGCGAGCTGGGTGATGAGCCGGTTGAGCTTCTCGGTGTCGGTGGCCTCGATGCTCCTCGTGCCGACCTTGGTGAGCTCGAACACGTCGAACGGGGTCTTCGTCCGTTCCAACGGGATCACCCGCTCGTCTTCCGGCAGCTCCGCCAGGTAGGGCCTCTCGACCTCGCCGTCGAGGCGCAGGAACTTCGTCCCGAGCAGCGTCTGCAGCGCGATCTCCGCCGTCGTCTCCGGACCGAGATCGATGCCTCTGTTGACGAGGAAGTCGACGATCACCGTCCCTTCCTCGCGATCCGCCCGGACCTTGGTGACCCGGCCAACCTTCACACCGGCCACGCGCACGTCGTCACCGGCGTGGATGCCGCTCGCGTCGTTGAAGACGGCCTGCGCCGCGTAGGCCTTCTCGAAGAGCCGGAGGATGCCGACGGCGAAGGCGAACGCGACGAGGGCACCGATGATGGCGACGCTCACGAGGCCCACGACGATCGGGTTGCGATCGCGGAACGACTTCATCTCGTCGCTCCGAGGACCAGGCGCTCGAGAGCGCCGGCGCCACCCAGCGGGCCGTTGTCACCGGGCTTGGCCGACGCCGGGTCGCAGCGGCTCTCGATGGGCGTGCTCGCCCCCATCCGCAGGCACAGGATCTGCTGGTTCAGGAACTCGCCGTAGCTCGCGCTGCGGAAGAGCGCCGCGGATGCCTCATCGAGCTTGCTCACGGTGTCGTCGAGGGTGGGCAGCTTCGTCTCGACGAGGCGGATGATCGTCGCGAGGTTCGCGACGATCCGGTCGATCTCCGCCCGGTTGTTCTGGAGCAGCGGCGCGACGTCTGCACTGACATCGCCAAGATCGGTGATCGCGGTGTCGAGGATGTCGGTGTTCTCGCGGAACGTCGTGGCGATCGCGAGCAGGTTGTCGAGCACCTGGCGGATCTGCTGGTCGCGGCTCGCGATGGTTCCCGCGACCGTGTTGAGGTTCTCGACGAGACGCCCGATGGCCTCATCCCGTCGGGCGAGGGACGAGGTCAGCCGGGCGAGGTCGTCGATCGCGTCGCGCACCGCGGCCTCGTTCCCGTCGAGGCCCTTGACGACGGCGTCGAGGAATGTGTTGACCTGTTCGGGGTCGATCGCCTGCACGATCGGTCCGAGCCGGTTGAACAGCTCGCCGAGATCGACGACCTCCTTCGTCCTGGCGATCACTCCCCCGTTGCGCAGCACCGTCGACGCGCCGCCCGGGTACAGGTACAGGTACCGCTGGCCGAGGAGGTTCCGCCATCGCACGGCGGCCTCCGAGTCGGTGGCGAGTCGGACGTCGTCGCGCACGCTGAACGAGACGACCGCCTGCCCCTTCTCCACCCGGATCCCGGTCACCTTGCCCACGACGACGCCCGCGACCTTGACGTTGTCGTCGACGAGGAGCCCGGTGACGTCGTCGAACGTGGCCGACAGCGAGTACTCGTCGGTGAACAGGCGGACGTTGCCGATGGTGAAGGCGAGGTAGCCGGTGAAGAACGCGCACACCGCCACGAAGACGACGAGCTTGACGATCGTCGCCTTCATCGGAGCGTCCCCCCGACGAGGCTGACGAGGCCCTCGGCGCCGCCCTGCGGCAGCGGCAGCGGTAGCGGCTCGACGCCCTGGTCGCTCTGCCCGCTCTGCCCGTCACGGTTTGCACTGGCGCCGGTGCCGGTGCCTGCTCGTCCGTTCGCCGACCGCCCCGCGACGCCGCCGTCGTAGGTCGGGCACCCGGCGGTCGTCCGCCCGCACTCCGAACCGCCGCCGATGATGCCCTTGACGGCGGCGAGGCGGGTGCCGTCCCCGAGCTCGATGCGTCCGACCTCGCTCAGCACCTGGACGAAGTAGCGCAGGCCGCGAACCAGCCCCGGGATCTGGGCCTTGCGCGCCTCGAGGACCGTCAGCGCCTTGCCGCCCTTGGTGATCGACTTGTCGAGGAACGGACGGTTCGCCTCCAACACGTCGGCCAAGTCGGCCGACAGCCGGGCCGACTGGTCGAGCACCGTGGCCAGCTGTTCGCTGCGGGCGTTCAGCGGAGGCAACGCGACGTTGAGGTCGCGGGCACCGGCGACGAGGTCGTCGCTGCGCAGGGCGAGCTCCTCCGAGAGCAGGGCCAGGTCGTCGAGGAACTGCTGGGTGTCTCGCGCATGGCGTGCCTGCACGTCGGCGACGAGCGTGAAGTTGGCGATCGACCGGTTGACCGTCTCGCCCATCCCCCTCCCCGCCGCCGCGAGCTCACCGAGGATCACCGCGAGCTGGTCGCCGTCGACCGCCTGCAGCACGGGATAGAGGTCGCCGAGGATGCGCTCGAGCTCGAAGCCACCGACCGTGTCCTCGATCCGGCCGCCGTCACGAAGGAACGGCCCTGTGGTCTCCGCGTCGCCGGGGTCGATGTCGACGAACTTCTCGCCGAAGAGCGTCTTCGGCCGGATGGTCGCGGTCGACGAGGTCGGGATGCGCTCCGCCTTGTCGATCTTCATCGTGACCTTGGCGCGGCCGCCCTCCAAGTCGACCGCTGCGACCTCTCCGATGTTGACGCCGTGGATCTTGACGTCGGACTCGGGCAGCAGACCCTGGCCCGCGCTGTCGAAGATGCCGACGACGTCATAGGTCGGGTCGAACGCGCCGTTCGCCGCGCTCACGCCGACGTACGCCGCGCCGGTCACCAGGATCACCGAGATGACGCCGGCGATGATGCTGCGCCCGCGTGCGCTCGTCGGCCCCAGCAGCCAGCGCAACTAGCCGGCCACCTTCACCGTGTTGCCGCCTCCCCAGAAGAGCAGCGAGAGCAAGAGGTTGAGAACGACCACGGTGACGATCGACAGGCGGATGGCCCGCCCGACCGCCACGCCGACACCCTCGGGACCGCCCTTGGCGTAGAAGCCGTAGTAGCAGTGGATGAGAGTGACGGCGACGGCGAACACGCACGCCTTCGCCAGGCTGTAGACGACGTCGATCGCGGGCAGGTACAGCCGGAAGTAGTGCTGGTAGATGCCGGGCGACAATCCGAAGAAGCGGGTCGTGACGAGCTCCGTGGCGAGGAAGCTCGCGTAGAGGCTGAACAGGTAGAGCGGGATGATGCAGAGGAGGGCGGCCATCACCCGGGTGCACACGAGGTAGATGAACGACGGCACGCTCATCACCTCGAGCGCATCGATCTCGTCGCTGATCCGCATCGCGCCGAGCTCCGCGGTGAAGCCCGCTCCGACCTGCGCGGCGAACGCGACGCCGGCGATCAGTGGCGTCACCTCGCGTGTGTTGGCGAAGCTGCCTACCAGCCCGGTGAACGCCTCGGCGCCGATCTGCTCGAGGCCCTTGAACCCCTGCAGCCCGACCTCGGTGCCGGTGAAGAACGACATCGAGAAGATGACGAAGACCATCCCGCCGCCGACGACGAAGGCACCTGCGCCGATCGCGATGTCGGAGATGAGAGCGAAGAGCATCGTGCCGTAGCCACGACGGAAGACCTGCAGCGTGACGACGTCCCACAGGATGCGCCCGTAGAAGCCGAGTTGCCGCCCGACCTCGTCCATCGCGTCGGCCATCCACCGGAACGGCTTGTTCAGCGGCTGCAGCCGCGCAGGCAGGGCCATCGATCTCTCAGAACTTCTGCGGGATCACGGCGAAGTAGAGCGTGGTCAGGATGAAGTTGGCGAAGAAGATCAGGATGAAGGTCACCACGACCGCCTGGTTGACCGCGTCGCCGACGCCTTTCGGCCCACCCTTCGCGTAGAGGCCCTTGTAGCAGGCCACCATCGCGGCGAGGAACCCGAAGACGAACGCCTTCACCAGCGCCGACCACAGGTCAGGCAGCTGCACGAGAGCGGTGAACCCGCTGAAGTAGGCGCCCGCCGTCGTGCCCTGCACGATCACGTTGAAGACGAACCCGCCGGCGAGGCCGGCGACGCTGACGAGGCTGACGAGCGCCAGGGCGACGAAGCTCGCGGCCCAGAGCCGGGGCGTGACCAGGCGGTGCACGGGGTTGATCGCCATGACCTCCATCGCCGAGATCTCGTCGCGGATCTTGCGGCTGCCGAGGTCGGCGGTCATCGCGCTGCCGCCGGCGCCGGCGATGAGGAGCGCCGTGGCTACCGGGGCGGCCTCTCGCACGATCGCGAGCACCATCGCCGCACCGGTCGCCGACTCCGCGCCCAGCTGCCGGTTGAACGACCCGACGTGGAGCGCGATCACCATCCCGAACGGGATCGAGATCAGGATCACCGGGAGGATCGTCACCTTGGCGATGAACCAGCACTGCGACAGGAACTCGCCGAACCACTCGTTGATCCGCCACGTCGCTCGGAGGCCTTCGAGGCAGATGGCGAACATGTTCCCGGTCTCCCGCAGCAGCACCTGCGGCTTGTCGAGGAACGCGGAGGTCATACCGAGAGCACCTCGTCGGTCTCGCCGGACTCGAGGCGTTCGTCTTCCTGCTCCTCGAGGATCGACTCGATCTCGCTGCCCGAGTCCGACATCTCGTCCATGCCGATCGGCCCCTTGGCCCGACCGCGGAGGAACTGACGGATGATCGGGTTGTCGCTCTCGCGCATCTCGTCCTTCGACGCGAACTTGACGAGCCCCGACCGGAACAGGACGCCCATGTAATCCGCCGTCCGCATCACCGACGGGATGTTGTGGGTGATGATGAAGAACGTCGCCCCGGTCTCCCGCTGCACGTTCACCACGAGCTCGTCGAGGTAGGCGACGCGCACCGGGTCGAGGCCGGAGTCGGGCTCGTCGAAGAGGACGATCTCCGGGTTCATCACGAGCGCCCTGGCGAGGCCGGCCCGCTTCTTCATCCCGCCCGACACCTCGCCCGGCGTCTTCTTGAGGTGGTCGAGCAGACCGACGAGGCCGGCCTTCTCGATGACGATGTCCTTCACCTCGCGCTCGGGCTTCTTCGTGTGCTCGCGCAGGGGGAACGCGATGTTGTCGAAGAGGTTCATCGAGCCGAAGAGCGCGCCGTCCTGGAACAGGACACCGAACTTGCGGCGGACGCGGTAGAGGTCCTTCTCCCGCATCCCGACGATGTTCTCGCCGTCGACCCAGATCTCGCCTCGCTCGGGCTGGAGGAGGCCGATGATGTTCTTCAGGAGGACGGACTTCCCGGTGCCGGACGGGCCCAGGATCGCGGTGATCTTGCCGCGAGGGACGTCGAAGGAGATGTCCTGCAACACCGTGTGCGACCCGAACGACTTGGTGACCCCTCGCAACGAGATGATCGCCTCGGTCGCTTCGCCCACTCCACCCCACGTGCTGCAGCGTCTGTGACGGGCGGCACTGTACTGGAGTAGTAGGAGATCCTGGAGCCCGTTGGTGCCATCCGGTAGCCCGCTCCTGCCGGCGAGCGGCGGAGGGGTTATTGGGACGTTCTCTACTTGGGCTCCAGGATCCCCTGCCCTAACTCACCCCCAACCGACCGGAGACCGACCGGTTGGCCCACGACCTGGCGAATGGGGCGCTAGGACCGCCGACAGTTATGGCGCGGTGAACAAGAGGCGTCAAGCGGGTGTCCGCCGACAGCACCTGGGAGAACGCGCGTTATCTCTGGTCAGCCGGGGTGCGGATTTCTTTTGCTCAGGCGCCGGATCCGCGGCACCAGGCACGCAGGTAGCCGTAGGGGTCGATCGAGGCGCCGCCGCCCGGCTTCACCTCGAAGTGCAGGTGCGGCGGGGTCCCCTTGGCGTTGCCGGTCGTTCCCACGGTTCCGATCTTCTGGCCCCGCTCGACCCGACCGCCGGAGACGGAGATGGAGTCGAGATGAGATCCGTAGTAGGTCGTGCCGTCGTCGCCGTCGATGTAGTAGGCGATGCCGGCCCGGGCACCATCGGCCCGGCGCAGCGTGCCGTCGACCGATGCGAGCACCGGCGTGCCCCGCTTGGCGAAGATGTCGTTGCCCGCGTGGTTCCGTCCACCGTGGCGGGGAGCGCCGAAGCTGTTCGAGAAGTCGAACTTGCCGGCGTTCTGGACAGGGCACACGGGCTGCGGACGATCCGCCTTCGCCTGCTCTGACGCACTCCCCGCCGAAGCGGCCCCCTCCGCGGAATCGGGCAGCGTGAGCTCACGTCCGTCACGGACGCGGCGCTCGTCCTTGATGTCGTTGAGCTTCTTGAGCTCGTCGACGGTCACCTTGTACCGCTTGGCGATCGACCCGAGCGTCTCGCCCGGAGCGACCTTGTGCACCTTGAGCCCGCCACCGGCAGCGGCCCGAGCAGGCGTCGACGAGGCGATGGGCCTCGCGACGGCGACCTGCGCGGCGGACTTGTCGGGGATGACGAGCTTGGTCCCCTCACGCACCTTGTGGGGGTTCTCGATCGCGTTCGCGGACGTGATCGCTTCCACGGGCACGCCGAACTTGCGGGCGAGCCCACCAAGGGTGTCGCCCCACTTGAGGGTGTACGTGCTCGACCCGGCGCCAGCAGCGACGAGGAGCACCACGATCAGCGCCAGACGACGCGCAGCAGTCTTCATGAGAGGTCTCCCTCTCCGCCCATGCTCACCGTACCCAAACCACATGCGTCACATCAACCCCTCCAGTAACACTTCGGTCACCAGAGGTAGCGGCTTGAGGCGCTAGGTGAGCGCGTTGCGGCGCTGCTCGGCCCGGCGCTCGGCGTCGAGGCGCTCGAGCTCGGGGGACGAGTAGTCGACGAAGTTCATCAGCTCGGCGACGGCGTGGTGGCCGGCCTTCTCCTTGATGAGCCGGTGCATCTCCTGGGCGACGAACCGGTACTCAGGGTGGCCTTGTGGACCCGATCGCAGCTCGATGAGGTGCATCGCGGCCCGAGCGTTCATCTGCATCACGTACCGGATCCGATACGCGAGCGACACGGCGTACGACGCCTGCGGATCGCCGACGTGCTCGTGCAGCGCGTCATACAGCGAGGCCGACCGTTCCATCGCCTCGACGAACTTCTCGTCGGCGCCTGCCTCGGCGACCGCGGACGGCAGCGTGTAGCCATGGCGTGGGGTGAGCCCCTGCCACTCGATGGTGAGCATCCGGTGGCGCTGGAGGTCGCGGAACGCGCCGTAGTCCGACAGGATGTCGAACCGGTAGTCGGTGCGCTCGAGGGCCCGCCCGGGACGGTGGCGCCGGTTCCCCCGCTCCCCCGCGTAGGCGCGAACGACGGCGATCTTGTCGTCGGTCGACATCCGCCGCACCCGCTCGAGCACCGCCTCCTCCGAGAGGTGCGTGTGCGGATACAGCATCGCGGCGACGACCTTGTGCTCGCCGTCGGGATCCCAGTCGACGAGCGCCACGGAGGTCTCCGTCGCAGGGTCGCCCGCTGGTCCGGCGATGTCGTCCGCGAGCAGCTCCGCCGCGACGTGGTCGATCGCCTTCCGGTTGGTCTCGAGGTAGGCCGACCACGCGCCGCCACGATCGGGGAGGTCGACGCGGCGGAGGAAGCTCGGGATGACCTTCCGCAGCTCCCGCAACATCAGGTCGGCGTAGGTACGCGCTTCGGGAAGCGGGTGGGCTCGCATGCGAAGCAGCAGCTGCTCGTAGGCCTGACCCGTGCCGTAGATCCCGACGTTCGACTGCGCCGCGGCAGGGAGGATGCCCCGCACCGCGTCGAACGCCTTGGCGCGGATCGCCTGGCGATGGACGAAGTCGGAGTCGCCCGCCTGCTTCGGGAACTGGACCGTGAAGTGCTGCTGCATCACCGGCACGAGCTCGGCGTAGGCGTCGAACAGCCGGTCCATGTCGCCGATGTACCGCAGCCCGACGGGCGAGCCGAGGATGTCGGGGTCGCGCCAGAACCGGTAACGCCCCTCGACCCTCGTGTCGTACGGGATGTAGCGCGTCGACTGCTCGAGGTAGGCCATGAGGCGACCCCACTCGAGCACCTTCGTCAGCAGGTTCGAGGCCTGCTCGCAGGCGAGATGGACGCCGCCGAGCTGGGCGACGGAGTCGTCGCCATACTCCATGAAGACCCGCTCGTAGAGCTCCTCGGCTCGCTTCAGGCCGACCGTGGCGTCGATCGTGGCGTCGCCCGAGATGTCGAGGTCGCCCACGAACTCGTCGAGGAACAGCCGGCGAAGGCTCTTCGACGAGCGCGAGTAGCGGGCGAACAGCGCGCCCTTGACGACCTCGGGCAGGTTGACCAGCGCGAAGACGGGCTGGTCGAGGTTCGTGAAGTAGCGGCGAAGGATCGCCTGCTCGTCCGGCGTGAACTCCTCGGCGGTGTAGAGCACTGGCCGCGAGGTTACGGGGCCGCGCCCCCGGGGATGGTGACCCCGTGAGCTCTGACCGCCCGACGGAAACCGCGGCCCACTACACCGACGACTCGCCGGTCGCCGATCCCCGGGCTGCGGAGCCCGCGGATCCCGGGGATCCGGCGTCGCGCGAGAACGAGCAGCGCCTCGAACAGACACCCAAGACGGGCGGCGCGCTCGACACCGCTGCGGCGGCGCCCACGGTGCCGTCGCTCACGGTGAACGCAGGTCTTTCGTCGGATGCGAAGGCCGACGACGACCTCCTCGCGCCCGGCGGCGGCTGACCCGCGACCGGCGCCTGGCCCGGGCTTGGCGTCAGTGGCGCACCACGATCTTCCCCAGCTGCTCGCCCCGCTCGAGACGCTCCAGCGCAGCCGGGAACTGGTCGAGGCCGTCGAACACCTCGTCGACGACGACAGGTGCGCGGCCGCTGGCGACGATCGTCGTCACCTCGTCGAACTCGGCGTAGGAGCCCATCGTCGAGCCGATGATCTCGTGCTGCTTGAAGAACAGCCGGGGCAGGCTGATCTCGACCTTCGACCCCGCGGTGCCCCCGCAGGTGACGAGTCGGCCGCCGGGGCGGAGCGCTCGGATCGCCCGGTCCCAGGTGGCCGCGCCGACGTTCTCGAACACGACGTGGGCCTGGACAGGCCACGGCTCGTCGGAGCTCGAGTCGAAGGCATCGACGGCTCCCCACTCGATGGCTGCGCGTCGCTTCGACTCGTCGCGAGAGGTGCCGTAGACGATGGCGCCGCAGGCGACACCGAGCGCGACGCCGGCTGACGACACACCACCACCGACGCCGACCACGAGCAGCGTCTCGCCCGCGTGCAGACGGGCCCGCTTCAGCATCCGCCACGCCGTCAGGTAGACGAGCGGGTACGCCGCCGCATCCTCCCAACTCATCGACGGCGGCTTCGTCACGACGTTCTCCTCGGGAACGACAACGAGCTCCCCGTGGGCTCCCCACCGGTGCTCGCCGAGGATCCCGAACTGCTTGCACAGCGGCGACTCGCCGGCGAGGCACCACGCACAACGGCGACACGAGACGGCGGGGTTGAGGATGACCTCGTCGCCGGCTGCGACCGACGTGACGCCCTCGCCGACGCTCTCGATGACGCCGGCGCCGTCGGCACCTGGCACATGGGGCGTCTTCGGCTTCGGCATGCCTCGCGTGACCCAGAGGTCCATGTGGTTCAGGGCGCTCGCCACGACCCGGACCCGGACCTCGCCGGGGCCGGGATCGGCGATGTCGATGTTCCCGAATCGGTAGCTACCGGGCGATTCGTCGAGGATCCACGATTCCACGGCGGACGTTCTACTTCGACGCGTGTCGAGACAACGACTGGGAGACGATCACCCGGCGCAGTCGGCGCCTAATCAGACGACGACCCGCAGCGCGTCGGGTTCGGCGCGCAGCGACAGCACCCGCGCCTCACCGACGACTTCGCCGTCGAGGTGGAGCGGGAGGGGCTTCTCCAGCTCGATCTGGACCGCCGCCGCCCGGCGCTCCTTGATCCTCGGGTGGGGCAGGTGCGTTCCCGACGGCAGGCGGGCCCGGACCTTCCAGAGGTCGGCCAACTGCAGGTGAGCGTCGTAGGTGTCGAGCAGCCCGTCGTTGGGATGACCCCGCGGGCCGAGGTTCCACTCCCCCACCCACTGCGCGTTCATGGCGGCAACGGCTCTGGTCCACCACCGGTTGCGGGCGATCGCGTGGGCGACAAACAGGTGCAGGCGCCCGTCGACGAGCACCTGCCCGACATCGACCGTGAAGGTCACTGCTCGCTCCGACCGCAGTCGCCTCTCGTCGCCTGGTCCGGCGAGTGTCCGGCAGAGGTCTCCCGCGAGCAGGCCGAGCACTGGGAACGGGCGCCCGTCGCGCCGGCACTCCTCGAGCACCCGTCGAGCCTCTGCGTCTGATCGCACGACGACCCCGTCGTCGGGCAACGGCACGCCCGGTTCCCCGTACGGCGAGCCCTTCTTGATCGTCATTCGCCGTCGGAGGCGGTGACCACCGACGACGCGGCGACGACACCGCGGAACAGCGCGTCGGCGGCACGACGGCACGATCGCCGGGTGTCTTCCGACGCAGCCACGTCACCCAGCTGACGGAGGAGGTCGATGAGCTGCTTGATGTTGCGGACGAAGTCGCCGCCGGTCATGTCCTCGTCCTGGATCACCCTCGACAGGTCGTCGCCCTTCGCCCACGCGAACGCGAGGCCGATGAACCCCGGATCCGGGGGCCGCGTCGGGGGCAGACCCGCGTCCTCCTCGGCCAGGTTGAGCTCGCGGGCGATGTACTCGAGGTTCCCCCACCGGTCGCGCAGCGGGCCCTTCGGGAACCACGGCGCCGGCCCTGGCCCGGGGCCCCGCGTCTCGTACGTGAAGGTGCTCGCCAGCGCCGCGCACTCCGGCGGGCTGAGACCGTCGAACAGCTCCGACCGCAGCACCTCGGCGACGAGGAGGTCGCTCTCGTGGTAGATCGCGGCGAGGTTCTCACCCGCTGGCGTCAGCGACCACCCGTCGCCAGCAATGTAACCCCACGCCTCGAGGATCCGGAGCACCCGGTCGAACTGGCGGGCCAGCGACTCCGACCGCCCACGGATCTGGCGCTCCGTGGTCCGCAACTCGCGCTCGCGCTGCGAGGCGCGACGGGCAGCCATCACGTGTGACCGGACGTCCGGGCACCGGCCGACCGGATGCGCGGCGACGATCTCGGCCAGCTGGATGGCCTTCTTCGCCTTCGCGGAGGACGCGTCTTCGCCGTCGACGCCGTTGCCGCGGATCTTCGCCCGTCGGAGGCGGTCAGCGACCTGACGGTGGAAGTTGTGGTTGTTCGGCAGGTACGGCCGAGGCAGTTCGATCGTCCCCACGGCGCGGGGCGGCGCCGGGAAGTCGCGCCCGGAGAGCTGCATCCGCTTGCCGCCCAAGGTGACGACGCCGAGCACACGTCCGGCCTTGCGGGACGCGGTCGTGATCACCGCGTAGCGCCCACCTTGGGCCATCCCAGGCACGACGAGGACGTCGCCAGGACCCAGCCGGTCGAGCGCGCGCTCGACGTCGGTGCGGCTGACCTCCCGCCGCTTCGCGACCTGCTCCGCCTCTGCCGACAGGCGCATGTACTCGTCGATGTCGCCTTCCTCGCACGCGGCCGCCTCGCGCAGGCGGACGATCTCCTGCTTCAGCTTCTCGAGCCGGCGCTCGGCCCGGACGATCTCGCTGTCGGACCGGTACTGCGCGAACGACAGGTTGAGCAGGTGGTGCGCCTCGGCAGGCTCGTAGCGGCGCACGAGGTTCGCGGCCATGTTGTACGTGGGGCGGAAGGCGGAGCGCAGCTCGTACGACCGGGTCGAGGCGAGCGAGGCGACCTGATCGAACGGCACGAACGGGGTCCACAGGACGATGCCGTAGCCGACGTCGTCGATGCCCCGACGGCCGGCTCGCCCCGTGAGCTGGGTGTACTCCCCCGGTGTGAGCTTCTCGTGCGCCTCGCCGGAGAACTTCGTCAGCTTCTCGATCACGACCGAGCGCGCGGGCATGTTGATCCCGAGCGCCAAGGTCTCGGTCGCGAACACCGCCTTCACGAGGGCCTCGGCGAAGCAGGCCTCCACCGCCTCCTTGAAGGGCGGCACCATCCCTGCGTGGTGCGCGGCGACGCCCGCCTCGAGCGCGGTGATCCACGAGCCGTAGTCGAGCACACGGAGGTCGTCGTCCGACAGGTGAGACAGCTTCGCCTCGGCGATGGCGCGGATCTCCCGTCGCTCCTCCGGCGACGTCAGCCGGATGCCCTCCCGTAGGCACTGCTCGACGGCGTCGTCGCAGCCGTTCCGACTGAAGATGAAGTAGATCGCCGGGAGCATCTCCCGCTCGCGCAGCGCGTCGATCACCTCGGCGCGCCGCGGCGTGAACAGCCGGCTCCGCTGGCGCGGTTGGCGGTAGCCGCGGTTGACCACGGAGTGCCGGTCGAGGGCTTCGGCCTCCGGGTTGGGGCGGCCGTCGACGAGCGTCGGCATGAGCAACGGGCGCTCCAGGTGACGGTCGCCGACCATGAAGAGGTTGTGCAGCGTCACCGGGCGCTTCTCCTCGATGATCACCTCCGTCGCCCCTCGGACCGTGTGGATCCAGTCGCCGAACTCCTCCGCGTTCGACACGGTCGCCGACAGGCACACGAGGTCGACCGTCGGGGGCAGGTGGATGATCACCTCCTCCCACACCGGCCCGCGGTACGCGTTCTGGAGGTAGTGGACCTCGTCGAGCACGACGTAGCGCAGCCCGTCGAGCGTCGACGACCCGGCGTAGATCATGTTGCGGAGGACCTCGGTCGTCATCACCACGGCAGGCGCGTCGCCGTTGATCGAGTTGTCGCCGGTGAGCAGACCGACGCGGTCGCGGCCGTGGCGGTCGACGAGGTCACCGAACTTCTGGTTCGACAGCGCCTTCAGGGGCGTCGTGTAGAACGCCTTCCCGCCTTCGGCGATCGCCTTGGCGGCGGCGTACTCGGCGACGACGGTCTTGCCCGATCCGGTGGGCGCGGCGACCAGCACCGACCGGCCCGCGTCGAGCGCGTCGAGGGAGCGCTCCTGGAAGGCATCGAGCTCGAACCCGAGCGAGGTCACGAACTCGGCGCGGTCCACGGTGACGGTTCTACCGCTTGAGCAGTCGTCCTATGAGGATCGACACCTCGAACAGGAGGTACATCGGCCCTGCCATGGCGAACAGGGTGATCGGGTCCTGGCTCGGGGTGATCACGGCCGCGAACACGACGATCCCGACGATGAACCCTCTCCGGGCCTTTCGGAGCTGGCGGGGGTTGATGATGCGGGCCAGCTGGAGGAAGACGAGGAGGATCGGGAACTCGAACGAGATGCCGAAGGCCAGCACGACCTTGAGATAGAGGCTGAGGTACTTCGACGGGCTGAACAGCGGAACCAGGTCGGGACCGCCGATGTTGATCAGGAAGTCGAGCGCCTTCGGGAACGTGATCACCGCCAGGACCGCACCGCCGACGAAGAGGATCATCGACGAGACGATGAACGGGATCGCGAAACGCTTCTCGTTCTTGTGGAGCGCCGGCGTGACGAACCGCCAGATCTGCCACAGCACCACCGGCGCGGCCAGGATGCCGCCCACGAACAGGGCGATCTTCACCCGGGTGGTGAAGCCCTCGAGCGGGTCGATGACGACGAGCCCGCAGTCGTCGCCCTTCTTCGCCTTGCAGTACGGGTCGACCAGGAACGACAGCACCCGGTTGGCGATGACGAACCCGAAGACGCCGCCGATCGCGACCGCGATGGCGATGCGGATGAGGCGGGTGCGCAGCTCGGCCAGGTGCTCGACGAGCGTCATCCGCGCGAGCTCGTCGCCGGGTACCGCCTGCCCGCCGGGCCGTTCGGGAGCCATGGTCACGGCAGGTCGCCCGTGCCGTCGACCGGACGCGCCGGCGGCGGCGGGGCGGGCGCGACGTCGACGTCAGGAGCAGGCGCAGGTGGCGCGCCCGGCGCTGGACCCGGCGGCGTGGCAGCAGTCGTCGACGGCGTGGCAGGCACGTTCATCGCGTCCCGCAGTTCGTTCTGGAAGCCGGTTCCGATCCGGCGGACCTCACCGATGAACTGCCCGACCTTGCGCGCAGCCTCGGGCAAACGGTCGGGTCCCAGCACGATGAGCGCGACCAGGAGGATCACCAGGATCTCGGCCGGCCCGACGGTTCCCATATCGGTCTGAGTCTACGGAGCGGCCCGGTGTCTGGACGGCGGCGCGCCGGTGAACGGCAAACGACCCGGCAGCTCAGGACTCAGGAGCGCTGAAGCCGCTGTGCCCGGCGGGCCACGCCGGACCGAAGGAGCTCGGCATCGGAACGCAGCTCGATCAGGGCCGGACGCAGCTCCGAGAACCGCTGCACCTCACGGCGCAGCTCCAGGATCTCGGCGGCGACACGCCGCGCGAGCAGCAGGAGCGGGAGCACGGCCAGCACCACGACCGCAGCGGGGATGAGCCACATCACAGCAAGCCTCCTTCCCCGCCCCCCGGATTCGCAACCGGATTCGCCTCAGCGAGTCCGGGGATCGACCTCCGTGAGCCGCTCGAACCAGCCGTCATCCTGGAGGATCTGGTGGAACTCGAGCAGGTCGTCGTAGGTGAGCGGGTCGCCGGTGCGCGGCTCGTCGAGCTCGGCCGGCAGGCTCCACACCGACAGGCGGACGCCGGACGACACGAGGAGGTCGACGATGCGCTGCTCGGCGAGCTTCGACACGGCGATCTGGCACTGGGGGCAGCGGAACGCGTACGACCCCTGGTTGTTCGTGGCGCAGACCTGCACGGTCACGTCACGCGACGTCAGTTCAACATCCCCGCAGGTCGGGCAGCTGGCTCGGATGGTTGCCACCAAGGTCTCCCTTCGATGCCTCGGCTTTGCCATCGGCCTCTTCCTCTCCTGGGTTGAGCACCGTCTCGAACGGCGCGAACGCCGCGCTCCGGCGTCCACTGCTCCGATCGGCAGCACCGGAGGCCACCTGAGCGGCTGAGCACCGCTTACCGCGTGATTTCTGTCGCCGACGAAGGCGGCGAGTGGGCGGGCTAGTCCGATCGGGTGGGCGAAGAATGGGCCTCAAGGGCCTGGTGACCTACTCCCGACACTCTGAACATGCAGCAAGGCGGTGTGCAGTACCAGGAAGGCGGCGTCCAGTACCTCGCCCAGGTCCTGCGGGGGCTGACCGTCGGCGCCGACCCGGTGCGTCTCCTCCACGACGCGCTCGGCGGGGCCATCTCCGCGTCGCGCGGGCGCCACGGCATGATCGTCGGCCTCGTCGACGGCGCGATCACGACCGTCGCCCAGACCGGCACGACTCCGAAGGTGGTGCGCGAGGCAGCCGAGCAGTGCATCGCGGAAGGGCGCATGTCGCGCCGTCGCGACGCCGCGGCGGGTGCCGGCGCCATCGCCGAGCCGGTGCGCATGGGTCACCGCATCGTCGGCGCCATCGCCATCGGCGGCGACGCCCTCACCCTCGACAGCGCTCCCCTTCCCCTCTTCGCCGATGCCGCCGGTCTCGCCCTCGCGCGCAGGCCCCAGCTCGGTCGTGCGTCGGTGCCCGACTTCTCCGACGCCATCCTCCAGATCTCCGTCGACCTCGATCAGTCGGCGGTGCTGTCGAAGGTCTTCGACGCCGCCGAGATGCTCTTCGGTGCGCTTGGCGGCTTCTGCGTCGTCCCCGACGGGGACGGGTGGCGGGTCGCCCATTACCGCGGGATCACCGCGGCAGACCTCCGCAACGCGGCCCGCCACCCCGACTTCCGCCCGTTCGTCGCGGCGGAGCGGCTCCGCGTCGAGCCGCCGACCCATCCCGTCGTCGCTGGTCTGGTGAGCGGCGCCGAGACCGCGGTGTCGATGCCGCTCAGCGCGGCTGGACGACGTCAGGGCTTCCTCGTCCTCCTCCTCGGTGACACGCCGGACGACGTCGGCCGTGGGCTGCTCCAGGCGTTCGGCAACCAGGTCGCTTCCGTGCTGCGCTCGAGCGACATGGCGCAGCGCCTCCGCGACCACGAGCAGCGCCTGGCGTCGATCGTCCACACGACACCGACGCCGGTCATCGTCGTCGACGAGCACAAGCGGTTCGTGCTGGTGAACGGTGCGGCCGCCGAGCTCTTCCACCTTCCCGAGGCGTTCGCCGTGGGCCAGCCGGCAGCGGGACGCCTCGGCAACGAGACCCTCGAAGGCATGATCGAGGACGATCACGACAGCCAGGTCGAGCTGCTCCTCGGAACGCCGCCGGATCGGCTGTACCTCGCTCGCACCCACTCGATCCGAGCGATGGGCGGCCGCAACCTCGGCCAGGTGCTCGTCCTCCAGGACGTCACCAAGGAGCGGGAGACCGACAAGATCAAGAGCGACTTCGTGTCGGTCATCGGCCACGAGCTCCGCACGCCCCTCACCGTCGTGAAGGGCTACGTGAAGATGCTCAACAAGAAGGGCGGCGACATCGAGGACGCTGCTCGAACCACGGCGCTCGCCGCGATCAGCAACAACACCGAGCGCCTCGAGCGACTCATCCAAGACCTCCTCTTCGTGTCGTCCATCGAGTCGCGGACGCCGACCCTCGACCTCGAGCCGGTCGACGTGGGGCGCGTCCTCGACGAGTTCGCGGAAGGTCGCGTCAAGGTGGAACGACCCCGGGTGCAGGTGCCCGTCCAGCTCGACCGGGCGAAGTTCGACCAGGTCGTCAACCACCTCATCGACAACGCCCTCAAGTACACGGAGAACGACGTCATCCTCTCCGTGGTCGACAAGGGCGAGGAGGTCGAGATCCGGGTCGACGACAGCGGGCCCGGCATCTACTCCGGCGACCTGCCGCTGCTCTTCGAGCGGTTCCGCCAGCTCGACGGCTCATCGACCCGTGCCCAGGGCGGCACCGGGCTCGGGCTCTACATCTGCCGGCGCCTCGTGGAGCTCCTCGGCGGGCGGATCTGGTGCGAGAGCCGTCTCGGTGTCGGGTCGCGCTTCGCCTTCACGCTGCCGAAGGAAGGCCCCATCGCCGCCTCCGTCCGCGAAGCGTCGACGGCCACCGCCTTCCCCGCCTCCGCGTAACGACTGTCTCGCTCGCAGGCTCCGCTCGACTGTTGCGGCTGCTCCGCCGGAAAAGTTCGCGACGGAGCTCGGTCGCCTTGACCCACGGTCGGCGCTCGATGGGACGGCGAGCTCCGTCGCGAACTTCTTCGGCGGACGCTGGCGCTTCCGACGCCGCGCTGACGCGACGGGCAAGCACGTAGGGTTCGTTCATCGAGCCGATCCGGAAGCCGCCCATCGGGTTCGCCCATCGAGGTGCCCGCGCCCACGCGCCCGAGAACACCATCGAGGCGTTCGAGCTCGCGCTCAAGCTGGGCGCGACCGGTCTCGAGAGCGACGTCTGGATCACCTCCGACGGCGAAGCCGTGCTCGACCACGACGGCGTGGTCCGCATGGGGGTCCGCAAGCGGTCGATCGCGGATGTCGAGCGGCGTGCGCTCCCGTCCCACATCCCGACCCTCGCCGAGCTGTACGACACCTGCGGGCACGGCTACGAGCTGTCGCTCGATGTGAAGGACGCCGCGGCCGCACAGCGGGTGGTCGACGTCGCTCGTGAGGCCGGCGGGTCAGAAGCGCTCGGCCGGCTGTGGCTGTGTCATCCCGACTGGCACCAGGTCGCGCAGTGGCGGGCTCTCGGTGACGACGTCCGCCTCGTCGACTCGACCCGGTTGCGCAAGATCAAGGAAGGCACCGAGGTGCGCGCGGCGGCGCTCGCCGACGCCGGGATCGACGCCATCAACATGCACCACACGGACTGGACGATGGGACTCGCGACCCTCTTCCACCGGTTCGAGCTCCACTGCTTCGGCTGGGACGCCCAGCTCGACCGCATCCTCGCCGAGCTCCTCGGTTTCGGCCTCGACGCGGTCTACAGCGACCACGTCGACCGCATGATGGAAGCGGTCAAACACGCCTCGCGCTGAGGCGAGTGGCTACAGCAGACCGATCTTGTTGAACGGCCAGACGAGGATGAACGCTCGCCCGACGACGCTGTCCTCGTCGATCGGCGTGGGACCCGCGTTGCAGAGGAACCGGGAGTCCTTCGAGTTCTCCCGGTTGTCGCCCATCACCCAGATGTGGCCCTCGGGCACGTCGTAGGGCCCGAAGTCCGACGTCGTCTGTCCCTTCGGCAGGTACGGCTCGCTGAGACGCCGGCCGTCGACGTAGATGGTGCCTTCACGCCCCTCGACGCTCTCGCCGCCGACCGCGATCACCCGCTTGATGAGGTCCTTGATCTCGGGGTCGCTCTGATCGCACTCCGGCCGCTCGAAGACGACGATGTCGCCGCGGTTCACCTCGTGCAGGCGGTAGCTCATCTTGTTGACGAGGACGCGGTCGCGGATGGCGAGCGTCGGGTCCATCGACGCCGACGGGATGTAGAAGGCCTGGATCAGGAACGTCTTCACGAGGAACGCGACGAGGAGCGCGGCGCCGATGATGACGATCCACTCGACCGTCGACCTGGTCGCTCGCCGCCCGAGGCTGGCCCGCTTGGTGGTCGGCGGGGCGGCGTCGTCGAGGTCGGTCACGAGGAGCCGACCCTACCGTCGCCGAGGTGGCTGACTGCAGCCACCCCCGCGGCGCCGGCCCACTGGAAGAAGGCGGGGTCGGCGTCCGGTCCGCGGCCCATCGTCGTCACACGAAGACCATGCCCAGCGAGGAGCTCACCGATGTCGGGGACATCGAGCTCCTCCGGATCCGGCACCACGAGCTGACGTGCCGCCAGCTCCACGGCGGTCATGGTGTGGTGGCTCGGTCCGTTGTGCCGATCTCGAGCATCCGCCTCGCTGAACCGGACCGCGACGATCGGCGTTCCTCGAAGAGCGGCGGCCGCGTCGACGATCGACACGACGTCGAGGCCGGTGTGGCCGTACTTGGTGCCGGTCCCGACCACACCGGGGCCGATGCCGGCGACGATCGCATCGGCGGCTGCGAGCTCCTTCGCCACGAGCAGACCCGAGTGGATGTTCACCGCCTCCCGGGCTCCCCCGAACGCGTGACCGGTGGTGACGGTGGAAGCGATCAGCCCTCGTTCCGTCAGCGCGTGCATGAGGTCGGACAGCGCCAGCGGAAGTGCGGCGCCGTCGGTCATCACGTAGACGAGCCGCTTGCGCCCGCCGGACGCGTGGTTGAACGCGACGGCGACCGCGGGGATCTGGCTGTGCAGCGCGCAGGCGACCACGGGCGTGCCGTCGAGGCTCGTGATCGACGTCGACTCGAGCTCCTCGGCGGAGCCGGTGTCGACCTGGAGGCTCGTGTAGCGCAGCTTCATGATGTGGCCAGGACCCGGTGCGGTCCACGCGACCCGAGTCAGGTTCCAGTGGACGACGTGCCATCCCCCGGTGCCGAGGTCGCGGTCGACGGCGGTGGTGTTGACGACGACGTGATCGCCGACGCTGACGTCGCCGATCAGCTGGGTGAGGACGTAGGCGCGGCTGCCGTCGTCGAGACGGACCCGCTGCAGGCCGTGCCGCTCCTGGAGGATCTCGTCGACGCGCTGCGTCCGGAACGACGGCACGCGTGATCTACAGCGACGCGATGAGCTTCTCGACCCGCTCGTCTCGCGCTTTGAACGGGTCCTTGCACAGCACGGTGCGCTGCGCGTTGTCGTTGAGCTTCAGGTGCACCCAGTCGACGGTGTAGTCGCGCCGGCGCTCCGTCGCCCGCTTGATGAACTCGCCGCGGAGGCGGGCGCGGGTCGTCTGCGGCGGCTCGTGCACCGCGAGGTCGATCTCCTCGTCGTTGCACATCCGCTCGACGAGGCCCTTGTCCTGCATCTTGTAGTAGAGGCCGCGGCTGCGGTTGACGTCGTGGTACTGCAGGTCGACCAGCGCCACCTTGGGGTGGGTCAGCGGGATGTTCCACTTGTCGCGGTACGCCTCGATGAGCTTGTGCTTGATGACCCAGTCGCACTCCTTGTCGAGGGAGTACGGGTCCTTCTCCAGGCCGGTGAGGCAGTGCTCCCACATGCCGAGCGCCTGCTCCTCGAGCGGGCTCAGGCCCTTCGTCTCGTTGTAGCGGATCGCCCGCTGGAGGTACTCGCTCTGGATGTCGAGCGCGCTCACCTCCCGCCCGTTCGCGAGGCGCACCTTTCGCTTGCACGTCGGGTCGTGACTGATCTCCCGGATGGCGCGGATCGGGTTCTCCAGGGTCATGTCGCGCAGCACCACGGACGGGTCTTCGAGCATGCGCAGCAGGATCGACGTCGCGCCCACCTTCAAGAAGGTGGCGTACTCGCTCATGTTCGAGTCGCCGACGATCACGTGGAGCCGGCGGTACCGCTCGGCGTCGGCGTGCGGCTCGTCGCGGGTGTTGATGATCGGGCGGCTGCGGGTGGTCGCGCTGCTCACGCCCTCCCAGATGTGCTCGGCCCGCTGGCTGATGCAGTACATCGCGCCACGGGCCGTCTGCAGGACCTTGCCTGCGCCGGCGTA
The DNA here is from genome assembly GCA_035540495.1 of Acidimicrobiales bacterium. Classification (GTDB taxonomy): domain Bacteria; phylum Actinomycetota; class Acidimicrobiia; order Acidimicrobiales; family CADCTF01; genus DASVEG01. Next base: position 33,367 of record DATLGL010000064.1, read on the forward strand.
GATCTGGCGGCTGACGAAGAACGGGATGAGCACCTCGGCGTAGTGGCCGAAGTCGTCGCGCCGGCTGGTGAGGTAGTTCTCGTGGCAGCCGTAGGAGTTGCCGGCGGAGTCGGTGTTGTTCTTGAACAGGTAGATGACGCCGCGGATGCCCTCTTCCCGCAGTCGTTGCTCTGCCGCGATCAACAGGTCTTCGAGCCGCCGCTCCCCGGCCTTGTCGTGCACGACGAGGTCGTGGATCGAGTCGCATTCCGGCGTCGCGTACTCGGGGTGGCTGCCGACGTCGAGGTACAGGCGGGCGCCGTTCTCGAGGAAGACGTTGCTGCTGCGACCCCAGCTCACGACCCGGCGGAAGAGGTAGCGCGCGACCTCGTCCGGGCTGAGGCGGCGCTGGCCGCGAAGCGTGCACGTCACGCCGTACTCGTTCTCGAGCCCGAAGATGCGCCGATCCATCGACCCGACGGTAGCGTTGATTCGGTGGGTTCCCTTCGCATGATCCCGTTGATCACGGTGGCGAACGGGTTCCAGGCGCGAGTGATCGCGGCGCGCCTCGGCGCGGCCGGCGTCGTCGCGCAGCTCCACGGAGCCGTCGGCGGGCCCTATCCGATCGGCGACGTGCGCATCGAGGTGCCCGCCGACGAGTTCGAGTTCGCGCGCGAGCTGCTCCTCGTGGACGAGGTCGAGGCCGCCTTCGACCCGTCGGGGGATGCCGCACCGGCGCGCTCCCGCTCGAAGCGCGCCGTCGTGCCGTGGGTGATCATCGGCTCGGCGCTGGTGACCGAAGCGGTCGCCCTCGCGGCTCGATTCGGCTGATCAGCCGAGCAGGGTCTCCATCTCGCTGCGCTCGAGGCGGCGGAACGTCCGGCGTCGGCCGTTGCGCTCGAGGATCGCGCCCTCCAGGTCGGCGGGCGCCATGGTGCGCTCCGGCCCGCCGAGCGCCTTCGCCGCGATCTTGAACGCGTCGGCCAGGCTGAGCCCGTCGGCAAACGAGTCCTTGAGGCGGGTGCTGATCGCATCGGCGTCGGTCGGCAGTACGCAGTAGCGGTCTTCGTCGACGACCAGTCCGTCGAAGGTGACGTGGTAGATCTCGTCGTCCTCGGCTGCGTAGCCCACCTCGGCGATGAGGATCTCGACCTCCATCGGCTTCATGTCGTGCGTGAAGGTCTGGCCGAGGATCTGGGCGTAGAGGTTGGCAAGCGACTTCGCGTGGACGTCTTCGCGGCTGTAGCGGTAGCCCTCGACGTCGGCCCACCGGACGCCGCCCTGGCGAAGCTGGTCGTACTCGTTGAACTTGCCGACCCCGCCGAAGGCGATGCGGTCGTAGATCTCGTTGATCTTGCGGAGCGTGTTCGACGGGTTGTCGGCCGCGATGAGGATGCCGTCGGCGTACTGCATCGCGAGCAACGCGCGGCCCTTGGCGATGTTGTTCCGGGCGAACTTCGCCTTGTCGGCGATGATCTGCTCCGGCGAGACGTAGAAGGGCATGCTCATGCTGTCCGCTCCTGGCCTTCGGCCGGGCCGCTCGGGCCACGCTCGCGCAAGCGCTCGCTCATCGGTTGAGGCCCCTCTCGGTCTTGTGCGCGATGAGTGCGGCGAAGCGCTCCCCCACCTCCGACTCGGGCACGTCCTCGTAGCCAGCTGCGGTGATCGTGGCAACCGTCGGGTAGATGCCGCGCACGGCGTCAGGACCGCCCGTCGCGCTGTCTTCCTCGGCCGCTTCGTAGAGGCTCTGCACCGCGAGCTCGATCGCGGCGTCGCGATCCATTCCTTCCGTCCAGCCGAGCTTGATCGTCGTGCGGGCGTCTCGGCCGCCGCTGCCGGTCGCGTCGAAGTCCTTCTCCTCGTTGCGACCGCCGGTCGGGTCGTAGCTGAAGATGCGCCCGCGCCGCCGGCGGGTGTCGTACCCGGCGAAGAGCGGCACGACGATGAACCCCTGCATCGCCATCCCGAGGTTCGCCCGGACCATCGTCGCGAGCATGTTGGCCTTGCCCTCCAGGCTGAGGGCGTTGCCGGTGACCTTCTCGTAGTGCTCGAGCTCGAGCTGGAACTGCTTGATCAGCTCGAGGCCGAAGCCCGCCGCGCCCGAGATGGCGACGCCCGACCAGCGGTCGGCGGCGTGGACCTTCTCGATGTCGCGCTGGGCGATGATGTTGCCGGCCGTTGCACGCCGGTCGCCAGCCATGATCACGCCATCGGCGTAGCGCAGGGCGACGATCGTGGTGCCGTGGGTGATGGTGAGCCCGGCGCTGATCGCGGCTGCGGCTCCGGCCGTCGGCGGCGTCGGCGACAGGTCGAGCTTGCGGAGCAGGGCATGGAAGCTCGGACCGGGGTCTTCGTTCGGCGGGAAGAGCGGTAACGACATGACCCGATCGACGCTAGCGGAGCGGGTGCTCTACACCTTCTATGCGCTCTTGCGGACCGGCCACACGTACTCGAGGTCGTCGGGCTCGTCGGGGAAGTGCGGGCGGTAGAAGTCGGGGTCCTTGCGCAGCAGCGCGCTGCGATGGCTGAGGTGGACGGGTTCGTCGCCCCACCACGGGGGCATCTTCTTCGCTCGCAGGAGCTCGCGCTCGCTGCGGATCCTCGTGATGCCGGCCTCGGCCAGGTCGGTGCGGATCGTCAGGTCGCAGGTGTCGGCGTGACCCCGTCGCACCCACTCCTCGATGACCGCCATGGCGTAGGCGCCGAGCGCCTCCTCGTAGCCCTTCCACATCAGCACGGCCGGGTGGTGCTTCCAGCCGTACTTCTCCCTCGTGAGGGCGCGGATGATCTGCAGCGCCTCGACGCGCTGCTTGCCCAGCCGCTTCGTGTCGAGGGCCTTCGCGCTCTCTTCGAACGACGGGTACGGGACGAACGTCTGCATGTTCCCTATGCCGCCCGCTGAACCGGCTGGCAGGTCGTGCAGGTGTAGGCGGTGCGGCCGGCGACCGTGCTGGTCGTCGTCGCCGTGCCGCACTCGGCGCAGTTCTGTTGTTTGTAGATCCGCTTGGGCGTGATCTCCCCCGCCTCCTCGCCGGCGTGCATCAGCTCTCGGAGCGTTCGCCACAGGTTGCTCAGCTGCTCCACGCTGAGGTCTTCGGAGCGCGCCGTCGGGTGGATGTGCTCGACGAGGAGGGCTTCGGCGCGGAACACGTTGCCGACACCGCTGATCACCTTCTGATCGAGGAGGGCTGCGCCGATGGTGCTGCCACTCCTGCGGAGGTTGTCGATCGCTCGCTGCTCGTCGGCGGTCGGGTCGAGCGGGTCAGGCCCGAGATGCCCGATGAGGTGGTCGTGCTCCTCGGTCGTCAGGAGGGCGCAGGTGATCGGGGCGATGAGGTCCCAGTTGGCGACGCCCGGTCGTTGGAGACGGAGGCGGACCTGCTTCTTCGGCTCGGTCGTCCCGTCTCCTCGCAGGAAGATGCCCTGCATCCCGAGGTGGACGTGGATCACGTCGTCGCCGAAGTGGTGGAAGAGGTTCTTGCCTCGTGCGGTGACCGCCTCGAGTGGACGGCCGTCGAGTGCCGCTGCACCGTCGGCGAACTTGCCCTGCGGACTGCTCACCTCGATCGGCCCGACGCCGACGAGCTCCTGCTGCAATCGAGCGAGGCGGTGGTAGAGGTGTCCCTCCGGCATCACCTTGCCGGTACCCGAGGTGCCGCGGAGTTACGCCTTCAGCGCTGCGACGCGCTGCTTCGCCAGGGCGATCAGCTCCTGTACCTCGGGGTCATGAGCTTCGAGGTAGGCCGAAGCCGCCTCAAGGCGTTCGTAATCGTCGGCGAAGTCCCCGAGTGCGTTGTTGCACCGAAAGCACAAGAGCCCGCGTGCGCGTCCCGAGGCGTGATCGTGATCGACATGAAGCGAGATGTTCTGCGTCGGCCCTCGCTTGCATATCGCGCAGACGCCCCCTTGGGCGGCGAGCGTCGCTTCGTACTCGTCGATTGAGATGCCGTACTTCCGCCTCAGGTACGCGTCTCGTTCGCGTCTCTTGTACCCCGGATCCGACTTTACGCGACGCTGCGCAGCGCGCACCCGTTCCGGGTTCGCCTGCTGCCACCGCTTGACCCGAGCGATCTCTCGCTCACGGTTGGCTTGATAGCGCGCCTTCCGCTTCTCCGCAGTGCAGCTCTTGCATTCTGGCCTGCGCCCATCGGCCGCAGCGCTGTCCCTATAGAAGGCTTCGACAGGCTTGGTTTCGCCGCAATGCAGGCAGCTCTTCATCCCGTAACAGTACCGAACGTATGTTCGGGCCGCAACCGACTTTCGCAGGTCGGCGCGATACCTGTACGTAACTACTGACCGCCCTTCTGGACATACGACCGCACGAAATCCTCCGCGTTCTCCTCAAGGACTTCGTCGATTTCGTCCAGAAGATCGTCGAGTTCGGCCTTCAATTTCTCGCCCTGCTCCGAGGGCGCGAGTTCGTCTTCGACGACCTCGTCCGTCCGCTGGGGTGCGGGCTTCCTCTTCTGCTCTCGCTCTGCCATACCGCTGCCACTGCCTCCCTAGGAGTCCAGCCGAGCGATCAGCTCGGCGGGGCTCGAACATCCGTCCAACAAGGTATCGACAATGGCAGCCGTACCCCGAAGCGGTTCCATCATCGGAATCCTTCTGAGCGGCTCGGCGCCGAGGTCGAACACCAGTGAGTCCCAGTTGGCCGCCGCGATGGCCGGCGCCCACCGCTGCAGGCACTTCCCGCGGAAGTAGGCGCGGGTCGTCGTCGGCGGCTCCGACACCGCGGCCTCGACCTCTTCGTCGGTCGAGATGCGCTCGAGCCCGAGCCGGGCCGCGAGCGACTTGCCGGGACGGAGGTCGTGGTACTGCAGGTCCATCGCGGCGAGACGGGCATCGGTCCACGACAGCCCGTGGCGCTCGCGGTACGCCGAGAGCAGCCGGTACTTCGCGACCCAGTCGACGGTGGTGGCCACCGACATCGGATCGGCTTCCAGCCCGGTGAGCACGGCCTCCCAGCGGCGGAGCACGTCGGCACCGACCTCCTCCGAACCGGTGGCGGCCAGGCCCCGCTCCTCGGCGTACTTCCGGGCGAGGTCGAGGTACTCCCACTGGACCTCGAGCGCCGTCATCCGACGGCCGTCGGCCAGCTCCTGCGGCTCACGCAGCGACAAGTCGTAGGAGACGCGGCGGATGGTCGAGACGGGCATCGCGAACGTGAAGTCGCGCTCGCCGAAGAAGTCGTCCTCGATCATCGACAGCACGATCGCCGTCGTGCCGACCTTGAGGTACGTCGCCGCCTCCGACATGTTGGCGTCGCCCACGATCACGTGGAGGCGCCGGTACTTCTGCGCATCGGCGTGCGGCTCGTCTCGCGTGTTGACGATCGGACGCTTCAGCGTCGTCTCGAGCCCGACCTCCTCCTCGAAGAAGTCGGCCCGCTGCGACACCTGGAAGTCGATCTCACGTCCACCGGTGGTGGCGGCCTCGGTGCCCACCTTGCCGGCGCCGCAGAAGATCTGGCGGGTGATGAAGTGCGGCATCACGTGCTGCACGATGCGAGCGAACGGCACCTGACGGTCCATGAGGTAGTTCTCGTGGGTCCCGTAGGAGTTGCCCTTGCCGTCGGAGTTGTTCTTGTAGACGACGATCCCCTGCCCGTTCGGCAGGGTCCGCGCGGCGGCGTCCATCGAGCGGGCGAGGATCACCTCCCCCGCCCGGTCCCAGATCACGACCTCACGCGCGTTGGAGCATTCCGGCGTCGAGTACTCGGGGTGCGCGTGGTCGACGTAGAAGCGGGCGCCGTTGGTGAGCACCGCGTTCACGAGATGCGTCTCCACCTCGGGCGGCATCGCCGCCTCACGGGTGAACCCGCGGGCGTCGTTGCCGGGCTGCTCGTCCTCGAAATCCCACCCCACCTTGCGGTTGAGCTCGGCCACGTACGCGTTGATGAGCACGGACGACGCGGCGATCGGGTTCGACTCACCCGCACCCCGCTGCTGGATGCCGTACTCCGTCTCGAGGCCGAGGACCTTCTGCAACGCCATGGCCCCCTCGACGTTACCGGTCGAGCAGCGTCTCCACGTGCCCGGCCAGCCGCTCGAGCCCAGCGGTGTCGCCGGTCCAGGCGTACCACCCGAGGTGCGTCGTGCCGATGTGCAGCTCGTAGCAGTGGTGCCGCAGGGCAGCGTCGTCACCGGCGGCGCCGTCAGCGGTCATCCGGCCGAACGCGTCGACCGCGGCGATGCCCGGGTGGAACGTCGCACCCCAGAAGGTGCACCACGCGACGTCGAACAGGAAGTCGCCGATGACGGAGCACTTCCACGAGAAGACGGCGTTGACGCGCGACGCGTCGGGCGACACCAAGACGTTGCGGTGCAGGAGGTCACCGTGGACGACGTCGGAGCGTTGCGGCATCGCCGGGAGCAGCTCGTCGAGACGTGCCGCCGCACGTACGAACACGTCGTGAGCGTGAGGGTGCGCGGCGAGCTTCCCGGACCAGCCGGCGGTCGCGGCCCTCGGATCGTCGACGAGCCCTGACCGCAACCAGTCGTGCCAGCCGCTGGCCTCGGGACACGGGGCATCGCGCAGTGCCCGCAGCAATCGCTCGAGCATCGGCGCCGCTCGCTCGACCTCGTCGACGGTGACGTCCTCCAGGAAGCGCCCGTGGAAGCGGCGCGAGACGCAGTACGACGCGCCGAACGCGGAACCGATCTCGAGCACCTCGGGCACGGGCAGGTCGGGAGACGCGTACGCCATGGCCGCACGATCCGCCTCGAACCCGTCCCTGAACTCGCCGAGGCGGAGGACCAGCTCGTCGTCACCGACGCGATAACCGTACGCAGACGACCAGAAGCCGCCCGTGAGCGGCTCGAGGACCTCGATCGGCGCGCCGGAATGGAGCGACGACAGGAGCCGGCGAACGTCGTCGAGCGACGGACGTTCCACCGCAGCTCAGTCGGTTGCCGTGACGCCGACCCAGAAGTGCGACGTCGTCGGCATCGGGATCACGTCTCCGTCCCGGTTGCCCTCTGCCGCGGCCGCGACGTCGGCTTCGAACGCGCTTCGCTGATCCTCGGGGATCTGGCTCAGCAGCGCGCGGCCGCCGTGCGTCCACTGCCACCTCACGTACTCCTCGCCGGAGGAGAACGTGAAGGTGTGCTCATCCGCGCCCTTCTCGACGTAGGCGAAGCCGGCCTCCCGGAACGCGTCTTCCACGAACGACTCGGGCGGACGCGCCCGCGGCGGCACGCCCAGGCGCTTCATCCACTCGGCCTGCACGTCGCCGACGCCGGCCATCTGCGGCTCTGGCAGGGCGACGACGGCGCGTCCGCCCGGCCGAAGCACACGGAGGAACTCGCCGCACGCCGCCACCGGATCGCTCACGAACTGCAGCACGAACCCCGACAGCACGACGTCATACGACCCGGGGCGGAACGGCAGCGCGATCGCGTCGGCCGCCACCAGGGGCACCGGCCACGGGACGTGTTCGAGCATCTCGACCGACACGTCGGTGCCCGTCGCCCAGCCGGCGACCGACGAGGCAGGGATCAGCGAGGCACCCGTTCCGCAGCCGACGTCGAGGATCTCCTCCGCGGGCGCGATGCGAGCCCGCCGGGCGAGCACGACGCCCCAGTAGGCGAAGAACGGGATGATCGAGTCGTACGACGGCGCCGACTCCCCGAAGGTCTTCCCCCAGGACGGCGGCCCGTCGCTAGAGGTACTGGCCAGTGCCGACTCTCTCGATCGCCTTGCCGCCGGTGGCTTCGCCGGTCTTGGCGTCGTTGAGCAGGATCCGCATGTAGACGATCCGCTCGCCCTTCTTGCCCGAGATCTTCGCCCAGTCGTCGGGGTTGGTGGAGTTCGGGAGGTCTTCGTGCTCCTTGTACTCCTGGCGGATCGAGTCGAGCAGGTGCTGCACGCAGATGCCCCGGCCCTCGCCCGCGATCTCGCGCTTGATGGCGAGCTTCTTCGAGCGTCGGACGATGTTGTCGATCATGGCCCCGGACGCGAAGTCCTTGAAGTACATGACCTCCTTGTCGCCGTTCTGGTACGTGACCTCGATGAAGCGGTTCTCGTCGGTGAGCGCGTACATCTCGGCCACGGTGCGCTCGATCATCACCCGCACGGCCTTCTCGGCGTCGCCGCCGCCGAGCTCCTCCACCTCGTCCTTGTCGAGCGGCAGCGCCGTCGTCAGGTACTTGTGGAAGATGTCGATCGCCGCGTCCTCGTCCGGGCGCTCGACCTTGATCTTCACGTCGAGGCGGCCCGGGCGGAGGATGGCCGGGTCGATCAGGTCTTCGCGGTTCGACGCGCCGATCACGATCACGTTGCGGAGCGTCTCGACACCGTCGATCTCCGCCAGCAGCTGCGGGACGATCGTCGACTCCATGTCGGACGAGATCCCGGTGCCGCGGGTGCGGAACAGCGAGTCCATCTCGTCGAAGAAGACGATGACCGGCATGCCCTCCTCGGACTTCTCGCGAGCCCGCTGGAAGACGAGCCGGATCTGGCGCTCGGTCTCGCCGACGTACTTGTTGAGCAGCTCGGGACCCTTGATGTTGAGGAAGTAGCTCTTCGCGCTGGTGTTGCCGGTCACCTCGGCGACCTTCTTCGCCAGGGAGTTGGCGACGGCCTTGGCGATGAGCGTCTTGCCGCAGCCGGGAGGCCCGTAGAGGAGGATGCCCTTGGGCGGCGGCAGCTCGTACTCGCCGAACAGATCGCGGTAGACGAACGGGAGCTCGACCGCGTCCTGGATCGCCTCGATCTGGTCGCCCAGGCCGCCGACGTCGTCGTAGGAGATGTCGGGGACCTCCTCGAGCACGAGCTCCTCGACCTCCGGCCGGGGCAGCTTCTCGAGCAGCAGGCCCGTCCGGGTGTCCATGAGCATCGTGTCGCCGGCCCGCATCTTCACGTCCGGGTCGTTGAGCAGGCCCTCCGACAGCTCGACGACGCGCTCCTCGTCGGCCCGGCCGACGATCAGGGCGCGCAACCCGTCTTCCAGGATCTCCTTGAGGATCACGACCTCGCCGCTCACCTCGGGCGAGCGGGCGAGGACGACGTTGAACGACTCGTTGAGGACGACCTCCTGGCCCTTCGTGAGCTCGATCTCCTCCAGATCCGGATGGAGGGCGACGCGCATCTTGCGACCCCCGCTGAACACGTCGGCGGTGCCGTCGTCGTTGCGGCCGAGGTACGTGCCGTAGGCAGCGGGCGGCTGCGTCAGCTTGTCGACCTCTTCCCGCAGCGCCGCGATGTGCTCGCGCGCCTCGCGAAGGGTGTAGGTGAGCTTCTCGTTCTGCGAGACCGCCTGGGCGAGCTGACCCTTGGTCTCCAGCAGCTTCTCTTCGAGGGTTCGCACCCGCTTGGGCGCTTCCTGCAGCCGCCGCCGCAGGGTCATCACTTCCTCCTCGAGCATCGCCGCATGCTCTCGGAGCTCGTCGAGCTCTCGCTTCAGTTCGGCGTCCGACATGGTTCGGCACCTCCTTACCGACCCCAGTTGAGGCCCGGGCCCGGACTCGGCCGGACCCTACACCGGGGGTGGTGACTATACGGCGGAGGTTAGCGGCGAAAACTTGTATTTAGCCGTTCGCCACCGGGTAAATTGACACCTGTCGACGGGCGTCTGTACGTTCCCGCCGACACCCCCCGCCTGCAACTGAAGGGACGTTGGAACCGTGGGCATGAAGGTCTGGATCGACCAGGATCTCTGCACCGGGGACGGCCTCTGCGAGGAGATCGCCCCCGCGGTGTTCACGCTGCTCGACGACGGGCTCGCGTACGTCAAGGAAGGCGACAAGATCTTCAACGAGCCCGGTGGCCCGGATGGTCTTGCCAACATCCCCGACGGCATGCTCGACGCCGTGATCGAGTCCGCCGAGGAGTGCCCCGGCGAGTGCATCTTCATCGAGCCGGGCGACTGAGCCTCGCCTGACAGCAGTTCTTCCTCGTGGCCCCGGTGCGTGCACCGGGGCCACGTCGCGTCCGAGGTTCAGGCGCAGCAGGTGTCTTCGAGCGACTCGGCGGTCCAGGTGCGGCGCGCCTCGAGCGCCGCGAGGGCGGAGATCGCCAACGCAGCGACGGGGTCGGCCCACCACCATCCGGCGACTGCGTTCAGCCCGAGCCCGACGAGGAGCACCGCCGACATCAACGCGCACAGCGACGTCTGCGCAGCCTCCGACTCCTGGGCTCGCGACCCGAGCGCCGGCGCGAGCTTTCGCTTCGCCCGAGCGAGCACGGGCATCACCAGCAGCGACAGGGCCGCCAGCGCGATACCGACCACCGTCGCCTCCGGCCGTGAGCGCTCGACGAGGTCGCGACCCGCCTCGAACGCCACGTAGACGGCGAGAGCCAGGAACGAGATGGCGATCGCCTTCTGGGCCTTGCGATCGGACACCTGCGAGCACCCGTCGCGCCGCTCCTGGGCGAGCCGCCACGCGAGGATCACCGACGCTGACACCTCGACCACGGAGTCGAGGCCGAAGGCGAACAGGCCGACCGAACCGGCGATCACCGCTGCGGTGAGCGCCCCGATGGCCTCGGCGACGTTCCAGCCGATCGTCAGCCGGTTGAGCAGCATCGCCCGCCGGACCGCGGCATCCCGTCCGCTGCCGGCGACGTCGTGCTGGTGATCGTGGTCCTCGTGGACGTCGACCCTGCTCACGACGCCCGCGCCTCTTCCTCGCAGAACGGCGCGGTGATCGAGAGCGCGAGGCCGGCGAGGTCGTCGAGCGCGTGCGCGATGCGAGGGTCGGCCAACTCGTAGCGCTGCCGGCGTCCCTCCTGGGTCGCCACCACGAGGCCGCAGCCCCGGAGGCAGGCGAGGTGATTCGACACGTTGGCCTTCGTCAGCCCCAGGTGGGACGCGAGGTCGGTCGGGTAGTGCGGGCCGTCGAGCAGGCAGAGGAGGATCTGGCAGCGGGTCGGGTCGGACAGCGCCTTGCCGATGCGGTCGAGGCCACGAGTGTCCGGACGAGCGAGGGCCATGGACTCAAGGTACAGCGACTGCTGTACTACAGCAACAACTGAACCGTCGAGCGGCTACGCGAGGCAGTCCTGCGTAGTCGCCCGTGCGTCGGGGTTCGCGTTGTACGCCTGGATGGTCTTGTCGAGCTCGGCGCCGGTGAGCGCGTACGCCGTGCTCGCCCGGTCGGGAGCGATGGCGAAGGCGACGCCGACCACCCGCCCCTCCTGATCGACCAGCGCACCTCCGGAGTCGCCCGGCTGGAGGGACGCGGCGAGGATGTACACCTGCCGGATCGTCGAGGCGCCGTAGATGTCCTCCCCGCTCGCGGTCACCTCCTCGGAGATCCGCGCCGGCGCGGCCCGCACCTCCGCCTGTCCGCCCGGGTGGCCGAAGACGGCGCCTTCCATGCCGACCTCGGCGTTGGCCCGGCCGAGCGACGGCAGCCCGAGGTTCTCCACCCGCAGCACCGAAAGGTCCTTCGCCGGATCGAAGACGACGACCTGGGCCTGGAGGCGCTTCCCGTCGGGGCGGACGACCTCCACCCGCTCCTCCCCCGCCACGACGTGCGCGTTGGTGACGATGACGTTCTCGCTCACGACGAAGCCGCTGCCCTCCTGGATGCGACGGCACGCTTCGCCTTGCACCTTCACCGTCGATGCGATCACCTTGGCGACCACCTCGGGCGACAGCGTCAGCGTCACCGGCGGCAGGCCTGAGTCCGGGGCCGGACGCAGCGCGTCGAACACCCGCGGGAAGGTTCGCTCGTCGACGAGGCGCCGAACGGCCTTCGTCGTGTCGGGCGGCTCGGGCAGCGCGTTGCTCACGCCTCGGGCGATGAGCGACGTGCGCGCCTGGCGCGAGGGCCAGCCCTGGACGTCGGCGATCGTCGGCAGCAGCAACCACAACGCGACGAGCACGCTGATGGCTCCGGCCGCCGCACCGACCCCCCGATCGGCGACGCGGGCGCCTCCGACGGGAAGGCCCGTCCGCAGGCGATGGCCGACGATCAGCCCCAGTGCCTGACCGACGAAGATCGACACGACGAGGACGGTGATCACGACCAGGAGGCGCGCGGAGACGGTCGGTAGTTCGAACGCCTCCAGCACCGACGGAAGGATCCGCAGGCCCACGTAGAAGCCGAGCGCGAGGCCGAGCCACGACGTGACCCTCGCGAGGAAGCCGGCGCGCCAGCCGCCGAGCGCGGCCATCACCACGCCGACCAGCAGGACGATGTCGAGCAGGTTCATGGGAACGGCTACACCGTCACGTCACGGGCCCATGAGGCGAGCCGCCGTCAGGAAGCCCGTGTGGGCCACCATCCGGTGATCCGGCCGCACCGCGGTTCCCTCGACGTGCCACCCGCGATTGAGGACCTCGAGCGTCTCGGCCAAGCCGAATCGGCTGTCGGCGAGGGCGTCGCGGAGCTGGCTGACCTGCACGATCGAGGGAAGGTACGCGACGAGGATGCCGCCGGGGTGGAGGGCCTGCTCCGCGTGCTTGACGACCCGCCACGGTTCGGGCAGGTCGAGCACGATCCGGTCGAGGTCCGTCTCGTCGATCCCCTCGTAGCAGTCGCGGATGTGCACGTCGTAGCGCTCGGAGGCGTCCGCACCGAGGAACGACTCCACGTTCTTCTGGGCGCGCGATGCGAAGTCTTCGCGCAGCTCGTAACCGGTGACGACGGCGCCTGCCCGCAGCAACGTCATCGACAACGCCCCCGATCCGACGCCCGACTCGAGGATCCGCGCGCCGGGGAAGACGTCGGCAAGCATCAGGATCGGCCCGAGATCCTTCGGATAGATGACCTGCGCGCCTCGCGGCATCTTGAGGACGAAGTCCGAGAGCGTCGGGCGGACCACGAGGTACCGCGCGTTGCCGGTCGAGCGGACGGTGACGCCCTCGGGCTGGCCGATCACGCCGTCGTGGTGGACGAAGCCGGCGTGGGTGTGGAACTCCCCGCCCTCGGCGAGGGTCACGAGGTAGCGCCGCATCTTGGAGTCGATGAAGAGCGCCTTGTCGCCTGCGCCGAACACGCGGGTCACGACGCGGTCACCCGCGTTCGGAGCTTGCAGAAGGCGCAGACCTCGCCGGTCGTCGGCGAGCCGCACTGGCTGCACGCGTGCAGTTCGTCCTTCGCCGCTGCGGTGTCGCCGGCGAAGAGGTGCGAGGCCTTCTCGATGAAGCCGAGGTAGAAGGCGGCCTTCGATCCCGGTGACTGGGCCTCGATGTCGTTGAGCGCTTCCTTGTAGCCGAGGTGCTTGTTGCCCACCGCGTTCGGACACTCCTCGACGATGTATTCGATGCCCCGGAGCACGCAGTAGGCGGCCATCTCGCGCTCGCCGAGGCGGACGAGGGGCTTCACCTTCCGCGCGAACCCTTCCGACGCGGGCAGCACCGGAAGCTGGCGGCCGAGGTAGTCGGTGTCCCATCGCAGGACGTTGCCGAACAGCACGGCGGCTTCGTCGTCGAGGTTGTGGCCGGTGGCGACCACGTCGTAGCCGTTGTCGCGAGCGACGGAGTTGAACAGGTGGCGCTTCGACAGGCCGCACGCGCTGCAGGGCACGCGGCGGGTGACGGCCGCCGCCGTCGGGATGTCGAAGCCGAAGTCGTCAGGGAGGTCGACCTCGATCAGGTGCGCGCCGCGACGCTCGGCGAAGGCGCGGGTCAGATCCCCCGACTCCGTCGAGTACTCGCCGATGCCGAGCCCGAGGTACAGCCCGTCGGCCTGGTACCCCAGGTCGAGGAGCAGGTCCCAGAGCGCGAGCGAGTCCTTGCCGCCGGAGACCGCAACGAGCACCCGCTCGTCGCGCCCGATCATCTTGAAGTGGTCGATCGTGCGCTCGACCTGCTGACGGCAGTGGTGGAGGAAGCACTCCTGGCAGAACGACGCGTTGTGCCGCGGCAGGTCGATGACGACCTGGGGACCGCGGCAGCGGCGGCACGTGCGCGCCATCTACTGCGCACCACCCGAGATCACGGGGCGGACCTCGACCTCGTCGCTGTCGGCGAGCACGGCGTCACCCGTCACGAGCGTGTCGCCTCGGATGACGAGGACCGACTCGCGGTTCACGCCGAGCTCGTCGAGCAACGCGTTCACCTTCATCGGTCCTGTGACCTCGACCTCACGCCGAGGGTTGCGCAGGCGCACCTTCACCCGCCCATTCTCGCAGGCCGCGACGGCCGGCTCGTCAGCCGTGGGTCTCGTCGAGATGGGTGATGATGAAGCTCTCGCCCTGCTTCAGCTCCCCGGTGAACACCGTCTCGGGGACGCTGCCCGAGATCCGCTTCATCACCTTGCGCGCGGCCATGACCGCGAAGATCGTCATCCACGTGCGGTTGCCGCCGAAGGCGCCCTTCTGGACCGCCGTCCGCCAGATGAAGATGCCGATCTTGCCCACGTCAGACGCGACGGATCTCGACGACCGTCGACTTCAGCCGGCCCTTGCGGCGGCCGAGCATGTAGGCCGCGCCGATGACGACGACGGCGGCCACCGCGACGATGGTCAAGGCGGCAGGCTTCGCCGCCTGCGCGCTGCTGTCGACCTCGCCGCGGATCTCGCGGAGCTTGGCCTCGATGTCGTTGCGGGACACGCGATCGCGGTCGGCAGGGGTGTCGGCGGCCATCGTCAGCTCCTCCTGGTCCGGCGCTTGGCGGCCCCGATCGCACGAGCTGCGAGGGCAGCCACGACGACGCACACGATGAGCGTCAGGAAGTACGGCGCGAACGACCAGTCTCCGTCGAAGGTGGTGTCGAGCTCCGTCTGCAGCGCCCGAAGCACGGCGAGGACGAGGAGAACGACACCGATCGCCACCAGCACCGACCCGGCAACGCCGAAGGCGATGAACCGTCCGAGGTTCTTGAGCGGCTCGACGGTCTCCTGCTTGGCGTAGGCGACGACGAGATCCTTCAGCTCCGTCGCCAGCGTGGGCAGGCTCTTCGACGCGTTGCGCTCCGGCAATGGCACTCCTGGTCATGTCGCCGGGGCCCCGGCGTCTGCGCCCTTCTATAGCCCGCGCATGCGCTGCGCAAGCACCGAGAGCTCCTCGTCGACGAGCTGCTGGAGCCGATCGAGGCGCTGAACCGGGTCGTCGATGCGCAGGAGCGACTGGTGATCGAGCGTCGCGACAGGAGCGATCGCCACGAGCTGCCAGGCGCGAGTGGGCGACACCTCGTCGAGCTCGACGGTCGCCGGAACAGCGGCCTCGCCCAGCTCCGCCTTCATCGCGAGCGCCCGCCGCACGACCGCTTCCACCTCGCGGAGACGGCCCGACGCCGAATCCGACCACTCGCCGTCGGGCCGGTCGATCACGTTGCCGACCGGGTAGGGAGCGTCGGGCAGCCACTCGGCGACGTCGATCCGCCGTGTGCCGACGGCGATCACGCCCCATCGACCGTCGTCCGTCGGAACCGCGTTGACGATGCGGGCGACCGTGCCGGTCCGGGACCGGACGTCGCCGCCGCCGACCTCGCTCCCCCGCTCGATCAGCACGACGCCGAACTCCCGCGACTCATCGGCGAGCACGTCCTGCATCAGGCGGCGGTACCTGTCTTCGAACACGTGGAGCGACAGCGGGGCGCCGGGCACGAGCACCGACTGCAGGGGGAACATCGGCATCCGGCGTTCCTCGCTCATCGCGCCACCGGCTCCGGCAGCAGCTCCGTGATCGGCGGCACCTGGGGATACTGGCTGAGGACGGAGCCGACCCGCTCCTGGAGCTGGCGGCCGCTCTGCAGCCGGTCGGGCAGCTCGTTGGCGAGGAGCGCGAACTCCAGGGTTCCTGCTCCCGCCGACTCGACGAAGCCGGCGAGCCCGGCCACGAAGTTGAGAGAGCCTGTCTTGGCCCGGAGCTTCCCCTCCGCCGGGGTCCCCTTGAAGCGGTCGGACAACGTCCCGGTCTGGCCGGCGATCGGGAACCCCGCGGCGACGGCGCCACCGCTGCCCGCGAGGTCGAGGGCGTCCATCAGGATCGTGCAGCTCAGGCGGTCCGACACGTCGAGGCCACTCCCGTCGACGCCCTGGTAGGCCGCAACCGGAAGCCCCGCGTCCTGCAGGGTCGATCGGATCACGCCGAGGCCCGCCTCCCACGTTCCCGCGCCGCCGAAGCGCACACCCATCTCCTTCACCAGGAGCTCGGCGGTCATGTTGTCGGACTCCCGCAGCAGCTGTCCGACGACCTCGGGCAGCGGTGGCGACGCGACGCTGGCGACGGTGGACGCCCCCGCGGGTGCCCGTCCGGACGACGGCTCGCCGACCACGACGCCCCGTCCGCGGAGGAGGTCGGAGAGGACCGACGCCGCGTGCGCAGCGGGATCCGCTGCGTGCCGCCGAGGCTGGGGTCGGAACGAGACGAACCCGTCGTTCACGCTCAGCGCCGACACGGGGCCGACGTCGTTGTCGGTGAGGTACACAGGCTTCCAGCTCGCCACGTAGCGAACCGTGTCGTACCGCGTCTCGTCGCCGACGATCCCGCCCCGGATCTCCTTCACCCCGGCCGCGACGATGGAGTCGGCCAGTGAGTCGAGCGACGTGAACACCGCGGGCTGGTTGCGCAGGGTCGCCGCGTACGCGGCCGTGCTCAAGAGCGGGTCGCCCGAGCCGACCAGCCATGCCTGACCCTCGATGACGCCCGACGGCGGCACCCCACCGGGCGCGACGAGAGGCGTCACGTACCGGAAGTCGTCGCCGAGCCGGCGCAACGCGGCCATGCCGGTCAGCACCTTCATCGTCGACGCCGGCACCAGCGACGCGTCGGGGTTCCGCGCGTAGACCAGGTCGTCGCCCGCCTCGACGGTCAGGCACGTCGTGGAACCCTTCGTGGCCGGCGAGTCGAGCGCGGCGTCGAGAGCGGCCGTCAGCTTGGTCTGACCGACGGTCGCCGCCAGCACCTCCGGGAGCCGGCGGGGCGACAGCACGGCGGTGGTCGGCGCCGGACGAGCGGACTCTCGGTCGTCGTCGCCGCCGGGAATCGAGGCGAGAGCGAGCGAACCGGACGTCACCGCCGTCGCCGCGAGGGCGAGCGGCACCAGCAGCGCGCGCACCCGTTCAGGCTATGGGTGGCTCTCAGTCGCGCGGTGTCAGCATGTACGTGGAGCTGGCCTTGGCGACGAGGCGGCCGTCGTCGTCGGTCACGTCGCACTCGACGAACGCCGCCCGGTTCCCGCCCGAGATCACGTAGGCCGTCGCGGTCAGCGTGCTCCCGATGCGGGCCGGCTTGAGGAAGCTGACCTTCATCTCGGCGTTCGCGGAGAAGACCTTGCGGTCCTTCGCGAAGGTCACCGACGCCGCGCCCATCGCGGAGTCGGCGAACGCCGCGACGAACCCGCCCTGCACGATGCCGACGGGGTTCGAGAACTGCTCGGCGGCCACCATCTGCCACACGCTGCGGCCGGGCTCGCTCTTGTCGAGGCAGACCATCCCCAGGGTGAGGTCGCAGTTGGGAGGAACCTGGACGCGGCGATCGGAGGGCGGCACACCCCGGAAGCTACCTAGGCCGGATCGAGCGCGGCGCGGAAGAACGACCGGATGTGGTCGAGCCGCTCGTCGAGCGCTTCCTGGGACAGCGGGTCGCGCCCGAGCAGGGACGCGAGGAACGGGACGTCGCTGAAGTACGACAGCAGCGCGCCGTACCCGGTGAGGATCAACTGCATCGGGTCGTGCCGGCGGAAGGTTCCCGCCTCCATGTTCCGCTCGAAGAAGCCGCAGGCGCGCTCGACGAGCGGCCGAAGCGCCTCACCGAGATCGATCCCGAGATGGGCCCCGGCCTCGAGGAACGCCTCACGCCGGATCAGGCGGATGAAGTCCGGGTTCTCGACGAAGAAGTCGAAGGCGGTCGTGATGACCCGGTCGATCTGGGCCCATCCGTCCTTCGGGTCCTCGACGGCGCGTTCGACGCGAAGGAACCAGTCGTGGATGTACGTCTCGAAGATCGCCCGGTACATCGCTTCCTTCGACGGGAAGTGATGCAGCAGGCTCGGGCGCCGGATGCCAACCCGCTCGGCGATGTCGTTGAGCGACGTCCCCTCGTATCCGCGTTCGGCGAAGACCGCCAGCGCCTCGGTGAGGATCGCGTCCCGCGTCGAGGTGGGCGCTGCGGTGACCGCCATGCCCTGAGGGTACACCGTCGGTGGTGGATCTTACCTACCTACCGGTCGGTAGGGCCCGGTATGGTCGAGCCCGATGATGCTTCTCCTGTCCATCGGCGTCGCCTTCCTCGTCGCCCAGCTCGCGACCATGTGCACGACCGTCTACCTCCACCGCGGCCTCTCGCACCGCGCCGTCACCTTCACGCCCCGCACGGCGCTCGTCTTCCGGGTCCTGATCTGGGTCTCGACCGGCATCCGGCCCCGCCAGTGGGTCGCGGTGCACCGCAAGCACCACGCGTTCTCCGACGAGGAGGGCGATCCGCACTCCCCGCTCCTCGAGGGCTTCGCGATGGTGCAGTTCGGCAACGTGAGCCTCTACCGGAAGGCGCTGAAGGACGGGATGATCGAGCAGCGCTACGCCCGCGACCTCGCGCCCGACCGCCTCGACCGCGTGCTCTTCGACCGGGCGTACCTGGGGCTCGGTCTCGGGATCGTGCTCCTCTGCCTCGTGCTCGGCCCGTGGTACGGCCTCCTCGCGGCCGGGGTCCACACGATCACGTACCTGCTGCTGAACGCCGCCATCAACGCCGTCGGCCACATGTGGGGGGCGCGCCCGTACGACAACCGCGCCACCAACAACCAGTGGCTGGCGCTGCTCACTGCCGGTGAAGGCCTCCACAACAACCACCACGCAGCGGCCACGTCGGCCCGTCTCGCCCTCGGTCGCGGCGAGGTCGACCCCGGGTGGTGGGTGATCGCCCTGCTCGAGCGGCGCGGGCTGGCCACGGTTCGCCTCGACCACGAGCGGGTCAAGGAGCGCCTGGCCTCGTAGCCGAGGCGTTCGGGAGTTGAATCGTCGGCGTGGACGTGCTCCGAGCCTCGACGGTGATCACCCCGGACGGCCCCATCGAACACGCCGAGGTGGAGATCGCCGGCGACGGCACCATCTCCGCGGTCCGGACCGCGCCGCCGGACGTCGACGTGCCCGACCGGATCCTCGTCCCCGGGTTCGTCGACCTCCAGGTCAACGGCGTGGGCGACATCGACTGCGCCAGCGCGTCGGAGCCCCGGCACTGGGATCGCATCGACGAGCAACTCGTGGCCACCGGTGTCACGAGCTGGTGCCCGACGTTGGTCACGAGCCCGCTCGACGCGATGGCCCGCCGCATCGGTCGTGTCGCCGAAGCGATGGCACGACCACCTCGGAACGGCGCCCGGCCGCGACCCCAGATCGTCGGCGCCCACCTCGAAGGGCCGTTCCTCGGCGGCGCCACCGGCGCGCACCGCAAGGAGTGGGTCATCCCACTCGATCTCGGGTGGCTGGCCGAACAGCCGCTGGGCGAGGTCGTGCGCATCGTCACGCTCGGCCCGGAGCAGGCCGACGCGCTCGAAGCGATCCGCCTGCTCACGCGTCGTGGTGTGCTCGTCAGCCTCGGCCACTCCCGGGCCTCCTACGAGCAGGCGCTGGCCGGCGCCGACGCCGGCGCCCGTCTCGTCACCCATCTCTTCAACGGGATGGACCCGCTGCACCACCGCACGCCGGGCCTGGTCGGCGCTGCGCTCACCGACGCCCGACTCACCCCGTCGTTGATCGCCGACGGCGTGCACGTCCACCCCGCTGCGCTCACAGCCGCCGCACGCGCGAAGGGGCCCGGCGGATGGATCCTCGTGACGGACGCGATCGGCTGGGCATCCGGACGGGTCGCGGATCGCCAGGTCACCGTCGTCGACGGCGCACCCCGGCTGCCCGACGGCACGCTCGCCGGGTCGAGCCTCACGATGGACGTCGCGGTCCGCCGGATGGTGGTCGAGTGCGGCCTTCCACTGGAAGACGTGGTCGCCGCCGCTGCCACGGTCCCGGCCCGCCTCGTCGGAGCCGCGGACCGTGGCGCGATCGCTTCCGGACTGCGAGCGGATCTCGTCTGCCTGACCCCCGTCCCGGAGCTGCGCGTCGCCGGCGTCTGGATCGGTGGCCTGCAGGCCGTTGACGATGCTTGACACCCTCGCCGACACGTGTATGGTGCCGATGTAGGCAACAACACCATACATCTGCACACGACATGTACGCCCGACATCGAGGTCGGGCATGGGGAGGGCTCATGGCGAAGGTCACGGTGTACGTCACGGACGATCAGCTCGAGAAACTGAAGTCCGTCAAGGGCGTCGGCCGGGGCGGCATCTCGAAGATGTTCCAGGCCTTCGTCGAGTCCGCGGTCGGCGGGGGCGCCGCGCCGGCCGGTCGCTACGACTACGCCCGGAAGCTCATGCCGCTCCACGCCGCGATCGAGCGCCACCGCCGTCGCCTGGCGCGCAACGTGCAGACGGGCGGTCCGCCCGCCGACGGTGGCCCCGTCGCCGCGGCGCTCACCGTCCTCCTCTACCGGAGGCTGCTCGAGAACGACCCGTCGCTCGAGGCGGCGTTCGAGAAGGAGTTCGCCCGGTTCGGCCTCGACGAGCTCGTGGCGAGCGAGACCGACGGCGTCGACCTGCTCGCCGAACCCGACGAAGACGACGAGATCGACGTCGACGACGACTTCGACAGCTCCTCGTTCGCCAACCTCGGGACCCTCGGGATCCGGATCGGTGACGAGGTGCGTGAGGCGATGCGCCAGGTCCACGCGATCAAGGCGACGATGCGCGATCTCGGCGTCGACGAGGTGCCGTGGGGAGGGCGCGGTCCCCGACCGCCCCGTGCGCCGCGGCCTCCCCGTCCCCCGCGCGGGCCCCGCGGCGACGTCCGCCGTCGTCTCGTCGTGGAGGTCGACGCGGATGACGATCCCCGCGACGTGCTCAGCGTCACCGACTTCGCGACGTTCCGCTCCCGGCATCCCGAGTGGGTGGACGACGCGCGCCTGACCCCCTCGCAGATGGAGACCGTGCGGGAGCTGCTCATCCGCCGGGCGGGCGGCGACCCCCTCGACGACGACGACGATCGGGGTGTCGACGATCGCGACGCAGCCGAGGACGACGAGTGACCCCGCTCGCCGTCACGATCGACCGGCCGCTCGGGTTCGTCGAGTTCGACGGCGTGTGGCTCGACGACCGACGCCGGTGCACGTGGGCGCTCTGCGATCTGTCGTTCGTCGCGACCCCGGGCGCCGTCGTCGCCATCGACGCGCCGCACGACGCGGGAGCGGCCGACGGGATCTTCGACCTGCTGACGGGCCGGCGCCTGCCGGTGCGAGGCACGGTCGGGATCGACGGCGTCGACCTGCGCGACTTCGACCGCGTCTCCCATCTCCGGTCGCTCGCGATCGTGTCCGACGCGGACACCGGCGAGCGCCGGCTCGTCGTGGGCGGGCGCACGATCTTCGTGGCCGAGCCCTCGACCGCCACGATTCGAACGGCCGACGTCGTGCTCCGCTTCGACGCCGGATTCGCTGCCGCACGTGAACGAGTGGGGGTAGGCGCCGGGTAGCGTCCGGCACGCTATGGAGATCTTGTCGGCGACGTTCGTCGAGAACATCGAGTTCCGTCAGGCCGAGGGGGGCACCACCCGCATCGACCTCTCTGGCGTCCACTTCTCGCTGGCCGCTCCGAGCCCGCCGCCCGTCACCATCGCGCCCCACCTCGTCGTGCTCGTCCGCTGCCGCGTCGGCGAGAGCGACTTCTCGGCCCTCGAGGTCGTGTTCACCAACGAAGCCGGCGAGCAGGTGGCGCGGAGCGTGATGCCGTTCCAGGTCGAGCCGGGCAAGTTCGGGTACCGCCTCGTCCGGGCCGAGCTGACCTTCGACGACTACGGCACGATCGAGGCGCACTGCCAGCTCGATGACGGCCCGAAGACCGTCGTGCCGCTCACCCTCGTCGCGCCCGCGTAGGCCGTGCCGTTCGCGTCGGCGCTGTCGGAGCACCCCGATGCCGCGACCGCGGTCGGCGAGGTCGCCGGAAGGGTGATCGAGCAGTTGGGCGAGGCGCCGGATGTGGCGCTGCTGTTCGTCACGACCTCCCACGAGACGCAGCTCAACCAGATCGCCGCCGCGGTGCGGCGCATCGTCGATCCCGCGGTCCTCGCAGGGTGCGTGACGGGATCCGTGCTCGGCACCGAGCGCGAGGTCGAGGACCGGCCGGCGATCTCGCTGTGGGCGGGGGTCACCGGTCCTGCTCGCGGGACAGTCCTCCGCGCGTCGCCATCGGGCGAAGGCGAGGCGTCACTGGCGGGGTGGCTGACGGACGACGAGCTCGGGTTCGGGCCGTCGGGCGTCATCGTGCTCGCAGATCCGTACTCGTTCCCCGCTCCTGCATTCCTCGGCTTCGTCGACGACGATCGTCCGGGGCTGCCCGTGATCGGGGGGTTCGCGTCGTCGCCTCGCCCGACGCTCGTGCTCGACGAGCAGTTCGTCACCGACGGCGCCGTGGCCGTTTTCCTCGGCCCGGACGTCGCCGTCGAGACCGTCGTGAGCCAGGGCTGTCGCCCCATCGGCGAACCGTGGGCAGTCACCGCAGCGGAGGGCAACCTCGTCCGCGAGCTCGGTGGCCGCCCACCGCTCGAGCGCCTGTCGCACCTCGCGAGCGACGCGCTGTCGGAGGAGGAGATCGCGCTCGTGAACCGGGGTGCGCTCCACGTGGGACGGGTCATCGACGAGCGGAAGGCCACGTTCGGTCGCGGCGACTTCCTCGTGCGCAACATCGTCGGCGGGGACCGAATCACCGGCGCGCTCGCCGTCGCCGACGACATCGAGGTCGGGACGACGCTGCAGTTCCACCTCCGCGATCCGGCGTCCGCGACGGACGACCTGCACACCCTGCTTCGGGGGCGACGGGCCGACAGCGCGCTCGTGTTCACGTGCAACGGACGCGGCCTGCACACGTTCGGCGTGGCAGACCACGACGCGTCGGTCGTGAGCGCCGAGCTCGGAGCGGTGCCGGTCGCCGGCATGTTCGCGGCCGGCGAGTTCGGGCCGGTCGGCGGCCGGAACTTCCTCCACGGGTTCACCGCGTCGATCGCCCTGATCAGCGACCGCACGGCCCCCGGGTAGCGTCGGACCGTGGTCAGCACGGACGAGCTTCGAGAACTGGGTCAGCAGCTTCGGGTCGACAGCGTGCGGGCAGCCGCCGCTGCCAGCAGCGGGCATCCGACGTCGTCGATGTCGGCGGCCGACCTCGTCGCCGTCCTCGCGGCGAACCATCTCCGCTACGACTTCGACCAGCCCGACCACCCGAACAACGACCACCTGATCTTCTCGAAGGGGCACGCGTCGCCGCTGCTCTACGCCCTCTACCGGGTGTGCGGCGCGATCGACGACGACGAGTTGCTGTCGTTCCGCAAGCTCGGCAGCCGGATGGAGGGCCATCCCACGCCGCGCATCCCGTGGGTCGACGTGGCTACCGGTTCGCTCGGCCAGGGCCTGCCGATCGCCGTCGGCGTCGCGATCGCCGGGAAGTACCTCGAGCAGCTCCCGTACCGCACGTGGGTCCTGTGCGGCGACAGCGAGATGGCCGAGGGCTCCATGTGGGAGGCCTTCGAAGCCGCGGGCGTCCGCGGGCTCGACAACCTCTGCGCCATCATCGACGTCAACCGGCTAGGCCAGCGCGGCGAGACGATGCACGGGTGGGACCTCGGCGCCTACCGGGCCCGTGCCGAGGCCTTCGGCTGGCACGTCGTCGAGATCGACGGCCACGACGTCGACGCCATCGACGCCGCGTTCGCCGAGGCCCGGTCGACGACCGGCAAGCCCACGTGCATCGTCGCCCGCACCAAGAAGGGCAAGGGCGTCAAAGCCGTCGAAGACCTGCCCGACAAGCACGGCAAGCCGCTCGACGACGCCGAGTCGGCGATCGAGGAGCTCGGGGGCCGGCGCGACGTGCGGATCGACGTCGCCAAGCCGGAGCCGGGTGAGCGCAGGTCGTTCGACAGCGGCGAGCTCGATCTTCCGACGTACGAGGTCGGCTCCAAGGTCGCCACCCGCAAGGCGTACGGCGATGCGCTTGCTGCGCTGGCGCTCGCTCACGGCGACCTCGTAGCGATCGATGGAGAGGTGAGCAACTCCACGTACTCGGAGACCGTCGACAAGGTCGCGCCCGAGCGCTTCTTCCAGATGTACATCGCCGAGCAGCAGATGGTGGCGACGGCCATCGGGATGCAGGTCCAGAGGTGGAAGCCGTTCGTCGCGACGTTCGCCGCGTTCCTGGCACGGGCCTACGACTTCGTTCGCATGGCACAGATCAGCCAGGCGACGTTCTCGCTCTGCGGCTCGCACGCAGGCGTGTCGATCGGTGAGGACGGGCCCTCGCAGATGGCGCTCGAAGACCTCGCGGAGTTCCGCGCCATCCACGGCTCGACGGTTCTGTACCCCTGTGACGGCAACCAGACGGCGAAGCTGCTCTCGCTCCTCGTCGACCAGCCCGGCATCTCCTACCTGCGCACCACCCGTGGCAACACGCCCGTCATCTACGGCCCGGACGACGACTTCGAGATCGGCGGGTCGCGCGTGGTGCGTGGCGGAGGCGACGACGACGCCGTCACGATCGTGGGTGCGGGCATCACGCTGCACGAGGCGATCAAGGCCGCCGACGCGCTGTCGTCCGACGGCATCAGCGCGCGCGTGATCGATCTCTACTCGGTGAAGCCGGTCGATGCGGCGACGCTGCTCGACGCCGCTCGCGCCACCGGCGGCCGCGTCGTCGTGGTGGAAGACCACTGGCCCGAGGGAGGCCTCGGCGACACGGTGTTGGGCGCGCTCGCCGAGAGCGGGCTTCCGCTTCGTGTCCGGAAGCTCGCGGTGCGCGACCTGCCGGGCTCCGGCACCCCGGACGAGCTCGTCGCGGCGGCCGGGATCGACGCCGCCGCGATCGCCGACGCCGCCCGTCAACTCGCGAAGGAGGCCGGGTAGGGTCCGCCTCGTGACCCGGACCCGCCTCCACGACCTCTTCGAAGCCGAGGGGCAGAGCCCCTGGATCGACAACCTGACCCGCACCGCGCTCCGCAACGGTGACCTGCAGCGCCTCGTCGATCAGGGGATCCGCGGCGTCACCAGCAACCCGACGATCTTCCAGAAGGCGATCGCCGGGAGCGACGCCTACGACGACCAGTTCGGCCGCCTGATCCGAGAGAAGAACGTCGAAGAGGCGTACTGGGACGTCGTCTTCGACGACATCCGCGACGCGCTCCAGGTGCTGCGGCCGGTGTACGACGAGAGCGGCGGGACCGACGGGTTCGTCAGCCTCGAGCTCTCGCCGTCGCTCGCGCGCGACACCGAGACGTCGACCGCCGATGCACGCCGGTTCCACGAGACGATCGCCGAGCCGAACCTCATGGTGAAGATCCCGGGCACCGCCGAGGGGCTGCCGGCGATCCGCCAGATGATCGCCGAGGGCCGGAACATCAACGTGACGCTCATCTTCAGCGTCGAGCGCTACGCGGAGGTGATCGAGGCGTACCTCGCGGGTCTGGAGCAGTTCGCCGCCGGCGGCGGCGAACTGTCGTCGGTCGCGAGCGTCGCCAGCTTCTTCATCAGCCGGGTCGACACCGAGGTCGACCGCCGCCTCGAGGAGATCGGGACCCCTGAAGCCCTCGAGCTTCGCGGCAAGGCTGCGGTCGCTCAGGCGAAGCTGGCCTACGCGCTCCACCTCGACACGATCGCGAGCGACCGGTGGAAGGCCCTCGCCGCGAAGCGTGCGCGCGCGCAGCGCCCGCTGTGGGCGTCTACCTCGACGAAGAACCCGAGCTACCCCGACCTGCTCTACGTCGACACCCTGATCGGTCCCGACACCGTCAACACGATGCCCGACGCAACCGTCGAGGCGTTCCTCGACCACGGGACCGTCGCCCGCACCGTCGACGTCGGGCTCGACGACGCGCGCCGGACGCTCGACCGCATCAGCGAGGTCGGCGTGAACCTGGCCGACGTGGCGGTGCGGCTCGAGGACGAGGGCGTGGCGGCATTCGTCAAGTCGTTCGACGAGCTCATCCAGTCGCTCCAGGACAAGGCCTCGTCGCTGTCGTGAGCGAACTCTGGGACCGGCTGCAGCGCCGCGATGCGTCGCTGTGGCCGGAGGGCAACGTCTCCCCCACGCGGCTCGGCTGGCTCGACAGCCCGACGACCTACCGAGACCAGGCGGCCGACCTGCAGTCCTGGGCCGCCACCATCGACGCGTCGAAGATCGTCCTGCTCGGCATGGGCGGCTCGTCCCTCGGTCCCGAGGTGCTGCGCGCCCTCGCGGGCAGCGATCGACTCGTGGTCCTCGACACCACCGACCCTCGCACGATCGCGTCGACGGAGCTCGACGACGCCTTCGTGCTCGTCAGCTCCAAGTCGGGCGGCACGCTCGAGGTCCAGACGCTCCTCGCGCACGCGTGGGACCGCGCCGGCGGCGACGGCTCGCGCTTCGCCGCGATCACCGACCCTGACACCGCGCTCGGGAAGCTCGCGGAGGAGCGAGGGTTCTCGCGCGCGTTCGTGAACGACCCGAACATCGGCGGGCGGTACTCGGTCCTCTCGCTGTTCGGCCTCGTGCCCGCCGCGCTGCTCGGCTACGACGTCGCAGAGCTCTGCGACAGGGCGGGCCGCATCGATCGCGAGGAGGCCGTCGAGCTGGGCCTCGCGATGGGCAGGGCCGCGGTCGAGGGACGAGACAAGGTCACGATACGCACCGCACCGGCCAGCGCGGCGTTCGGCCTGTGGGTCGAGCAGCTCATCGCGGAGTCGACCGGCAAGCAGGGCAAGGGCTGCGTGCCCGTGCCGACGACGGAGGTCGAGGAGGGAGACGACCGCTTCATCCAGAGCGTGCACCTCGGTGAAGCACACGACGTCGCCGGGGAGTTCTTCCGGTGGCAGATCGCCACGGCGATCGCCGGTCACGTCCTCGGCATCGACCCGTTCGACGAACCGAACGTCACCGAGTCGAAGGAGAACACCAAGCGGGTCCTCGACAACCTCCCGCTCCCCGAGGTCGACCACGTCGAGCCGTCCGGTGTCACCGCGTGGCTGGCCGATCAAGTCGAGGAGGGCGACTACGTGTCGATCCAGGCGTTCCTCCCGTACGACCAGACCGACGCCCTCGACACGCTCCGGCGCCAGGTGCGCGACACGCTCGGCGGGGTCGCCGTGACCGCGGGGTTCGGACCGCGGTTCCTGCACTCGACCGGCCAGCTCCACAAGGGCGGCGCGAACAACGTGGTGGCGGTCCAGCTCGTGCCCGCACATCCCACGGCGAAGCTCGACATCCCGGGCTTCGAGTACGACTTCGCGACGCTGATCGCCGCGCAGGCCCAGGGCGACTACGAGAGCCTGAGGAACCACGACCGTCGGGTGCTGCGGGTCCCGATCGACCACATCGGGGAGGTTGCCTAGATGCAGCTCGGCATGGTCGGGCTCGGCCGCATGGGCGGCAACATGACGGAACGCCTGCTCCAGCGCGGGCATCAGGTCGTGGCTTACGACCGCAATCCGGACACCGTCGCCGCCGCGGCGTCGGAAGGCGCAACGGCCGCCGACTCGCTCGCCGACCTCGTGGCGAAGCTCGAGGCGCCGCGCGCCGTGTGGGTGATGGTGCCTGCGGGCGCGCCGACGCTCGCGACCGTCGAGGAGCTGTCGGGGCTGCTCGAGGCCGGCGACACGATCGTCGACGGGGGCAACAGCCGCTACACGGAAGCGATGGAGCACAGCGCGCGACTACGCGACCGTGGCATCTCCTTCATCGACGCCGGCGTGTCAGGCGGGGTGTGGGGCCTTAAGGTCGGCTACTGCCTGATGGTGGGCGGAGATCGCGAGGCGGTCGCCCGCCTGGAGCCGATCTTCACCGCGCTGGCGCCGGAGAACGGCTTCGCCCACGTCGGCCCGTCTGGTGCAGGCCACTTCACGAAGATGGTCCACAACGGCATCGAGTACGGCATGCTGCAGGCGTACGCCGAGGGCTTCGCGCTGCTCGACGCGGCGGAGGAGTTCTCGCTCGACCTCCACCAGATCTCGTCGCTGTGGAACCACGGGTCGGTCGTGCGGTCGTGGCTCCTGGAGCTGGCCGAGCTCGCGCTGGCCGAGCCGGACGAGTTCCGCGGGATCAAGGGGTACGTCGAAGACTCCGGCGAAGGACGGTGGACCGTCGAGGAGGGCATCAACCGCGCGGTGCCGACGCCGGTCATCGCAGCGTCGCTCTACGCCCGGTTCGCGTCTCGGGACGACGAGCGGTTCGCCGCCCGCATCGTCGCGGCGCTGCGCAACCAGTTCGGCGGCCACCGGTTCTTCACCGAGGCCCCAGCGGCCGAGGCCGCGAAGGAAGCGGCCGGATCGGCCGAGGCGGGCGCGGGCCCTGAAGCCGCCGCAACCGATCGCTGAGCCGGCGACCGCGGGATGAGCGACAACCCGCTCATGGCCGGGCTCGACGACGAGCGCCGCGCCCCTCCGGTCGCCCTGGTCGTGTTCGGCGCCTCCGGCGACCTCACCTCTCGGAAGCTCATGCCCGCGCTCGAGCGGCTGGCGAGACGCCGGCTGCTGCCTCCCGGCTTCACCGTCGTCGGCGTCGCCCGCACCGAGTGGGAGGACGACGACTTCCGCGCCCGGATGATCGAGGCGGTCGAGGATGCCGGCCCGGAGTGGCGGTCGGTGTGCGAACGCTTCCGCTACGTCGCCGGTGACTACGCCGACCCCTCGACGTTCGAGCGGCTGCGTCGGGTGCTCGACGACACCGACCGCACGGTCGGTACCGCGGGCAACCGGGTCCATTACCTCGCCACCGTTCCATCGGTGTTCTCGCTCGTGGCTCGTGCTCTGGCCGTCCACGGTCTGGCCAAGCCGGACACCGACGAGTCGTTCGTTCGCGTCGTCTTCGAGAAGCCGTTCGGGCACGACCTCGAAAGTGCTCGGTCTCTCGACCGCGAGCTCCACGGCGTGCTCGATGAAGACCAGATCTACCGCATCGACCACTACCTCGGGAAGGAGACGGTCCAGGGCGTCTTCGCCCTCCGGTTCGCGAACGCGATCTTCGAGCCCATCTGGAACCGGCGCTACGTCGACGCGGTGCAGATCACCGTCGCCGAGTCGGTCGGCGTCGGACACCGGGCCGGCTTCTACGAGTCGGCCGGCGCGATGCGCGACATCGTGCAGAACCACGTGATGCAGGTGCTGGCCTCCATGGCGATGGAACCGCCTTCGCAGTTCGACGCCCAGTCGATCCGCGACGAGAAGGTGAAGGTGCTCCGCTCTGTAGCCACCCTCACGCCGGCGGAGGTCGAGACCGAGGTCGTGCGGGGGCAGTACGACCGCGGGTGGGTCGAGGGCGAGGAGGTGGTCGGCTACCGAGAGGAGGAAGGCGTGGCGCCCGGCAGCCGCACCGAGACGTATCTGGCCATGCGCCTCTTCGTCGACAACTGGCGGTGGGCGGACGTCCCGTTCTACGTCCGCACCGGCAAGCGTCTTCCGAAGCGGGTCACCGAAGTCGCTCTCGAGTTCAAGGCCGTGCCCCACCTGCCGTTCGCGACGACCCTCACCCGAGGCCTCGACCGGAACGCGCTGGTGCTGCGGATCCAGCCGGACGAGGGCATCACCCTTCGCTTCGGTGCCAAGGTGCCGGGGCAGGCGTTCAAGGTGCGCACCGTGTCGATGGATTTCTCCTACGGCGCCGCGTTCGTCGAGGAGACGCCTGACGCGTACGAGCGGTTGCTCCTCGACGCGATGGTGGGCGACCCGACGCTCTTCATCCGGACCGACGAGGTCGAGCACTCCTGGCGGATCGTGCAGCCGATCCTCGACCGGTGGGCGGACGGGGACGCCCCCCTCGCCCGCTACGAGGCGGGCACATGGGGTCCGAAGGAAGCGGACGAGCTTCTCGAGCGCGAGGGGCACCGATGGCGCACACCATGAGCGGCGTGGTGCCGGACGAGATCTGCACGTTGTCGGTGTGGTCGGAGGACGCGGTCCGTCTGAGTGACGTGCTCGCCGCGCTCGAGGCCATGCGGAAGCCCGAGCCGATGCCCCCCACGCGCACGAGCGTGCTGACGCTCGTGGTCGTCGCGACGAAGGCGTCCTCGGCCGACCGAGCGGAGCAGGCACTGCACGAGCTCGGCGGCCGCCATCCGGCGCGGGTGCTCACGCTGCTGGTCGACCGAGACACAGCCGCGGCGCACGCTCCCGGCGGTCTCGACGCGCACCTCACCCTTCTGGGGAGCGAGGCCGAAGGACACCCGGTCTGGTTCGAGGACGTGCGACTCACCGTGCGCGGGCGCGTCATCGACCACCTCGACTCCCTCGTCGAGCCCTTCACGATCCCCGACCTGCCGGTGGTCGTCTGGTTCGTCGACGGCTTACCGACGCCCGACGAGGCGTTGCTCGAGGCGGCCGACGTGGTGCTCGTTGACGCGCGTGACTTCGGCGACACCGACTGCTTCGCCACGCTGGCAGAGCTGCGTGCTCGCCCGCTCGTCGACCTGTCTTGGCATCGGCTGCGGCCGTGGCGCGAGCTGCTCGCGTCGCTGTTCGAACGTCCCGACACCCGGCCCTTCCTCCGCGGCGTGCGATCGGTGCGGGTCGCCGGACGCACCGGGCCACGCCACCTGCTCGCCGGATGGATCGCCGACCGCTTGCAGGTCCCGACACCCGAGGTCCATCTCGAACCGGCCGAGCACGTGAGCATCGAGGTGATCTGTGAGATCGACGGCCGGCACGGCCGGTTCGAGGTCGTCCGCACGAGCGACGAGCGCGTCGTGCGGGCGCGGGCCTCGGTGACCGACGGCGCCACGTCGGAAGCGCTCGTCCCGCTCCCCGATCTGTCACCGGCCTGGGGACTCGCATCGGCGCTGTCGTCTCTCGACCGCGACGAGGTGTACGAGGGTGCGCTCGCCAAAGCGCTCGTGCTTGCGAGCCGGTGATCGAGGCGCACCTAGAGTCGCCGGCGTGAACGGACAGCTGACCGTCGTCGACGACGTCCCTGCCGCGTTCGCCGCGCGCGTGGTCGAGGCGTACGAGGCGCGCGAGACGGAGAGCTTCTCCATCGCGCTGTCGGGCGGCGAGACGGCACGCCGCTGCTACGAGCGGCTGGCCGAGGTGGCGACCGAGCGCATCGACTGGTGGAAGGTCCAGATCTACTGGGGCGACGAACGCTGCGTCCCGTCGGACTCGCCGGAATCGAACGAGCGCCTCGTCCGCGAGGCGCTGCTCGAGCGGGTCGGCGCGGCGGACGCGGTCTATCCGATGCGATGCGACGAAGGACCCGAGGCGTACCAGCTTCGAGTCGGCGACCTCGGCCGGTTCGACATCGTCCACCTCGGTCTCGGCCCCGACGGCCACACCGCGTCGCTGTTCCCCGAGTCGGCCGCGCTCGACGCCGACCCCGGGCTCCTCGTGGTGAGCAACGAGGATCCTCTCGGCAACAACCCCCACAAGCGCATGACGCTCACCTTCGCCGGCATCGCGCGCGCCCGACTCGTGCTGGTCACGGTCGAGGGCGAAGAGAAGGCCGACGCGATGCAGGCGGTGTACGAAGGCCGCGACGTGCCCGCTGCGAGGGTGACCGCCGACGAGGTCGTCTGGCTCGTCGACCCCGCTGCCGCGCCCCACTGATTCCTCGCTCCTGGTCGCTGCGCGCACCTCCCGCCCGGTGCCCGGGTGCGGGGGCAGTTGCAGGTCGTCGTGGTCCGTTGCGGAAAGCAACTGACCTGCTACGGTGCGCGGGATGTCGAACGACGGGGCGGGGCTCGGGTGCTCGATCGCACGCACCCTCGAGGTCATCGGTGACCGCTGGTCGATCCTGATCCTGCGCGACTCGTTCCGGGGCGTGCGGCGCTTCGACGAGTTCCAGCGTGATCTGGGCATCGCGCGCAACATCCTCACCGACCGCCTCCAGAAGCTCGTCGACCACGGCGTGCTCGAACGGCGGCCGTACCAGCAGCGGCCTGTCCGCTACGAGTACCGGCTCACTCCGAAGGGGATCGACCTCTCCCCCGCCCTCGTCGCGCTGATGCGATGGGGCGACACCTGGCTGTGCGGCGACGCCGGCGCGCCCCTCGAGCTCACCCACAAGGCGTGCGGGACCCCGCTCGACCAGGCGTTCATCTGCTGGGAGTGCGAGACGACCGTCCGCCCGACCGAGATCCGCAGCCGCCCCGGCCCGGGCGCGCACGAACGCGCCCACAAGGAGACCGCGTGAACCTGCTCGCCACGCCCCTCGACGAGCTGCTCGCGGCGGCGCGCGAGATCAAGTTCGCGACGACGGGGACTCGCGTCACCTGGTCGCCGAAGGTCTTTATCCCCTTGACGATGTTGTGCCGCGACAAGTGCGGCTACTGCACCTTCGCCAAGGCGCCCGCCCGCATCGACAGCCCGTACCTGACCCCGGAGCAGGTGCTCGCCATCGCCGAGCAGGGGAAGCGGGCTGGCGTTCGTGAAGCGTTGTTCACGCTCGGCGAGCGGCCCGAGGAGCGGTATCCCGTCGCCCGCGACTGGCTCGACGCGAACGGTTACGCGTCGACCATCGACTACCTCGCCGCGATGTGCAAGCTCGTGCTCGACGAGACCGGGCTGCTCCCCCACGCCAACGCCGGCGCGCTCCACCGAGACGAGCTGGCGAAGCTTCGCGAGGTCAGCGCGAGCCAGGGGATGATGCTCGAGTCGCTGCGCGACGACCTCGACGCGCACCGCGGCTCGCCGGACAAGACGCCCGAGCGCCGCCTCGCGACCCTCGAGGCCGCCGGCGCGCTCAAGATCCCGTTCACGACCGGGATCCTCTGCGGGATCGGCGAGACGAGGCAAGACCGGATCGTCGCTCTCGACGCGATCGCCGACTCCCATCGCAGGCACGGCCACGTGCAAGAGGTCATCGTGCAGAACTTCCTGCCGAAGCCGGGAACCTCCATGCACAACGCACCGCCGTGCCCGCACGACGAGTTCCTCTGGTCGATCGCTGCGGCGCGCCTCATCCTTCCGCCGGAGATCCACCTGCAGGCGCCGCCGAACCTGTCCGACGACTTCGGCGTCCTGCTCGACGCGGGCATCGACGACTGGGGCGGCGTCTCCCCGGTGACGATCGACCACGTGAACCCGGAGCGCCCGTGGCCCGACGTCGAGAAGATCCGCGTCGAGACCGAGGCGGCAGGGCGCACGCTGGCACCGCGCCTCACCATCTACCCGGAGTTCGCTCTGGCACCCGCGACGTGGCTCGCGCCCGCGCTCCGGTTCCCCGTGCAGGACCTCTCCGACGCCGAAGGCCTCGCCCGTGATCCCTCGGAGCACTGGTACTCCGGCGCCGACGAGGAACCGCCCGGCCTCGTGCCCGCGCCGCTCCCGACCGCCCACAGCCCGGTCGGTGAGGTGCTCGCCGGCGTGGCCGCGGGGCAGACCGTGGATGTCGACCAGATCGTCACCCTGTTCGGGGCCCGTGGGCCCGAGGTCGCCGCGGTCGCCGAGGTGGCCGACGACCTCCGGCGCCAGATCTGCGGCGACGACGTCACCTTCGTCGTGAACCGCAACATCAACTACACGAACGTCTGCACCTTCAAGTGCCGGTTCTGCGCCTTCTCGAAGGGTCCGCTCTCTCTCAACCTCCGTGGCGCTCCCTACCTCCTCGACCTTTCGGAGATCACCGCCCGGGTCGTGGAGGCCGAGGCCAAGGGCGCGACCGAGGTCTGCCTTCAGGGAGGCATCCACCCCGACTTCGACGGCGACTACTACCTCCACGTGATCGAGGCGGTGCGCGAGGCGTCGCCGACGATCCACATCCACGGCTTCACCGCGCTCGAGGTGACGGAGGGGGCGAAGCGCAACGAGGAGCCGCTGGCCGACTACCTGAAGCGACTGATGGCGGCGGGGCTCAAGACGCTGCCCGGCACGGCGGCCGAGATCCTCGACGACGAGATCCGGGCCGACCTCTGCCCCGACAAGATCACCACCGACGAGTGGCTCGACGCGCACCGCACCGCGCACTCCGTCGGCCTCCGGTCGAACGTCACGATCATGTTCGGCTCGATCGAGCAGCCGGTGCACTGGGCCCGCCACATCGTGCGCACCCGCGCGCTCCAACGAGAGACCGGCGGCTTCACCGAGTTCGTGCCCCTCCCGTTCGTGCACATGGCGGCGCCGATGTACCTGCAGCGGAAGAGCCGTCGTGGGCCCACGTTCCGCGAGGCGCTGCTCATGCACTCGGTCGCGCGCATCGCCTACCGCGGCGCGATCGACAACATCCAGGTGTCGTGGGTCAAGATGGGCTCGGCCGGCGCACGCCAGGCGCTGCAGGCGGGCGCCAACGACCTCGGGGGCACCCTCATGGACGAGAACATCTCACGGGCCGCCGGTGCGACGCACGGTCAGGAGATGAATGCGGAGGGGTTCGCGGCCATGGTCGAGGGGCTGCCGAGGCCGCGTCGCGTCGTGCCGCGGACGACGCTGTACGGCACCCCCGTCACCACCGGCGTCTGACCCGCCGGGAGCCGTCGTCGCCGACCACCACGGTCGCCGGGACAAGCGCGGCTTCCCACGTGATCGGCCCTGCGGGTTCCCACTCCGCCACGACGACCTCGAACTCGCGCCCGTCGTCGCTCCCGCCCGTCACGTCGAGCACCAGTTCGCCGTCGGGCTCGCTGATGCCGCGGCCCCACACGTTCGTCAGCCAGCCGACCGGCAGCTCCGCGCTCACGGCAACCGGCTGGCCGGTATCGAGCCGCGCGGCGACCATCGGCGACGCCCGTTCGGGGCGGGCCGGGGAGATGCTGATCTCCGCCGGTCCGCAGCCGAGGCGCTCGCCGAAGCGACGGATCGCCGGCGTCGCTCGCACCGACAGCGCGGCGCCGACGCGAAGGCCGTGGGTCGCCCGGAACGCCTCGTCGCTCCACCGATCGGCGCACGATGCGAGAACGGTCAGCACCAGGCGGTCGATCATCGGGCCACTCATCGACAGGAGGCGCCGGAGGTCGTCGCGCCGTTGGAGGCTGCGCTCGACCGCCGCGATCGCCGCCGAAGGAAGCGAGCGGCGGGGGAAGCCCACCGACGACGTCGCGAGCTCGCCGTCGCTGGAAGGAGGAAGCCCGAGGTCGAGCTCGCCAGGACGGCGTCCGAGCGTCACGAGCTCCGGGGATGCGATGTGGCGGTGCCACGCATCGAACAACACGACGCAGCCCGGCGGATCGCCACCGAGGGCAGCGAGTGATCGTTCGGCCGCAGGATCGTCGTGGTCGACGAGCTCGAGCACACCGCGCGACCATCGCACCCGGTGCTCCGCGCCGCCGCACGTGACGGACGCCTCCGCGTCGGCGAGCCCCGCCCACCACGGCGGGACGTGCGGCCTCACAGCCACAGCTGCTCCTCGATGCGCTCCGAGCCGCGCGTGATCCGCACCGACATGCTGCTCACGCCGGCCATCAGCCCGGGACGGAGGCGGAAGACGACCGGCCCGCCCTCGCCTCGCCGGATCCCGACCTGCCCGAGGTGGAGCCGGCCGGCGTCGTCGAAGACGCTGCACCGCCAGCCGACCGTCGACAGCGACGTGTCGGGCAGCTCCGGTGCGTCGACGTCGAGCTCAAGGACCGACTCCGACCACGCGACCTTCCGAACCACGACGGGCCGGCCTGCCATCGTGCCGACGGCGACCTCGAGGTCGACGGACGCGGCAGGCTCGGTGGCGCCGGTCAGCGGCGCAGGACGCGACCGGAGGAATCCCAGCCATCCCCGGTCGGCTTCCCCCAGGGGTGCATCGACGAAGAACCCCGCCGCGTGGAACGTCGCCGCGACATCGGCGAGCCGTGCCGGCCCGTGCGGAAGCGCGCCTGCGGCCTGCAAGGCGCGCACGGCCGGCCCGAGCACCTCGAGCACGCGCATCCCGAGCATCGGGTTGGCGCCAGGTTGGATGTCGGCCACGAGGTCGAGGTGGTGCTCGATCTCTGCTTCCAGCCAGCCGTCGCCGCGACGGCGCACCGGCTGCCGATCGGGATCCCACGCCGGAAACGCACGGCCGCCGAACGAATGAGCGACGGTGAGCCCGCGGACGGCGAGCGCGTCGTCGAGCTCGGCCACGATCGCCTCCGCCCGCGACGGCTCGACAGCGCCGACGACCATCAGTGCGTCGGCGACCGTGCGGAACGAGCGGCGAGCGTCCCAGACGCCGTGCTCGTCGCCGGCGTGCGTGGCGGAGGCGAGCGCCTCCTCGAGCACCAGCCAGAGATGGGCCTCGCCCCGCCGGTCAGCGAGACGATCGGGCACTCACCACTCCCAGTACTCCTGAGGCAACTTGCCCTCGATGGCGCGGATGTTGGCGCGGACGCAGGTCATGCACTGGTAGCGGACGCCGCCCCGCTCGACCTCGAACGACCACCCCTCGGGCAGCCCGTCGGCGGGCGCCTCGGCCTGGGAGCCGCAGCGGCTGCACGTGCGCACGACCGGCGACGCGTCGCCCGGCTCGGTTCCCGGAGGGCCTCCCACGGTGACAGGGTAGAGGGGTGACGACTCGCCCCGGACGTGCCGACCACTCCCCCGAGGTGAGGGCGCGCGTCGACGCCTTCCTCGACGGCCTACCGGTCGGACGCAACCGCGACCTGCTCGCCGACATGCTCCTGAGCGTCGTCGATCTCGCCGAGGGCGACACCGACCGCCTCGACATGAAGATCGCGTCGGCGGCCCTCAACGAGATGGCCGGCGCGTTCGAGATCTTCGCCCCGTACCGGAACATCCCGAAGGTGACGATCTTCGGCTCGGCCCGGACCCAGCGCGACGACCCCCTGTACGCCCAGACCCGCGAGGCCGCTGCCGCCCTGGCCAGCAAGGGGTGGATGGTGATCACCGGGGCCGGTCCCGGGATCATGGCGGCCGGGCTCGAAGGCGCCGGACGAAAGATGTCGTTCGGGATCAACATCCGGCTGCCGTTCGAGCAGGGCGCGAACGAGTTCATCGCGAACGACCCGAAGCTCATCGAGATGAAGTACTTCTTCACAAGGAAGCTCATGTTGATGAAGGAGTCCGACGGCTTCATCGTGCTGCCCGGCGGCTTCGGCACGCTCGACGAGTCGTTCGAGCTGCTCACGCTCGTGCAGACGGGCAAGGCCGAGCCGTGCCCGATCGTCTTCCTCGAGGTGCCGGGCGGCAGCTACTGGCACAGCTGGCAGGACTTCCTCAAGGGGGAAGTGGCGCAACGCGGCCTCATCAGCGAGGACGACTGCAACCTCTACCGGATCACCGATGACGCCAACGAGGCCGTCGACGAGATCATCGGCTTCTACCGCAACTACCACTCACGCCGGTTCGTGGGCTCGACGCTCGTCGTGCGTGTCCGGCAGGCGCCGACGGACGACGAGATCGCGAAGCTCAACGACGACTTCGCCGACATGCTGACCCGCGGCCGCATCGAACGCAGCGGGCCGCTCGGTCCCGAGGTGAGCGGCAACGACCACGTCGATCTCCCGCGCCTCGCGCTGTCGTTCGACCAGGTTCACCACGGTCGCTTCCGCGCCTTCATCGACGCGCTCAACGGCCTCGCGTCCGCGCCGCAGCATCCTCCCGTCGCGGCCACCCGAGAGGAGGCGGCCGGCGGTCAGCCGATGGAGGCCGAGGTGCAGGACGGCGACGGCGATCAGCTGTAGCGGGTGACGTAGCCGCGCGTCCGGAACAGCCGGAGCATCGCAGCGACCCACGCGACCGCCAGCATCGCCAGCACCACCGCGGCGACCGCGGCGACACCGAGCCGGCCCCACGGGACGCCACCGCCGTCGAGGACCGACCGCGCCGCGATGAACGCGTGCGTCGTGGGCAGCAACCTCGCGATCGGCTGGAGCAGGCCGGGCAGCGCGTCGACCGGATAGAAGACACCGGACAGCGGCATCACGACGAAGAGGATCCCCCAGGCGAGGGCCTCGGCTCCTGCACCGAAGCGCAGCACCAGGCCGATGACGAACAGCGCGATGACCCATCCGGTCATCAGCAGCACCGCGGCGATGGGAACGAGGGTGAGGCCGAGGTCGGTGACGTCGAACGCGAACGCCAGCAGAGCGAGCAGGGCCACCGCGCCGACGCCCAGGACGAGCTTGAGCAGCCCGAGCACCACGACGCCCGCGATGTACTCCCATTCCCGCATCGGCGTGACCATCAGGTTGAGCAGGTTGCGCGACCACGTCTCCTCGAGGAACCCGGTCGAGAGGCTGATCTGCGACTGGTACACGACGTGCCAGAGGAGGATGCCCGCGAGCAGGTAGCCGAACGCCGCTCGTCCGACGTCGGTGCCCTCGGCGCGGAGGAAGAACGTCGCGATCGATCCGAACAGGAGCACGTCGACGAGCGGCCATATCGTCACGTCGAAGAGACGGTGGGGGCTTCGCACCATCACGAACCAGTGGCGGCGGGCGATGGCCTTGATGCGCAGCACCGAGCTGTCGCGCCTCTCGGCGTGCGGGATCGCGGTCATTCGTGGTCTTCCGCGAGGTGGAGGAAGACGCCCTCGAGGTCGTCCCGCTCGAACTGTGTGGCGACGTCGGCCGGAGAGCCGTTCGCCACGACCCGCCCGCGGGAGACGAACACGACCCGCTCGCACACCCGCTCGACCTCGATCATGTTGTGGCTCGTCACCAGCAGGGCGATGCCCTCGTCTCGACACAGGTCGAGCAGGCCGGTCCGGACCCGCGAGGCCACATCGGGATCGAGCGCGTTGGTGGGCTCGTCGAGCACCAGCAGGCGGGGCCGGTGGAGGGTCGCCTTGACGATGCCGACGAGCGTCCGCTGCCCCGATGACAACTCGGTGCCGAGCCGATCGGCGAGGTGAGCTATCCGGAAACGATCGAGTCCGGCCTCGATGAGGGGATCGGGTGCGGCGATGCCGTAGATCTCGGCGTACATGCGCAGGAACTCGTGCACGCGCAGGCGTTCCGTGAGCGGGAGGTAGCCGGCCGCGAAGCCGACGTCCATCATCGCCTTCGTGCGCTGCTTGGGCAGCACGTTGCCGAGGATGGTGACGCTCCCCTCGTCGGGTGTGATGACGCCGAGCAGCATCAGAAGCGTGGTCGTCTTGCCGGCACCGTTGGGACCGAGCAGGCCCACGCGTTCGCCCGCACCGACCCGCAGGTCGATGCCGTCGACGGCCTGGACGCCGCGGAAGCGCTTCCTCAGCCCGTTGGCGACGAGGACGTCGGATGGCATCCGTGCATCGTCACACGTCGCCGGCGGAACCGTCGCGCAATATCCCGACGGCCCGCTCGACCGCGGCCCGTGCTCGGGTCAGCCGCCGCTCCTCGTCCGGGCGGCCGGTGTCGCCGCGGTCGACCGCCTCGCGCAGCACCTCGATCGCCCGCTCGGCCAGCTCCTCCGCGATCGCCTCCAACCGGGCGGTGATGTCGTCGAGCTCGCGTGCGGTCATCGGTCCCCCTGCAGATCAGTAGAAGTCGACGATCGACGGTGTCGCTGTCGAGAACGCCGCCGTCAGCAGATCGTGGTCGCGGGGTGATCCACCCGACAACAGTCCGGCCATGCGCAGCGTCTCGGCCGTGGCGTAGCCGGTGAACAACGACGAGAAGCCGTTGATCGTGAGCTGGACGTCCCCATCGCCGCCCTTCTCGAGCGTCCCCGTGCCGCCTTCGACGGTGAGGGTCCAGCTGCCGGCGTTCCAGTCGCACTGCGGGTCGCGCAGCTCGAGCCCGACGGAGCCTGTGACGGCCGCCGGGAAGCCGCGGGCGGCGACGGCAGCTGATGCGTCGATGACGCGAGCCATCCAGCGGATGTCGAGCTCGACCTTGGCGTCCTGCTCGGGGAGCAGGACGAGCAGCGGGTGCTCGTGGCCGCCGAGGAACTTCGTCGTGTGGCCCTGTGACGACGAGGAGCCGACGAGCTTCCAGAGCCCGATGGCGACGTCGGGGTCGTCGGCGCAGAGCTCGTTCACGGTGATGCCGTACGAGTACGGGGGCGAGGCGCGGGCGTGGCGGTAGCGGACGTAGCCGGCGAGCTCTCCCCCGTCTCCGTCGACGCCGTACCAGTGCTCCTTGGCGAAGTTCTCCAGGATCGCCTGATCCCACCAGGAGTCCGGGCGATCGAGCCACCCCTGGTTGCGCTGCGCGGTGCGCCGGTAGCAGGCCTTGATGGCGGGGATGTCGTCGTCGGTGAGGCGACGCTCGGTCGGCCACGCAACGGTCGGGCGGATCTGGTTGAGGTGGCGGGTGAAGATCGAGTGCTGGACGAGCACCCCTGCCACCTCGAAGCCGACGCCTCGGTACAGCTTCGTCGACGCCGGATAGAGGCCCGCGAGCACCTCGCCCCGCTCGCGGAGGTGGGAGAAGTGGGCTTCGGTGACCCGCGTGCCGTGGCCGAACCCGCGGAACTCCGGCGCCACCGCCACCGGCGAGTACCCGCCCATCGGCACCGAGCGCCCGCCGAGGAACATGCCGAACGGCCGCACCTGGGCCGCGGCTGCAACCCGACCGTCGAGGAACACCGCGAGGTAGCGGTCGCGCATCTGGCGCGCGAGGTTGCGCTCGAAGGCATCGGTGTCGACGAACAAGCCGAACCCTCGCTGGAAGACCGCGTCGGCCTCCTGCCACTCCTCTTCCGTCTGCGGCGCCCGTACCTCCACAGCGCTGCAACGTAGAGCCTCTACCCTCACCGGTGATGACTTCCGGCTGCGCCCTCCCCCCCGCCACCGCCCACGAGTGGGTGAGCTTCGAAGACGACGAGGAGGAGCGCACCTGGGTGTTCGACGTGACGTTCCTCACGAGTCGGTGGACGTGCATCTTCGGGAACGGGTGTCAGGGCGTCCTCACCGGACCCGCACCCGAGCTCGTGCAGGGGTGCTGCTCGTACGGCGCCCACTTCACCGACGACGAAGACCTCGCGAAGATCGAGCGCATCGCCGCCGAGATGCCGGCGGAGCACTGGCAGTTCCGAGAAAAGGGCATCACCAAGAAGGGCAACGTCCGCATCGCCCGGGTGAACAAGGACGGCGACACGATCACCCGTCAGGTCGAGGACGCGTGCATCTTCCTGAACCGGCCGGGGTTCGCGAACGGCCCCGGATGCGCGCTGCACCAGTACGCCATCGCCAAGGGCGACCGTCCCCTCGACCTCAAGCCGAACGTCTGCTGGCAGCTACCGCTGCGGCGGGAGGACGCCGACGACGGCGACGGTCACGTCACCTCCACCCTCCGTCAGTGGGACCGGAAGCACTGGGGTGCCGGCGGCTCCGAGTTCCACTGGTGGTGCACCGAGGAACCCGACGCGTTCGTCGATCGCCGCCCCGTCTACGAGACGCTGCGCGACGAGATCATCGAGCTCGTCGGGCAGAAGCCGTACGACCGGTTGGTCGCGTACCTCGAGAGCCGCAAGGCCACGACGTACCTGCCTCACCCCGCCGTTCGTCGGAACGACTGAGCGCGCTCGAGCTCCCGCTGCACCCAGCGCACGGCGTCCGCGGTGACGGCGGGGAACTCGCGCCCGAGCACGAGGGCCGCGTCGTGGTCGCCATGGAGATCGAAGGTCTTCGCGCCGGGAATCGCGTGGGCGAGGCGTCGCTGCTTGCGCGGGCGCACGAGCCGGTCCTTCGTCGTCACCACGACCGCGGTCGGCACGTCGACCTTCGAGGCATGGGGCCGGAAGTCGTACTCACCGAGCGCTCGTCCGGCGTCGGCCAGGGCCTCCGGGTCGCCGCGCCGCATCTCGCCCTTCAGCCACGGAACGAGCGGCTCGAGGTCGGGTGACTGCTCGACCATGTCTCGCAGCGCCCGCTCGATCATCCCCCGCGGACGACCGAGGCGGAGGAGGAACTCCAGGACCGCCATGAACCGCCACGTGAACCGCTCGCTGCGTTTGGCCCGCCACTCGAGCGCGGTGGCCTCGAGCACGAGCCCGTGCACGACCTCGGGGTGGCGCAACCACGTGAGCAGCGCGATCGGTCCGCCCATCGAGTAGCCCACGAGGATGGCGGGGGCGGCGTCGAGAGCGATAAGCGTGGCGGCCACGTCGTCGGCCGCATCCTGGAGCGTGAAGCGCTGCTCGGTGCGGATCCCGCGGCCGTGGCCGCGATGGTCGACCGCGATCATGCGGCCGAGCGTCGGGATCGTGTCGTAGACCCGCAGCCAGTTCAGGTCGGCCGACGCCGTCCAACCGTGCAGCAGCGCGATCGGCGGGTTCGACGCAGCGGCCGGCGTGGCTGCGGGCGCGTCACGAAGGAACATCTCGCCGCGCCCGGGGAGCGGCAAGAGACGCGCGGGCGGCAGGTTCGCCGGCGGGTCCGGCGCTAGGGCGTCGATCGGGCCGAGGCGCCGGGCGAATCGCCGAGCCCGCGCGAGCTCTGAATGCCAGTCGGTGTGCGGCACCGGAGCTACTTACCCCACGTGGGGGTCAGAGTGATCGATCAGCGACGCGGAACTGGCGCAACCGCGCCCACGCCTCGGGACGGGTGGTGCGCCAGTCGTAGATCGACCCACCGATCGAGCGGTGCTCGACCGCGGCCCGGAAGAACGAGTCGATGTCGCCGTCGGTCGTCTCGTCGCCGATCCCGCCCACCGGATGGATCACGGCATCCGGGAGGCCGAGGTTGTTGCGGAGCCGGCGGAGGTTCTCGTTGGTGTACGAGTACGCCTCCCGATGCCCCGACGCCCACGTGCGGTCGGTCCAGTAGCCCATGGTCTGCCAGACGTCGTAGTACGGCGCGATCTCCCGCCACGGGAACCCCGGCCAGTAGTTGGGGTTGACGACCTCGAGGAGCACCGGCGGCAGGACGATCCCGCCGATCGCCCGCCCGGGTAGCAGCTCCCGGATCGCTGAGCTCAGCTCGATGAGGCGACGGTTGCGGTCGTTGACGTCCTTGACCTTGCGCGATTCGATGTCGATCGCGATGCCGTCGACGTCGAGATTCGCGCTGGCGACGATCCGGCGGAGGTCGAGGCCGGGGTCCTCCAGGGTCGGCAGGTACCACGCGACGATCGCGAGGCCCCGCAGCCGAGCCCGCTCGAGAATCGGGAGCAGGAGCTCGGGTTCGAGGATCAGGTCCGGCGCGTCGTACTTCGTCGTCTGGATGTAGAGCGTCTGGACGCCTGCGGCCGCCATCTGGTCGACCTGGTCAGGCCCCACGGTCGGCGTCGAGCCCTTGTAGTGGCTCCAGTCGTAGACGTCGACCCACGTGCCGAGCCCCCGGTAGGGCTCGAGCGTGCCGGCGCTCGGTCGGGTGGGCGCCACCAGGCCTCGGGGAGGGGCGGCGACCGGCGCGGGCGCCTTCGCAGCCACCGTCGTCGGCGGGGCGGTCGTCGCCGGCTCGGTCGACGCCGTCGCGGGCTCGGTCGTCGTTGTCGGCTCGGCGGTCGACGTGGTGGCCGGCTCTGCGGTGGTCGACGTCGTGGCCGCGGCCGCGGCCACGTCACGGCCGTCGACCGCCGGCGACTGACCCCGCCCGCAGGCGGTCGTCAGCAGGATGGACGCGACGAACAGAAGCGCAGAGATGCGGCGGAAACGGTGCACTGCCGACGAGGGTAGGACAAGACGGTCGCGATCAGACCGTCAATCGGTGCC
The DNA here is from genome assembly GCA_035540495.1 of Acidimicrobiales bacterium. Lineage (GTDB taxonomy): Bacteria > Actinomycetota > Acidimicrobiia > Acidimicrobiales > CADCTF01 > DASVEG01. Next base: position 76,733 of record DATLGL010000064.1, read on the forward strand.
TACTCGTCGAGATCCTCGCCGCCCTCTTCCTCGTCTTCCTCAGCGAGGCACCACGAAGCGTGGTCGGCACCGGGCATGGCGCCGCACTCCGGGCATGGCTCGATGACGACTTCCGTCGTCCGCTTGAGCGCACGCGCTTCCTCGAAGCGCCGATGGCGTCCCTTCTTCACGGGCTCGCTCCCAATCGACAGGTCCTGATCGGGCGTTCACATTACCGCGCTCGCCGCGCTGTGCGTGCGGACCCTGCGACGCCCGGTAACGTGCGCGCCATGGCTGGTCCGGACACGGAGACGGGCGGTGGCGACACCCTCGACGTCGCAGCGATGATCGACCGGTTCCGGAGCCGGGCGAGGGCCGTCCGCAGCCGCGGCCTCCCACCGGTGGAGGGGCCGGAGCGACGCCAGTTCATCGAGCAGATGCAGCTCGACTACATGGACTTCGCCATGATCGGCGACGCCGAAGGCGAGGTCGTCGACGGCGTCCTCACGCTGCGTGTCGACCTGCGGCCGAAGGGGACGAAGGCGTCCGCGCCGGCGTCGGCCGGCGACTAGCCCGCGTCAGCCAGCAGCTGCGGGATCGAGCGGTTCGTCCCGTTCGAGCTCGACGACGACCCGGCGGTCGACCGCCGACCCCGCGCCGTCGGTGCCGTTCACCCGTTCGTCGACGACCAGCGGGAGACCGAGCTCCGGCGCGAACCACACGTGGCGGGCGATCCGCATGGAGTGGTCGCCGCCGAGCGAGATGTCGACGGTGTACTCCACGACGTCGACCGACCGTCCCGTGGCGCCGACCGTGCGCGTTCCCGCGCCGACGAGCCGAAGCGTCGCGTCGAGCGATGTGCGGCGGTCGTCGCTCGTCGCGCTCCACGTCCAGACCGCGCCGTCCGGTTCCGCGACCGGCACATCGACGAACCCGGCCGCCGACCGGAACCGCAACGGGGCCCGTCCACCCGTGGCGACGAGCAGCTCGAAGGCACGGCGTCCCGGGCCGTCGTAGCGGACCAGTTCCGAGGTGATCATGAGGTAAGGCGCATCGACCCGTTGCGCCCCCGAGGTCGACGGGCCGACGCGGTACCGCGCTTCGACGGCGCTCTCCCGCGGTCCGACGAGTGTCGTTCCCTCGGTGATCGTCGCCCGCGCCGACCACTCCCCCGGCCGCGCATGTCGGAGCTCGAAGCGGCGAGGTGCGGCAGGGGCGCCCTCCGCACCGGCGCTCGTCACCGTCGACGGGGAGGCCGGCGACGCGGTCGGCTCGCCGCCGGGCGAGGCGACACCGCCATCGAGGTCAGCGCCTGTCGCAGCCGGCTGCGCACCAGCGGCGCCGGCGCCCCGCGCATCGACGACACCCACCGGACCCCCCGAACGCCCCGGCGGCGCAACGGCGTGGGGTGGCGCCGAGGGATCTGCCGCGTCCGTCGTGGAGGCGGCACGTGACGCGACCTGGGCCCGCGTCGATGGACCCTCGCCCGCGGACGCGATCAGACTGACCGCGAGCGCGACGACGAGGGCGAGAACGGTCGCGGAGATCGCGACCGAAGCCGACTGCACCCGGAACGGCGGCCGCGCCGGCACGCGTTCGGGCGGGGCCCCAGCACCTGCCACGTCGTCCATTCTGCCGTAATCCCCCTAGCGTGAACACCGGCAATGACACCTGACACACCGAGTGCCGCCGCTGGAGGCGCGCCTTCCGGACCGCTCGAGGGGCTGCGTGTGGTCGATTGCTCGACCGTCGTCGCAGGCCCGGGAGCAGCGCGCCACCTCGGCGACTTCGGGGCGGACGTGATCAAGGTCGAACGCGCCGACGGCGGCGACGGAACCCGAGGGATGGGCTGGCGCGACCCCACCGACGACGTGACGCTGTGGTGGAAGCTGATCGGACGGAACAAGCGGACGGTCGTTCTCGACCTCAAATCCGCCGAGGGCCGCGACGCCATGCTCCGGCTCTGCGACACCGCTGACGTGCTCATCGAGAACTTCCGCCCGGGAACGCTCGAGCGGCTCGGGCTCGGTCCCGAGGTCCTCCTGGCTCGCAACCCGAAGCTCGTCATCACAAGGGTGACCGGCTTCGGGCAGGACGGCCCCTACGCGGCTCGTCCAGGGTTCGCGACGCTTGCCGAGGCGATGAGCGGGTTCGCCGCGCTGAACGGGGAACCCGACGGCGCTCCCCTCCTCCCGCCCATCGCGTTGACCGACGAGGTCACCGCCCTGAGCGCGGCGTTCGCGACGATGGTCGCCCTGCGCTCCGGCGTCGGGCAGGTCGTCGACGTCAACCTCCTCGAGTCGATGCTGCAGCTGATGGGCGCGCTGCCGTCCGCCGCGGCGATGCTCGACTACGACCAGCCGCGCCTCGGTGCAGGCATCCCGTACTCGGTCCCTCGTGGCACGTACCGCTGCGCAGATGGCCGGTGGGTGGCGATCAGCACGTCGTCGGAGTCGGTCGCTCGCCGGGTGCTCGACCTCATCGGCATCGGCGGCGACGAGCGACTCCACTCGATGGCGGGCCGCGTCGAGCACCGGGCACTGGTCGACGGTGCGGTGAGCGACTGGATCGGCGCCCGGTCGTCGGTCGAGGTGATCGACGCCTTCGTAGGCGCCGACGCCGCGATCGCGCCGGTCATGCGGATGACGGAGATCGTCGTCGACCCGCACATCGTCGCCCGAGGCGCGGTCGCGCCCGTCGACGGCATCCCGATGCAGGGGCCGGTCGCCCGCCTGTCGGCCACCCCCGGACGGGTCCGCTGGACTGGCCGTCCCCTCGGAGCAGACACCGACGAGGTCATGCGCGAGCTCGACGAGCAGCGATGACGCGGATGGGTACGGTGCGCCGGTGAGCGCATCGCCCGCCCCGTGGTGGCAGCAGGCCGTCGTCTACCAGATCTATCCACGCAGCTTCCTCGACACCAACGGCGACGGTGTCGGCGACCTCGAGGGGATCCGGCGCAAGCTCGATCACCTCGAGTGGCTCGGCGTCGACGCGATCTGGCTGTCGCCGTTCTTCAAGAGCCCGATGAAGGACTTCGGTTACGACGTCGCCGACTACTGCGACGTCGACCCGTTGTTCGGGAACATGGACGACTTCGACCGCCTTCTCAACGACGCGCACTCCCGCGGCATCAAGGTGATGATCGACTGGGTCCCCAACCACTCGAGCGACCAGCACCCGTGGTTCCAGGAGTCGAAGGCGTCACGCGACAACGCGAAGGCCGACTGGTACATCTGGCACGACGCGGATCCCGACGATCCGACGAGGCCGCCGAACAACTGGCGGTGCGCTTTCACGAACGGTCCGGCGTGGGACTGGTGCGACGAGCGCCAGCAGTGGTACCTCCACCTCTTCCTGCCCGAACAGCCCGACCTCAACTGGCGCAACCCCGAGGTGGTCGAGGCGATGCACGGCACGCTCCGCTTCTGGCTCGACAACGGCGTCGACGGGTTCCGGATGGACGTCATCCACGGCATCCTCAAGCAGCCCGGGTTCCCCGACATGCCCGAGGGCAGCGACGCGCACTTCACGCCAGAGGTTCGCTACGACATCGAGGGCACGATCGACGCGGTGCGCGATCTGCGCCGCCTGCTCGACAGCTACCCCGGCGACCGCGCCATGGTCGGCGAGGTCTACATCCTCTCGACCGAGCGCGTCGCCGAGTTCTACGGCCAGAACGACGCTCTGCACATGGCCTTCAACTTCCCGCCGCTGTACGCGCCATGGAACGCCGAGAAGTGGCGCAAGCGGATCGACCGTGTGGTCGAGGAGCTCGACCCCAAAGACGCCTGGCCGACGTGGGTGCTGTCGAACCACGACAATCCCCGCCACCGCACTCGGTACGGATCGGAGGCCAGGGCTCGTGCCGCCGCGGTGCTGCTGTTGACGTTGCGCGGCACGCCGTTCCTCTACGCCGGCGAGGAGCTCGGTCTCGAAGACGCCGTCATCCCCAGCGATCGTGTGGTCGACCCCGGCGGGCGCGACGGGTGCCGGGCGCCGATCCCGTGGACGTCGGAATCCGATCACGGGTGGGGCCAGGACGACAACTGGCTTCCGTGGCCGGCGAACGCAGACACCCACAACGCCGAGGTCGCACGCCACGACGACGGGTCGGTGCTGCACCTCTACCAGCGGATCCTCGCCGCTCGGCGCGGCTCGGCTGCGCTACGACTCGGATCGTTCGAGTACCTCGACGCACCTGAGGGCGTGCTCGCGTACGTGCGTGCGTCGGGCGACGACCGCCGGCTCGTGCTCGTGAACTTCACCGACGACGAGATCGCGTGCGAGGTCGCCGATTCGTGGCGTGTGGAGGTGTCGAGCGTGCGGGGGCCGGACGGCGCTGGCTACGAAGGGACGCTCGGCGCGAACGAGGCCGTCATCCTGCACCCGTAGCGTCGAGATCGTCCGGCACCGCTATATCGGTCGCGAGCTCGCGCCCGGAGCGCTCCTCGAGCACGAGGTCGCCGCGGCCGGGACGGAACGCCATGGCCGCATGCCCGTCGACGAGGAGGCGGACCTTCTCGCCGATGAGCTCGTTTCGCCACCCCGACGCGAGACGGCCCTCAGGCGAGCCGCGAAGGAACTCGTGCAGGTCGGCGCGAGTGGCCAGCAGCGCGGCATCGATCTTGAGGTCCTGCGAGAGCTGCGCGATCCAGGCGGACGCGAGCGTCGCCGCGGGCCGCAGCCGGCGGTCGAGGTCGTCGGTCGGGGGCATGTCGGCCGACGACGGCTTCACGCTCTTGCCCCGTTCCACGACCGTGAGGAGCTCCCGCGCTGCATCCTCCTTCAGGCGCCCGTCGAGACCGCGGATCGACCGGAGCTCGCCGAGTGACTTCGGCTGCCGGTGCGCGATGCCGAGCACCGCGAGGTCGCTGAGGATCGTGCGGACCGGCCGATCCGCCGCCATGGCCCGCTCCTCTCGCCACGCGGCCACCGCTTGGGCGACTCCCCGAGCAGGCCCTCGCAGCGACCGGCTCTCCTTGATGCGCCACCACGCCCGATCGGGATCCTGCGCCGAGCGCGGCCGGGCGAGGAGCGCCGCACACTCCTCCTCCGCCCACGCGAGGCGACCCACCCTCTCGAGCCGTTCGATGATCTCCCGGTGGACGTCGTGGAGATGCGCCACGTCGTCGGCCGCGTACCGACGTTGCGCGTCGGTGAGCGGACGCTGGGTCCAGTCGGTCAGCCGATCGCCCTTCGTCAGGCGGATGCCGAGGAGGCGCTCGACGAGTGACGACAGTGAGGGTGAGGAGAACCCGAGGAAGCCGGCCGCCAGCTGGGTGTCGAAGAGCTGCGTCGGCGTCGCGCCGCACGCGACGTCGAGGACCTCGAGGTCCTGATCGGCGGCGTGCGCGATCGCGACCCCGCCCTCGCGCAGGAGCCGCGCCAGTGGCGCGAGGTCGACGGCGAGCGGGTCGACGAGCACGAGGCCACCAGGCCACGCGAGCTGCACGAGTGCGAGGTGCGGGTAGTAGGTCCGTTCCCTGTGGAACTCGGTGTCGATCGCGTAGGCCGGCTCGCGAACGATCTCGTCGATGACCTCCTCGAGCTCACGGTCGGTGTCGATCCAGCGGGCGGACACGGCGGCGAACGCTACCGGCCGCTCACGCGCCGGAACGAAGCGCCGCCAAATCGGCGAGGTCGTCGTTGTCGAACGTCCGGGGCGGTGGGCCTCCGAGTACCTGGCTGACGAGATCCGTCTCGATGGCCCAGAACATGACCGACTCCCGGTTGCGCGAGTGGTAGGGATGGTCGGGATCCGCACGCTTGCGGTCGAGGGCGATGTCGACGAGTCCGAGCAGGTGACCCACCTCGTGCACGGCCACCGCCTGCTCGATCGTCGCCGCGTCGACGAGCGGCGACGCCGCCCCGTTCACCTTTTCGACGAAGAGGGCGAAGACGTCGCCGCGGACCGCGACGCCGATTGCGTTCCGCTGCCCAGCGAACCCGCCACGAAGGGCAAGGAAGCGGATGACGGCACGGCTGTCGGTGACCGCGATCGAGGCGTGTCGATCGGCGTACGCGTTGATGGCGGTCTCGTTCCACTCGCCCGGTCCCGTCGAGGCCGCCGTGCGGACCGTGAGACTCACGGGCTTGCGGGTGACGTCGCTCAGCACCCGTTCGACGTACGACGTCGTCGACGCACGGATCGAGGTTCCCGGCTCGACGATCACGTCGACCGCGAGTTCGGTCGCCGGCGTCGGCCGCAGCAAGGTGCGTGCATAGGCGCCTGCGCCGCCGAGGCGCCCGTCGTCGCGTCGAGGCGGCGCGACGGTCGTCGCGGTTTCCGGGGGAGCGGCAGGCGCGGGAGCGTCGTTCGGGCGCTCGGTCGTCCGCGGCGACCCACCGCCTGACGGAGCACGGGACGACGTGGTCGGCGGCGACGTCGACGGTGGCTCAGACGGCTTCGTCGCATCGTCGACCGTCGCAGGGGTCGTCTCGTCCGGATCGCCGTAGCCGAACACCCCGGTGCCGTCGTCGCGCGATGCGCACGCGCCCGCGACGAGGGCGAGGCTCAGGAGGAGCGGGATGGCAGCGAACCGGCGCACCCTCTCACTGTGCCGCGTCGCCACTACCGTCACCGGTCATGCCGCTGTTCTCGTTCGAGGGGCGCTCCCCCAACGTCCACCCCGAGGCCTTCGTCGCGCCGACGGCGACGCTCGTCGGCGACGTCACCGTCGAGGCGAACGCGTCGGTCTGGTACGGCGCCGTCATCCGGGCCGACTACGCGCCGGTGATCATCCGAGAAGGCGCCAACGTGCAGGACGGTTCGGTGCTGCACGGCCCGCCCAACACGCCGACCGAGGTGGGCCGTGGCGCAACCGTCGCCCACCTCTGCGTGGTCCACGGCGCGATCCTGGGCGAGGAGTGCCTCGTGGCGAACGGCACCACCGTCCTCGACGGCGCGCGCATCGGCGCCCGTTCGCTGGTCGCCGCTCACTCGCTCGTCGCGTCGAACGCGGTCATCCCCGACGGTGTGCTCGCCGCGGGTTCGCCTGCGGAGGTGAAGAAGGCGATCGAAGGCACGCCGGCCGAGTTCTGGGTGAAGGCGAACCCGGGCGCCTACCGCGACCTCGCCACGCGTCACCGGACCGGCGTCGAGCCCGCCTGAGGCGACCCGCGAACGGTCAGCCCCCGTAGTTCATCCGGGTGTCCTCCATGCGGAGGACGTCGCTCGCCTCGTCCTTCTGGAACCGCGCGTAAACGACCTCGCCGATGAACAGCGTCGACGTCCCGCAGTCGACTGCCTGGCGGACCTCGCACTCGATGTACGCCACCGCCTGATCGAGCACCGGGACGCCGGTGCGCCCGTCGTGGTACGGGAAGCCGTTCAACGTGCGCGCCGCCTCGTCGACCTCGACCGGCTTCGTGAACTTCCGGACGATGGCCCGATCTTCGCGATCGAGGACGTTCACCGAGAACGCTCTGCCATCGGCGACCAGCGCGTGCGTCAGGGCGTGCTCCTCGATCGACACCGCCACCAACTTCGGGTCGAAGCTCACCTGCAGCACCCAGTTGGCGGTCATGCCGTTGCGCCGGTCACCGGCCCGCGAGCCGATGACGTACAGCCCCGTCGGCATCTTCCAGAGCACGCGCCGGCGGAGCTTGTCGTAATCGACGGGGTCGACGCCCTCGGGGAACGGGCCGATCGGTTCGTCGGGCTGGCGAGGCATCCGACGACCCTACGGGACGACCGTCAGAGGCGGGCGACGGTGCGTGTCGCGGTGTTCGGCGTCTGCTCCGGCGGCAGCTCGACCTGGCCGAAGCCCGTCGCCTGCTTGTCTTCGGTGATGAGCCAGTAGCCCTTGCCGGTCGGCGCGGGGATGAGCCCGACGACCGCGGTCGCGGGCGTGCTCGACAGCCCACCGAGGTACGGCGCATCGCCGAACGCGTAGACGGCGCCGTCGGCCCCGACGAGCCAGTAGCCACGGCCGGTGCGAGTGCTGGCCGCGCCGACGATCGGTGCGCTCAACTGCTGCCCGGCCAGGCTGCCGTGGAAGGCGGCCTCGCCGAACGCGAAGACGCCTCCGTCTCGCCCGACGAGCAGGTACCCGCGGCCGCTCGGGATCGACGAGGCGGCGACGATCTTGGCGTTGAGCGCCGATCCGACGAGTGAACCGAGGAAGGTCGAGTCGCCGAAGGTCAACACGCCGCCGTCCGCGCCGAACATCCGGTACCCCTGCCCCGTCGGCGAGACGTCGCCGGCGACGATCGGGGCGTTCAGCGGCGACTCCGCCGCGCTGCCGGCGTAGGCACCATCGCCGAACGCGAACACGCCCCCGTCGGCCGCGAAGAGCACGTAGCCCTTGCCGCTCGGCGTTGCGTCGGCGTCGACGATCGGCGCGTTCCGTGCCCCGTCGGCGGCACTACCCGAGAAGGCCGCGTCGCCGTAGGTGAACACGCCACCGTCGTCGGTGACGACCAGGTAGCCCGTCGACCCGTTCGGTGCCACGCCGGCCGTCGCGATCGGCGCTCGCACCGGCTCGGGCTCGGGTGAAGACAGAGCGGTGCGGGGCGCGCTGCGCGAGACACGCGGCGCCGTCGGTCGCGTCGTGCGCGCCGTGGTGGCGGAGCTCGTCGTGCGGGGCGCCGGCGCAGCGGTGACTGCGCCCGAGCCGCCCGAGCCGCCCGAGCCACCCGACGGCATCCGGGCGAAGACCTGCGTGACCCACACCTTGCCGTCGGACCCGGTGTAGGTCCCCACGCCGGCGTGGGTGAAGTTCCCGAGGATGTTCGCCCGGTGCGACGACGACTGCATGAACATCGAGTTCACCTCGGCGATCGACCCGCCGACACCGACGTTCTCGCCGACGGCGATCCAGCCGGGCATCACCGACGACACCTTGCTGCCGAGGTTGGTGCTGTGGACGAGCGTGTTGCGCGCGGCCATCTCTCGTGAGTGCGCGGCGGCGACGGACGCCAATCCTCCGGAGCTGGCGACGGTGGGAAGACCCGCCGCGCTGCGCCGGCTGTTGATGAAGGAGACGTCGGCGGCTGCGGGCCGCGCGGTCGTCGCGATGAGCAGGATCACGGCAGCGGCCAGGACCCCGATCAGGGTCGGCCACCGGCGCGCGGACGTGACGAAGTGGAGTGAAGTCATGGCAAGCGTGGCGAAGATCGATGTCGTCTGTCGGGACCGAACCCGACATGGCGGCGACGCACACACCCGCCAGGGTGCGCCTCGATGCCGGATGCGACCCTAACCGGAGGTGGGACAAAACGCGCGCATCGCGCGCCGGGTTTCCTCTGCTGAACCGTGTTGACGTCACCACGCGTGGCGACAGCAGCACACGCGGCGTCAGACGCCGGAGCCGGAACCCACCCCGTCCGGCGCGAACCCCTGCCGCAACGTGTTCTCGGTCACGACCCGTGGCTCGAGGAACTGGAGGAGGTAGTCAGGGCCGCCGGCCTTCGACCCGACCCCAGAAAGCCCGAAGCCGCCGAAGGGCTGCCGTCCGACGACGGCTCCCGTCGTCCCCCTGTTGATGTACACGTTTCCTGCTCGCAGTTCCGCCGCAGCACGAGCGATGTTCGCCGGCGACCGCGACAGGAGCCCGGCGGTGAGTGCGTACTCCGTGTCGTTCGCGAGCGCGATCGCGTGGTCGAAGTCGCGCGCGCGGAGCACCGCGACCACGGGGCCGAAGATCTCCTCCGTCGCCAAGCGCGCGTGCGGCTCGACGTCCGTCACGATCGTCGGTGCCACGAACCATCCGCGTGTCGGGACCTCGTGCTGGAGCGACCGCACCTGCCCCTCGCGGCCGGCGAGATCGATGTACGACCGCACACGCTCATGGGCATCGGCGTCGATCAGCGGCCCGACCTGGACGCCCATGTCGGACGGATGGCCGATGCGTAGCTGCGCGGTGGCGCCGACTAGTCGCTCGAGGAGATCGTCGTGGATCTCGTCGACGGCGATCACCCGCGACGCGGCCGAGCACTTCTGACCGGCGAACCCGAACGCCGAGTACGTGATGGCCGGCACCGCCTGATCGAGGTCGGCATCGGCGTCGACGATCAGGGGGTTCTTGCCGCCCATCTCCGCGATGACGCGCTTCACGTGACGCTGCCCGGGCTGGTGGCGCGCGGCCGTCTCCACGATCGACAGGCCGACGGCTTTCGACCCGGTGAAGGCGATCTGCGCGATCGCCGGATGCTGCACGAGGTAGGCGCCGACGTCCTCGCCGGTGCCAGGCAGGAACGACAGCACACCCTTCGGCAAGCCCCCGTCCTCGAGTGCCTCGACGAGCCGGTACGCGATGGCCGGTGTCTGTTCCGCCGGCTTGAAGAGGACGCAGTTCCCCGTCACGAGGGCCGCAGTCACCATCCCGGTCGGGATGGCAAGCGGGAAGTTCCAAGGTGCGATCACCGCGACGAGACCACGGCCGCCGTACAGCAGCTGGTTCCGTTCGCCGGGTGGCGAGTCGACGGCTCCGCCGGCCGCCAGGCGGATCATCTCTCGGCCGTAGTACTCGCAGAAGTCGATCGCCTCGCAGACGTCGCCGTCGGCCTCCTTCCACGGCTTGCCCGCCTCGAAGACCATGAGCGCGGCGAGCTCGTCGCGACGGGCCCGCATCCACGCAGCGGCCCGGAACAGCACCGCTGCTCGTTCATGGGGAGCCGTCGCGCTCCACGATCCGAAGGCGCGCTGTGCCGCGTCGATGGCCGAGTCGACGTCAGCGCGTGTGCACGATGCCGAGGTGGCGACGATCCGCTGAGGGTCTGCCGGATCCACGGAGTCGATCGTCTGCGGTGTGCGCACGCGATCGCCCGCGATCACGGCGGGCACCGCGATCGTCGCGTGGCCCGCAGCGTCGGCCACCGCGGCCGCGAAGCGCGTCCGGACCACCGACCGACGGAACTCCCCGTGCGGCTCGTGCGAGTAGGGCCCGGGTGCGGCGGGGTCGGTGTCATCGCCTTGCCGCGGAGGAGCGAGGTCGGGCAAGGCGCCGACGTCGGGCGGGCGGATCAGGTCGTCGAGCGCGCGCCCCTCGGCGAACCGATGGCGAACGAAGCTCTCGTTCGATGTGTTCTCGAGCAGGCGACGCACGAGGTACGCCATCCCCGGCACGAGGTCGCCGACCGGGGCGTACACGCGCAGTCGCAGGCCGAGCCGCTTGATCGCGGCATGGATCGGCTCGGCCATGCCGTACAGCATCTGGATCTCATACGCCGCGTCGGGGATGGCCTTCGAACGGGCGTAGGTGATGGCGTATGCGAGCGAGCGGAGGTTGTGCGACGCGAACGCCGGCCGCACCGCCGCGCGGTGGTCGAGCAACAGCCTCACGAGCCGCTCGTAGTTCGCGTCGGTCTCGTCCTTGCGCTCGAAGACGGGAACGGGCCATCCCTCCGCCCGCGCCAGGATCGTCTCGGAGTCCCAGTACGCGCCCTTCACGAGGCGCACGCCGATCGGCTTCGAGCGATCACCCGACCACGCGATCAGCGCGGCGAGATCGTCACGGGAGTCCTTCAGGTACGCCTGGATGACGACACCGGCGTCGAGGTCGACGAACTCCGGCTCATCGAGCAGCTCACGGAACAGCTGCAACGTGAGGTCCTTCACGTCGTAGTGCTCCATGTCGAGGTAGACGAAGGCGTCTGCGTCGTTCGCGAGCCGCAACAGCGGACGGAGGCGGTCCTTCGCCTGGCGAAGCCCGTCCTCTCGAGTCAGCGACGAGTAGAGCGACGCAAGCGCGGTGGGTTTGACGCTGACGTTCACACGCGGCAGGCGGCCTCGATCGTCGAACTCGAGCGTGTCGTCGGGTGCCCAGCTCCGGGTGCGGTCGACGAGCGTCCGCAGGAGCTCCTCGACCCGCGCCGCGTACCGATCGGCTTCTTCCTCCGTGACCGTCTTCTCGCCGAGGAGATCGACGGTGAACGCGCTGCCGTCGCGCCACAGCCGGTGCAGTCCGTCGACCGCGGCGTCCGCGTCCTGGCCGACGATGAACTGCTCGGCCATCCGGAGGATGTTGCGCCGCGCGACCGAGGCGGAGACCGCGCCACCGAACGGAACCTTGTCGGCGATGTCGACCCCGAACGCGAGGAGCCGTGGGGCGTCTGCGCCCTGGAAGTACTCGTGGATGTGACGGAGCACGTCGGCCGAGTCGTGCGTCGCCGGGAAGACGTCGACGAAGCGGAAGAGCTGCGTCTTGAAGTCCGGGTGCCCCATCGCCCAGGAGAGCATCCGCTCGCTCCACCACGACGAGTGGAAGACCCTGCTCTGCTCGCCTGCCCCGAGCTCCGCGATCGCCCGGGCGAGCTCGGTGACCTCGGCATCGAGCGGCGTAGGCACTGTGGGCGAGGCTACGTAACCCGTCGCCGTTCCGCTGGCATGGCGAGGTGGCGCCCGGCGGCAACGGTCGCATCGATGCGCTCGATCGCGTCGTAGACGTCGACGAAGCGGGTGTAGGCCGGCGCAAAGCCCAGCCTGACGATGTCTGGCTCGCGGAAGTCGGGCACCACGCCTCCGGCTGCGATGAGCGCCTGGCAGATGCGCCACGCATCGTCGTGGCGCAGCGCGACGTGCGCGCCTCGCGCGTCGGGCTGCCGAGGCGTCGCGACGGTGAAGCCGAGATGCTCCAGCCGTTCGTCGGCGAGCTCGACCGTGAACGCGCTGAGCTGCCGGCCCTTCGCCGCGAGCGGGCCGATCCCCGCGGCTCGCAGCGTGTCCACCGCGGCCTCCACCGAGCGAAGCGCGGTCACCGGCGGCGTCCCGCTGAGGAACTGGCGGACACCGGGCGCCGGCGAGTAGTCGGCACCCATGGCGAACTGGTCGTCTGCGCCGAACCACCCCTGGATCGGGTTGCGAAGGTCGCCGTGCAGCCGAGACGCCACGTAGAGGAACGCGGGCGCGCCCGGACCGCCGTTGAGGTACTTGTACGTGCATCCGACGGCGAGATCGACGTCGTGCGCGTCGAGTCCGACCTCGACTGCGCCGACCGCGTGGCTCAGATCCCAAAGCACGAGGGCGCCGTGCTCGTGCGAGGCCCTCGTGATGGCGGGCAGGTCGAGCAGCGCTCCCGATCGGTACGACACGAGCGACAGCGTGACGAGGGCGATCTCGCCTCGGCGCCGGTCGAGCACCGCGGCGACGTCGGCGGTGGACGGGTCTTCCGGCACCAGCTCGATGTCGACGTCGAGCCCTTGGAGCACGAACCGATCGGTCGGGAAGTTCCCCCGGTCCGTGACGACCACACGCCGGCGACCCGACGAACGCAACGCCGCGACGGCGAGCTTGTAGAAGTTGACCGTGGTGGAGTCGGCGACGACCGTCTGGCCCGCCGCCGCTCCCAGGAAGTGGCGACCGATCGCGTCGCCGACCCGCTCGGGCAGGTCGAACCACTCGTCCCACGAGCCGATGAGCGTCCGCCCCCACTCCTGGGCGACGTGGTGCTCGAGCGCAGCCCGGCTCGCGCGCGACAGCCGCCCGAGGGAGTTCCCGTCCGCGTAGATCGGCGAAGCGTCGTCGATCTCGAACAGGTCTCGCACCGCGGCCAGCGGGTCGGCTGCGTCGAGAGCTTCGGCGTCGGCGCGAGTCGGCATCGCTCGACAGTACGTTCGGCGCGATGGCCTTCGACGTCGACGACTTCCCGTGGGAGCAGGCGGACCCGCGTGGGTTCACGCAGGCGTTCGTGCGGGTGCGCGGCGGTTCGGTCCCGATCCTCCTCGTCCACGGCTGGCCCGAGACCGCGCGGATCTGGTGGCGCGTGATCGCACCCTTGGCCGACGCCGGCTTCGACGTGATCGCGCCCGACCTCAGGGGCTTCGGCCGTTCCGAGGTGGGGCCCGACGGGTTCCACGACGTCGCGTCGCATGCCCTCGATCTGTCCGCGTTGATGCGACACCTCGGCCACGAGCGCTTCGTCGCGGTGGGCGGCGACCTCGGTGGCCCCATCATCCAGGACCTCGCTCTTCGGGAACCGGAGCGGGTCGACCGGATGGTGCTGTTCAACAGCCCGCTCCCGTTCGACAAGGAGCGCATGCAGGGGATGCGGACACGCCCACCCGCGGAGTCGGCCGACTACTTCATCCGACAAGGGACCGACCCCGACGGGCTGGCGGCCGAGCTCGACACGCCGGACAAGCGCCGTCGCTACGTCGCGACGTTCTACGGCCCGCGGTTCTGGGCCCACCCCGGCGCCTTCGACGCCGAAGCCGTCGCCTTTCTGACCGAGCCGTTCGGCGACGGCGCCAAGTTGCGGGCGTCGTTCGGTGCGTACGAAAGCGTCTTCCGCTCGGAGGCCCGTGCCGAACCGCCGCGCATCGGCCGCAACGAAGCCACGGAGACGATGATCCTGTTCGGCCCGAGCGATCACGTGATCTACCCGGACTTCGATCGCATGGCCGCGGAGGTGTTCCCGAACCACGTCGGCCCGTTCCTGCTGCGCGACTGCGGTCACTTCGTCCAGTGGGAGGCGGCACGGCCGCTGACGACCGCCGTCCTCACCTTCTGCAGGGACCTCCTGGCGAGTCAGTCCTGACGGCGGTCCCAATCAGGGTCGAGCTGGTGGAGGAAGTCGTCACAGCGCTCTGCCTCGTCGGTCTCGCCGATCTCGGCGGCCATCCGGCGCAGCCCGTCGAGGGCGCGCAGGAAGCCCCGGTTGGTCTCGTGCCGCCAGCGGACGTAGCCCGAGCCGCGCCAACCGTTGGCCCTGAGGGTGTCGAGCCCGCGGTGGTAGCCGACGCGGTACGCGGCGTACGCCTCGATCGGGTCGCGAGCGAGATCACCCAACGTCGCCCATGCCGCGAGGAAGCGCGGTGCTGACGCGACGACCTGAGCTACGGCGTCACGATCGTCACCGGCGGCGGCGAGCGCGTCGGCGAGCGCTGGTTCGGGCGCGGGGAGGATCGTCTCGGGCAGCCCCGACGAGAGATTGACGGGCGAGTCGGACATTCGGGCATGCTCGCACGCCATGGCCGGGTGCGTGTTCTGCGGGATCATCAGCGGGAGCGTCGACGCGACGATCGTGCTCGACGAGCCTGAGGTCGTCGGCTTCCTCGATGTCCGACCGGTGTTTCCCGGCCACGTCCTCGTCGTCCCTCGCGCCCACCACGAGACGCTGGTCGACCTGCCGGTGGATCAGCTCCCGGTCGTGTTCGGTGCGGCCCAGCTGGTCGCTGCCGCCGTCGTCGAGGGTCTGGGATGCGACGGTTCGTTCGTCGCGATGAACAACACCGTCAGCCAGAGTGTCCCCCATCTCCACGTCCACGTCGTGCCGCGGCGCCGCAAGGACGGCCTGCGCGGCTTCTTCTGGCCCCGTCAGCGCTACGACGGTCCGGCCGAGATGGATGAGTACGCGCAGAAGATCCGTTCGGCCCTGGTCTGACAGGTTGCTCCACCTATCCTCGGGCTCATGACACGGCGGATCCTTGCGGTTCTCTCGGCGGCTGTCCTGTTCTCTCTCTCGGTCCTCGTGGCGGCGCCCGGCGTCGTGTCGGCGCAGGAGGCGCCCCCAGGTCCGCCCCCGGTGCCGGCCGAATCAGGTGACGGACGCCGGGTCGTGTACTCGAACGGCCAGCAGCGCGTCTGGCTCGTCGAAGCCGACGGCACCGTCGCGCGCACGTACCTCGTCTCCGGCCGGAAGAACTACCCGCGCCGAGGCACGTACTCGGTGTTCTCACGGTCGGAGCACACGCGGTCGGGGGCGGTGCGCATGCAGTACATGGTGCGGTTCACCAAGAGCGCCCGAACCAACGTCGGGTTCCACTCGATCCCCGTCGATCGGCGCGGCCGGTTGGTGCAGTCGACGTCGCAGCTGGGAACGCCCCGGTCACGGGGCTGCGTCCGACAGAGCATCGACGACGCCCGCTTCCTGTGGGAGTGGGCCCCGATCGGCACCGTGGTCGTGGTGACTCCTTGACGGACGCTTCCACCGGATCCCGAGCGTCGGAGCGCGGCTTCGACGCCGTCCTGTTCGACCTCCACGGCGTGCTCACGTCGTCCCCTTGGGCCGCGCTCGCGGCGGTCGGAACCGACGACGGAAGCGACCAGGCGGCCGTGCTCGAGCTCATGCTCGGTGACTACGCCACCGACACCGACCACCCGTGGCATCGCCTCGAGCGGGGCGAGATCCCGATGGCGGAGTACGGCATGGCGGTCATGAAGCTCGCGGCCGATGCAGGCATGACGCTCGACTTCTCGAAGCTGCGCGGCTTCAGCGACCGGATCCAAGTCAACCAGCAGGTCGTCGACAAGGTGCGCTCGTTGAGAAGCGCCGGGTACCGCACCGGGCTGGTGACCAACAACGTCAAGGAGATGGCCTCCGGCTGGCGCGCGCTCCTTCCCGCCGACGAGCTGTTCGAGGTCGTCGTCGACTCCTCGGACGTCGGCGTGCGCAAGCCGAACCCGGCGATCTTCTCCATCGCGCTCGACCGCCTCGGCGGCGTCGATCCGGCGCGTGCGATCTTCCTCGACGACGCACCCGGCAACGTCGAAGGCGCCCGAGCGGCCGGGCTGTCGGCGATCCTCGTCGACGACGTCGACGAGGCGCTCGTCGCGCTCGACGTGCTCCTCGGCTAGAAGGATCAGCGTGGAGCTCCTTCTCATCCGCCACGCCGAGCCTGTCAAGATCGTCGAGGCGTCCGGACCGGCCGATCCTCATCTCGCCGAACGCGGGTACGAGCAGGCCCGCCGGCTCGCGGAGTACCTGTCCGGCGAACGCATCGACGGCGTGTGGTCGAGCCCGATGGTGCGAGCGAAGGAGACGGCCGCTCCCCTGGCCGATGCGCTCGGGCTCGAGGTCGTCGTCGACGTCGAGCTCGCGGAGTACGACAAGGAAGCGACGAGCTACATCCCGATCGAGGAGCTCAAGGCGGCGAAGGACGAGCGGTGGTTCGCCATGGTCGAAGGCAACTTCGAAGAGCGCGGCATCGACCCGATCGAGTTCCAGCAGGGCGTCGTGCGGGCCATCGAGCACATCATCACCGGCAACCCCGGCGCCACCATCGCCGCGGTCTGCCACGGCGGCGTCATCAACGCGTACCTCGGCCACATCCTCGGCATCAAGCGTCCGCTGTGGTTCGAACCCCGGTACACGAGCATCCACCGGGTGATGGCGTCGCGCCGAGGCGACCGGTCGCTCCAGACGCTCAACGAGATCGCGCACCTGCGCGGCACCGACCTCCTCGCGTAGTCCCGCGCGAGGGAACCTTCGGGAACCTTCGCCTCTCGACACGACGTCGAATGAAGCGCACACTGCGCGCACACGCTCCACGGCGGGAGGCGACATGACCGACGTACAGATCCCCGACGTCGACACCTCGGTGGTGGCCGAGCCGGAGGTCGTCGACTCGACCCGCGGCCGCCCGAGATGGCGTCACCCGCTCGTCTTCGTGGCGTGTGCGATGGCTCTGGTGGCTGCTCTCGTCACGACGGGTCTCGTTCTGACCGGCAGCGGGGACGACCAGCTCGTGCTCTTGCCTCTCGATGCGGACGACGCATCCCCGACCACCGAACCCTCGGATGCGACGTCGAGCGATGTCGACGACATGACTCACTCGACGCTCGCTCCCGCCCCGACGGTCGTCGTCGCTCCGCCGCCGACCGCAGCACCGCCCGCTCCGACGACCGTCATCGATCGGCACGCGGGGACGAAGTACGAGGTCTCGAAGGATCCGAGAGGACGCTGGACGCTCGCCTACTACGACGGGAGCCGGTGCTTCGAGCTCACGGTCGACACGCGCGTGTTCCCGGGGCTCCTGTGCCGCGTTCCGGAAGCTTCGCCGTCGGAGATCATCGGCCACGCCGTGGTGGTCGACTCGCCGCAGGGGCGCGTTCTGGTCGCGGCGGCCGACCCTCGGGTGACCGACTTCAGCTCGTATCCGCGCGCCGGCGGCGGCATCTACCACGAGGGCGTCGCGGGCGCGCCGGCCAGCGGCATCCACGTCGTCGCGGGATCGATCGCCAGCGGATGGAGCGATGTGCTCGTCCGGGGCGGGCCCCACCACCTCGCACGCGTCGTCATCCCGCCCGAGAACAAGGCGTACGCGATCCGCGATCTCGAGCGAATCACCGGCAGCCCATACGGCGCCTGGCCGGCGTACAGGAAGGTGACCTCGACCGGCTACTACTTCGGCGGCGACCAGGAGCTCGGCTTCTACACCGACGAGCACGGATACACCTGCGGGCTCTATCGGCGGCTCGGCGGCCCGGTGGAAGGGATCCTCGGCCACGGGTGTGTGCTCGAGAACGGCGACACGCTGCAGATGAGCACCCTCACGCCGATTCCCGGTGCCTACACCCAGGACGCGTTCATGGTGTACGCCGTCACGAACGTCTCCGGGGCCGGCCTTCGCCTCGAGCTACCGGACCGGACGACGGTCCCGTCGAACGGTCCTGGGGCGTACGCCGATCCTCGAGGGAGTGGGTGGATCGCCTTCGCTCACTCGATCTCGCACGTCACGATCCCGGCCGGCGTGCAGACCGTCGACTTCGTCCTCGTCAAGGACGGGGCCGAGCTCGCTCGCCGCACGGTCAAGGTCCCCGGCCGCTGATCACGACCAATCGTGAGGGGGTCAGCCGAAGCGAAGCAGGTGGTACTGCTTGCGGCCGCGACGCAGGATCGCGTAGCGGCCGTGCAGGGTGTCGGTTGACGGGTCGATCGTCGCCGACTCGTCGGTGACCTTGCGGTTGTTGAGCGACACCGCGCCCTGCTGCAGCTGGCGCCGCGCATCCGACTTCGACGAGCACAGCCCGGCCCGGGCCAGCGCGTCGATCACGGCGATCGGCTCGCGCGGAACCGTCGTCGACGGCGCCTCTGCGAACACGTCGAGCAGCGTCTGCTCGTCGAGTGACGCGATCTCCTCCGAGAACAACACCGTCGAGGCGTGCGCGGCGCGGTTGGCCTCCTGCTTCCCGTGCACGAGATCGGTGACCTCGTACGCCAGCACCTTCTGCGCCTCTCGCTTCTCCGGCCGTTCCTTCGTCGCCTCGTCGAGATCCTCGATCCGCTCGCGATCGAGCCACGTGAAGTACCGGAGATAGGCGCCGACGACGGCGTCGTCGCTCTGCACCATGAACTGGTACAGCTGGTACGGGCTGGTCTTGCGCCGGTCGAGCCACACCGTTCCCGACACGCTCTTGCCGAACTTCGTGCCGTCGGACTTCAGCACGAGCGGCGTCGTCAGCCCGTAGGCGGTCTCGCCCCGCACCTTGCGGATGAGCTCGACGCCCATCGTGATGTTGCCCCACTGGTCGCTGGCGCCCATCTGCAGCCGACAGCCGTGGGTGTCGAACAGGTGGAGGAAGTCCATCGCCTGCAGGAGCATGTAGGAGAACTCGGTGTAGGAGATCGCCTTGTCGGGGTCCTCCACCCGGGTCTTCACCATCTCCTTGGCGATCATCTGGTTGATCGTGAAGTGCTTGCCGACGTCGCGCAGGAAGTCGAGCACCGACATCGCCCTCGTCCACTCCGCGTTGTCGACGACGATCGCGCCGGGGAGGAACCGCTCGATCTGGTCCCGGATGCCGGCGAGGTTCTCGGCGAGCGTGTCGGAGTCGAGGAGGTTGCGCTCCTCGCTCTTGCCGCCGGGATCACCGATCATCCCGGTGGCCCCGCCAGCGAGCCCGATCACCTGGTGGCCCCCGTCCTGCATGCGGCGCAGGTTGCACAGCTGCAGGAGGTTGCCGATGTGGAGGCTGTCGGCGGAGGGGTCGAAGCCGATGTAGGCCGTCATGCCGCCTATGTCCAACAGCTTGGGCAGCTCCGGGTCGGTGAGGTCGTGCACCAACCCGCGCCAGGACAGCTCGTCGAACAAGGCCATGGGTCCAAGTGTGCCCCGACGGGCCGTACCATCCGAAACGGAAAACATGCACCGCCCCGACGCATCGGATCGCTTCCGCCCGCCCCACCTCGTCGACCTCCGCAGAACGCTCGGTCCCTCGCTCCGGTTCCCCACCGGTGTGGTCCGGCCCGACGGCCTGTGGCGCGCCACCCGCACGCCAGAGGGCACGGCGACCGTCCGGCTGCGTTCGACGAGCGGTGGTGCGATCGACGTGCAGGCGTGGGGCGACGGATCGCGTTGGGCCGTGTCGCACGCGCCGGAGATCGTCGGTGCGAATGATGAGGCGGACGGCTTCTCGCCGCTCGGGCATCCGGTGGTGCGCGACCTGATCGCGCGGTTCCCGGGCCTGCGGATCCCTCGCACCCGTGCCGTGTTCGAGCAGCTGACGATCGCCGTCCTCGAGCAGAAGGTGCAGGGCCGTCAGGCCCGCCGCTCCTATCGCGCCATCTGCGCCCGGTGGGGATCGCCGGCGCCCGGGCCGGGCGCGGCGCTCGGCCTCCGCGTGGCGCCGGCGCCGCAGGAGCTGGCCCGTGTTCCGGCGTGGGCCTTCCACGAGTGCAACGTGGAGCGCAAGCGGGCGGTCACGCTCGCGGCCGCCGCTCGTTACGCCGACCGTCTCGAGGAATGCGTCGACTTGCCGCCCCTCGCCGCAGCGGCCCGCATGACGACGCTTCCGGGCATCGGTGCCTGGACAGCGGCGGAGGTCGCGGTCGTCGCGCTCGGAGACGCCGACGCCGTCAGCGTGGGCGACTTCCACCTCCCGAACACGGTTTCGCACGCGCTCGCCGCCGACGTCCGCGCCGACGACTCCCGCATGCTCGAGCTCCTGGAGCCGTGGCGTGGTCAGCGCGGCCGGGTGGTGAAGCTGATCGAGGCCGCCGGCATCCGCGCGCCCAAGTTCGGCCCCCGCCTCGCCCTCCACGACATACGCGGGCTATGAAGCGAACGTGATCGAGGAGCTGCGACGAGAGGTCGAGGCACGACGCGGCTACGCCGTGGACGACCGGGAACGGAAGTCGATCGAGCGGTTCCTCGACGAGACCACGCGCCTCGAGCGTCCCTTCGACGAAGACGCCGACCCCGTCCACGTGACGGCGAGCGCGATCGTCGTCGGCGAGCGAGGGACCGTCCTCCACCTCCACAAGCGCCTCGGCCTGTGGCTCCAGCCCGGCGGGCACATCGACGCCGACGAGTCGCCAGCAGACGCGGCCCTTCGCGAGGCGTGGGAGGAGACGGGGCTACCCGTCAGCCACCCGCCCGACGGCCCTCGGTTCGTCCACGTCGACGTCCACCCCGGACCGAAGGGGCACACGCACCTCGACGTCCGCTACCTGATCTACTCCCCTGACGTCGACCCCGACCCGGGAGAGGACGAGTCGCCGTTCGTCCGCTGGTTCGACTTCGACGAGGCGATCGGCCTGGCCGACCCCGGCCTCAGGGGAGCCCTGGTCGCGCTTCGAAACGGGTGACGGCAGTCACCTAGATTTCGGCCATGCACCCCGGCGTCCACGCGGAGAAGAACCCCGACAAGCCCGCCTACATCATGGGCGGGTCCGGTGAGACCGTCACCTACCAGCAGCTCGAAGACCGGTCGAACCAGATCGCTCAGCTCCTGCACGACCGCGGGCTCCGGCCGGGCGATGCCATCGCCATCTGCATGGAGAACCACCCGCGGTACCTGGAGATCTGCTGGGCTGCGCAGCGCTCCGGCCTCTACTACACGTGCGTCTCGTCGCGACTCACGGTGGAGGAGGCGGAGTACATCGTCAACGATTGCGGCGCGAAGGCCTACTTCACGTCGCAGTACAAGGCCGACCTCGCCGAGGCGCTCCGCGACCGCATCCCGAACGTGCACACGCGGGTGATGGTGGACGGCACCGTCGACGGCTACGAGGCTTACGACGAGCTCGTCGGGGGCTATCCGGCGAAGCCGCTCGACGAGCAGGTCGAGGGCACCGACATGCTGTACTCCTCGGGAACCACGGGGCGTCCGAAGGGCGTGAAGCCGCCGCTCACCATGTCGCCGTACGGCACGCCCACCGGCGTCACCGCGCTCGGCCAGATGCTCTACGGCTTCACCGAGGACAGCATCTACCTGTCGCCGGCGCCGCAGTACCACGCAGCCCCCCTGCGCTTCACGATGGCCCAGCAGCGGCTCGGGTCGACCTCGATCATCATGGAGAACTTCGACCCGGTCGAGTTCCTCCGCCTCATCGAGAAGCACAAGGTCACCCACACGCAGGTCGTGCCGACGATGTTCGTGCGCCTGCTCAAGCTGCCCGAAGACGAGCGCTCGAAGTTCGACGTCTCGAGTCTCCAGACGGTCATCCACGCCGCCGCGCCCTGCCCCATCCCCGTGAAGGAGCAGATGATCGAGTGGTGGGGGCCGGTGATCCACGAGTACTACGCGGGCACCGAGGGCAACGGCTTCGTGGCCTGCAACTCCGAAGAGTGGATGGCCCACAAGGGCACCGTCGGCAAGCCCCTTCTCGGCACCCTCCACATCTGCGACGACGAGGGCAAGGAGCTCCCGAAGTACGAGTCGGGCACGATCTACTTCGAGGGCGGGTCGACGTTCGAGTACCACAACGACCCGGAGAAGACGAAGGGCTCGCGCCACCCCGAGCACAGCGACTGGTCGACCCTCGGTGACATCGGCTACGTCGACGACGACGGCTTCCTGTTCCTCACGGATCGGAAGGCCAACATGATCATCTCGGGCGGCGTGAACATCTATCCGCAGGAGGCCGAGAACCTGCTCATCACCCACCCGAAGGTCACCGACGTCGCGGTGTTCGGCATCCCGAACGAGGACTTCGGCGAAGAGGTGAAGGCCGTCGTCCAGCCCGTGAGCATGGACGAGGCGGGCCCCGAGCTCGAGCGTGAGCTGATCGCGTTCTGCAAGGAGCACCTGGCGTCGTTCAAGTGCCCGCGGTCGATCGACTTCCAGGCCGAGCTCCCGCGCCATCCGACCGGGAAGCTCTACAAGCGCCTTCTCAAGGACAAGTACTGGGAAGGCCACCAGACGCGCATCGGCAATTGACGTGAAGGTCGCGCTCGTCCTGGGCGCGGGTGGTGTGACCGGCGGTGCGTTCCACGCCGGCGTGCTCGCGGCGCTGCACGACGAGCTGGGCTGGGACGCCCGACGTGCCGACGTCGTCATCGGCACGTCGGCCGGCTCGATGGCCGGCGCTGCACTGCGGGCGGGGCTCTCGCCACGCGACCTGTACGCCCGAGCGACCGGCCGCCCGTTGAGCGTTGAGGGCGCGCGACTCGTGCGTTCGATGCCGCCGCCGCCGAGCCACTTCCCCCTGCGGCGGGAGGTGCGGGCCAGGGCCGGCCGCCGGCCGGCCGCCGCAGCCAACCTCGGACGGATGGCGCTGTCGCGCGCGTCGATCGGCGCGATGGCCGCCGCGTTGTTGCCGCGGGGCGAGATCCCGATCGCCGACCTCGCCGCAGGATTCGACCCGTTGTTCCGCGACGCTTGGCCCCGCGACCCACTGTGGGTGTGTGCCGTCCGGCTCACGGACGGACGACGCGTCGTGTTCGGTCGCGAAGGGCATCCCAAAGCACCCGTCGCCCAGGCGGTCGCTTCATCCTGCGCGATCCCCGGCTACTTCTCCCCCGTCGCCATCGACGGCGTCGACCACGTCGATGGCGGCGTCCATTCGCCGACGAACCTCGACCTCGTCGCGGGCCTCGGCTACGACCTCGTCGTCGTCAGCTCACCGATGTCGATCGCAGGGCGAGGCATCCGGGTCGCGGCCGACACCGCCCTTCGCCGGGCGTGCCGTGCGTTCCTCGACCGTGAGGCGATCGCGGTCCGCAGGAGAGGGACGCCCGTCGTCGCGTTCCAGCCGACCCCTGACGATGCGAGCGTGATGGGCGTGAACGCGATGGACCCGAGCCGGCGCAGCGAGGTCGCGCGCCGGATCTACGACTCGACGAAGCAGCGCTTGGCGCGAGCAGACATGGGCGAACGCCTGCGGGCGCTGCAGGTCACGTCCGGCTGAGCTCACCGTCGAACGAAGCGACGGCGCCGGACGATACGACTACGCCGGATCTCGCTCCAACACGATCGGAACGTCGACGCCGGCCGCATCGGCGAGAACCTGCAGTTCGGCCACCATCGCGTCGAGCAGGTCCCAGAGGTCGGGCATGAGCTTCGAGCACGCGACGAGTCCGAAGTCGAGCGTGTCGAGGTAGCTCTGGACGGTGACGTTCAGGCCCTGGCCGTCGACGATCGTCGACACCGGGTAGTAGTGCAGCAGCCGCGCGCCCGCCGAGTACAGGGGCTCCCGCGGACCGGGCACGTTCGAGATCACGAGGTTGACCGGGAGGCGGAAGCGGTTGCCGAGCTCGAGGCGCGTCGCCAGGCGGCTTGCCCGGGCGAACACCGCGGGCGGCGGGAACTGCGCGAACTCCGTGAGCGCCTCCGCCGGCAACGCGTCGTGCAGTCCCTTGCCGACCATCATCGCCTCGTGGACCTTGCGCACCCGCTCGAGCGGCTCTGGTTCGTTCGTCGGGAGGTTCGCGAAGATCGCCGAGACGCGATTCGTCCACTTCTCGGTCTCCTCGCCCGTGCGCACCGACACCGGGATCATCGAGACGAGCGGCTGATCGGGCAGTTCGCCCCGCTTCTCCAAGTACGTCCGGAGCCCGCCCGCGCAGGCCGCCATCACGACGTCGTTGACCGTCGCGCCCAGCGCGTTCTTGATCGACTTCACCGCGTCGAGCGACGTCGATCGGAAAGCGAACTTGCGGTGGGGCGAGATCGCTGCGTTGAACGGGGTCTTCGGCGCGTTCAGGGACGGCAGCTGCAGAGGCGCATCGTCGCGCTCCTCCGGTCGAGGCCGCCCGAGGTTGAGCACGGTGCCCAGCGGACCGCGCAGCGACGACCGGAGCTGCGTGCCTGCGGCCTGCAGCAACGGGTTGCGGGTGGCGCGCCCGACGTCGCGCATGGTGCGGGCAGAGAGGAGCAGCATCCTTCCTGGCTTGCGAGCCATGCTGAGGAGGGCCCTGGCGAGGACCTCGGTGTCGGCCGGAACGCGCTCGGGACGGCGGATCTCCTCGACCGGAAGCGGGATCTCGTCGCCGTCGGGGCTCGGAGTCCGGTCGAGCATCATCGTGAGGAGCTCGGCGCCCGACGCGCCGTCGATCGTCGAGTGGTGGACCTTGGTGAGGATCGCGAACCGCCCGCCGTCGAGCCCCTCGATCACGTACGACTCCCACAGCGGGCGCGTGCGGTCGAGCGGCCGGCCGATGATGCGCCCGACGAGGTCCGCGAGCTGTCGCTCATCACCGGGCGGAGGGACCGCGCTGTGTCGAACGTGGAAGTCGAGGTCGAAGTGCGGGTCTTCGATCCAGAACGGGTGATCGAGACCGAACGGCACCTCGACGAGCCGTCGGGTCAGCGGTTCGAGCAGGTGCAGGCGGCGCTCCACCTGCGCTCGCCACGACTCGAACGGTCGGTAGTGGCCGTCGGGCGGCTCGTAGATCGACACGCTCGACACGTGTCCGAACTGGTTGGGCGTCTCCATGTGCAGGAACGACGCATCGAGACCAGACAGCTGCTTCATCGTTGCACCCCCGTGAACGACCGCTTCCTACCGACCCAAGGCCTAGTTCAACCGTGCCCTCAGCTGCTTGGCCTTGCTCGCGAGCGCTCGCGCACGCTCGTCGTCGGCGTCCGGAACGAGATCTTCGAGGACGTCCGCAGCGGTGTCGAACCGTCCGAGGGCCGCGAGCACGCCGGCCCTCTCGGCCCGTTCTTCGATCGACGCGGTCGGCAGCAACCCACGCAGGCGGAGGACCCATTCGAGGTTCACGCTGTCCTTCCGTGACAGGTGGACCTGGCGGAGGTTGGCCAGCATGCGGGCGACGATGTCGAGCGGTTCCGCGGGCGCGAGCATCGTCGCGTCGAACGGCACGTCATCGCCGTAGAGCGAGCGGAACCGGTCCGCGCACTCCTCGAGGCTGAGGAAACGCCCGCCTTCGAACGGGTCGATGAACTGCCCTCCGAGGCGCACGAGGAAGTGGCCCGGCATCCCGATCGGCTGGAACGGGACACCGAGCCGGCGCCCGACCTCGACGAGCACGATCGACAGCGTGATCGGGATGCCTCGGCGGCGCTCGATCACCTGGTCGAGGTAGCTGTTGCGAGCGTCGTAGTACGTCTCGGTGTCACCGGTGAACCCCTCGACGACGAAGAGCCGATCGAGAACGGCGTCTGCCGAGGGATCCGCGCACGACGCGGCGAGCGCATCGAGTCGACCGAGGTAGGCGGGAACGTCGAGCGGATCGTGCTCCGGACGGGCATGCGCGGCGATCAGGAGCGCCGCCTCGTCCAGTGACAGGCGGAGCGCATCCGCCGGACCGCGAACCAGTTCGGCGAAGCGGTCGGTCGCGTCCACGGCGCTAGGTTACGTAGCCCCGTGACCACGCTCGCCCCGTTCGTCACCCGCTACGCCCCGAACGGGATGGTGTGCAGCGTCGACCACCTCGCTTCCAACGCCGGCGTGAGCGTGATGCGCATTGGTGGCTCCGCCGTCGACGGAGCGATCGCCACGAGCGCGGTGCTCGCCGTCACGACGCAGCACATGTGCGGCATGGGTGGCGATCTGTTCGCCCTGGTGCACACCGGCGGCACGGATGCTCCGGCGGTGCTGAACTCGTCGGGCAGAGCCGGTTCCGGAGCCGACGCCGACCGTGTCCGCAGCGAGGGCCTCGACCGCATCCCCCGTACGGGACACATCGCGGCGGTTCCGGTGCCCGGCTGCGTCGACGGATGGCTCGCCCTGCACGAGCGGTTCGGACGGCTCCCGTTGCGAGACGTCCTCGCACCGGCGCACGCACTGGCGGTCGACGGCTTCACCGTGTCCCCCACCCTCGCGGGGTCTGCACGTCGCCTCTTCGACCTCACCGTTCCGGGCGCGGGCGACTACATCGACGGCCGCACCGCGCTGCGGGCCGGTGATCGGGTCGTTCGCCCCGGTGTGGCGCGGGCCCTGGCCGCGATCGTGCAGCACGGCCGCGACGGCTTCTACGGCGGCGAGTTCGGCGAAGGGCTGATCGAAGCCGGCGGCGGGGAGTTCGTGCCCGCGGATCTGGAGACCCCGCTCGCGGACTGGGTCGACGGGCTCGCTGTCGAGGTCTGGCACCGGCGCATCTGGACCGTCCCGCCGAACTCGCAGGGCTACCTCACCCTCGCCGGGTCGTGGATCGCGGAGCGCCTGCCGCTGCCCGACGCCGCAGACGATCCGGCGTGGCCGCACCTCCTCGTCGAAGCAGCCCGGCAGGCGGGATTCGACCGCCAGGACGTGCTGCACGAACACGCGGATGGTCGGGCGCTCATCGCGCCCGACCGATTGACGCCGCGGCTCGACGCCATCGACCCTGAGCGGGCCGCGACCCTCGGCGGCTCCTTCGACGGAGGCGGCACCATCTACCTGTGCGCGGCCGACGCACGCGACGGCATGGCGGTGTCGTTGATCCAGTCGAACTACTCGGGGTTCGGGTCGATGATCATCGAGCCGCGGACGCGGATCTTCCTGCAGAACCGGGGTGCGGGATTCAACCTCGTCCCCGGACATCCCGCGGAGTACGGCCCCGGCCGGCGCCCGCCGCACACGCTCGCGCCGGCCCTCGTGACGAAGCTCGACGGCACCTTCGACGCCGTCCTCGGCACGATGGGCGGTGACAGCCAGCCGCAGGTCGTCCTCCAGCTCCTCGCTCGCATCTACGGCCCCGGTGTGGCCGAGGAGCCCGGTGACGCCATCGCCGCGCCTCGCTTCGTCCTGACCGGCTCGCAGCCCGGCTACGACGTGTGGGACGACGGCGGCCGCGTCACCGTCTCGCTCGACGCGCACGCGCCGCGAGCGTGGGCGGACGGACTCGCCGCTCGAGGTCATCGCGTCGACCGCCTCCGCCCGTGGTCGTCCGACGCCGGACACGCGCACCTGATCACCGGCGTCGAAGGCGGCGTCGCGGGCGCAGCAGATCCCCGCAGCCACGGCGGCGCGGCAGCCGGGTTCTGAGGTTCGACCGCCGGCTCCCGCGCCGGCTCGCCGATCTGCACTGGGCCACGTCGGTGGGCGACGAGGTCACAATCGACGTCGATCCCGACGCACGACCCAGCGACGCGCCAACCCTCGACGACCTCCTGATCGGGGCGGGCTTCCAACCGCTGCACACCGTCGGGCCGCCTCGGGCGCGCCGTGTGCTCTCGCTCCCCGACACCCTCGGCCAAGGGATGCGCGTGCTCACGTGCGGACTGAATCCAGCGATCTACGCGGCCGAACGCGGCGTCGGCTTCGCCCGCGGCAGCAACCGCTTCTGGAAGGCGGTCCTCGCAGCCGGCCTCGCCAGCGTCGAGCGCGACCCGCGGCACGCGTTCGACGTGCACGGCCTCGGTATGACCGACCTCTGCAAACGGGCCACGGTGGCGTCGTCGGAGGTCAACGCAGACGAATACAGCGAGGGCGCGCGCCGCGTCGAAGCGCTCGTGCGCTGGCTGCGCCCACGCGTGGTCGCCTTCGTCGGGCTCGAGGGGTGGCGCGCGGCGGTCGACCGCGGCGCCGCCCCTGGCCTCCAGGACCGCACGTTCGGCGGACGTCCCGCCTACGTGCTGCCTTCGACGAGCGGGCTGAACGCGCACGTCCGCCTCGACGACCTCGTCGCCCACTTCCGTGAAGTGGCTCGGCTCGCCCAGTAGCTACGGTCGCCGGCCATGAAGTTGCGCGTCTTCACCGAGCCCCAGCAGGGCGCCTCCTACGACCAGCTCCTTGCTGTCGCCCGCACCGCGGAGGAGCTCGGCTTCGACGCCTTCTTCCGCAGCGACCACTACCACCACATGGGCCCTGGCGACGGCGTGCCGGGCCCCACCGACGCGTGGACGACACTCGCCGCGCTGGCGAGGGAGACGGCGACGATCCGGCTCGGGACGCTCGTCAGCTCCGCCACGTTCCGGCATCCCGGGATCCTGGCGATACAGGTCGCGCAGGTCGACGCGATGAGCGGCGGCCGTGTCGAGCTCGGGCTCGGTGCCGGTTGGTTCGAGCAGGAGCACCTCGCCTACGGCATCCCGTTCCCGTCGTCGCTGCGGGAGCGTTTCGATCGCCTCGAAGATCAGCTCGCGATCGTGCGCGGCCTGTGGACCACGCCCGTCGGCGAGAGGTTCTCGTACGACGGTCGCTACCACAGCGTCGTCGAGTCGCCTGCTCTCCCGAAGCCCGAGCAGCGGCCTCACCCGCCGATCATCATCGGTGGCGGTGGGCCGAAGCGGACGCCACGACTCGCGGCACGCTACGCGAGCGAGTTCAACGCGCCGCCGTTCCCGCACACGGCCGACGTCGCCGGCGCGATGTTCAGCCGGGTGCGGGCCGCGTGCGAGAGCGAGGGCCGCGACCCGTCGACGATGACGTTCAGCGCAGCCGTCGTCGTCTGCGTCGGCGCGACCGAGGGCGAGCTTCACCGCCGGGCCGGCGCCCTGCAGCGTCCGCTCGACCAGATCCGCTCAGGGGCTGCGGTCGGGACACCACAGGAAGTCGTCGACAAGCTCGCCGCGTACGGCCAGGCAGGCGCCGATCGCATCTATCTGCAGACGTTCGACCTCGACGACCTCGATCACCTCCGCCTCGTCGCGGCGGACGTCATGCCCCACCTCGCCTGACGCGGCGACGCGCCGGTCAGGCGCCCTTCTTGAACGCGACCTGGAAGTCGAGCCCCGCACCCTCACCCGGCACGAGCGCGAACCCGCGCGGATCGGTCGGCGACGGGAACGACGCGAGGTCGAAGGTCCAGGTGCCGGTCTCCGCGTTGCGCTTCCCGAGCACGCACGAGCCCGCATCGAACGGCGGCGCGCCATCGAGCGGGATGGCTTCGCCGTCCTTCCAGTTCGCGGTGGTCACCTGACACGCCTGCACGACGACGGGGCCGTTCGTGCTCCGGGCACCTGCCGGGTCTTCTGCCAGCGTCAGCACCTTCTGGTCACCGGCGAGGCGGATGTAGCTGCGCTTGTCGTCGGTGAGGCGCACGCCGACCGGAAGCGTGCCCGACGGAACGCCCTGCGCGGCCAGCGGGGTGCCGGACTGGCGCGACGCCCACGTGCTGCCGACGATGCGAAGTGGTGCACCGGTCGTCGTGGTGTCGCTGTCGACGCTGTTGCCGTCGAAGACGAACGCCGGGGTGTCGTTCGACGACGGGAAGGACGTGTCGGCTGAGCCGGAGCTCGAGCCACCCGTGCTCCCGCCGAACGACTCGAACGATCCGCTCGGGCCGAACGACGGCGACGAGCCAGAGAACGCAGGCGTGCCCGCGAACGCTCCACTGTCTGCCACCCCCGGAGCCGCCGGCGGCACGGACGTCGCGGAGCCGGCGCCACCGGGCGCGGAAGCGCGCGTGCTGTCGAGGAGCGACGCGCTGTCGGAGAGTGCGCCCTCCACCGACTCGGGCTTCGGGAGGATCGCGAACGCGGCGAGGAGGATCACCAAGCCGATGGCGACCGGCCGGTACCGCCGAAGCGCACGACTGACGTCGCCCAACGTGATCACCGAAAGCGCCCCCATGAAGAAGGAGGATATTCGACGCGACTCGAACAATTGACACTGGAGTCACTAACGTCGAAGCACCGAGCCGAGGGGGGCACGGGTTGGGGGTCAACACCGCGTGAGCAGCGACACCGTTGCGCGTCCGGCCGACGCCGAGCGCCGCGCCGCATCGCCGATCGACGACGACCGCGTCCGCAAGGCCGCCACCGCGCTCGCCGGCGCGCTCGTCTTCTACTGGGTCATGCAGCGCCTGTGGCCCGCGCCCATCGGCGTCTACCTGCAGGGCATGGTGATCGGCGGGCTCACCGCGCTGATCGCGTTCGGTCTCGCCCTGGTCTACCGGGCGAACCGCATCATCAACTTCGCCCAGGGCGATCTCGGTGGCGTTCCCGCCGCGCTCAGCGTCCTCCTGATCCTCGGGCCCGGCGTGAACTACTTCCTCGCCGTCCCGATCGGGCTGATCGCTGCGTTCGCGCTCGGCGGGATCGTCGAGTTCGTCTTCATCCGCCGGTTCTTCAAGGCGCCGCGGCTGATCCTCACCGTCGCGACCATCGCGGTCTCGCAGATCCTCGCCGGCGTCGCTACGGCGCTCCCCCGCGTGTTCGGGCTCTCCCGTCCCCCGACCGACTTCCCGTCGCCGTTCACGTGGAGCTTCAGCGTCGGCACCGTCGTGTTCCGCGGCAACGAGGTCTTGGCGATGATCGCCGTGCCGCTCGTGATCGCGGCGCTCACGTTCCTCCTCCGCTACACCAACATCGGCATCGCGATCCGGGCCAGCGCAGAGGGCGCCGACCGCGCCGCGCTGCTCGGCGTGCCGGTCAAGCGCATCCAGACGATCGTGTGGGTCGTCGCGACCGTGCTCGGCTTCATCGCGATCTTCCTCCGGGCGGGCATCGTGGGCCTGCCGATCGGCAGCGTCCTCGGGCCGACGATCCTCATCCGGGCGCTGACCGCAGCGGTCCTCGGTCGGATGGAGAAGTTCCCCACGATCTTCGTCGCTTCTCTCGCCCTCGGCATCGTCGAGGCCAACATCATCTTCGCCACGGGCGAGCCCACCCTCGGTGACGCCGTGCTGTTCGTCATCGTGCTCGGCGCGCTGCTCCTGCAGCGGCGCGGCGCGGCCGCCCGGGTGGACGACGACCAGGCGAGCACCTGGCAGGCAGCGAGGGAGGTCCGCCCGATCCCCCGCGAACTCGCTCACCTCCCGGAGGTGAAGTGGGGCGTGCGTGGGCTGATCGCCCTGTTCGTGGGCTTCCTCGTCGTCTTCCCGCAGATCGCGAGCGACGCCCGCACCGACCTCGGCGGCGTCGTGCTCATCTTCGTGATGATCGGGCTGTCGCTCGTTGTGCTCACCGGCTGGAGCGGCCAGGTCAGCCTCGGTCAGGTCGCCTTCCTCGGCATCGGTGCCGCGGTCGGCGGGTACCTGTCGAACACGCGCGGGTGGGACCTCTCGCTCGCGTTGCTCGGCGCCGGCGCGGCCGGCGCCATCGCGGCGATGGTGATCGGGCTCCCGGCGCTGCGGATCCGGGGGTTGTTCCTCGCGGTGGTGACGCTGGCGTTCGCGCTGGCGACGTCGTCGTACGCGCTCAACGCCGAGTACATCTCGTGGCTGCCGGTCAACCGCCTCGAGCGGACGCCGCTGTTCGGGCGCATCAGCGTCGCCAGCGAAGACCGCATGTACTACCTCTGCCTCGTCTCGCTCTTCCTCATGGTCGCTGTCGTGCGGGGGATCAGGAAGAGCAGGACCGGGCGGGTGCTCATCGCGGTGCGCGAGAACTCGCGTGGCGCTCAGGCCTACGGGGTGAACGCCACCGTCGCGAAGCTCACCGCCTTCGCCATGTCGGGCTTCATCGCCGCCTTCGCCGGCGGCGTGTTCGTCCACCACCAGCAGGCGCTCGGCATCTCCGCCTACACGGTTCAGCAGAGCCGAGAGGCGTTCACCATGATCGTCATCGGCGGTCTCGGGTCGATCCCCGGAGCGTTCCTCGGCGCCTTCGTGATCAAGGGCGTCAGCTACTTCCAGAGCATCTTCCCCGAGATCATCCGGCCGTATCTGAACTTCTTCACGACCGGCGTCGGCTTGCTGTTCGTGCTCCTCGTCGTGCCCGGCGGGTTCAGCCAGCTCTTCTACGCGCTGCGCGACCGGCTCCTGCGAGCGGTCGCCGACCGACGAGGTCTCGTGGTGCCGAGCCTGATCGCCGACATGCGCGTCGCGGCCACCACGCCCGAGGAGGTCGCCGACGCAGGCCTCGTCACCGACGACTTCGACGTCGAAGCATCGCTCGCCCACGCCGCGGACGCGGTCGACGCAGACACCACGAAGGAGATGTCGAACGCATGACCGGGCTGAAGAAGCGCCTGCTCGGCGTCACCGGTGGAGCGAACCCGACGCCGCTCCTCGTCCTCTTCTCGCTGAACGCCGTCGACGAGCTCGACCGCGCCGCGTTCGCGGTGCTCACGCCGGAGATCCGAGACGCCTTCGGTCTCAACAACCAGGGCATCCTCTCGGTGATCGCGATCGTCGGCGCCCTGTCGTACGGGCTCCAGCCGTTCATCGGCTTCCTCGCCGACCGCAAGTCGCGGGTGCGCATCGCGATCCTCGGCGCTGCGATCTGGGCGAGCTTCACGGTCCTGACCGGGTTGGCTCCCTTCATCTGGGTGCTCATCATCGCCAGGTGCGGTACGGCGATCGGGCGGTTCGTCAACGACCCGACGCACAACTCGCTGCTCGCCGACTACTACGAGCCCGAGCACCGCATCAAGGTCTACGGCGTCCACCGGGCCGCGAACTCGGTCGGCCAGATCCTTGGCCCGCTCGCGGGCGGTTTCCTCGCTGCGGCCTTCACGTGGCGGGCGCCGTTCCTGGCGTTCCCGATCTTCACGGTTCTCGCGATCGTCTTCGCCGTCAGCAAGCTGCGCGAGCCGGTGCGCGGCCGCTTCGACCGCATGGCGATGGGTGCCAGCGAGGAGATCGCCGACACCGAAGAGACCGCCGCTTCGTTCGCGGAGAGCTGGCGCATCTGCAACCAGGTGATGACCTTGCGGCGCATCTGGCTGTCACTCCCCTTCCTGGCCGCGTCGCTGATCGGGCTCGGCTCGCTCACGTCCCTGTTCTACGAAGACGTCTTCGGGTTGAGCGAAGCCGAACGTGGTGTGATCGCCGCGATAGCCGAGCCGTTCCAGCTGCTCGGGATCCTCATCGGCATCCCGCTCGCGACGAAGCTCTTCAACCGGGGCCCGGGCCTCGTCCTCAAGTTCCTTGGCGTCGTCGGCACGCTCAGCGGCGTGTTCCTCGCCCTGTTCGCCCTGGCCCCGAGCGTGCCGATCGCCGTCGGCCTGAACATCCTCGCCTCGTCGGTGCTCGGCATCCTCGGCCCCGGCATCAACGCCGTGCTCTCGCAGGCGATCCCGCCCCGGGCGCGCAGCCTCGGCTTCTCGATCGGGTCGCTCTACGTGATCCCGGGCTTCCTGATCCTGATCGTGATCGGCGGCTTCGCAGATTCGATCGGCATCCGTGGTGCCCTGATCATGATGTTGCCCGTCTTCCTCATCGGAGCGTTCATCATCGCCAGCGCGGGCTCGTTCGTCGAGGCCGACATCAACAAGGTCCGCACGTCCGCCGTCGCCCAGTCGGAAGTGCTGGCGGCCCGTCGCGACGGCCGGGCGAAGCTCCTCCTCGTGAAGGACCTCGACGTCGGCTACGACTCGGTGCAGGTGCTCTTCGGCGTGAACTTCGAGGTCGAGGAGGGCCAGATCATCGCCCTGCTCGGCACGAACGGCGCCGGCAAGTCGACCCTGCTCAAGGCGATCTCCGGTCTGCTCCCCGCATCTGCGGGCGCGGTGATCTTCGACGGCGTCGACATGACCTACGCCCCGCCCCAGGAGGTCGCCGGCCGCGGCGTCGTGCAGGTGCCCGGCGGCAAGGGCGTGTTCCCGACGCTGTCCGTCGAGGAGAACCTCAAGATCGCAGGGTGGATGTATCGCGGCGACCAGGAGTACGTGCAGCGCGCCACCGAGCAGGTGCTCGAGTACTTCCCGGTGCTGCGGGAGCGTTGGAACCAGCCGGCCGGGAACCTCTCGGGCGGCGAGCAGCAGATGCTCACCCTCGGCCAGGCGTTCATCACCAAGCCCCGCCTGCTGATGATCGACGAGCTCTCCCTCGGCCTCGCCCCGATCATCGTCGAGCAGCTCCTCAAGATCGTGAAGGCGATCCAGGAGAACGGCACCACGATCATCCTCGTCGAGCAGTCGGTGAACGTCGCCCTGACCGTGGCCGACACGGCGTTCTTCCTCGAGAAGGGTGAGATCCGGTTCCAGGGCCCGACGGCGGAGCTGCTCGACCGTCCAGACGTCCTGCGCTCGGTCTTCCTCGAAGGCGCCGGATCGGTGGAGGGTGGCGAGGCGTCGAAGAAGCTGGCGCCAGCTCGCGCCCGCGGTGCGGTGACGGTCGACCGCGACGACGCACGCGTCGTTCTGGAGACGCGCAACCTGTCGAAGCGGTTCGGCGGCATCGTCGCCACGAACGACGTCTCGTTCAAGCTCTACGAGAACGAGATCCTCGGCTTCATCGGCCCGAACGGCGCAGGCAAGACCACGCTCTTCGACGAGATCTCGGGGTTCCTCCCGCTCGACGGCGGACGCATCTTCCTCCTCGGAGAAGACGTGACGGAGCTCGGCCCGGACGGTCGGGCGCGACTCGGCCTCGGCCGGTCGTTCCAGGACGCTCGCCTCTTCCCTGCCCTGACCGTGCGCGACACGATCGCGGTCGCGCTCGAGCGCCAGATCGACGTGCGCGACCCGTTGGCCGCAGCCCTCAACCTGCCGTCGGTCGCGGACTCCGAGAACGACGTCGAAGCCAAGGTCGACGAGCTGATCGAGCTCATGGGCATCCAGGCCTTCGCCGACAAGTTCGTGTCGGAGCTCTCGACCGGCAGCCGGCGCATCGTCGACCTCGCGTGCATCCTCGCCCACGAGCCGAAGGTCATCCTCTTCGACGAGCCGTCGTCGGGCATCGCCCAGCGAGAGACCGAGGCGCTCGGCCCGCTCCTCCTCCGCATCCGCGAGACGACCGGGGCGAGCCTGCTCGTGATCGAGCACGACATGCCGCTCATCACCTCGATCTCCGACCGGATGATCGCCCTCGATCTGGGCACCGTCGTCACCGACGGGCCGCCGCACGAGGTCGTCAACCACCCACAGGTCGTGGCGTCGTACCTCGGCACCGACGAGGCGGTCATCGCGCGCTCCGGCGGCCGCACGACCATCGGCTCCACCAACGGATCCACCAACGGCTCGACCCGCCGGCGCACCCGCCGGCGCACCGAGTCAGCAACGTCCACCACCACCACCATCACCAAGGGGTGACCATGGGGAACTGGCAGAACGTCACGCTCGCCGACATCGCGAAGGGGTTCGCGCGCTACCGGCCCTTCATCGCTGTGCTGGCCGGCGTCATCCTCGTCGCCGCGTTCATGCCCGGGCAGAGTCGCGGTCCGTCTGATGTCACCGCGAGCGAGCTCGACGCCGCGCTCGGCACGACGCAGACGACGGTGGCCGGCGATGCCGCCGACGCCGGTGGCGACATCGCCTCGACCGACGGAACGACCGTCGACGGTGCGACCACGGCCGGCGTCACCGGAGGCGGTGGAAC
Organism: Acidimicrobiales bacterium; assembly: GCA_035540495.1. Lineage (GTDB taxonomy): Bacteria > Actinomycetota > Acidimicrobiia > Acidimicrobiales > CADCTF01 > DASVEG01. The sequence goes on from DATLGL010000064.1 coordinate 112,691, forward strand.
CGTCGGCACGGGCGGCCCGGCCCGCAGCGCGTCGACCGGCGGTTCGACTGCGGGCGCGACGTCGGGCGGCGGAGCCACGAGCACGGGAGCCCAGCCGGTGCCGGCAGGAACCGGTGCCGACTGCGATCCGGCCACCGGACGCATCCGCATCCCCACAAAGTTCGCTGCGCCGTGCAAGCCGATCGTCGCGAAGGCGCAGAACGGCGGCGCGACGTCGTTCGGGGTCACCGCCGACGAGATCACGATCGTCTGGTATCGCGGTGTCGCGGATCCGGCCGTCACCGCTGCGCTCACCGCGGCCGGTGCGGCCGACCAGCGCGAAGACGTCGACCACACGGTGCAGCAGTACGCCGACATCCTCACCCATCACTTCAACCTGTACGGCCGCAAGATCAAGTTCCACATCCACAACGGCGACGCGAAGGCCGAAGACGACGCCCAAGGACGAGCCGACGCCAAGGCCGTCGTCGACAAGTACAAGCCGTTCGCCGTCATCAACTCGGTCAACAACGCGTTCGTCGACCAGCTCGTTGCCAGCAAGGTCATCTGCATCTGCACGACGTCGCAGCCGCAGGAGTTCTACGAGCAGCGGTTCCCGTACGCGGGGTGGACGACGCTGATGTCGTCGAGCCAGGGCTACATCCACCGCGCCGAGTACGTCGGGAAGCGCCTCGCTGGTCAGAAAGCAAGGTGGGCGGGCACCCGCGACGTCACCCAGCAGATGAACCAGGAGGAGCGGGTCTTCGGGCTCCTCTACTACGAGACCCCCGACAACGCGTACCGGGGCGGCGTGGAGTTCTTCAAGAAGGAGCTCGCTCGGTACGGCGTGCAGCTCAAGGAGGTGCTCGCCTATCCGTCGAACCTCGCCCAGGCCCAGGAGCAGACCCGTTCGCTGATCTCGAAGCTCAAGGCATCGGGCGTCAACAGCGTGATCTTCTCTGGTGATCCGATCACCCCGGCGACGTTCACCACCGAGGCCCAGAACCAGCGCTGGCAGCCGGAGTGGATCATCACCGGCTCCGCCCTCGTCGACACGACCCTGTTCGCCCGCACCTACAACCAGGACCAGTGGTCGCGGGCATTCGGCATCTCGTACCTCTCGCTGCGGTTCCCCGAAGAGCAGACGACGTCGTTCAACATCCACCGTTGGCACACCGGCCAGCCGCCGCGGGCCGGCAACACCCATGGCGTGCTGTGGGCGCCGTTCTTCATCCTCGGCACGGGGATGCACATGGCGGGCCCGCAGCTGACGCCGCAGACGTTCGCCAAGGGGCTCTTCGAGTACCCGCCGACGGGCGGATTCGTGACGGCACCGCACACCTCGTACGGACGCCACGGCATCTGGGATCGCGACCCGTGGAAGCTGGTCGACCTCACGCAGTACGACGACGTCACCGAGATCTGGTGGGACCGCACCGCGACCGGCCCGGACGAGGTCGGCAACAACGGCGTCGGGATGTACCGCTACGTCGACGGCGGCAAGCGATACCTGCCCGGTCAGCATCCGCAGACGCCGCCGAAGGCGTTCGACCCGAACGGGGCGCCGACGATCCTCGACCGTGCCCCCGAGAACGAGCGGGCGCCGGAGTACGAGCACAAGCACCACTACCACGGGTAGCGGCGCCACGACAGCGAGGAAAGCGCGTAGAGGCCCCCTCCAGCCGGAGGGGGCCTCTATTCGTCTTCGAGCTCGAGCTTGTCGCCGCCGTCGACCGCTCGAAGGCGACCGGCGATCGCCCGCAGTTCCTCGATTGGGATCGTGCCGTAGATGCGTACGTACCGACCGCCGTCGCGTGGCGCGCGCAACTCGACCCCCGCGCCGCTGAGAAGCAGCTCGGCTTCGCCGAACGGTGCCACCTCGATCTTCGGCGCCCCCGCTGTCGGCTGGAAGGCCTCACCGCCGCGCAGCGTGCCGCCCTGGTCGATGGCGACGATGTCGACCCCGCGACGCCACGCGTCGACGACGCCTGCGCGGCGGAACGACTCGCGCAGGGGGTCGTCGCCGAAGTTCTCCGGCTGCGGTGGGACGACGCTGAACCGGCCCAGGTACTCGAAGCCTTCCGGTGCTTCGTCGAGGACGAGGAACTCGCCCGGAGGCGTCGAGCCCGCTTTCACCCTGCGGACGAAGCCGCCGCCAGACGCCGCGGGCACCGGATCGCCGTCGACCGCGAACAGGTCATCCGCGAGCGTCGGGTCCTCGTCGACCTCCACCGCGACTCGTCGAGTGAGCACCTGCCCGTCGGCGGTGACGACCTCCTCGAGGACGAGGCCGGCCTCGTCGACGCAGGTGTCGGCGTGGTCGGTGTCGGTCGGGGGCTCGACCACAGCGGCGAGGGTCTGGCGCGACCGGTAGATCTGGCACAGACGATCGGCGACCCGTCGCACCTCGCGGCGCTCGACGAGGCCACGTTCCACGGCCTCGGGCAGCGCGACCTCGAGTCGAAGGTCGGTCGGCGGCAGCGCAGGCGCCACCTGCAGCACGCTCGGTGCGCCCGAGCTCTCCGTCGACGTGAGCAGGTAGGTGCCGATCCGCGACGAGAACGTCTCGCCGCCCGGGGGCGCGCCTTCCTTCGTGTCGAGGCGGCTGTCGAACGGGCGCTTCGAGCTCACGACGTCGGTGAGGACGCTGATCTCCCGTCCCGCGGTCTCGACCCGGTAGACGATCCGCGCGGAAGCGGGCGTGCGCACGATGTCGACGGCGTCCGCTCCGTCGACGACCGTCGACCCCCGACGTCCGATCGACGCGAGCTCCTGCGTGCCGTCGTCACCGGCGCCGTCGTCGCCGCTCGTCGCGACGAGCACGGCCGTCGCTCCTCCGACGACGACCACGCTGGTGGCGATGGCGACGACGAGCGGCCGCTTCGCCCGCTTCTGTCGCCTCGCGCGCCGGCGCCGGGCCCGCTCCGCCTCGATGCGGGCGCGCCGGCGCTCGTCGCGGTCACTCATGATCGAACGTCCGTGGCGCCGGCAGGATCAGGCGGACGACATGCGGCCGGTGACCCGGCCTTCCCACGCCCGGCGTTCCTGCTCCATCGGTGCGTCGACGACCTCGACCGTCTTGCCGAGACGCATCGTGGCCCGCCGCTCGCCGTCGTAGGCCGGCCAATCGCCCAACGCCTCCGACGACGGGTTCCCGGTGCGAGCGAACGCGATCCACGCGTCCATCATGGCGGCCGACAGCGCCTCGGCCTCGGCACCCTCACCGGCGAACATGTTCATCATCGGCTGGTCGAGGTTGCCGAACACGAACGGGATCTCGAGGGCGTGACACGACCTCAGGAAGCCACCCGCGGCCGGCGACTCCCAGTCGAAGAGGTACTCGTACACCGGCGAACCCGTCGCCGCGTGGGCCTCCGCCATCCGCAGCGAGGGGATGCGGAACATCCGATCGCTCTCGATCGCGACCCACAGCGAGAACGGGTCGGTCGGCAGCCCTTGGTCGGCGCGGGCCTTGGCGTAGGTCTCGATCAGGTCGTCGAGACCTTCCTCGCCGACTGTCGCCGCGAGCCGCCGGCGCGTGACCGCATCGTCGCCGGCGGTGAGCTTGCGGTCGCCCATGGCGAAGTACGTCATCTCGTCGCGGTTGGTGCCCACGAGGATCGGCACGCCGTGGTTCAGGCCGTCACGGATGGCGTCGAGCGCCTGCACCGGGAGCGTGGTGCCGTCGACCACCGGAGCCAGCGGCGTCGCCAGCCGGCCGAGACGCTCGACGATCTTCTCCTGCGCCTCGACCAGTTCCTCGAGCGGCGTGTCGCGGAGGTCGCGGACGTCGTCGACGCCGCACTCCTCGACGAGCGCGTTCACGAACTTCTCCGCGAACCGGATCGGGAACCCGCCAGGCCCGCCGCTCTCGGCGATGACCTTGTGGAAGAGCCCCTTGGCTGCCGGTGTGCCCAGCAGCGTGGCGACGCTGACCGACCCGGCCGACTCGCCGAACGCGGTCACGTTGTCGGGGTCGCCGCCGAAGGCGGCGATGTTGTCCCTCACCCACTGCAGGGCAGCGATCTGGTCGAGAAGCCCCCAGTTGCCGCCGCCGAGGTGCTCGCTCGCGAGCCACCCGAGCAGGCCGAGGCGATAGTTGATCGTCACGACGACGACGTCGCCCCGCTTGGCGAGGTTGGCGCCGTTGTACAGACCCATCGACCCAGAGCCGCTCTGGAACGCGCCGCCGTGGATCCAGACCATCACGGGCCGCTTCTCCGAGTCGCCGGCGCCCGGCGTCCACACGTTGAGAGACAGGCAGTCTTCCGAGTGCGCGTGCGCGTCGCCCATCGCCACGCCGGTCATCTGCACGGGCTGGGGCGCGGTCGGACCGAACACCGTCGCATCACGTACCCCGTCCCACGCGTCCGGCGGCTGCGGCGCCCGCCACCGCAGGTCGCCGAGGGGCGGCGCGGCGAACGGGATGCCGCGGAACACCGCGACGCCCTTGTCGTCCGCTCCCTGCACCTTGCCGTAGGTCGTCTCCACGATGGTCATCCGTTGCCCCCTACCCGTTCTGCGCGAAGTCCCGAACGGCGCACCTTCCCGGCGTCGTCGCGGACCTGTCCTTCCACTCGTTCGAAGCTGCGCGGGATCTTGTACGACACGAGACGCTCCTTCAGGAACGCCCGCAGCTCGTCGTCGGTGACCTCACCTGCCTTCGGGTCGAGCTCGATCACGGCGTGGACCCGGTTGCCGAAGTCGTCGTCGGGGATCCCGATCACCGCGCACGAGGCGATGGCGGGATGTTCGTCGAGCGCGGCCTCGACCTCGGCCGGGTAGATGTTCGCGCCGCCGGCCAGGATCATGTCGGTGCGACGGTCGGCGAGGTAGAGGTAGCCGTCTTCGTCGATGTAGCCCATGTCGCCGAGCGACTCCCAGCCCTCGTCGTCGCGGCGGGCTTCGGCGCCGATGTACTGATAGGTCTTGCCGCCTTCGGGCGGCTTCATCCAGAGCTCGCCGATCTCGCCAGGCGGGCACTCCTCACCCGTGCCGGGATCGACGATCTTCATCCGCCCCGGCGTCGCCTTGCCCACCGTGCCGCGATGGGCCATCCACTCCTCGCCGCCGATGATCGTGACGCCCTGGGCCTCGGTGCCGGCGTAGAGCTCCCACACCTTGTCGGCACCGATCCACTCGATCCACGCCTCCTTGAGCCACGGCGGGCACGGCGCCGCGAGGTGGAGGATCCCTTTCAGCGAGTCGAGCGGGTACTGCTGCTTCACCTCCTCGGGGAGGCGGTGCATGCGGAGCATCATCGTCGGCACGAGGAGCATCCAGTCGACCTGGTGCTCGGCGACGAGCTGCACGGCGCGCAGCGCGTCGAACCGCGGCATCACGATGATGTGGTTGCCGGCGAAGAGCGCGCTCATGGAGAACATGAACGGCGCGTTGTGATACAGCGGCCCCGGCACGAGCTCGGTCCCGTTGTGCCCGGCGCCGAAGCCGCGCGGACCTTCGGGGTCGACTTCGCCCTTCTGGCCGCTGACGATCAGCTTCGGGCGTCCGGTCGAGCCACCGCTCGTCGGCGCCTTGTACGACGGGGCGGTGCGGTCGGGCAGGATCGGCTCGTCGCTCGCGTCCTCGTCGGGCTCGATGACCTCGGTGACCACGAGGCTCGGCTTGGCGAGCTCGATGATCTCCTTGCGCTCCCGCTCGGGGAGCTTGTGGCTCACCGGCTGTGGTGTGGCGCCGAGCTTCCACGCCGCGATCGACGCCTCGTAGAAGTCGATGCCGTTCGGGAGCCCGATGGTGACGAAGCTTCCCTCCGTCACCCCGAGCCGTTCGTAGGTACGGGCGAGGCGGTTCGTCCGCTTCTCGAGCTCCATCCGGGTGACGGTGCGCTCCTCGCGGATGTGCGCACCGTCGACCGGTACTTCGGTGATGGCGGGACGGTCCGGCTGCTGTTCAGCGAGCCACCGGACCGCCGCGCCGATCGGTTGGATGGCCACTAGGCGAAGGTGAACTTGCCCTGGTCGAGGACGACGTCGCCGTTCGGGTTGACCGTCTGGAACAGGGCGTCGTTGCCGTCGACCCACATGCGGACCGTCAGCGCCTCGCCGGGGAAGACCGGCTTGGAGAACCGGCCCTCCATCATCTTGAAGTTCGCAGGGTCGGAGCCGCACAGCGTGTGGAGCAGCGCCCGCCCGGTGAAGCCCCACGTGCACAGGCCGTGGAGGATCGGCTTCGGGAAGCCGGCCATCTTGGCGAACTCGGGGTCGGAGTGGAGCGGGTTCCGGTCGCCCGACAGGCGATAGAGCAGCGCCTGGTCTTCACGCGTCTGGACGGTGACCTCGTGGTCGGGCTTCGTCGACGGGAACTCGAGCTTCTCGCTCGGGCCCCGGTCGCCGCCGAAGCCGCCCTCACCGCGCAGGAAGACGTGCGACTTGAGGGAGAAGAGCGGCTCTTCGGTCTCGGCGTCGACCGACTCCGACTCGCTGAGCACGACCGCGCCGGAGCCCTTGTCGTAGACCGCGAGGGTGCGGCCGCGCGACTTGAGCTTGCCCTCGGCCGGGATCTCCTTGTGGATCGTCAGCGTGCGGCCACCGTCGACCAGCAGCGCAGGGTTGAAGGTGCCGATGTTGCGCATGCCGCCGCCACCGCCGCCGAGGATGACGGCCATGGTCGGCAGCGCACGCTGCTTGACGTCCTTCGAGTTCTCGGTGGTGAACTCGAGCTCCTTGCCCGTCGGGTCCTCGGCGCCGGCGCCGACGCCGAGGGCGTAGAGCAGCGAGTCCTTCGACGTCCACGAGCGCTCGTGCCAGTCGCTCCAGTCGCTCGGGAGCTGGGCGACGGCGTCCTTGTCGATGGGCATGTGTGACGGCCTCCCTACTGCATTCCGGTGATCGGGGCGGCCTCGGCGACGAGCTTCGGCACGACGTCGCCGAGCTCGGCCGGGTCCCAACGATCACCCTTGTCCTGACCGGGACCGGGGTTCCAACCCTCGGCCACCGCGATGCGTCCGCCGCTGACGAGGAACACACGACCGGTGATGTCCTTCGACTGCTCGGAGCCGAGCCACACCACGAGGGGCGCGATGTTGTCGGGCGAGAACCGGTCGAACTCGTCGGGCTTGGTCTCGCGCGCACGCTGGCCCATGCCGAGGTTCTCGGTCATGCGGGTGAGCGCGGCGGGAGCGATGGCGTTCACCGTGACGCCGTAGCGGCCGAGCTCGCGGGCCGCGATGATCGTGAAGCTGGCGATGCCGGCCTTGGCCGCGCCGTAGTTGGTCTGCCCCGGGTTGCCGAAGATGCCGGACGTCGACGAGGTGTTGATGACGCGCACGTCGAGCTGCTCGCCCGCCTTGGCCTTGTCGCGCCAGTACGCCGCCGCCCAACGGGTCGGAGCGAACGTGCCCTTGAGGTGGACGTGGATGACCGCGTCCCACTCCTCCTCGGTCATGTTCACCAGCATGCGGTCGCGCAGGATGCCGGCGTTGTTGACGAGGACGTGCAGGTCGCCGAAGTTCTCGATCGCCGTGTTGATGAGGCGCTGCGCGCCCTCCCAGTCGGCGACGTTGTCGGCGTTGGCGACAGCCTCGCCGCCGAAGCCCTTGATCTCCTCGACGACCTGTTCGGCCGGCGAGAGGTCGGACCCGGAACCGTCGACCGCACCGCCGAGGTCGTTCACGACGACCTTCGCGCCCTGGCGTGCGAACTCGATGGCATGGCCGCGTCCGATGCCGCGACCGGCCCCGGTGACGATGACGACGCGTCCGTCGCAGATTCCCATGTTGTTGTCTGTCTCCTGCTTCGTTAGGCGCTCTGCGACCGGTAGCGGTCGCGGAGCAGTCGCTTGTAGATCTTGCCGTTGTCCTGCCGGGGCAGGCTGTCGGTGAAGTCGATGCTGCGGGGGCACTTGTACGACGACAGGTGCTGGCGGCAGAACTCCAGCAGCTCCTTCGCCAGCTCCGGCGTCCCTTCCGTTCCGGGCTGGAGCTCGACGACCGCCTTGACCTCCTCGCCCCACTCCTCGTTGGGGATGCCGATCGTCGCCACGTCACCCACCGCGGGGTGCTGCAGCAGGACGGCGTCGACCTCGGCCGGGTAGATGTTCACGCCGCCGCTGATGATCAGGTTCGCGGTGCGATCGGTCAGGTACAGGTAGCCGTCGTCGTCCATGTAGCCGACGTCGCCGAGCGTGAAGTACTCGCCCCGGAAGCTGTTCGCGGTCTTCTCCGCGTCCTTGAAGTACTCGAAGCGGGTGGCGGCGGGCGCCTTGATGTAGACGAGGCCGACCTCGTTGCGCGGAAGCTCGTTGCCGTCGTCGTCGCCGATCTTCACCTGGCCCTCGACGGTCGGCTTCCCGACGGTGCCCGGACGCTCGAGCCAGGTCTTCGAATCGACGAAGGAGCCGACGCCCTCGGTGGCCGCGTAGTACTCCCACACGATCGGGCCGAGCCAGTCGATCAGCTTCTGCTTCACCGGGACCGGGCAGGGCGCGGCGCCATGCAAGATGTACCGGAGTGACGACGTGTCGTACTTGGCCCGCACGTCCTCCGGCAGCGAGAGCAGCCGGTGGAACATCGTCGGGACCATGTGGGTGTGGGTCACCTTGTGCTCGGCGATGAGGCGAAGCGCCTCCTCCGCGTCCCACTTGTCCATCAGGACGACGCCGCAGCCGAACGACAGCGGCGCGCTGAGGCTGAAGGCGAGGGGCGCCGCGTGGTACAGCGGCCCGGTGCACAGGTGCACGTCGTCGCCGAACTCCTGGTAGCCGTAGATGTTCACCGCACCCGACGCGGCGGCCGCGGCAGCGGCGCCGGTCGCGGGCGGGCGATACACACCCTTGGGGCGGCCGGTGGTGCCCGACGTGTAGAGCATCTGCGAACCGGGCGTCGGATCGTCGATCAGCTCCGCGGACTCGGCGGCGACCGCGTCGTCGTACGACTCGAAGCCGTCGATCGAACCGCCGATGGCGAGCTTCACGGTCGCCTTCGGCGACTGTGACGCGGCCCCGGTGGCCGTGTCGGCGAGGCGGCTGTCGGCGATGAGCGCCTTGGCCTCGCAGTCGTCGACGATGTACGCCGCTTCCTCGGCGGTGAGGTGCCAGTTGATGGCGGTGATGCGGAAGCCGGCCCGTGAGCACGCCGCGATGACCTCAGCGAACTCGGGCCGGTTCGTGCAGATCAGCGCCACGGCGTCGCCGTTGCCGAGTCCGCGCGTGCGGAGCGCACGGACGAGCTGGTTGGCTCGGGCGTCGAGCTCCGCGAACGTGCGGGTGCCGTAGTCGCTGATGATCGCCTGCTTGTCGGGCGTCTCCTCGGCCCAGAAGCGGAGCGTCAGCCCCTGGAGGGCGAGCTCACGCCGCCGGTCGGCCGTTGCCGTGTCGCTCAACGATCAAGCCTCCTTCGGCGCACGCTTCTGCGCCTCTGCGTCGGGTTCTTTCGGCAGGCCGAGCACGCGCTCGCCCACGATGTTGCGCTGGACCTGGGCGGTGCCGCCCCAGATCGTCACCGACCGGGTCGACAAGAAGTTCGTCGTCCACTTGTCGGGCTCGTACTCGTCGCTCGGGTTCTTGCCGGGGATGATCATCGAGTCGGCGCCGCGGATGTTCATGATGATCTCGGCGAAGCGCTGGGCGTACTCCGACCAGAACATCTTGTTGATCGAGCTGGCCGGCCCCGGCTCCTTCTTCGCCACGACCTCGCTCAGGAGCTTGAGCCCCTGGAAGCGCATGATCTCGACGTGGCTGTAGGCCCAGGCGAGCTGCTGGCGGGTGAGCGGGTCCTTGTCTGCGCCGTACTTCTTCGCCAGCTCCACCGCTTCCCAGAACTGCTTCGTGTACTGGACGTGCTGGGTCGTCGCGTTGCCGCCGCGCTCGTTGCCGAGCGTGGTCATCGTGACCCGCCAGCCGTTGTGCAGGCCGCCGATGACGTTGAACAGCGGCGCACGGGCCTCCGTGATGAACGTCTCGGTGAAATGCGCGGAACCCGTCGGCTGCTTGATCGGGCGGAGCTCGAAGCCGTTCGACGAACCGTCGTCCTTGAACATCGGCGTCAGGACGTACGAGATGCCCTTGTGCTTCGGCGCATCAGGATCGGTGCGGCACAGGCAGAACATCATGTTGGCCGCCTGCGCGCCCGAGGTCCACACCTTCTGGCCCGTGATGACGACCTCGTCGCCGTCGACGATCCCCTTCGTCTTGAGACCCGCCAGGTCGGAGCCGGCGTCGGGCTCGGAGAAGCCCTGGCAGTAGCGGTCGGTGCCGTCGATGATCCGGGGCAGGAAGTGTGCCTTCTGCTCGTCGGTTCCCCACACGATGATCGAGGGCCCGACGAGCCACTCGCCCATGCCGCGGGTCACGCGCGGGACGCCGGCTCGAGCGAACTCCTCGTTCATCACCGCGGTCTCGATGCCGGTGAGGCCGCGCCCGCCGAACTCCTTCGGCCACGACACGCACAGGTAACCGGCTTCGTGGAGCTTGTCGGTCCACGCCTGCACGGCCGAGTTGTCGCCACCGAAGCTGGCGCGCTCGGCGTCCATGCCGACGAGCTCTTCGGGGGCGTTCGCCTCGAGCCACTGGCGCAGCTCGTCACGGAACTTCTGGGCCTGGGGCCCGAGATCGATCTCCATCGCCATGGTGTGGTGTCCTCCTGCTACTTGGCTGGTGCGAACTGCGGGAGCTTGCGGCCGTCGCTCAGGTCCTCCCAGGCGACGGTGACGGGCATGCCCACGCTCACCTGCTCCGGGTCGACGTCGATGACGTTCGACATCATCCGGATCCCCTCCTCGAGCTCGACGAGCGCGACGGTGTAAGGCACGCGGTCGGCCATGAACGGGTTCGCCGGCCGGTGCTGGACCGAGAAGGCGTACACGGTTCCCCTGCCCGAGGCCGGGCGCCACTCGAGCGAGTCGCTCGACAGGCACTGCGGGCACACCTCGCGTGGATAGAAGTGCGGGTGCTCGCAGGAAGCGCACCACTGGACGAGCAGGCGCTCCTCCTTGGTCGCCTCCCAGAAGGGCTCCGTCGTGTCGGTGACGGGCGGCTCGAGCCGGCGCGGCTTCGGGCGCTCGGTTGCGGTCGTTGCGGCGTCGCTCACAGGGTTGCCTCCGTGCCGAGGACGGCGGTCGACATGCAGGACAGGACCATGCCGGACCCGTGGGCCACGGCGATCTCGGCCTTCGGCACCTGGCGGGCGTCGCCTTCGCCCCGCAGCTGGCGGACGGCCTCGACGACGAGGAACATGCCGTACATGCCGGGGTGGGTGTAGCTGAGGCCGCCGCCGTTGGTGTTGACGGCGAGGTCGCCGCCCGGACCGAAGTTGGTCGATTCCACGAACGACCCGCCTTCGCCCTTGGCGCAGAAGCCGAGGTCTTCGAAGTGCAGCAGCTGGGTGATGGTGAAGCTGTCGTAGCCCATCAGCACGTCGACGTCGCCCGGCTTGATGCCGGCCATCTCGAAGGCTTTCGGACCGCTCAGGGCGCCCGGGGTGACGGTGAGGTCGGGCATCTGGCTGATCATCATGTGGGTGTGGCCAGTCGCCGCGCCGAGGACGTACACCGGCGGCTTTCGCAGCGACTTCGCCCGCTCGGCGGTCGTGACGATGTACGCGCCCGCGCCGTCGGTGACGAGGCAGCAGTCCTCCTTGTGGAGGGGGCTCGCGACCATGTCGGAGGCGACGACCTCTTCCACCGTTGTCGGCTCGCGCTTCTTCGCCCGCGGGTTCAGCGCGGCCCATTCACGCGAGTGCACCGCGATCTTCGCCAGCTGCTCGCTCGTGGTGCCGTACTGGGCCATGTGCCGGCTCGCTGCAAGCGCGTAGCCACCGATCGGGCCCTGGAGGCCGTACGGCATCTCCCACTCCGCCATCGGGTTCGGGCCCATCATCATCCCGGGACGTCCGCCGCCCTCGGGTGCCCGACCGCTGCGCTTCGCCGCGGTGCGGCTGGCACGCGGCGTCTGCGCGAACACCACGAGGATGCACTCGGCGACGCCCGCGGCGATGGCCGATGCGGCGTGCTCGAGGAAGACCTCGAAGACGCTGCCGCCCGTCATGGTCGAATCGGTGAATCGGGCGTTGATGCCGAGGTACTCGGCGAACGCCATGGAGTTCTGGCTGTGGCAGACGCCGTCGATGTCGGCGAGCGTGAGGCCCGCGTCTTCGAGCGCCTCCTTCACCATCGCCACCTCTAGCGCACGCCCGTGCAGCTCGAGCTCACCCGTGGGTGACGCGGCGTCGGCCACCCCCACGATCGCGGCTTGGCCGCGTAGACCCGTCACGTTCTCTTGTTCCCCCTGAAGCGGTGGCCCGTACGACTCGTACTTGACCCAGCGGTCAAGTTTTCTACTGCCTACTAGACCGCGCGGTCAAGCACGCTAGGCGGCACCCCGCTCCCGGCGCCCGCGGCTCCCGTGCTACGCGTGGCGGCCATGACCGAGGCATCCATCGCCGACCGTTACCGGAGCGTCGCAGCGGCGTTCACCGCCCGAGTCGACGCCGTGCCAACGGAGTCGTGGGACAGCCCGTCGCCGTGCGAGGGATGGGTCGCCCGAGATGTCGTGCGCCATCTCGTCAAGTGGGTGCCGCTGATGAGTGCAAGGCGATGGCCGACGGCATCGAGCCGCTCGGCGACGCGCTCAGCAAGAGCGGCCACTACGCGAAGCCGGCGCCCTACGAAGAGGGCGCCGACCACCAGACGAGGCTGCTCGCCCTCACCGGGCGCGCCGTTTGATCGCTGCGATCAGCCGACCTCGGGCGGGAGGACCTGCTCGATCGTCTGCACGAGCGTCTCGTCCTCCGGCTTCACCACCGGGTTGAAGCGGGCGACGACGTCGCCCTCGGGTGAGATCAGGAACTTCTCGAAGTTCCACTGGATGTCGCCGGTGTGGCCCTTGTTGTCGGGTACGTCGACCAGCTTCTCGTAGAGCGGATGGCGGTTCTCGCCGTTGACGTCGACCTTGTCGAGCATCGGGAACGTCACCCCGTACGTCGTCGAGCAGAACGTCTCGATCTCCTCCGACGAGCCCGGCTCCTGGTTGCCGAACTGGTTGCACGGCACACCGATGACCGTGAATCCGCGGTCCTTGTACGTCTCGTGCAGCTTCTCGAGGCCCTCGTACTGGGGCGTGAGGCCGCACTTCGAAGCGACGTTCACGAGGAGCACCGCCTTGCCTCGGTGTTCGGCCAGGGAGGTCTCTTCTCCGCGAAGCGTGCGAAGGGGGATGTCGTAGAGATCGCTCATGTGGCCTGTCTAGTGCTTCCGCCGGCCCTAATGGTCCGGGTGGAGCATTGTCGGGAATGCCCGATCGGCGCACGCTGGAGTGATGCTGGGTACCCGCCACCGAGTCGATGTCATCGACCTCACCGCATGGGGAGGGCGTGATCGAGCGGCGAAGGTCGCCGCAGCCGCGGCGACCATCGCCCACGGGTGGGACCGGCTCCCACCCGCCGAGCTCGCGCGCTTGAGCGAAGCGCTCGACGACCACTCCCGGTCGTACCTCGAGTGGATCGCCGACCTCCACGGTCCCGCGATCCACGACCTGCGCGGCATCATCGCTGCCATCAGGGCCGCGAACACGCTGCTTCGCGGCTACGACGACGAGGCGGTGCGGGCCCGCCTCAGCGCGACGCTGTCGCGTTCGGTCACCCGTCTGGTCGACGCCATCGACGAGGTCGGTCGAACGGTCGACCTCGTCGACGCGTAGCGACCGGCGTCAGCTGCCGGCCTTCGCCCGCTTCGCGAGCCGGCCGCGGGTCGACTGGTCGAGTACGACCTTGCGGAGGCGGACGGCCTTCGGCGTCACCTCGACGCACTCGTCCTCCGCGATGAACTCGAGCGCCTGCTCGAGCGACATCAGCCGGGGCGGCACCAATCGCTCGTAGACCTCGGCGGTCGACGAACGCATGTTGGTGAGCTTCTTCTCCTTCGTCGGGTTGACGTCCATGTCGTCGGCGCGGGCGTTCTCGCCGATGATCATCCCCTCGTACACGTCGACCTGCGGGCCGACGAAGAGGACACCGCGGTCTTGCAGCGACATCAGCGAGTAGGTGGTCGTGGGACCGGTCCGGTCGGCGACGAGCGATCCGTTCGGCCGGGTGCGGATGTCACCGAACCACGGCTCGTAGCCCTCGAACACGTGGTGGAGCATCCCGGTGCCGCGCGTCTCGGTGAGGAACTCCGTGCGGAACCCGATGAGGCCTCGCGCCGGGACGATGTACTCGAGCCGGACCCAGCCGGTGCCGTGGTTCACCATCTGCTCCATGCGGCCCTTGCGCAGGGCGAGGAGCTGCGTGACCACGCCGAGGTAGTCGTCCGGGACGTCGATGGAGACCCGCTCGACCGGCTCGTGCAGCCTGCCGTCGATGTCGCGGGTGAGCACCCGGGGCTTGCCGACGGTGAGCTCGAAGCCCTCACGACGCATGAGCTCGACGAGGACCGCGAGCTGCAGCTCCCCTCGGCCCTGCACCTCCCATGCGTCGGGACGTTCGGTCGGCAGCACGCGGAGCGAGACGTTGCCGACGAGCTCCTGGTCGAGCCGGTTCTTGATGAGCCGCGCGGTGAGCTTGTTCCCCTCCGATCCTGCGAGCGGCGACGTGTTCGTGCCGATCGTCATCGACAGGCTCGGCTCGTCGACACTGAGCACGGGAAGGGGGCGGGGGTCGTCGACGTCGGTCAGGGTCTCGCCGATGGTGATCTCGGGGATGCCCGCGATGGCGATGATCTCGCCTGGCCCGGCCTCTGCCGCGTCGACCCGATCGAGCGCCTCGGTGATGTACAGCTCGGAGATCTTCGCCCGCTCGACGGTGCCGTCGGTCCGGCACCAGGCGACCTGCTGGCCCTTGCGGATGCGGCCCTGGTGCACGCGGCACAGCGCCAGCCGGCCGACGTACGGGGAGGCGTCGAGGTTGGTGACGAGCGCCTGCAACGGGTGACCGTCGTCGTAGGACGGCGCGGGGATCGTGTCGATGAGCAGCTCGAACAGCGGCTTCAGATCGACGCCCGGCGTCGCGGCGTCCATCGACGCCTGACCGGCCTTCGCGTTGCAGTAGATGATCGGGAAGTCGATCTGCTTCTCGTCGGCGTCGAGGTCCATGAACAGCTCGTAGACCTCGTCGACCACCTCGACCGGACGTGCATCGGGTCGGTCGATCTTGTTGATCACGAGGATGATCGGCAGCTGCAGCGTGAGCGCCTTGCGGAGGACGAAGCGCGTCTGCGGGAGCGGCCCCTCGCTGGCGTCGACCAGCAACAGCACGCCGTCGACCATCGCCAGGCCCCGCTCGACCTCCCCGCCGAAGTCGGCGTGGCCAGGGGTGTCGATGATGTTGATCTTCGTGTCACCCCACTGGACAGCGGTGTTCTTGGCGAGGATGGTGATGCCCTTCTCGCGCTCGAGATCCATCGAGTCCATGACGCGTTCGGCCACGTCCTGGTTCGCGCGGAAGGCGCCCGACTGCCAGAGCATGGCGTCGACGAGGGTCGTCTTGCCGTGGTCGACGTGGGCGATGATGGCGATGTTGCGAAGGTCCGAGCGGACGGGCACAGCGAGACTCCTGCCGGAAAAGGGGGACCGGACAGTCTACGGGCGGTCGCCGTCTCCCTCGAACACGACCTCCTCGAAGTGCGTCACCTCGGGGAACGGGTCGTAGAAGCGGTGGAGGAGCTCCCGCCATCGCTCGTACTCCGGGGAGCGGCGGAACCCCTCCGTGTGCGCTTCGAGCGAGTCCCACTCGACGAGGAGCAGGTAGCGCGCCGAGTGCTCGATGCAGCGCTCGATCCGCAGCGAGACGAAGCCTGGCTGCGACGCGATCAGCGGACGGGCCTGGGCGAACGCGGCCTCGAACGCCGCCTCCTCACCTGGGCGGACGTCGAGGAGCGCGTGCTCGAGGATCACTCGGTCGGTCGGCGCGACGTCAAGCTGCGACGCCGTAGCGAGCGACGAGGCCGGGGATCACGTTGAGGAAGTCGAGCTTCTCGAAGCACTCCTTGGCCCCGAGGTCCTGCATCCGGCCGAACTGGTCGACCTGGAGGTGAGCGCTCACGACGATGACAGCCGACGCCGGACTCACCGCCGCGAACTCCGGAAGAGCGGACTCGCCGCTGCGGCCCGGCATCTGCAGGTCGAGGATCACGACGTCGGGCTGCCAGGCCCGCGCGACTTCGAGCGCGCGGTCACCGTCGACGGCCACCGCGACGTCGACGCCGAGCCGCTCGAACGCGCTGCGGTAGAGCAGCCGGATGTCTGGCTCGTCGTCGACCACGAGGACACGCACGGTTCGTAGGGTACGAACCCGGCGAGCCGCCGCCAATGGCACGCGATGACTAGCTTGCGCGGATGGCCGGTCCCCCTGTGCTCCTCGTCCACGGGTTCGCTTCGTCGTTCGAGCGGAACTGGCGGGAGCCCGGATGGGTCGACCTGCTCTCCGACGCCGGTCGCGAGGTGATCGGCCTCGACCTGCTCGGCCACGGCTCCGCCGACAAGCCCCATGACCCGGAGGCCTATGCCGACCTCGAGGACGACGTCGCCGCCGCGCTGCCCGAGGACCCCTCCGTGCAGGTGGACGCCATCGGGTTCTCGATGGGAGCGATCCTCCTCCTCAAGGTGGCGGCGAAGCACCCCGACCGCTTCAACCGCATCATCGTCGGAGGGATCGGAGCGAACGTGTTCGGCGGCGGTGGGTCGGAGGCGATCGCGAAGGCCGTCGAGGGCGGCGTCGACAGCGAGAGCTCCGCGATCGCCCGGGTGTTCGCGCAGTTCGCGGCAGGTTCCGACAACGACCCGAAGGCGCTCGCCGCTTGCATGCGCCGCCAGTCGACCCCGCTGACCGCCGACGATCTGGCCAGGATCACCTGCCCCGTGCTCGTCGTTCTCGGCGACAAGGACTTCGTGTGGCCGCCCGACCCGCTGGTCGACGCGCTGCCCGATGCGACGCTGGTGACGCTCGCCGGCGTCGATCACTTCGCGACGCCACGCGAGTTCAAGTTCATCGACGCCGCGCTCGACTTCCTGGGCGCCTCGATCTAGAGACGCCCCCCGGGGTCAGTCGTCGGCGATCTGCTCCGCCGTTCGCACCAGCTCGGCCTGCAGCTCGTCGATCTCACGCTGGATTCTCAGGGCGCCAGCCTCGTCGCCCTGCACCCGCGCCCGCTCCCGTTGCTCCACCAGCTCGACGATTTGCAGCTCGAGACCGGTGACGTGGTCTTCCAGCCTCGGGTCGCTCATGGGGTCTGTCCTACCCGCGAAGGCTGGCAGGATGCCGGGATGGCCACTGCGACCCCTGCGCCGACGCCGAACCCGAACGCCCTGCGCTTCCAGCTCGACACCACGCTGACGGAGCCGCTGAGCGCGTCGTCACCAGACGATGCGGGCACCCATCCGCTTCTCGGCGCGCTGCTGGCCATCGACGGTGTCGCCTCCGTGTTCGCCACGGCCGACTTCATCACCGTGACCCGCACCAAAGGCGCCGATTGGAACGACATCGTCCCGCAGGTGCAGGAGGCCGTCGCGCAGCACCTTTGATCAGGGCTTGACCGTCACGCTGATCGAGCCCTTGTGCCCCGACGTCTTGCACTCGATCGTGAACGGCCCCGGCGTGTTGAACTGGAACGACTCTTCACCGTTGGCCGGAACGACCAGGTCGACCGAGCCAGGCACGTCGAGCGTGTGCGAGAAGGCGTTCTGATTCACGAATCGGATCGATTGACCACGCTCGAGCGTGACGACCGTGCGGGAGAACTCCGACGTCGAGGAGTTCTGGCGGTTGATCGTGACGACCTCCGGCGCAGGCGTGCCGGGCGAGGTGGTCGTGGTGGTCGGTGAGGCCGTCGTCGGCGTGCCGCCGCCGGAGCCGCTCCCGGACGTGGTGGTCGTGGTCGAGTTCGTCGTGCCCCCGGCGGACGGCTTGGCCGTTGTCGTGGTCGATCCGCCCGTGGAGGTGCCTCCGCCCGGAAGGGGCTGGACGCCGGCGTCTCCGCTGCCGGTTCCGCCGCCGGAGCCGCCCGTGCTGCCCGAGCCGCCGCCGGACGAGCCGCCCGTGCTGCCCCCCGCCGTGCCGGAGTCTCCGGAGCCGGCAGCGCCGCCGGACCCGGCTGCCGCGCCGGTAAGCGACCCGCCGGAGCGGTAGCCGGGCTCGCCGGCTTCGATCTTGCCGTCGCCGTCGACGTCGACCGGCTCCTCGCCGGCCTCCCCTGCCGCGACCTCGTCGGTGGCGGCGTCGCCGGGCTGGTCGAGGCCGACGGGGCCCAGGCCCGGATCGTTGTCCTTCTCGAACTGGCCGATGAGGAACAGCACCAGGAGCACCCAGGCGGCTGCGATCACGAGCGCCTTGGTGGCGAACGAGATCCCCTTCTTGCCGTCGTCCTCTTCCTCGTCGTCCTCTTCGATCTCGTCGTCGACGGCCGGCTCGCCCGGCACGGCCTGCGGCGTGAACATCACCGCGGCCGGTGCGGGCGGCGATGGTTCGACGAAGACCGCCGACGCGGCCGTCGGCGGGAACTCCTCGGCGGCTGGCGCGAGCTCCTCGGCAGCCGCCGGGAGCTCTTCGAGAGGCGGCCCGGGATCGTCGCCGGTCGCGTCCTCGAAGACGGGCTCGTACGCCGCGGTGGGCTCGTCGGCGTACTCGGGAGCCGGCGCCGCCGGCGTCTCCTCGACCGGCGAAGGCGCCTCGGCCGCAGGCTCTACCGGCGGGTTCACCTCCGCTTCCGGTACGAGGTCCGGCTCGGGGTCGCGCCCGACGTCGTGCTGCGGTCCGCCTTCAGGTTGTTCCATCCCGCCTCCTGAAGTCCCAAAGGTACCCTGCCGCCGTGTCCGCGGCCGCCGTTCTGTCTCTGCGCGGCGTGCGCCTCGTGCGCGATGACACACAGATCCTCACCGACATCGACTGGTCGGTCGCTCCTGGCGAACGCTGGGTCGTGCTCGGACCGAACGGCGCCGGGAAGACGACGCTGCTCCAGATCGTGACCGCGTACACACATCCGACCGCCGGCGCCGTCTCGATACTCGGCGACCAGCTCGGTCACGTCGACGTGCGCAGGCTTCGGCGCCGCATCGCCGTCGCGAGCGGCGCGCTCACCCGCACCATCGACGTTCGCCTCACGGCACGTGAGATCGTGTCGACCGGTCGCAGCGCGTCGCTCGCGCCGTGGTGGGACGACGACGCCGGCGACGCGTCGATCGCGGCCGAGGTCGACGGACTTCTCGCTGCGGCGGGACTCACCGATGCGGCCGACCGGCCGTTCTCCGCGCTGTCGGAAGGTGAGCGCCAGCGCACGTTGCTCGCTCGGATGCGGCTCGCCCGAGCTGACCTCTGGGTGTTCGACGAGCCGGCGGCCGGACTCGACCTCGGCGCTCGCGAGCGACTGGTCGCCGACTTGGCCGCGTTGGCACGCGCGGAGGAGGCGCCGGCGATCGTCTTCGTCACCCACCACCTCGAGGAGATCCCGCCCGGCTTCACCCACGCGCTGCTCCTTCGAGGCGGCCGCATCGTGGGAGCCGGGCCCCTGCACGACACGCTCTCGGCGCGAGCGCTCTCGGAGACCTTCGGCCTCCCGCTCGACGTCAGCTGCGTCGACGGCAGGTGGGCGGCCCGAGGTCGACCGGCGCCCTGACGCGACGGAGGGGCTGGTTCCCGCCGCCCAGCCCCTCCACCCTCCGCCGTGCTGCCGACCGGTCCGCCGCCCGGCCTGAGCAGAACCTACGACGTGACAGTCGCTGCCGAACGCTCAGCGACGACACATGGTGTGTAAAGC
>DATLGL010000065.1:0-28853 GCA_035540495.1 Acidimicrobiales bacterium
CCGTCAACGCCCGCGATCGAGCTTGACCAGACCTTCGAGGACGAGGACGTAGCGCGGCGCCATGCCTTCGCCGTCCGACGGCGGCGGCGACACCGCCTCCCACCACGGAAGCGCCAGCGCCCACGCCGAGCACGACCACCACGCCGACGACGACCACCGTCCCGCTGCCCCCGCCGCCGCCGTCGGACGGCGAAGGCATGGCGCCGCGCTACGTCCTCGTCCTCGAAGGTCTGGTCAAGCTCGATCGCGGGCGTTGACGGTGTGCGTACTCTTCCGGCAGTGGAACAGACGATCCGGGTCTTGGTGGTCGACGACACCGACCACGTGCGGCGGATGCTGACGACGATGCTCGCGGTCGACGGCTTCGACGTCGTGGGGAGCGCCCCCGACGGCCCGGGAGCGATCGAAGCTGCGGCCGCGCACGCTCCCGACGTTGTGGTGGTCGACTACCGGATGCCGGCGATGGACGGCTTGGAGACCGCTCGGCGGCTCAAGGAGCACCGGCCCGAGCAGCACGTGATCGTCTACACCGCCTTCATCGACGAAGACCTCGAACGCCAGGCAGCGGAGATCGGCGTCGCGCTCTGCCTCGGCAAGGTCGAGGGCATCGGCCCGCTCGAGCAGGAGATCCGCCGGCTCGTCCGGTGACTCAGCGGGCGAGGACGAGGAACTGCACCAGCGCGGCACCGAAGATCAGGGCCAGCAGGATGCCGAGCGTGACGGTGGTGCCGAGGCGCATCGCGAGCGAGGCTAGGAGGGTTCGGTGAGGATGACCGAATCGCCCGGCCGAAGCCGCAGTTCCGTCGCCGCCGACCCGCGGTCGACCGCCAGCGACACCAGCCCGTAGCTGTCGACGATCACGCCGAGCTGGCCCGGCTTGAGGTCGCCGTACGTCGTCGCCCGCTTGGCCCGGCGCACGTCGTTCTCCTCGTTCCACTTCACGACGATGCGGTCGCCGAAGCGCTCGATCTCGTCGGGATCGACGTTGAGCTGGACGTTCCCGAACCGGTCGACCCACAGCACCTCGCCTCGCACGTGGTCGTCCTCGCTAGCGGACAGCGGGATGATCCCCGGCAGCAGCCCGAGCGGGTCGATCTCCTCGCCGAGCTCGGCGAGGTCGACCCCGTTGCAGAGGTGGCCGGCGACGGGCCCGAACACGTCGCGGCCAGCGAAGGTCGGGCCCGGCGCGGGCAAGTGGTATGCCGGATTCGTCAGCTCGACGGCCCGTTCGGCGCCACCGGTCATCGCAACGGCCGGCGCGAGCAACCCGTTGTCCGGCCCGACGAAGATGCCCTCGCCTCCGGCGACCTCGACCGCAACCGCTCGTCGAGCCGTGCCCACGCCGGGATCGACCACGGCCAACACGACCCCGGATGCCAGGTACTGCGCAGAACGCATCAGCGTCAGCGCGCCGGTGCGGGTGTCGTGAGGTGGGATCTCGTGGGTGATGTCGATCACCGCGGCATGCGGCGCGATGCCTCGAACGACCGACTTCACGACGCCGACGAACTCGTCGGTGGTGCCGTAGTCAGTCAGGAACGAGATCGTGTCGTAGCGCCGGCCCATGCGGGCCTGAACGCTAGCGGCGCAGCGGTGCTGCTCAGCCCGCCTCGGCGGCCGATCCGCCCTGGAGGTAGCGATCGACCTCCGCCTCCTCGAGGCGGTACGACTTCCCGATGCGGATCGCCTTCATGGCCCCGCTGTTGATCAACCGGTAGACGGTCATGTTCGAGACGCGCAGCATCGCTGCCACCTCCGCGACCGTCAGGAACGGACCGCGACCCCGCTGGTCACTCATCGTCGAATCTCCCCTCACTCCGCAGGAGGCACGTTACCGGCCTGTGAACAGAGTGAAAAGAGGGGAAGCTGTGATTTCAGGAGGAGGACGAGCGGAACCGGTTGGTCGCCGCGGTGACCGCGTCGAGGAACGCGGCCCGGACCGCCCGGTCTTCGAGGGCTTGGAGGCCGGCGGCGGTCGTCCCACCGGGCGAGGTGACCGCGGCTCGGAGCGTCTCCGGCGCCTCCCCCGACTCGACCAGCAGGCGTGCGGCGCCGAGCAGGGTCTGACGAGCGAGCACCGATGCGACGTCGCGGGGCAGGCCGTTCAGCACACCCGCCTCGATCAGAGCTTCGGCGACGAGGAACACGTAGGCGGGGCCGCTTCCGGAAAGGCCGGTCACCGCGTCGAGCAGGTGCTCGGGCACCCGGACGACGGTGCCGACCGCGCCGAGGATCTCCTCGGCCCAGGCGAGGTCGTCGTCGGTCGCCGAGCTTCCGGGAGCGATGGCGGAGGCGCCTGCACCGATCTGTGCCGGCGTGTTCGGCATGGCACGCACGACCCGCACCGACGGGCCGAGATCGGCTTCCAGCGCGTCGACGGTGACGCCGGCCGCGATCGACAGCACCCGGTCGACTCCCACGCCGGCCAACGCCCGGCACGCGGCGCTGACGTCGTTCGGCTTGACGGCGACGATCGCCCCGGAGGCCGCCACGACCTCGTCGACCACCGTCACCCCCGGAAGGAGCTTGGCGAGGTCGTTGCGCCTGCTGTCGAGCTTCTCGACGACACCGACGTCGGCTGCCGCCCATCCCGACCGCACCAGCCCCACTACGAGCGCCTCGCCCATGCGACCACCACCGACGACCAGCAGCTTCAGGGCCATGGGCCCGAGGCTACCGGTGGGTTCAGAGGTAGCGGCGGGGGTTCTGGGGGCTGCCGTTGACGCGGGTCTCGAAGTGGAGGTGGTTGCCCGTGGAGTGACCGGTCGACCCGACGTAGCCGATGACCTGGCCCTGACTGACGCTCGCGCCGTCGCTGATGCCGATGCGGCTCATGTGGGCGTACAGCGTGGTGAAGCCACCGCCGTGGTCGATGATCACGCAGTTGCCGTAACCGCCCATCGAGCCTGCGGTGATGACCTCGCCACCCTTGGCCGCCCGGATCGGCGTGCCGTTCGGAGCGCCGATGTCGATGCCCGCGTGGAGCCGGCCCCAGCGGTAGCCGTACTCGGAGGTGACCGTGCCCCGTGTCGGCCAGACCAGCCCGGCGCCGGAGACGACCGTCGGGCCGCCGCCGTCGTTCCGTGACGCCCGCGCGGCACGAGCCCGCGCGGCGAGGATCTCGCTGATCCGGCCCTCTTCGGCGGCGAGGGCGGCCGCCTCGGCCTGGATCGACTTGATGCGGGCGTCGAGCGCCTTCTCGAGGCGGGCCTTCTCGGCCAGGTTCGACGAGAGCGCGTTCACCCGTTGCTTGACGTCGTCGCGTCGCTTCGCGGCGACCGCCCGCTGGGCGGCGGCCTTCTCCTTCTCGATCCCGAGGTCTTCCCGGACCGCCCGCAGCTCGTCGATGACGTCGCGGTCGTTGTTCGCGACCTGGCGCAGCACGGCTGCTCGCCGGCTGGCCTCACCGAGATCCTTGGCATCGGCCAGCTCCGCGATGCCCTGGGCCTGCGGGTTGATGTAGGCGTTGACCGCCCGGTTGACGACGGCCGAGTGGAGGTTGTTCATCTCGGCCTCGGTCTGGGCGATCTTCGACTCGGTCGCCGCGAGCTGCGACTCTGCCGCGGCGACGGCCTGGCGGGCCGATGCGAGCTTGGCGCTCTCCGCCTTCACCTGCGACGCGAGCGCGGCGACCGCCCGCTCGAGCTGCGCGTCGGACGACTTGAGCGCGTTGAGCTCACGAGCCTTGCGAGCCCTCTCGGCTCGGACCTGCTCCTGGCGCTGCCGCGACGCCGACGCAGCGGCGTCGACGGGGGCGGCGGTGCCCAGCACCACCGCCAAGACGACGAGTGCGGACGCGAGTCGATGGAGTCGAGTCATACGTTTGGGGGGTTCCCGCCAGGCAACCGCACCGGCCCCGAGAGGCTGAGGCGCGGCAACCCGGTGACCGGACAGGCCGGCGGGTCACGGTACTCAGTTCGTTCTCGGCGCCGCAACCTCCTGTCTGGACCGGAATTTGCCCAGAGCAAGCGGTTGGATGCCTGCAAGCAGCATAGAGGCAACGGCACCAGCGAGGAACAACCCCGGAGCACCGGCCCGCTCCAGAGCGAGGCCCGTCGCGATCGGACCCGCCGTCTGTCCGAGGCGGGTCACCCCGACGAAGAACGCCACGACGCTTCCCCGACTCGACGCAGGCGGGACGCCCGCCACGATGTCCTGCAGCGTCGGGATGAGCACGCCCTCGCCGAAGCCGTAGACGAACGGCCCGAGGAGCAGGATCGGGACCGACGGCGCCACGCCGAGGATGCCGATGCCGACAGCGAGGCAGATCGAGCCCGCCACGAGGAGCGGACGGACGCCCCACCGCTGCCGCAGCCGCCCGAGGGTGAGCGCGGTGATCGTGCTGGTGACGGCGGGGACCGCGAGGATCAGGCCACGGCCGGCGGCGTCGATGCCGAACTCCTCGTCGAGGTGGACGGGCAGCACCGTCAGGAACAGTCCGAAGATCAGGACGAAGAGGACGAACGTCATCCCGGTGGCCCCGAGCACCACCGGGTTGCGGACATAGGGTGCCGCGCGGCGCAGCTGCTCCGACAGCGTGCCCTCGCCCCGTTTCGACGGCGGCAAGACCTTGAGCACGGCGACCGCGGTGATCAGACCGATCCAGTAGGGGGCGAACGTGAGGCGCCATCCACCAACGGTCGCCAACGCGCCACCGGGGTGGCAGCACCGCGATCGAGGCGGTCAAGGCCGCGGCGTTGCGACCGATCATGCGCGCCCGCTCGGCGCCGTCCCAGTGGTCGCCGATGATCACCACGGCGAGGTTGATGAGACCCGCGGCGCCGCAGCCCTGCAGGAAGCGGAGGGCCAGCAGCGACTCGAACGTCGGCGCGAACGCAGCCAGGCCTCCGCTCAGCCCGAACACGGTCAGGCACGGGACGACGACGGATCGCCGGCCGTACCGGTCGGCCAGCACGCCGATCACGGGAGCGAGGAGGATGCCGGGCGCGGTGGCCGCGCCGAGGATCAGGCCGACCGCCGCGCTGCCCCGTCCGAAGTCCTTCGCGATGTCGGGCGCGACCGGCGTGACCAGCACGTTCGCGAGGATCCCGGTGAGCGTGATGCTCAGGATGACGGCGAACGGAGGCCGGCTGGGCGCCCCGGCGGGGGCGTCATCCACAGGCCGAAGACAAGGAGCCCGAGGAACCTTCCGGCCGCAGTCGCACTTCCCCGAACGACTCCGGACAGGCCGCCCCTCGGGCTCGCTGCGCACGGTAGCGGGGGGCGGGAACCCGGGCAAGACCGAGGACGAATCGGTCGAAACGACGCGATTCAGCCACGGAACTTCGACTCGTACCCCACCCGCATGCAGGGCCGGAACCACCGCTCGGTGTAGTGGTACGCGGCGCCGATGATCTCGTCGAGCAGGTCGTCGTCCACCCACGACCACGCCACTGCGCCCTCGAGGTAGATGGCGTCCTCCCAACCGATGGCGAACCGCCAGCCGCCCGGCAGGCGAGCGTTCATCGCGAGCAACATCTCGTAGAGCTGCTGCTGGTTCTCCTCCGGCTGGGGCATGAACTGCGTCTCGTAGTGAAGGGTCCGCTGGCGCAGGTGGAACCAGACGGTCGTGACCTGCTTCTCCTCGCCCTCGAGGCGCACGAACCAGCGCTTGCCGAGGTCGGGATCGTCGAGCGAGTCGACGGCGAGGACGGTGGGGTTGTCGTCCCGCTCGCGCTCGGCCCACGACGTGATGAACTGGGCGAGACGGCGGAGGTCGTCGTCGCTCGCGGGCCCGCTCACCACTGCCTCTCCGCCTGCGGCCGGGCCCGCGTGCCCTCCGCTTCGCTCATGGGCACTCGACGAGCTGGCGCGCGGTCAGCTCGCCGTAGAGACGGCGCAGGCGACCTGCAGCCGTCGTCCACGTGTACGACCTGGCCCGGGCGGCGGCACGCCGCCCCATCGCGGCCGCGAGCTCCGCGTCGCCGAGCACGCGCCTCGCGCGGTCGGCGAAGACGTCGGGATCGCGGTCGTCGACGAGGAACCCCGTACGACCGTCTTCCACCAGCGTCGTCAGGCCCCCGACCGCAGAGGCGACGACGGGCGTGCCGCATGCGGCGGCTTCGAGGGCGACGAGCCCGAACGACTCCGTCCGGCTCGGGATCAGGCACAGATCGGCCGCGCGGTAGAACGTCGACAGGAGCTCGTGGCGCTGCGGTGGCAGGAACGACACCCGCCCCGCGAGGCCGAGCTCGTAGACGACCCCGTGCAGGCGCTCCACCTCCGCCTCGCCCTGCGGCCCGCTCGGACCGCCGACGATGGCGTAGTGCGCGTCGGGCATCGACGACGCGATCTGGGCGAAGGCGGCGATGGCCACGCCGAGCCCCTTCAACGGCTGGATCCGCCCGACCGACAGCACCAGCCGCCCGGTCTCGGGGAAGCCGAGCGCCCGCCTCGCCTGCCGGCGGTTCCCGGGCGCGAAGAACGCATGATCGACACCGAGGGGCACGATCTCGATGCGCTCGGGGTCGGCGTCGTAGAGGCGCACCAGCTGAGCGACCTCGTCATCGCACGAGGCGAGGATCGCGTCGGAGCAGCCGATCACCCGTGCCTCCTCGAGGGAGCGCTGTTCGCTGTCTTCCCCGAGGTCGACCTCCGCCTTCACCCGGTCGAGGGTGTGGAACGTCGAGACCAGCGGCAGGTCGAGCTCGTGCTTGAGGCGATGGCCGGCGACGCCCGAGAGCCAGTAGTTGGCGTGG
This sequence comes from Acidimicrobiales bacterium, assembly GCA_035540495.1. Classification (GTDB taxonomy): domain Bacteria; phylum Actinomycetota; class Acidimicrobiia; order Acidimicrobiales; family CADCTF01; genus DASVEG01. Next base: position 6,699 of record DATLGL010000065.1, read on the forward strand.
ATCGCGTCGGCCGCGTGGCCGGCCTGCATCCGCGCGAGGACGGCGTCGGCGAACTCGTCGACCAGACCTGGGAGCGCTTCCTTCTCGACGGCCCGCAGCGGACCGGCGGGCACGTGGTGGACGTAGAGCCCGGGCTCGACGTTCACGATCGGTGCGACGTCGTCGGCCTCGGCGCGGGTGTAGAGGTCGCAACGGACGCCGGTGCGCGCGAGAGCCGTCGCGAGCTCGCGCACGTAGACGTTCATCCCCCCGCCGTCACCCGTACCGGGCTGGGCGAGCGGAGACGTGTGCATAGAGAGCACCGCCAGGGCGCGCACGGTCGAGTCCAACCCTACGAAGAGGACTCTTGTTCCCCGGCTCCCGCTGCCGGCGGGTCGTCGTCGCCGTCTGCCTCGGCTTCGACCTTCGGCGGAGGCGCCAACTCGAGCCCCTTCGCCTCGTTCTCGGCCCGGAACGACGAGTAGATCCGGATCAGCGTCTGCTTCTGGTCTTCGGTGATGTACGGGTCGCGGAGGATGTCACCCGGCAGGTCGAAGTCGTCATCGCGCTCGTCGAGGATCCCGGCCCGGACGTACATCGTCTCGGCGGAGATGCGCAGCGCCTTCGCGATCTGCTGGAGGATCTCGGCGGACGGTCGGCGCAGGCCGCGCTCGATCTGGCTCAGGTACGGGTTCGAGATGCCTGCGAGGTCGGAGAGCCTGCGGAGCGACAGCCGCGCGCTGCTGCGCTGCTCCCGGATGAACGCACCGAGCTCGGCGAGGCGATCGGTGACTGCTTCTTCCTGCGCCTCGTCGCCGACGCCGCCGTCGTCGGTCACTAGGCGAGGAGCGAATCGGGGTCGGCGATGCCGGACTTGTAGCGGCGCACGATCTCGCCCTGGAAGATGTCGATGCGCTCGAACACCTGCCGGCGGCGCTGGGAGAGACTGCGTTCGACCTCACCCAGCGACTCGGCGAGTGACTGGACCGCCGCATCGTCGAGGCCGCTCACGTTCGCCAGCACGTCGGCACCGGCCACGGCGTCTGCCTCGGCGAGGTACTCGTCGCTGTCGTCGCCGGGTCCCATCGTCGTGGGCAGCCGGCCGAACCCCGCAGGACGGGCCTGGTCGCCCAGCATCTCGCCCTTCTCGAGACGGTCGACGAGCTCGCTGTTGCTGCTCGGGCCGCTGCCGCTGGATCGCCGCTGGGCCTCGGCGTGGATGATGTCGAGACGCCCCTGGACGATCCGCCTCGCGTACGAGAGCCCGACCTCGATCTCCTGGCACTCGGCGCGACGGGCACGGACCTCGTCGATCGAGAGGTCTTCGACGCCGGCGACGTAGTCGTCGGCCAGAACCCGGTCGAGGCGATCCGACATGTCCGACATGGTAGGACCCCGCCATGGAAGACCTTGCACCCGACCGCGACGACGACCCGCGGATCGACGCGATCGTCTTCGACTTCGACGGCCTGGTGCTCGAGACCGAGGAGGCGATCTACATCGCCCTGAAGGAGCTCTGGGACGAACACGGCCACGAGCTGACGGTGGAGATGTGGGCGCAGTCGATCGGTACGAACAGCGCCGACGTGTTCGACGCAGTGGCCGAGCTCAACCGGCTGGCCGGCACCGACTACACCGAGGAGAGCCTGATCCCGCGGCTACGCCCTCGCATCCGGGGCCTCATCGAGGCCGGCGACCTGCTGCCGGGCGTCGCCGAATGGCTGGACGACGCCGAGGCCCGTGGTCTCGGCATCGGCATCGCGTCGAGCTCCGACCGCGAGTGGGTCCTCGGCCATCTCGACCGGCTCGGTCACACCCCGAGGTTCCCCGTCGTGTGCTGCTTCGACGACGTGCAGGCCCACAAGCCCCGACCCGACTCGTACCTGGAGGCGTGCCGTCGACTCGGCGTGGAACCTTCGTTCGCGCTCGCGCTCGAAGACTCCGTCAACGGTGTGCGCGCGGCGAAGGCCGCGGGCATGTGGTGCGTCGCCGTGCCGACGTCGATGACCCGCCACCTCGACTTCGAAGCTGCAGGCGCCGACCTGGTCGTCGCCTCGCTCGCCGACGTGAGCTTCAGTGACGTGGTGGAGCGCCTCCGCCCCCGCGGCTGATCCGTCCCACACGGTCGGCCGGCGCGTACCGGTACACGACGCGGCCGAGGACCAGCGACGGGTCGACCGGTCCGAAGTGCCGGCTGTCGGTGCTGGCGTCGGCGTTGTCGCCGGCGACCTCGGCTCGACCATCAGCGGTCAGACACGTGATCCGCTTCACCATGACCCGGCGCTGATCGCGCGGGTCCCGAAGCGCGACGACATCGCCGACCCGGACGCGTGAACGGACCGCTACGACGCGATCGCCGGGAAGCAGCGTCGGCACCATCGAGGCGCCCTCGATCCGGAGACGACGTAGCCACCGACGCTTGTTAGGGTTCGCCGACATGCGCCTGCTACCTCGACTCCTCAACGCCGCCGACCGGCTGCGTGCCCCCCAGACCGCGTCCGCGCACTGCGACCTTCCCTGCGGCGTGTACGACCCCGCGCAGGCCCGCATCGAGGCCGACTCGGTGAAGGCGTGCATGGAGAAGTTCAACGCTTCCGACGACCCGGTCTTCAAGGAGCGTGCGACCTTCATCAAGGAGGAGCGCGCCGACCTCGTCAAGCACCACCTGTGGGTGCTGTGGACCGACTACTTCAAGCCGCCGCACCTCGAGCAGTACCCCGAGCTGCACACGCTCTTCTGGAACGCGACGAAGGCGGCCGGCGAGGCCAAGAAGACCAACGACGTCGCGGTCGCCGACAGCCTCCTCTCGCAGATCAGCGAGATCGACCGGATCTTCTGGGAGACGAAGAAGGCCTGAGCATCCGACGGCCACAGGTCGTCGTCAATCGCCCCACGGGCGAGCCAGCTTCTCGAGAACCGCGTCGAGCTCCGGCTCGACGCGGTCTCGCGAGCGGGCTACGAGGGTCCAGGCCCAGGTGAGCCACGACGCCCGCCAGAGCAAGGGAAGCGCCGCTTCCTCCTCCTCGCTCAGTGGCGCGATCGCGCCGTAGCCCTCGCATGCGTCGGGGTACCGCCCACCCCACGTCGCCCACGCGACGTCACTGGCGCGGGTGTCGTGACGGGACGCCTCGAAGTCGAAGATCCCGAGGATCGTCGAGCCGCGGGCGTGGAGGTTCCACGGCAGGAAGTCGCCGTGGACGATCGTCATCGGGAACCGGTGCGCGTGGAGGAACGAGACGCCCTCGGCGATCTGGCGGGCGTGGCGCTCCATGGCGACGGCGCGCGGACGGTCGAGACGGCGAAGGCGAGCCAGCAGGGCGACGTGCTCCGGTGTGATCTCCGCCGCCTCGTCCGCTCGGTGGTGGCCGTCGCGCTGACCGATCCCCGACGCGATGTCGGCGAGATCGCGGTGGAGCCTGGCGAGGAGCTCGCCGCGCCAACGGTGGCGCGGGTCGTTGCGATCCCACTCCTGGCGGCGACCGGGGAGGCGCCGGAAGGCGGCCCACCAGCGCCCGCCGACCTCGATCGGGCCGGTGAGCGGCGTCGCCACCGGCCACCCTCGGTCTTCGAGGTGGCGGAGGACCGTCGTCTCCCACTCCACGCTCGCGGCCGTCTCGCCGTCGCGGTACCGGCGGAGGATCGTGTACGCGCCGTCTCCTTCGCGCACGACCCAATGGGCACTGCCCTTGTCCTGCACGAGACGGATCGCCACCGGATGCCGTCCGAGCATCCGCGCCACCTCAGACGGCCGGGCCGGGCTCATCGGAGATCGAGCACCGCTGACGCGACGAGCACCCACATCGGGCCGACGAGAGCGAACCCGTCGATGCGCCGCAGGGCGGGAGCGAACGCGTCGGGACGGGGCAGGACGGCTGAAGCGAGGAACGGGCCGAGCGGCGCCAGCAGCGCGGCGATCGCCCCGAGCAGCCAGGGGCTCGCTCCGCGAAACGGCGGCACCAGCACCGCGGCGACCAGGATCGAGACGACGAGCACGGCCGCACTCGATGCGATGGGCGCATCGATCGAGCGCCGCGCGCCGGCGCCGATCAGGAACCACGACGCCTCCGCCGCGAAGACCGTGAGGAGGAGCACGAGCGCAGCCGCGGCTCCGACCTCACCTCGAGCGAGCGGCACCACGGCAGCCGCTATCCCCGCCACGAGCGCGATGCCTATCGTCAGCGGGGCGTCCCACGCGCGCTGCCCGAACTGCAGCTGCGCGGCGGTGACCGCAGCGATTGCGGTGACCACCGCGGCAGCGGTGACCGCGATGGGACCCGCGACCGACGAGAGCGCGATGACCACGGCGCCCACGATCGCCACCGGCCGGTACGGGCGTCGCGCCTGGCGCCGCCAGGCTCGGCACGCCTGACCCGCAGCACCGAGGGCGACGGCAGCGAACACGAGCGCGGCGGGAGTCGGGCCGAGCGCAGTGGCGGAGAACGCGATCGCGGCCCAGATCACTCCGAGGCGGACCCGAGGCCCGTCGATGTCGACCGTCGGCCGGAGATGGCGTACGGCCTTGAGGGTGATCATCCTCCGGACACCGGAGGAAGCACCGCCACCTCGTCGGACTCGGCGACCGCATCGTCGTCGGTCGCCGGTTCGCCGTTCACCCAGATCCGGCTCGTGCGGAGCACGGCCACGAACGCGTCGCCGTAGCGCGCCCGCGCCTCGGCGAGCACGTCGCCCACGGTGGCCCCGTCGATCGTGTCGCGATCGGTGCCTGCTGCCTCGCGGGCGGCAGCGAAGAGGCGCAGGACGGCTACGCCTCCACCTCCGCCCGTCCGTTGGTGATGACGATGTCCCCCCGGCTCGACACCGCGTCGAACGCGTAGACGCCGTCGCTCACCCGGTAGATGCGCGTCGTCACGTCGTCACCAGGGAACACGTTCTTCGCGAAGCGCACAGCGAGCCGCTTGACCCGTGTCGGGTCGCCGCCGGCCACCGTCTTCACCACCGCCTGGCTCGTCATCGCCATCGTGCAGAGGCCGTGGGCGATGATGCCGGGCAGCCCGACCGACTTCGCGAAACCGTCGTCGACGTGGATCGGCATCATGTCGCCCGAGGCGTCGCGATAGCGGAACGTCTGGTCGTCGTCGACGTGCACCGTGAGCTCACCCGCTTCGTTCGCTCTCGCTTCGTCCGGAAACGTGTGGTCGGGCTTGTCGGGACCCGCGCTCTCGCCGTCGGCCATGCCGCGGATGAACATGGTGATGAACTGCTCGAGAACCGGCTCGCGCGTCTCGCTGTCGTCGCTCGTGACCCGGATCGTGAAGCGTGTGCCGGAGCCCCCGACGCGGATGCTGTGGGCCTCGGCTCGCGTGGTGATCGACCGGCCCGGCACCAGCGGTTGGTGGAAGTGCATGTCCTGCTCGCCGTGGACGATCATCATCATCGCCTCGGGTGGAACGATGTCGGCGACGGCGAGCCCCATCGCTTCCCACGTCGGCACCACACCGAAGACGGGCGGTGCGACCTTGCCCGACGTGTACGCCTCGTTGTCGTCGTTCGTCGCTGCGGCGTACTGCTTCGCCCGCTCCGGATCGATGACGCTCGTGCGTTCGTCGTAGGTCGTGCCCAGCTTCTCGACGGGGAGGGCCATGCAGCGACGCTATGCGAGGATGAGGAGCCGTGACCACCAGCGCCCGCGTGCTCCTCGTCCGCCACGGGCAGTCGACGTGGAACGCCGAGGGACGGTGGCAAGGATGGGCCGATCCGCCGTTGACGGAGCTGGGTGAGCAGCAGGCGCGGGATGCCGTCGAGCACCTTCGCGACGCAGGCATCACGCACGTCGTGGCGTCCGATCTGCAGCGCGCTCGCCGCACGGGCGAACTGATCGCGGAAGGGCTCGGAATCGGCGCGTCGTCGGTCGAGGTAGATCCCGATCTTCGCGAGCGCGACGTCGGAGCGTTCTCCGGTCGAACGACGGAGGAGAACCACGCGGCCCATCCGGAGGCGTTCGATGGCACCCGGATCCTGTATGCGCCGGGCGGCGAGACTGCAGAGCAGGTGCTGGCGCGGGTCATCCCTGCGCTGCTGCGGATCGCGCATCGACATCCGGGCGACACGGTGCTCGTCGCGACGCACAGCGGCGTCATCCGGAACCTCGAGCGGCATCTGGGGTCACCGCCGGTGGGCAACATGCCGAACCTTGGCGGCCGGTGGCTCGACGTCTGCGAAGGCGGACGGATGGACCTCGGCGATCCGCTGCTGCCGATCGAGCCGGAGCTCACCACTCGCCCCGACGCCGAGTGATCCGATGACGCCGTGACCGAACGGCGGGAGGATCAGCACCAGCGGTTCCTCGAGACGCCACCGTCAGCGACCGAACTGGCAGCCGTCGTCTCCGCGATCGCGCCGGGTGCACGCGTACGTTCGGTGACGCGGCTGCCGGGCGGCATCGCCTCGGCAGTGCATCGCGTCGATCTCGAGCGGCCCGACTCGTCGGTCGTCGTGCGACGGTTCAACGACGCGCTGCCGTGGCATCGAGCGGAGCGGGTGAAGCGCGAGGCGACGCTGCTGGGTGCTCTCGAAGCGACGCCCGTTCCCGCTCCGTCGGTGCTGCTCGCCGACGCCGACGGATCGGCCACCGGGTGCCCGATGCTGGTGCTGTCGCTGCTGCCGGGCCGGAGCATCGACCCGCCGGGCGACGACGCATGGGCGGAGGAGCTGGCGACGACGCTCGCGACGATCCACGACCAGAGCCCCCCGTTCGACGCGGAGGACTGGATCACGTTCTGGCGGTCGGCCGATGCGCTGCCCGACGAGCTCGGCGCCCATCCACGGGCGCAACAGGTGTGGTCGGCGCTCGTGCATGTGCGAGACGAGTTGATCGACGAGCGGTGGACGCTCGCGCACCACGACTTCCATCCCGGCAACACGTTGTGGTCAGACGGGCACGGCCGTCCGACGGTCAGCGGTGTCGTCGACTGGCCGCTCGCCGGCGGTGGCTACGCCGCCTACGACGCGGTGTACTGCGCGTTCGACACGTCGCTGTCGAAGGGGCCGGCCGCCGGCGAGCGCTTCTTGCGCGCGTACGAGTCGATCGTCGGGCGGACGCTGCATCCCGGGTGGCGCCTCGTCGTCGCGACGCGGGCGCTCGACGAGCTCGACGACTGGCTCGACGCGTACCTCGGTGTCGGCACCGCGCTCAGCCTCGGCGAGCTGCACGCGAACTTCGATGCGTGGCTCGATGCAGCGTTGCAGCTCACGACGTAGCGACGTTCCGCGTTCTTGTCCGACCCTGTCGATACCTTCGCAGCCATGGACGTCGAGATCATCCGCAGCACCCGCCGCCGGCGAACGGGCGCCGCGCGGGTGGTCGGCGACGTGATCCGGGTGTCGGTGCCTGCCGGGCTGCCGGCAGCCGAGGAGCAGCGGCTCGTGTCGTCGTTGGTGTCGAAGATCGAGCGGAAGCGCGCCGCCGAGCCGATCGACCTCTTCGAGCGTTGCGTCGAGCTGGCGAGGCGCTACGACCTGCCGGAGCCGGCGTCGGTGCGGTGGGTCGACAACCAGGTCTACCGGTGGGGCAGCTGCACACCGGCCGACGGTTCGATCCGCATCTCGACCCGTCTCGCGTCGTTCCCGTCGTGGGTGCTCGACGGGGTGCTCGTGCACGAGCTCGCGCACCTCGTCGTCCCTCGCCACGGCCCGGACTTCTGGGCCGTCGCGAACCGGTACCCGAGGATGGAGCGCGCCCGCGGGTTCCTCATCGCGAAGGGCATCGACGAGGGCTGACCCTTCGCTCGATCTCGTCGCCGATGCGGGCAGCGAGATCGGCGCTCAGCAGGTCGCTGCCGTGCCCAGCCCCGTCCATCCACCACAGGTGCTTGTCGTCGGTGGCGAGGTGGTCGTGGATCTCCTGAGCGTGCTCCGGCGGGAAGTAGCCGTCCGCGGGGTCGGCGACGAGGATCACGAACGGGTTGGCGATCGCCGGCGCGACGTCGGCCACCGTCGCGTCGGTGCCTGGCAGCGTGTCCGAGACACGCGTGCGGAGCGCGATCCGCAACGCAGCGCGCCTCGGTCTGGACCCGATCCAGCGAGCGATACGGGCCGTCGGCCCGGTGTTCCCGTCGTTTCCGGTGCTCCAACGAGCGGGCGGGCTGATCGCGACGACGCCGGCAACGGAGTCCGACGCCGCTGCGTGCAGCAGCGCGACCGCGGCTCCCAGGCTCACCCCCACTGTCACGACGGGCCTGGCTGCGCCACCCGACGTCGCCACGACAACGCGCTCGACATCGATCGCCTCCCGAGGGCCGAAGCCGCAGTGGCCGCCGGAACGTCCATGACCGCGCAGGTCGGGCACGACGACGTCGAAGCGCCGCGCGAGCTCGTGGGCGAAGCGATGGACCGCCGGCGTGCGAGACCAGTGCGCGAAGCCGTGCAGCACCACGACCGTGCACGGCGCATCCCGCGGACCGGCGAGCGTGTGCACGACGAGACCCACCCCGTCGTCTGTGGTCACCACGCGTCGCTGCTCGCCGCGATAGCGAGGAGCAAGGTGATAGCTGCGCAGGTAGCGCGCTAGCGCGACGCTTGCTGCGCTCGCCGCCATTCGGCCTCGGCCTCGCCGAGCGGCGTCACCGGGTCGGCGCCCTTGCGGTACTCGGCCAGGAGGCCGCCCCAGTCGTTGGTGGCGTTCAGCCGGCCCAGCAGCGCGGACATCCCCCAGACGACGCGATCGAGGATCACGTAGTGGGGCGGCATGTTGAGCACCTGCATGACGTCGGAGTACTCACCCGCGACGTCGATGATGCGAGAGAGCGCGTTCGACGTCCAGTCCTTGGTGTAGGTGAACCGGTCGACCATGAACGGCTCGTACGGCGTCGACACGTAGTCGAAGACGTGCTGCGGGTCGAGACCGTGGCCCGTGCGGAGGAAGTTCGCCTTCTCCGCCTCCCGCACCGTGCCTTCGGCATCGTTCTCGAGGATGCGGTCGAGGATGCCGGTGAGCGACTCGAGCTCGCCCGGGTTCCACCGCTTCACGAGGCCGAAGTCGAGGAACGTCACGGTGCCGTCTCGATGGAAGATGTAGTTGCCCGGGTGCGGGTCGCCGTTGAAGACGTGGAAGTGCTGGATCGAACCCTGGGCGAAGCGGAAGAGCACCTCCGCCGCCTTCTGGCGCGTCGCCTCGTCGACCGTCTCCCGGAACTCGTCGAAGCGCATGCCATCGACCCATTCGCTGGTGAGCACCCGCTGGGTGCTGAGCTCGGGGACCACCTCGGGCACGTGGATGAACGGATGCTTCCGGTAGCGCTCGACGAACTCCATCTGGAGCTTCGCTTCGAGGCGGTAGTCGAGCTCGTCCGCCATGCGCGCCCGTAGCTCGTCGACGAGCGACTTCACGTCGAGGTTCTTGAGGGCGAAGCTGGCGAAGAGGCCGTAGAGCATCTCCGCGTTGTCGAGGTCGCTCTTGATGGCCTTGTCGACGCCCGGGTACTGGACCTTCACCGCCACCACGCGTCCGTCGCGTGTGACGGCTTTGTGGACCTGGCCGATCGACGCCGCGCCGAGCGGCACGGGGTCCCACTCGAGGAAGAGGTGCTCCGGGTCCTGGCCGAGCTCCTCCTTGATGACGCCCGCGGCGAGGCTTGGCGCCATCGGTGGCACGTCCTGCTGCAGCGTCGCCAGCGCGGCCTGTGCCTCGGGCGGCAGGCCGTCGGCGATGAACGACAGCATCTGGCCCGCCTTCATGATGGCGCCCTTCATGCCGCCGAGCGTCGCCGCGACGTCCTGCGCGGTTCGGATCGCGAACTGCTCGTCGAGGCGAGCCCGCTCCTCCTCGTCGGCGCCTCGCCCCTTCACCTTCACGACCGCGAAGTGGGCGGCGCGGTGGACGGTGAGGCGCATGATCCTCACGCGACGCTCGACGCGGTGACGGCGGTCTTCGTCGCGCAGTGCAACCGCTGCGGCCGCCGCCGTCGCCGCGGTGGCGGCGGCAGACGCCGCTGCTCCGATCTTCACCACCCGCCTGATGCGCATGGAGCGGTGCGCTACTCCTCGGTCGTCGCCGCGGCGGCCGATCGGGCTTCCTGCTCCGCGAGGGCCTGGTCGTCGACGCAGAACCTCGTGGCCGGCATGGCGTCGAGCCGCTCGTCCGGGATCTGCTTGCCGCACGCCTCGCACGTGCCGTAGGTGCCTTCGTCGAGGCGCCGGAGTGCGTACTCGATCTCGCCGAGCTCGGCTTCTACCTCGTCGAGGATGCTCAGGTCCTTCGAGCGCTCGAACGTCTCGGTGCCCGTGTCGGCCTGGTGCTGGTCGACCGATGACAGCTCCTGCAGGCCGTCCTCCTCGGACTCCTCACGCAGTGCGCTGTACTCCTGGCGCAGCCCCTCGAGTCGTTCCCGCTCTTCGGCGAGTCGGTCGCGCATGTGCTCGGCGTCCATGAGCCGAGGCTACCCACCGGGCGGCGGTTGCGATCCTAGAAGTCGGGCGGCGTCGACTGGGGCACGATCGGTCGTGTGGCCTCGTAGGCTTCCACGAGGTCGGGGGTGTAGCTCAGCTGGCAGAGCAGCGCTCTTTTAAAGCGAAGTGCGTGGGTTCGAGCCCCACCGCCCCCACTCGTCGTCGTCGAAGCGAAACAGGGCCGGAGCATCACGCTCGCGATACCGGAAGGCGTTCGCACGCATCGCTGTGCGCCGGCGGTGGCAGTTCGCACAGACGACTTCGCACTTCTCGATCTCGGCGACGATGGCCTGCCAACGCTGCCGCATCATGGCGCTGATGTTCCGCACCTTGTCGCGGAGGTGGTCGAAGTCGAGGACCACGGGGTCTGATTCTCCGTAGTCGACGCACGGGTGAGCCCGCAAGTAGTCGAGGATCCGCCACTGCGCCTCCCGCTTCCGAGCCCGCGCATACTCGTACATGCGGCGTGCCTTCACTTCAGGGTGTTCCTCGTACCAGCGCTTGTTCACCTCGATGTTGCAGGTCTTGCACCGGCGTTGAAGACCGTCGGGCCGCCCCCGGTTGCGGTGGTACTCGCTCACCGGCTTGAGCTCCCCGCAGTCGATGCAGCGCTTGAGGTCGAGGCCATCCAAAGGCAGCTGCGGCTGATCCATGTCGACTCCTGATGAGGTCGATGGTCGAGCGGCAGCACGGGCTGCGAGCGGCGGAAGGCCGGGCAACCATCCTACCACGTGAGGCGAACATGTGTTCGAACTACTATTCCAGCGCGCGCTCCACCCGCTCGACCTTCGACCGCAGTGCGCCGGTGACGCCTGGCCGGTGGTCGACCTTGATCACCACGGAGACCCGCGGCGCCACCGCGGCCACCGCCATCGTGGCGGCCTTCACCACGGCCATGACCTCGTCCCACTCCCCCTCGATGTTCGTGAACATCGCGTTCGTCTCGTTCGGCAGCCCGCTGTCCCGCACCACGCGAATCGCGGCAGCGACCGCATCGCCCACCGAGCCGTCGTCCGCACCGGCCAGTCCTGTCGGCGACACCGAAAACGCCACCAGCGTGCTCATCGCACCAGCCTCTCCTCGTGCACGATCTTCACCGGAGGCACCTCGTCGGCCGGCGTGAACCCGAGCACGCGGCCGAGGAACGACAGTTCCGCCTGCGCGACGGTGACGATCGAGTCCGCCTTCCGGAACCCGTGCTGCTCGCCCTCGAACGCGACGTACGCGTGAGGGATCCCTTTGTCGGCCAGCGCCTCCGCCATCATCTCCGACTGCTCGGGCGGCACGACCTTGTCCTCCAGCCCCTGGAACAGGATCAGCGGGCAGGACAGCGCGTCGGTGTGGTGGATCGGTGAACGCTCCTTGTAGAGGTCGACCGCTTCGGGATACGGACCGATCAGCCCGTCGAGGTACCGGCTCTCGAACTTGTGCGTGTCGCGAGCCAAGGCCTCCGCGTCGGCGACGCCGTAGTGCGACGACCCCGCAGCGAAGACCCCGGGACGGAACGTCAGCGCAGCCAACGTCGTGTACCCGCCCGCGCTGCCGCCCCGGATGACGAGACGAGACGGATCGACCCGATCGGAGGCTGCGAGGTGGAGCGCGGCGTGCACGCAGTCGTCGACGTCGACGATCCCCCACGTCCCGCGCAGACGTTCGCGGTACTCGCGCCCGTAGCCGGTGCTGCCGCCGTAGTTGACGTCGACCACGGCCACACCTCGAGTGGTCCAGTACTGGATGCCGAGGTTGAGGCTCGACGACGTCGCGCTCGTCGGGCCGCCGTGCGACAAGACGATGAGGGGCGGGCGCTCGTCGGGAGGTCCGACGTGCTCGGGGTTGTGAGGGGCGTAGTAGAGCGCGTGGGCGGTCCGATCGCCCGTCGTCGGGAACTCGATCGGCTCGGGCCGCGAGATGAACGACCCATCGACGAGCGCGTCCTGCGAAGAGCGCAGCACCTCGTACTGGCCGTCTCGAGCCACCCGAACGACGGCGGCCGCGCGGTCGGGAGCTGCGGCAAGGCACACCACCGACTCGCCGTCGCCGGCCGCGACTACCGACTCGTACGACGAGAACGGCAGCTCGCCACCCACCCCTTCGAGCACTCGCACGCCGCGTGACGAACCGGCTCGGACCATCGAGCCATCGCGGAGGAACGTGTACGTCGACTGCCCGAACACCCAGTCGGGTCCCGTGTACTCGACGCCCTCGTCGAACGGGACGGGTGCTCCGTCCTCCCGTGAGATGCGCCACCACCCGGACTCGTCGCTCACCCAGTGCAGAACTCCGCCGGGCGACCACCGAGGTTGAGACACCGAGACGCCGCCCGACCCGCCGGCGACGACGCGCGAACCGGAGACGGCCATGGTCGAGGGATCGACCGCCGCCACGTGCAGCACCGTCGCGTCCCACGGCATGTCCGGGTGGTTCCACGACAGCCACGCGAGGCGGCGTCCGTCTGGCGACATCCGTGGAGCGGAGAAGAAGTCCCTGCGATCGGCGAGCACCACCGTCTCGCCGTCGGCCAGACGCACCGCCACGAGGTCGTTCAGCACGTCGACCGGCCCGCCGTGCTCCGGATGCCGCTCGCGGACGCAGAGCACCCACGCGCCGTCGCGAGTGATCTCGTGATCGGCGTAGCGCACCGACGCGAGCCCGAGCTCCGCAGCGGCAGGAGTGATCGCGCGCCCCGCGCCGTCGTACAACCGCTGGTCGGCGAAGTTCGAGAACACGACCAGGCCATCGCGCACGTCGTACGACCGGCCGCCGTACTCGTGCACCGTCGTTCTGGCCGACAGGCCCTCCGGCACGACATCGGTCACAGCGCCGTCCGCCGAGCGGCGCACGATCACCTGCCGCCCCGCCTCCGCCGGCCGTCCTTCGTTCCAATAGATGTCGTCGCCGTCACAGGCGACCGACGACAGACGGACGGCGCCGGCGACGAGGAGCTCCGGAGCGATGGGCGACTTCCACGACCCGTACGGGGCGGCAGTGGGCATCGGGCGAGCCTACGCAGGCAGACTTCGCCCGTGACGAGACCGGCGCGGCAGATCCCGACCACCCGCAACACCTTTAGCACCGGGCGGCTCGACCGCCTCGGACGCCTGCGCAAGGACACTGAACGACTCGCGGTGCACCTCGCCGACGGCGAACGGGTCGTCATCCCGATCTGCGGCGCACGAGTCGCAACGTCGATGGGCGACGCCGGCCCGAGCATCGCGACACTCGAGATCACGGAGGTCGACGAGAACGACCTGTGGCTGCTCGGGGAGATCGACGGGACGACGTATGTCGCCATCGACCTCGACGACGACGGACTCGACCGCCGCGACCTGCCGGACGACATCCGGTGGTCCGGGCTGCGCGAGATCGCGGCGATGCTCGACGAGGACGACGCCAACATCCTCGCAACGGCAACGGGACTCGCTCACTGGCATCGCACCCACCGCTACTGCGGCGCCTGCGGAGCCGAGACGGTCGCCGACTGGTCTGGCCACCGCCGTCGGTGCGACGGCTGCAACCGTGAGCACTTCCCGCGAACCGACCCGGCGATCATCGTCCTCGTCACCCACGACGACCGAGCGCTCCTCGCCCGCAACCCGGCGTGGCCCCGCGGGTTCTCGTCGGTGCTCGCGGGCTTCGTCGAACCGGGCGAGTCGTTGGAAGACGCCGTCGCTCGGGAGGTGAAGGAGGAGGTCGGCCTCACCGTCGAGACGGTGACCTACGAGTCGAGCCAGCCGTGGCCGTTCCCGTCGTCGATCATGCTCGGCTTCCGCGCCGAGGCGACGAACGACGCGCTCGACCCCGACCCGGAAGAGATCGCCGACGCCTGCTTCTACACCCGGGACGAGCTGGCGCACGGTGCGGTGGGGATGCCCCCGCCCATGTCGATCGCCCGCCGCCTGATCGACGACTGGATCGCGGAGGAAGACGCTTGACTGCGCATGTAGCGGCGACGAGAGCAGCCGCCGGCCACGCACGCTGACGCGCGGTGCCCGCACGCCGGCCGCCGCGCCACGACCACGACGCCGGAGGCGACCCGTCGCTCCTCGACGCGAAGGCCGCGCTTCGCGACGAGGTGTGGACGGCGCTCCGCGACGCACGCGCCGCGCGGTTCCCGGGCGCGTTCGGCCGCATCCCGAACGTCGTCGGAGCGGAGGCAGCAGCCGAGCGACTCCGCCAGACCGAACAGTGGCGTCGCGCGAGCACGATCAAGTCGAACCCCGATGCGCCCCAGTGGCCGGTTCGACAGCGCGCGCTCGAAGACAGCAAGCGCGTGTTCATGGCGGTGCCTCGGCTGGCCGGGCGCGATCCCTTCCTCCTGCTCGATCCGGCGACGCTGACGGTTCGGCCTCGCGCCGCTTCGTCGATCAAGGGTGCGACCGACCACGCACGGCCGGTGCCGGTGAGCGCGCTCGATCCGGTCGACCTCGTCGTCACCGGGTGCGTGGCGGTCGACCCGACCGGCGCGCGCCTCGGCAAGGGAGGTGGCTTCAGTGACCTCGAGTTCGCGATCGCCACCGAAGCAGGACTGATCGACGACGACACCGTCGTGGTGACGACGGTGCACGAGCTGCAGGTGCTCGATCCGGGGCGCATTCCGATGAGTGGCCACGACGTCCCACTCGAACTCATCGTCACGCCCGAGCGGATCATCGAGTGCTCGAGGTCCCGGCCCCGCGCGAGCGGAATCGCCTGGGACGACCTGACGCCGGAGAAGATCGCTGCGATCCCGCTCCTCGGGGAGCTCAGGAAGCGAGCAACGCGAGCACGCCCTCGACGTCGCTGAGATCTCCGAGCACGACATCGGCGTCGAGCCCGCTCAGGTCCTCGAACGCGAAGCGGCCGGTCGCCACGAGCATGCAGCGGGCTCCGCCGGCCCGAGCGCACTCGAGATCGCGAGGCGTGTCACCGATGACCCACACCTCCGATGGTGCGAACGAGCGGCCGTACTGCGCCTCCGCCTTCTCACGCGCGATCGGCACCAACTCGCGCCGGTCGTGGTGGTCGCTCCGGTACGCGCCGACGTCGAGGTCGAACCACTTCTCGAGGTGGAAGGCGCCGAGCTTCACCGCCGCGTTCGCCGCGAGGTTGCCGGTGAGCACCGATTGCAGGACGTCGGGATCTTCGTGCAGCCGCGGCAACAGCTCCTCGATGCCCGGGAGCACGTAGCCCTCTCCCGAATGCGGTCGGCGGCGGCCGCCAGCTCCGCTTCGAGGTGGCGCAGCACGTCGGGCAGGTGGCGGTCGACCTCGTCGTCGGCGACCTCCGCCAGCAGAAGGATCTCCCGCGCGATCTGCGGGTCGGTCTTGCCCGACATGGTCACCTGGTCGAGGACGTCCGGCGACAGCTCCCGGGCGAGCGTTCGCGCGACAGCGGTGTCGAAGACCGTGCGGCCCGCCTCGCCCGCCTTGATGAGCGTGCCGTCGACGTCCCAGAGGACGAGGCGCTTCACCGGCTCATCCCGGTGCGCGGAACCCGAGCTCGCCGCTCGCGACGATCGCCTTCGACAGGGGCCGAGCCAGCGTGCGCAACCGGTCGCAGCCGTCGTCACCGATCGCCTCGTACGCGTACGTCGAGCGTTCGTCGGTGAGCGCCTCGACCCGCTCGCGATGGGAGCGCCCGTCAGCCGTCAGCCCGCCGTCGCCGTCGAGCCACCCCCTCGACCGCAGAGCTTCGACGCACGCATCCCACTCGTCGCGCGACCACGATCGCGACGACCGCAACACCGAGGCCGGCACCTCGCCCGTTGCTGCGTGGATGACGAGGGCCTCGCATCCGCCCACTCCCTCCGCCGTCATCGCCGCGATGTGCGCGTCGCCGCGGAACTCGCGCAGCAGCGTCTGCGCGTGCCACAGCACGAGGTGAGGATCGCTCTCGTCGGGCCACGGGAGCGATGCGTGTCCCGCGAAGAGCGGCCGGCCCTCCGGCCGCTCCGCCGCTCGTTCGGCCGCACGTCGAGCGAGCGACGCGGCCTCCGCGACATCCTCCGACCGCGCCGCGTCGCCCAGCAGGCGCTGCAGCACGCGGTCGACCACGTCCAGCCTCGCCGCGAGCACGTTGGAAGGCGACGTGATCTCCCACGCATCGACCATCGCCCGCCGCACGAAGTCCGGACGGAAGTTGAAGAAGGTGGCGATGACGACCTCGGGCGGCACGGTTCCCATCGCCGCCGCTCGTGCGACGAAGTAGCTCTGGTCACGACGCAGCCCGAGCCGGTCGTAGATCTCGTCGCGTTCGGGTGCGAAGTACACGATGCCGTGCACCGGCTCCACGGTTCGCCAGGTCTTCCGCGCCACCACCGCTTCCATCCCGGCGACAGTAGGGGCTGCGCGCGCACGTCTACGTCTACGGTGCGCGGCGTGACGACCCTTCCCTCTTTCGACGAGCTGCCCATCCGCCGCGGCGCGCCGAAGGGCGCGGCGTGGGGGGTGTGGGGCGACGACGACGTGTTCGGTTGCCTCAACCTCCTGACGCCGGAGCGCGTCGTGGCAGCCGCCGGGCTCGTGCGGAAGGGAGCGGTCTTCGCGCTGAACCTCGACCAGCATCTGCCCGACCCGCCGCTCTTCGGTCGTGCCGCCCCCGAACACACCGTGCTCGGCGAAGGCGCGGGCCACGACGACCTCCTCTCGTTCAACACCCAGAGCTCGAGCCAATGGGACGGATTCCGCCACGTCGGCTCGGTACACGGCTTCTACAACGGCATCGCGGACGAAGAGCACGGCATCCACCACTGGGCCCGGCGAGGCATCGCGGGTCGCGGCGTGCTGGCCGACGTCGCACGGTGGCGCGAATCCGTCGGGCGGCCGGTCGCGCCCGACGCTCCCGACCCGATCGAGTGCGATGACATCGAGGCGACGCTCGAGGCGCAGGGAACAGCGCTGCAGGAAGGCGACGTCCTCCTCCTGCGCACCGGGTGGCTCAGCTGGTACCGGTCGCTCGACGCCCGCGGGCGCGCCGACACCGCATCGTCACTCAAAGCGCCCGGCATCCGGCCGGGCGTCGCCACCGCGAAGTGGATGTGGGACCGTCACGTCGCGGCACTCGCCGCCGACAACCCTGCGGTCGAGGTGTGGCCCCTCGGATCTCTCCTCGGTGATCTCGATCCCGAGCAGCGTCGAGCGATGCGCAACGATCCTGACGCCGCGCCGGAGATCTTCGTGCACACCGCGCTCCTTCCGCTGCTGGGGCTACCGCTCGGGGAGCTGTGGGATCTCGATCCGCTCGCCGACGATTGCGCGGCCGACGGGACGTACGAGTTCCTGTTCACGTCGGCCCCGCTCAACGTGCGCGGCGGCGTGGCCTCGCCACCCAACGCGCTCGCGATCAAGTGACGGCCGAGCGTCAGCCCGCGCGGTCCGGGCCGGCCCTCGTCACGGTGATCCGCAGCAGCACCCGCCGATCGCGCACCATCGCGGCGCGGTAGTCGTCCCAGTCGGGGTGCTCGCCGCTGATGCGACGGTAGTAGTCGACGAGGCCATCCATCGCCTCCGGAAGGCGGACGATCTCCGCGTCGCCGTCGACGTAGACCCACCGTCCGAAGAACTGATCGGTGAAGGCGCAGATCGTCACGCGCGGATCCCGCTCGATGTTCTTCGTCTTCAGCGCGGTCTCTCGGGTGGACACGATCACCTTGCCGTCGTCGTCGACGCCTGCAGTGATGGGCGTGAGCTGCGGGCGGCCGTCGCGACGTGTGGTGGCGAGTACCGCTCGGTGGTTCTCCCGCAAGAACGTCAGGGCTTCAGCTGCTTCCACCCTTCTATCCTTGCCCCGTGGAGTGCCCAGCGTGCCGAGCCTCGGTACCGGAAGGCAGCCGGTTCTGTCCGTCGTGCGGGCAGGCCCTGCGGAGCCGGTCCGAGGAGCGCCGCGTGGTGACGGTGCTCTTCGCCGATCTCGTCGGGTTCACCGGCCTCTCCGAAGGCGTCGACCCGGAACAGCTCAAGAACCTCGTCGACCGGGCATTCCAGCGGCTCATCACCGACATCACCAACCACGGCGGACGGGTCGACAAGATCGTCGGCGACCAGATCATGGCGCTGTTCGGCGCACCGGTCGCCCACGAGGACGACGCCGAGCGGGCCGTGCGGGCGGCGCTGCAGATGCAGCACACGCTGCGAGCGTTCGCGGAGGAGGTCGGGATCCCGATCCACATGCGCGTCGGCGTCAACACCGGCGAGTCGCTCGTCGGCACGCTGCGAGCGGGCGGCGAGTACACGGCCATGGGTGACGCGGTGAACGTGGCGAGCCGGCTGCAGACGTGGGCCCGACCTGGTCACGTCGTCGTCGGGCCGACCACCTTCGAGCAGACGAAGGAGGTCGTGGGCTACGAGGCGGTCGGGTCCATCCAGGTGCGCGGCCGCGAGGAACCGGTCGAGGCGTACATCGCGACCGAGACGCTCGCGCCGCCGGGTCACCGGCCCCGCCGTCACCGCAGTCCGCTGAAGGGCCGCGACAACGAGATCTCCATCCTTTGCACCGCGCTCGAGATGGCGCTGCGGCGACGGCGGCCTCACGTGCTGGTGCTCCTCGGCGAGGCCGGCATCGGCAAGAGCCGCTTGGCCGATGAGCTGACGCGGTCGGCCCGTGACAGTCACGACGCGCTCGTGCTCCAGGGCCAGTGCGTCCCTTACGGCGAGGCGAACCTGTGGTGGCCGGTCGCCGAGGCGGTGCGCCAGGCGCTCGGCATCGACCCGACCGACACCGCCGAAGACGCCACGCGGAAGACGCACGAGAAGGTCGCGTGGGGCATCGGCAAGCCGGCCGACCATCCCGACACGGTGCGGGCCGTCGACGGGCTGCTCTACCTCCTCGGCCTGCCATCGAGCCTTCAGGACGTCGAGCCGGCACGGGCACGTGAAGACGCGACCCGGGCGTTCATCGGACTGCTGCAGGTGATGGCCCACATGCACCCGCTCGTGCTTGTGCTGTCGGAGCTCCATTGGGCCGACCCGCTCGTCCTGGATCTCGTCGACCGACTCCCCGACCGGATGCGCGGCCTGCCGTTCGTGCTCGTGGCCACCGCCCGCACGGAGCTCGAGGAGCGATGGACGCCGAAGCCGGCGGGACGCAGCCTCGTCATCCTCCAACTCGACCCGCTCGACCGTGCCGCCGCTGCCGAGCTCGTCGAGGCGCTTCTCGACGGTGCCGGGCGGCGCGACCTCGTCGACGCGGTGCTCGACCGTGCCGGGGGCAACCCGTTCTTCCTCGAGGAGCTCACCGCCCTCCTTCACCAGACCGAACGCAACGAGACCCAACTTCCCGCGACGCTGCGGGGTTTGGTGGCCACCCGCCTCGACGCCCTTCCAGGGTCGGAGCGGCGGGTGCTCGACCACGCGGCTGTCGTGGGCCGGCTCGGGTCGGTCGAAGCGCTCGACGCGCTCGACGACACCGGCGACGGAGCCGTACGGCGTGCTCTGTCGTCGCTGGCCGCGCGCGACTTCCTCGCGGTCGACGGATCGGAGTGGTCGTTCCGCTCCGACCTCGTTCGCGAGGTCGCGTACGAGACCCTCACCAAGGCCGAGCGCGCCCGCCACCACGCCACCCTGGGAACGTTCCTCGCCTGCCAAGCCAAGGAGCGCGACCGCGAGCGCGAGCAGCTGGAGGCGATCGCTCACCATCTGGGCGTGGCAGCCGAGCTGGTGCGCGATCTCGGCGCTGTCGACGGCGTGCCGTCGAGCGTGCTCGACGAAGCGTTGGACTCGATCTCCCGAGCAGCCGAGCAGGCCGAGCGGCGCGAGACGCCGGCAGTCGTCGCCCGCCTCGCCGACCGAGCGCTCGCGCTGCTCCCGGCCGACCGCCGGGAGATGCGCCGGCACTTCCTCGTCAGGCGCGCCCGTGCCCGCACGCTCATGCGCCAGACCGACGCGGCCCGGGCGGACGTGGCACAGGTGATGGCCGATGCCGAGACCGAGGGCGACGCCTGGGCGGCGGCAGCGGCGCTCACCGTGCGAGGCCAGATCGAGCAGTCGGAGGGCGCGCTCTACGAGTCGGTCGCGAACCTCGACGAGGCGATCGCCCGATGGCGGAAGATCGGCGACCGGGCGGGCGAGGCCGATGCCCTTCGGCTGCGCGGCGTCACCGACATGTTCCTGGGACGGCTGGCCTCGGCGGACGAGACCATCACGAAGGCGTTCGATCTCTTCGTCGAGCTCGACGACCGGCGCGGCCAGGCGTGGGCCCAGTGGACGACCGCGTGGATCGCCTTCACCGGCGGCGACATCGAACGTGCCGAGGAGCAGATCGACGAGTCGGTGAAGGTCTTCGAGGAGATCGGCGACTACGGCGGGCTGGCCTGGGCGCACGGCTTGCTCGCGTGGGTCCGGCTGCAGCAGGGCTTCCTCGACGAAGCCGATCGACTGGCGGAGCTCTCGATGCGTGAAGTCGATCGCGAGAGCGATCGATGGGCGCTCGGGATGATGCTCATGCTGCGGTCGTCGACCCGGTTGTGGCGGGGCCTCACCGAGGACGCCATCCGGCTCGCCACCGAGGCTCGCGACACCTTCCACGCGATCGGCGACACCACGGGCGAGCTGCGCGCCGCAGTCACGCTCGCGCGGGCCCACGTGCATGCCGGCCGCATCCGCACGGCCGACGACCTCCTCCGATCGGCGCGCCGCATGGCCGAGCGCGAGCTCGATCCGGAGATCCGCTCGCTCGGCTCGTTGATCGCGACCGGTAGCGGCATCCAGGTGGGTGACGTCACTCGAGCCGCGGAGCTGGTCGGCCGGCTGGCGGACGCCACGACCGGCACGTCCGGTCCGGACGAGGACGTCTACATCGGCCTCGCGCTGTTGCAGCTGGCTCGCCCGGACGACGCGGTGACGAGGCTCCGCGCCGCGTACGACGGAGCCAAGGGACCGGGACTCCGGGCCAACGCCGGATCCGCGCTGGCGCTCGCACTGGCGGTCGCGGGGCGGTTCGACGAGGCGCTCGAGCTCGCGGATGCGCTCGGCGATGCCCAGAGGCCGAACGAAGGCACCTACCTCGACCGGATCACGACCGCCTACGCCCGAGGCTTCGCCCGCTTGCGGCGCGACGCCGACGCGGCCTTCGAGGAGCTGCAGCGCGCCGTCACCATCGCCGACGGCACGGGGGATCTGCTGTCGCAGGCGTTGAGCCGGCTCGCGTTGGCTCGGGCGATGGAGGCTCGGTGGCACCCGCGCACCGGCCCGGCCCTGCAGGAGGCGCACGCCCGCCTCACGGCGATCGGCCTCGACTCCACCGCGTGGGACGACGTCTTCCGCCGCGCCGCCCGCGCGGCCTGAGGCATTCGTCACACCTCGGGTCGCCCGGGGCGAGAGGCGCATATTGCGCCCGGACCTCGGGAATGCACAGTTCCATGAACGCCCTCACCCTCCTGAAGCAGGACCACGGCAACGTCGAGGAGCTGTTCCATCGGTTCGAGACGTGCGAGCCCGGCGACACCGTCGAGATGGGCCGCATCCGCGACAAGGTGATCGAGCACCTCGCGAAGCACTCGCAGATCGAGGAGCAGGTCTTCTATCCCGCCGTGCGCGCCAAGCTCGGTGACGAGAACGCCTTCGAGGTCCTGGAGGGCCTCGAAGAGCATCACGTCGTCAAGCAGACCCTGAGCGAGCTCGAGAAGATGTCGCCGGCCCACGACCGCTTCCGGGCGAAGATGACGGTCCTCATCGAGAGCGTGCGCCACCACGTCAAGGAAGAGGAAGAGGAGCTCTTCGAGAAGGTCCGCGAGAACTTCACGATCGAGGAGCTCAACGACCTCGGCGAGACGATGGAGAACATCAAGCCGGCGATGCC
>DATLGL010000066.1:0-13054 GCA_035540495.1 Acidimicrobiales bacterium
CGCGAAGAACGCATTCCCCTCAACACGATCCGACAAGGTCTTCGTGATCGCCGCAGTAAGCGTCGTCTTACCGTGATCGATATGCCCCATCGTCCCGATGTTCAGGTGGGGCTTCGTACGCTCGAACTTGGCCTTGGCCATTGGATCCTCTCTGGTTCCCTGTCTGATCGGAGGCTGGTAGCGGCGGCGGGACTCGAACCCGCGACTCCACGATTATGAGCCGTGTGCTCTGACCAACTGAGCTACGCCGCCCTGACCTGTTTCTGATGCGAGCCCTCTGTGGGAATCGAACCCACGACACCAGCCTTACCATGGCTGTGCTCTGCCGACTGAGCTAAGAGGGCGTACCGGACCGTCAAGTGTACCCGCGGCGCACGCTCCCCCCTCAAGGCGAACGAGCGAGCGGTCGAAGAGGACCCCATGAGGTTCCAGCGGCTCTTGCTGGAGTCGGCGGGCGCGACCGTCACGGTCGACCTCCATCCCCGGCTCACCGTCGTCGCAGGCGTTGGCGAGCTCGAGCGCGCCAGCCTGGTGAACGAGCTCCTGGGCGGGCTCGCCGGGTCGCGCCCGGGCACGCATCTCGAGGTCGTCGACGACTCGGGCCGCCGGCTCGGGGTGATGCACCCGTCGAACGGCGGACGTGACCGAGTCGTCGAGCTGACGACGCAGCAGGACGTGACGATCGAGTTCGTCGACGACAACGGCGAGGTGAACCTGCTGTCGCCGATGGGGCTCGATCTCGCCGCTGCCCGCAAGCGCTGCCGGATGACCGGCGGCGACATGGCTGCGCTCGCCAAGGTGGACGGCGCGATCTCGTCGCTCGCCGCGCACGACCAGGACCGCCTGTGGGCGACGGCGCAGCGGGTCCGGGAGACGAGCGACGCGCTGCGCGTGGAGGTCGCAGCGGTCGGGGTCGATCCCGAGGACGCGCCCCTCGTCGAGGAGATCGAGCGCCGCCACCACGCGTTCGAGGCCGCGCAAGCCCGCCTCGAGTACATCCGCCACCACGGGATCTTCATCGGTGGTGCCTCGGTCGTCGGAGCGATGCCGGCCGTCGCCCTGCGCCACTGGGTGTCGATCCCGCTCCTCGCGGTCGCGATCATCACCACGATCGTCTCGATCGCCTACCGGCGCCGCATGGACAAGGCCCGCAAGGCGGAGAAGCGCGCCCTCGACGAGGCCGGCGCCGAGAGCTACCTCGCGTTCCGTCTCCAGCGGATGAACCAGACGCTCGACGGCGGTGCCGACCGTGCCCGCCTCGCCCGCGCCGCGACCGACCACCAACTGGCCCTCGACGCGTGGCGTGCGATGGCCGGCGAGGTGTCGGTCGACTGGGCGTTCGACATGCGCGATCGGATCCGCGCGGCGGCCGTCCGCATCCGCGAGGTGGGAGCGCCCGTCGCGGCGACAGACAACTCGATGAGCGCTGCGGAGCCGGCTGAGCTGGCGCAGGCCCTCATCGAACGGATGACCGAGCTGCGACACGCGGGGCCGCGGGGCGAGACGCTCCCGCTCCTGCTCGACGATCCGCTTCACGGCGTCGCTCCGTCGGTGAAGGCGTGGGTGCTCGAGCTGATCGCCCGGTCGGCGGGATCGCCGCAGGTGATCTACCTGACGGACGATGCCGACGTCGCGTCGTGGGCTCGGATGGAGGCGATCAGCGGCGAGCTGTCGATCCTGGAGCCGGCGCCAGAATCGGCCGACGCCGCCGCAGGCGTCGACAGCGAGATCGAGCTGACGCTCTAGCCGCGAGCGGTTGCCTCAGGGCAGGGCCGCCTGGACCTCGTCGATGATCGCGTCGACCGCCACCCGGGCCTCGTCGACCTCGTCGGGGCGGTCGTTGTCGGCGCCGGCGTAGTCGTCGCCGTCGCAGACGTCGCCGCCTTCGTCGTCGCGGTCGACGTTCGCCTGATCGGGGTTGTAGTCGTTCGGGCAGTTGTCGACATCGTCGCGAACGCCGTCGTGGTCGGCGTCGTTCGGATGCGCGTCGCACGCATCGCCGATGCCGTCGCGGTCCGCATCGTCCTGCTTGTGGTTGGCGTCGTTCCGGCAATTGTCGAACTGGTTCGGGACGCCGTCGTCGTCCGCATCGTCCGTGTCGCAGCCGTCGGGAGCGCCGTTGCCGTCCGCATCGGCAAGGCATCCGGTGACCTGATCGGCGCGCGACGGGCCCGGATCGTTCGCGGAGCCACCCCTGCCACCGTGAGAGCCCCGACCACCGTTGCCCCGCCTCTCATCGGTGCAGTGCGGGTTGTGCTGCCCGGCCGCGCCGCGGGTACAGGCGTTGTCGAGACCACGCGGTGGGGCGTCGTCTCCCCATGCCGCCGACGCGCCGAGCAGCAGTGCCGCAGTCGCCGCGATCACCCCGAGCCGCAACCTCATCGCTAACCCCCAGACCGCCCGCTCCCGCGCGAGCAGGTACTACTCCCGGTACTACTTCGGCACGTGGTGCGCCGAATCCTGCCTCGGGCGCCCGCCTCGCCCCTAGCCTCGACACGTGCCGAAGGTCCGCCTCGCCCGCATCGCCGACGCCGAAGCGATCCGGACCATCTACAACCGCGAGGTCACCGGCTCGACGGTGACGTTCGACCTCGTGCCACGTTCGCTCGAAGCCCAGCAGCAGTGGATCGAGGCCCACTCCGGCGCTCATCCGGCGATCGTGGTCGTCGACGACGACACGGCGGAGACGGTGATCGGCTTCGGCTCGCTGTCGCCGTACCGCGACCGCCCGGCGTACTCGACGACGGTCGAGGACTCCGTCTACGTCCACCACGACCATCGGGGACGAGCCGTCGGCAAGCTCGTCCTCGAGGAGCTCGTGCGGCTGGCCACCGCGCACGGCTTCCACTCGATGATGGCACGCATCGTCGGTGGCCACGAAGCGTCGATCCGCCTCCACGAGTCGTGCGGGTTCGGCCTCGTCGGCGTCGAGAAGGAGGTCGGCCGGAAGTTCGGGCGGTGGCTCGACGTCGCCCTCATGCAGCGGCTGTTGTGAGTCAGTGCGGCTTGTACGCCGCCTGCGCTTCCTCGATGGCCTTGACCGCGGCATCGCGGCCTTCCCACCCACGGTTGCTCGTGCTCTTCTCGGGCTCGAGCGCCTTGTAGACGTCGAAGAAGTGCGCGATCTCGTCGAGGAGGTGAGCCGGCAGGTCGCCCATGTCCTGCACCCGGTCCCAGCGGGGGTCGGTCGACGGCACGCACAACACCTTGGCGTCGTCACCCTTCTCGTCACGCATCCAGAAGACGGCCACCGGGCGCGCGCTGATGTGGCAGCCCGGGAAGGTCGACTCGTCGAGCAGCACGAGGGCGTCGAGGGGATCGCCGTCGTCAGCGAGCGTGTTCGGGAAGAAGCCGTAATCGGTCGGGTACTGCGTCGCCGTGAACAAGAGGCGGTCGAGCCAGATCGCGCCGGTCTCGTGATCGGCCTCGTACTTGTTCCGCGATCCCTTGGGGATCTCGATGATCACCTCGCACTGCACGGGCGGACGTTACCCAGCCGGTGCAGCAGCCCTCACGCCTGTTGATGCGCCACGGCGTCGAGCAGCACACGGACCGCGGCGTGGCGCTCCAGAGGATGGCGGAACGGCTTGTCGGCGACGACGGTGTAGCGGTTCCGCCGACCGACCTTCTCCCGCTCGAGGTAGCCGGCCTCGACGAGGTCGCTGATGATCGCCAGTACGGCCCGCTCGGTGATGCCGACGGCGTCGGCGATGTCACGAGCGCGCACGTCAGGGTCCCTCGAGATGCAGACGAGGACGTGCGCATGGTTGGTGAGGAACGTCCACCCTGGTCGCGCCGCTTCCATCGCTCCTGATGCTATCTCTGCGGCCCTTGGGGTGAAGCTCAAATAAAGATCCACTAGACATGATTTCTAGTTCGCCTATCCTGTCGGTGTGCAACGGAACGACACCGACACCACCGACACGGCCAGCGTCGAAGGCGACGCAACCGCAACTGCGCTGGCCGACAGGCACCAACAGCGCCGCGCGCTCCTCGCCGCTGGGTTCCCGGTGGTGCCGGCGTTGCCGGCTGCCTCGCAAGCCGAGGCACGCCGCGCCGTCGAGATCATGGGAACGCCCGCGGTTTTCAAAGCGCGGCGCCGCGGCATCGGCAGCACCGACGGCAGCACCGACGGCGACACCACCGGCGACGCCAGCCGAGCGATCGCCAGTCGAGGCATCAGGTTCGTGCGGTCTCGTGGTGACGTCGACGCCGCCTTCGCCGAGCTCGATCAGCCGGTGCTGGTCGAGCCGCTGCTCGGCGTGTCCGACGAGATCGTGGTGCTCGTCGCCCGCCGATGCGGTGGCGAGGCTGTCGCCTATCCCCCGATCCGGACCATCCACACCCGAGGCGTCCGTCGCATCGCCGAAGCGCCGTCGGGCCTCGGCGCCGCGCTCGAGGCAGAGGCGACCGGGCTCGCGCTCGCCGTCGCCGAGCACGTCGGAGGCGTCGGCATCGTCGCGGTGGAGATGTTCGTCGTCGGCGGAGCGCTGGCGGTGAACGAGGTCGTTGCCGGACCTCACCCGAGTGGGCACCTGACGGACGACGCGTGTGCGACGTCGCAGTTCGAGAACCACCGCAACGCGCTTCTCGATCGCCCGTTGGGATCGACGTGCCTCGTGGTCTCCGCGGCGACGACCGCGTACGCGCCCGCCGGCGGCGGCGATCCTGATCGGGCGGGCGGCCACGTCACCGTCACCGGGTCGAACTGGGAGGAGACGCGTCGGGAGGCCGTCGAGGCCGCCCGCGAGCTGGCGGCGTCGACCGCGGTGGCGGTCGTCGCGTGAGCACGCTCGCCGGGAAGCGCATCCTCGTCACCGGCATCGCGACACGAGAGAGCATCGCCTTCGCGACGGCGCGCGCCGCGCAAGCAGCAGGTGCGTCGTTGATCCTCACCGCGATGCGTCGAGATCTCGACGCCGCGAAGGACCTCGCTGCGGAGCTGCCCGAGGCACCCGAGCGTGTGCTGGAGCTCGACGCCACCGACCCCGACGACCTGCGTGACCTGTCGGTCGCTGTCGCCGACGGGTGTGACGGTGTCGTTCACGCGATCGCGTTCGCGCCGAAGAACGCGCTGAAGTCCGTGGTCGGCGTCGACGCCGCGGATGTCGAGCTGGCCTTCCGCACGAGCGTGTGGACCTACACCGCGCTGGCTGACGTCCTTGCGAAAGTCGCACCTGAACAGGGCGCGAGCCTCGTCGGACTGCACTTCGACTCGCAGGCCGCGTGGCCCGTCTACAGCTGGATGGGTGTGTGCAAGGCCGCGCTCGTCTCCGCGAACCAGTACGTCGCCAGAGAGCTCGGCCCCCGGCGCATCCGGGCGAACCTCGTCGCGGCAGGTCCGCTGGCGACGCGTGCCGCGACCGCCATCCCCGAGTTCGGCGCGTTGCTCGACCACTGGGAACAGCGGTCGCCGCTCGCCTGGGACGCGGACGACGCGTCGGTGGTGGCCGACGCCATCTGCTGGCTGCTGTCGGACGGCAGCCGGGCCACGACCGGATCGGTGGTCCAGGTCGACGGCGGCTGCCACGCCGTCAAGTGAAGTACTCGGGCCTGCTGACGTAGGTGTCGCTGACGAAGAGGACCCCCGGGCGCTCCGACAGGAGCGCCCGGAGCCCTGTGACGACGTCGTCGGCCGAGTCGTCGGGAACGACGGCGATCAGCATCTTCAGCGCGTCACGGTCGTTGAAGTGGAGGCGTCCCTGGTGGAACCCCGAGTGGCCGAGGCCCGAGACGCCCGACAACATCGTGTAGCCATTGGCTCCTGACGACGTCAGGAGGTCGGCGACGTGGCGAGCGTCGTCGCCGTTCACGACGA
Organism: Acidimicrobiales bacterium; assembly: GCA_035540495.1. Taxonomy (GTDB): domain Bacteria; phylum Actinomycetota; class Acidimicrobiia; order Acidimicrobiales; family CADCTF01; genus DASVEG01. The sequence goes on from DATLGL010000066.1 coordinate 5,819, forward strand.
CCTCGATCTTCGTCATCCGGGTGAGGCCTTCCCGGCTCACGCCGGAACCCATTCCCCGCCCGGGCGACGCCGCAGCCACGGCGCTCCGACGCTGGCCGGTGCAGCGACCAGCGTCACCCAGCGCCCGTCGAAGAGGTGGCGCAGGATGGCGTTGCGTGCGATCACGCTCTCGATGCGATCGACCGGTGCATCGACGACGGTGAGCAGCCGCATCGGCTCGTGGTAGGTCGAGTCTCCTGCGAACACCGACTGGCGGGGCAGACCGATCCGGAGGTCGCCCGACGGGCCGGCAAGAACGCCGACAGCGCCGATCGGGTTGTGCAAGGTCTTGTCGCCAGCTCCGTAGACGTCCGGATCCACCGTGGAGAAGTAGTACTGCGAGTTGATCCAGTGCGCCACCACCATCGGGGCCGTGAGGATCGTCTCGAGCGCGGTGCCTTCTGCGTCGGCATCGCGGTCGTAGGAGTGGAGGAACGCGCGTCCTTCGAGATCCGCCCCTGCCGTGCGGTTGCGGTCCGCGACGATGAACGCCGCGTTCCCTGCGAGTCCCCACTCCGGGCGGACGCTGGCCCAGTCGAGGGCTCGCCGCCACGGGCGGCGAGCGTCGCGGGCACTCACCCCGAGGCGGCCTCCACGCTCGAGGCGCGTCGCCTCCGCGGCTTCCTCGACCGCAGCGAGGAGGCTCTTCAGGGCATCGGCGTGGGTGGGCGGCACACCGGCAACGTCGAAGACCGTGACGGTGTCGAGCGTGGTGTCGTGCTCCGCGGCGGCGAAGAAGGTCGTGTCGGGGATGTGGATGCCCCGAGCGGCGAGTTCGACACGCACGTCGGCGTCGTTGAGGAAGGTCGCCGCAACACGCGCGTTCGGGCCGCCCCGATTGCCGCCGCAGGCACCGCAGTCGAGCGACGCGAAGTGAGGGTTCGCCGTCGACGTGCTGCCGTGGCCGCACAGGACGACCAGCGGAGCGAAGCCGTCGGTCAAACCCATCGTGCGGAGCGCCGTCTCGGCGATCGCCGCACGAGCCTCCAGCCCGAACCCGTCGACATCGAGAACGGCGATGGCGTCACCTGCCGCGGACTTCGTCCGCCGGCGGAGGAACGTACGCGCCGCCGCGAGCGGACCTTCCACCAAGCCCGATGCCTCCGCGAACGCGAAGGCTGCGCCGGGCGCGGCCTTGGCCTGCTGGCGGGCTGCGCTCGCGGATGCGGCGATCTTCTTCCGCCGGAGCGCGCGGGTCGCCGGCTGAGCGGTGACCTCGACGTCGGGCGTCACGAGCACCGGGCACGAGGCGAACGACGCGTCGGAGCCCGCAGGGCGGAACCGGAGCGGCACGCCGAAGAAGCCTGCGAACCCGATCGTCTGGTACGGGCCGACCGCTTCGAGATGGCGACGGAAGACCTCCGAGCGGGTGTCGATGCAGAAGACCACCTGCGCGGCGGACGGGTTGGCGGCCCTCGTGGACAGCCACGATCGCGACAGCTCGTCGAGGAGCCGCATCCGGTGGTTGCGTTCGTAGGCCTCGAGCGCGATGACGTCGAGCGCATGATCGGTGACGCGCTCGCCGAGGCCCGCCGGCTCCGACGGCGCGTAGCTGGGCTCCCGGCGCGGCCGCGGTAGCGGAGCCAGCGGGCGGTCGGGCTGCCCCTCGAGTGCGTCGGCCTCGACCGTCATCCGCACCGCGAGGTAGTCGATCAACGAGATGGTGCGCACTGGCGCGTCACCGGCCGCCCACTCGTCACACCAGCGGGCGAAGCCCGCCCATCCCGGCAACCGGCTCAGCTGGCCGCGCAGCTCGTCGGCGTGGTCGCCCGGCGCCAGCCCGATCCGGTCGAGGGCGTCGAGCAGGCCATCCGCCGCCGGCTCGTCGCCCCTCGACCACCACGACCAGAAGCCGCGGTCGGTCGGCCCCGCCCACGCCGCGCCGCTCCCCGCATAGGCAGCGCACACTGCGGCGACCCGCTCGTCGACGGTCGCCGCCACCGAGGTGGCGTGGCGTGCGTCGTAGCGTTCGGCCGCGGTACGGGGCATGGCGGGCAGCTGCCGTGCATCGGCTTCCGTGTCACCGCCGAGCGCACGAAGCACCCCGTCGACCTCGTCGTCGTGGGCGTCGTGGACGTCGGGGGCGGCGGCCGCATGTTCGGCGAGCGCAGCCGCGACGTCGTCGGCCGTGATCCTGCCGCTGCGGACGGCCGTGGCGACGTGAGCTCGCGACGGGAAGGTCGCCGCACCCAGCCACTTGCGTGCTTCTGCCGTCGCCTGCTCGAACCCGAGGTCGACGAGACCCTGCAGGGGGTTGACGGCGATGAACTGCCCCAGCGGCCACACGGGCGGGACGATGCGGGCGGCGTTCGCAACCTCCGCGAGGAGGCGAGCGCGATCCGCGACGGGTCGGGCGGTCGTTGTCGTGGTGGTCACCAGGCGCTCCTCAGGACGGGCGTGCGAACGTCGACGATGTGGGGTGCGGTGGCAGCGCGCGCAGGTGCGGGCGCCGCGGTGGAGACGTGGGCGTACTGGAACACGACGCTGTACGCCCTGGCCCGCAGCGCCGGACTGCGGCGCGCAGCGAGCACGAAGCCGGCGACCACGACAGCGCCGGATGCGACGATGCTCGGGTCGGCCCACCCGGCTGTCGCCGGCGAGACCGCGGGCCACATGAACGAGTCGAACGCAGAAGCGGCAGCGAGATACGCCGCGGCGAGCGCTGTCGCCGCCGCACCGGCGGCCGGCATGGCGACGCCGAATGACACCGGAGGCTTCGAGAGCCAGGCCCACACGGCATTCGCCAGCGTGAAACCGGCGAAGCCGACGACGAGCCAGCCGCCGGGATGATCGAGGACCGCCGGCCGGGTGAGCGCGACCGAGCCGGCCAGCGCCGAGACGGTGACGGCTGCCGTCGCTACCGCTCGGACCGCGGGTCGCGGAACCGCGGTCGGCCGGGGTTGGTGGATCGCAGCCATCGACCGGCGAACGGCGTCGCCTGTGCCCAGGAACGCAGCGGCCTTGTACATCGCGTGACCGACGACGTGGAGCAACGCCGCGCCGGGAACGCCGACCGCGCACTGCAGCAGCATGAATCCCATCTGCGCCGAGGTCGACTGCGCGAGCGACCCCTTCACGTCGCTGCGGACCGAGCTCGCCACGTATGCCACCACGGCCGTGGCCCCGGCAGCGGCGACGAGGACGACCACGGCGATCGTCGATGCGGTGACCATCGGAGCGAACCGCACGAGCAGCAGGGCGCCGGCGTTGACGACGCCGGCGTGGAGCAACGCGGACGCCGGAGTCGGGGCCGCCAACGTGCTCGGCAGCCACCGCGGCATCGGAAGCTGCGCACACCGAGCGAGCACGGCGACGACGAGGAGCAGACCGATCACCCATCCCGTCGACGTGCCGGCGACGGTCGCTGCCGCGTCAGCCACCGCGTCGAGACGCACGTCGCCGGCCGTTGCGACGAGCGCCGCTGCAGCGACGACCAACGCGGTGTCGCCGGCACCGAGTGCGAGAAGCGTCCGCCGGCGAGCATCGCGACCGGCGGCGGTGTCGTCGCGGTGGGCGATGAGAAGAACGACGGCCGCGCTCGTGACGATCCACGCGACGACGAACGCGCTCACGGTGCCTGCGGCGGCGGTGGCCGCCGTGCCCATCGCGACCAGCGTCGTCGCAGCGAAGAACCGGCGCGCCCGCGGGTCGTCCTCGAGATTTCGCACCGCGAAACCGTTCACGACCGTGGCGATGAAGCCGGTCAGCACGATCAGGACGCCGGCCAGCCTGTCGACCAGGAACGGGCCGATCTCCGTTGCGCGATCGAGTGCTCGCCAGCTCAGGACGGCCCCGGCCGAGAAGATGGCGAACGCGAACAGGGTGGCGAGCACGCCTGCGGCGGCAGCGGCCGACGATGTCGGCGACCGCCGCTCTTCGTGTGGATCGATGATCATCAGTTCATGTTTTTAGTCTCCTGAGTTGAGGATGTCAAACACCCGGTCCGAGGAATGCGCCACAGACGCGCAGAAGCCCTCCCGCCGGATGACGAGAGGGCTTCATCCCTTCGACCGCTCATCAGCGGTTTGGTGGGCCGGGAAGGATTCGAACCTCCGAAGGCTGAGCCGGCAGATTTACAGTCTGCTCCCTTTGGCCACTCGGGCACCGACCCTTGGGAGTGAAGATGGTATCCCGCCTCGCGACCGCCGACGACATCGAAGAGGTGGTCCGATTGGCGGGCCTGATGTTCGCCTCCATGGGCTTGGAGGCCACCGATCCGATGTGGCTCGAGGAGGCGCGAGCCGTTGCGGCAGGACGCCTGGGAACCGACCTCGCGGCGTTCGTCGTCGACGATCCCCACGTCCCTGGACACCTCGTGTCGAGCGCGGCCTGCAGCATCGTCCGCCGCCTGCCCACGCCACGGAACCCGACCGGACTCGTCGGCCACGTGCAGTGGGTTGCGACGGATCATGCCCACCGCCGCAAGGGGCACGGCCGCGCGGTGATGGAAGGCGTGCTCGGCTGGTGCTCGTCGAGAGGGCTCCGGATCGTGGAGCTGAACGCGACTCCCGAGGGCGAGCCGCTGTACCGGTCGCTGGGCTTCGGCGACCCGTCGAATCCGCACCTGGTCGCGGTTCTAACCTCCTGAGCCATGCCCACCTTCGACGTCGTCTCCGAAGTCGACATGCAGGAAGTGAAGAACGCCGTCGACCAGGCCCGCCGCGAGGTCTCGACCCGTTACGACTTCAAGGACACCAACTCCGAGATCGAGCTCAACGGCAACGAGCTGAAGCTCCACACGTCGACCGAGGACCGTATGCGGGCCCTGATCGAGGTGCTGCAGGAGAAGCTCGTCCGCCGCAACGTGTCGCTCAAGTCGCTCGACTACGGGAAGCTCGAAGAGGCCGCGAAGGGAACGGTCCGCCAGGTCATCACGCTCAAGGCCGGCATCACGTCCGACCATGCCAAGAAGATCAACGTCTTCATCAAGGACATGAAGCTCAAGGGCGTGAGCTCACAGACCCAGGGCGATCAGGTCCGGGTCACGGGGAAGAAGCGCGACGACCTCCAGGCGGTGATCGCCGCGCTCAAGGCCGAGGACTTCGACCTGCCCCTGCAGTTCCAGAACTTCCGCGACTGACCGCTCAGAGCGTGCGGCTCCACTCGCGCTCGCGGAGCCGCTCGACGCGGGCCTCCGTCGGCGGGTGGCTGCGGAACCAGTTCGCGAACTGGACGTTCCGGCCCGTCAGCGGATTGACGATGAACGCCTGCGCGTGCGCAGGATCGATGTCCATCTGGATCCGGCGCGAGCCGATCTCGAGCTTCTCGAGCGCACGGGCCAGCGGCTCACCGTCGCCGATCAGTCGGGCGCCCGAGCGGTCGGCCTCGAACTCGCGCGACCGAGAGAGCGCCATCTGCATGAGCATCGCCGCCATCGGCGTGAGGATCGCGAGTGCGAGAAGGGCGATCGGGTTCGGCCGATCTTCGTCGTCGCTGCCTCCGAAGCCGCCGAACATGCCGGCCCACATCGCCATGCGGCCGATGAAGGTGATCCCCATGGCGATCGCGGCGGCGACCGACCCGATGAGGATGTCGCGATTGTCGACGTGGCTGATCTCGTGCGCGAGGACGCCGCGCAGCTCGTTCCAGTCGAGGATCTGCAGGATCCCCTGGGTCACCGCAACGGCGGCGTGCTCGGGGTTGCGCCCCGTCGCGAACGCGTTCGGCTGCAGATCGGGCGTCACGTACAGCTTCGGCATCGGCATGCCTGCCCGATCGCACAGTTCGCGCACGATCGCGTAGTACTCGGGCATCTCCTGCTCGGTGACGGGGACGGCCCGGGCCGCCTTGATCGCGATCTTGTCGGAGAACCAGTAGGAGGCCCCGACCATGACCAGGCCGAGGGCGAGGCCGATGAAGGCGCCGCCGCGGCCGAACGCCGACCCGGCGAGCACGAGGATGCCGCCGAGGCCCGCCAACAGGACGTAGGTCTTCAGCGTGTTCTTGCTCACGTGTTCATCACTCCCTGAACCGATGCTGATACATCCAACGGCGCTGGCGCGCGCAGGATTCCCAGCTTTCGTCAGCTTTGACGGGTGACAGGGAGCCTTCCGACGACGACGGTGCCCTCCCCGACCGTCGACCGGATCTCGAGGCTGCCGTCGAGCGCCTCCATGCGGTCGCGCATGTTGACCGTGCCCGAACCGTGCGGCGTGTGCTCGGTGTCGAAGCCGGTGCCGTCGTCGATCACCTCGAACTGCAGCAGCCCGCCCTGATCTTCCAGCCGCACGGTGACGTGTTCGGCCCCGGCGTACTTCTGGATGTTCTGCAACGCCTCGAGGACGCAGAAGTACACGGCCGACTCGGCGTCCTGGCCATAGCGGCCGATGTCACTTCCCTCGACCTCGACGTACACGGTCGCCTTGCGAGCCTGCGAGGTGAGCGCGCTGACGAGGCCCTCGGCGGCGAGGAGCGGCGGGAAGATGCCGCGGGCCAGATCGCGCAGGTCTTCGAGCGCGTCGCCGAGCTGCGTCTTCACCATCGACACCATCTCGGCTATCGGCTTCGCGTCATCCCCGAGGCCGTCGATCATCCCCTCGATGAGCGACAACTGCACCTTCAACGCCACGAGTTGCTGCTGGGCGCCGTCGTGCAGGTTCCGCTCGAGCCGGCGCCTGGTCTCGTCCTGCGCAGCGACCAGCCGCTGCCGCGAAGCTCGCAGCTCTTCGAGCCGCGCCAGCAGGTCGGCCGTCAGCTGCACGTTGCGCAGCACCAGCCCGGCCTGGCGCGCGAGGTCGTCGAGGAGCTTGTCCTCCGTCGGTGTCAGCGTCTCGTTCTGCGGTTTCGTCACCGACAGCACACCGAAGAGCTCGCCCTGGTGGCGCACGGCGGCGGCAGACGTGACGTTCTCGATCCACGGGATCTCTTGGCCGGTGATCGGGAGCGGGTGCGGCGGCTCGACGCTCGCGGGCCACGACGCCGCAGGACGCAGCTCGTTGCCGATCTTGAGCCAGACGTCAGCCCGCCGCGCGCCGGTGCCTTCACCGAGGATCTGGGCCATCCGGATGACGACCTCGTCGGCACCCGGCGTCTCCGACACGCGCTGGGTGAACTCCGACAGCACCTCGTACGGCGTGGCCCGCTTGCCGTACACCAGGTAGTTGGCGAAGAGCGTCACCCGCTCCTTGACCGGCTGGAAGGCGAGGGCGACGACGCCGGTGGCGACGATCGAGAGCCCGAGGTTCTCGGTGTTCGCCC